>NZ_PYTV01000007.1:0-266053 GCF_003028475.1 Stenotrophomonas sp. Nf1 | reverse complement strand
GCGGGGGACGCCGTAAACCCCCCTCCGGGGTCCGGCCCAGCCGCCGGCGGCTGGGCGTTCGGGCGCTTGCGAAGCAGTGCTTCGCAAGCAAAGCGCCCTCACCCATGGGGGCTTGACCGCGGCATCCATGCCGCGGACACCCCCGCAACCGGACCCACCCCGCCTTCGACAGTTTCCTGCGAGCTGTCGGAATGGCTGCTGGGGTCAGATCCGTTTTCCTTCGGAAAACGGATCTGACCCCATTTCTCGATTTCGAAATCTGACGGGGATCTACCGTGTCGACCAAGGCCGACACCTACCAGCAGTCGCAGGAATCTGTCAGCGGTGGGGCGGTGTGGGTTGGCAGGACCGTTGGCGCCATGGATGGCGCCATCGAGCCCCCAGGGAGGGGTTTACGGCGTGTCCTGACAACCCGCACCGCCCCGCCATCCCTCAGAAAACCCGCTGTTGCTGTTGCTGTTGCCGGCCAGCGGCCGGCACGACCATGGGGGCCGGGCGCAGCCCGGCCATAAACCCCTTACTTCTTCGCGCGCGGCTGGTTCAGCGGTTCCATCGCACGGAAACGCTTGCTGTACTCGTCAGTCAGATTGCGCGCTTCCTGGCCGTTGCGGACGATGCTCGGGGTCAGCAGCACGATCACCTCCGAACGGCGGCTGGTACGGGTCTTCTGGCCGAACAGCGCACCGATCACCGGAATCCTGCTCAGGCCCGGAATGCCGCTGCTGCCATCGGTGGCCGAATCGGTGATCAGACCGGCCAGCATGATGGTGTCACCGCTCTGCACCGCCGCCTCGGTGGACAGCTTCTTGGTCGAGATGCGCGGGTTGCAGTTGCGCTCGTTGGGGTTGCAGGTCTCCGGAATCTCCGAGGCGCTGCTCACTTCCTGCACGATGTCCAGGAACACGGTGCCATCGCGGGTCACCCGCGGGCGCACCTTGAGGATCACGCCGGTATCGATGTACTGCACCGAACTGTAGGTGCTGGTGCCCACACCGGTGTTCACCGTGGTGGTGTTGATCGGCACCTTGTCACCCACATTGAGCGTGGCTTCGGCGTTGTTGCGCACGAACACCGAGGGGGTCTGCAGCAGACGCAGGTCGGTGACCTTGTCCAGTGCGCTGACCACGGCCGCGGCATTGTGGCCGGTGAAGGCCCAGCCCACGCCATCGTTGCCGGTCACGCCACCGGCGAAGGTGTTCCAGGCGCCGGCCGCCGCCGGTGGCAGGGTCAGCCCGCTGAGCGCACCGGTCAGCGCGCGCCCGGCCACGGCGTTGTCGAAGAACCAGTTCACGCCATACTTCAGGTCGCCGGTCAGTGCGACTTCGGCCACCTGTGCTTCGATGTGCACCTGCAACGGCATCACGTCCAGCTTCTCGATCACTTCGCGGATCGAGCGCCATGCCTGCGGCGTCGAACGCACCAGCAGCGTGTTGGTTTCCTCCACCGCCGACACGCCGACGCGGTCGCCTTCCACCTCCAGGCTGACACTGACATTGCCGGACTGGCGCTGCGGCAGGTTCATGCTGCCGCCACTGCTGCCGCTGCCGGTTCCCCCCGTGGTGGAACCCAGGCTGCTGTTGCTGCTGTCCATGCCGCGATCGCTCTCGCCGCCCAGCTGCGACGGAATCGCACCCGGTGCCAGCGACGCCGGGCTGGAGCCGCCACGGTTGCCGCTGCTGGCGAAGGCTTCGCTGAGGCGCTCGGCCAGATCACGTGCCTTGATGTAGCGCAGTTCATAGGAGAACAGGCGCGCACTGCCACCTGCGGTATCGATCCGGTCCAGCCATTGCTGGATCTGGTCCAGGTAACGCACCTGCGGGGTGATCACCAGCACGGCATTGGCATTTTCCAGCGGCAGGAAACGGAACATGCCGGCACTGGGCGTCTTGCTCTCCTCACCGAACACCTTCTCAAGGTCGGCGGCGACCTGCTCGGCCTTGCCCGACTGGATCGGGAACACCCCCACCGACATGCCCGACAGCCAATCGACGTCGAAGATCTCGACGGTGCGCATGTAGTTTTCCAGCTCGGCACGGGTGCCGCCCAGGGTGATCACGTTGCGGCCGCTGTCGACGTTGACGATGGCGTTGGGCCGCGCGTACGGCTCGAGCACCTTCTTCATCTCGGTGGCCGAGATGAACTGCAGCGGGATCACCCGCACCTCGAAGCCGCGTGCGCTGGCGGCCGGTGCGGTACTCGGCGCAACGGTACCGGCCAATGCCTGGTCGGCGGCAACGATGTTGTAGCGACCGCCGCTGTAGACCATGCGCGCGTTGTTCCAGCCCAGCACCATCTCCAGCAGGTTCAGCGCCTGCGCCGGCGATACCGGCTTGGGCGTGGCCAGGGTGACCGTGCCCTGCACACCCGGAGCGATCACGTAGTTCTGGCCCAGCATGTCACCCAGGATCGCCTTGACCACCGCGTGCAGCGATTCGCCTTCGAAGTTGAACGTGGCCTCGCCGGTGCTGGCCCCGTGCAGCGCCGGCGCCGGTGCGCGCGCGGCTTCGCGGTTGATCATGGTGCCGGTGCCGCGGCGGATCACCGCCTGCGGCGCGCCCTGGCTCTCACGGGCGGCATCGGCGGCGACATCGGCCGCCTGTCCGGCAGCGGCGCTGGGCGACAGGTTGCCGTTGCGCTGCACGTGCGGCGCGGACACCGTACTGCAGCCGACCAGCAGCGCAAGGGCAAAGGACCAGGGAAGAAAACGCAGGTTCATGCATTCACTCTATCGGTTGGTGCCATCGCCCGGGGGCGGCGACGGTTGTTGCTGCTGTTGTTGCTGCAGCTGGCGGCGACGGGCCTGGATGCGTTCGCGGATGGCCTGCATCTGCGCTTCGCTGGGGCCGTTGGTGTCGGCGGGAGGTGTCTGTGCGGCCGGGGTTGCTGCGGTGGCGGTGGCCGGGCGTTGTGCCGTCTGCGCCGGAGGTGCGGCCGCTGCCGGCGGCGGCGGCGGAACCGGCGACGGCACGGCGCCGCCGGCCGCAGGGGGGACGCCGTTGGCGCCACGCAGCACGGTTGGCGGCTCGCCGCCCTGGCCATTGAACACGGCCAGTTCCAGCACCTGGTTGCCTCCGGGCCCGATCACCGTTGCCTGGCGGGGCTGCAGGGCCACCAGCTGCCAGCCGTCCACCGCCTCTCCGTTCAGGCGCAGGCGCAGTGATCGGTTCTGCTCGGTACTGAAGGTGGCCATGCCGAAATCGCCGCTGAGCAGCACGCCGGTCAGGCGCAGCGCGGCGCTGGCCGCCGGTTCGCTGCCGCCCAGCAGGTACGGACGGGGGCGGCGGTCTTCGGCAAACAGCGGGCGCGCCGCGATGGCACTGTAGCTGTCGGCACTGGCCATGCGCTCGGCGGCCAGGGGCGCCAGGGTGGGCAGCGGTGGCGCCGCGTCGGCATCACCGCCGACCTGCGGCAGACGGTTGCCCAGCCCGAACAGGGTGGCCAGCCAGACGGCACCGGCCCAGCCGGCCAGGGCCAGCAGGAAACCGGTGCGCAGGCTGATCTGCTCACGCTTCATCGGCCACCTCCTGTCCATCGGGCGACGGCAGCGGTGCGGGTGCGGGCGCCTCGGCCGGCGGCGTCGGCGCGGCTTCGGTGGCCGGTGCCGGTGCCGGTGCCGGTGCAGCACCTTCGCTGGCAGCACCCGGCAACAGATAACCGGCCAGTTCGAAGGACACGTCCAGACCCAGCCCCGATTCGTTCGGTGATTGCTGGAAACGCTGTGCAATGAGGTTGAGGTTGTCCACGAACAGGCGTGGGCTGCCGGTTTCCAGGCTGTGCAGGACCGTGGCCAGTTCGGCCACGCCACAGCGCAGCCGCACCTGCATGGCAACGCGGACGAACTCGGCATCGCGCCGGTTGTCGGTCAATGGCGTGCGGTTGCTGATGGTGCAACTGCGGTTGCCTGGGCTGGCCATCGCCACCGCATCCTGCAGCTTGGCACCCAGCGCGGCAGCGGCGGCTTCAGCGGTGGCCTCGCGCAGGAAGCCGGGACGCTGCAGCAGGGCCTCGCGGGTGGCACGCAGGCGCTGTTCGATCTGCGGCTGCTGCTGCAGCTGCGCCTGCACACGTGCTTCGCGTTCGCGCAACGACGCGACATCGGCATCGATCTCACGCAGCGGCTGGGTGAACCAGGGATGCACCAGCAGCAGGTAGGCCAGGCCCAGCACGGCCAGCAGCAGGGCCAGCGCCAGCCAGCGGTCACGGCGTGCGTTTGGCATCAGCATCGGCCGCCTCCTCGGTGCGGGCGGCGGCCAGCGGCTGCAGCTCGGCGGTCATGGTGAAGCGGTCGCGGCCACTGGCGGCGCCATCGGCCTGCAGCACGCCGGTCAGGTTGACCTTGCGCCACTGCGGCGCGTCCTGCAGCAGCTGCACCAGCTGCGAGGCTTCGCGGCTGAGGCCGATCAGCTGCAGGTTGTTGCTTTCGATCGCCAGTTTTTCCAGGTAGGTGCCTTCGGGCAGGCGCCGGGTCAGTTCGTTCCAGATTTCGACCGTGCCTGCACGCTGGTTGCGCTGCTTCTCCAGGAACGCCGCGCCCTCGACCAGGGCCTGCAGCTGCGCCCGCTCGCTGGCCACGCCACGCGCGCTGCGCGCGCTGCGCTCGACCTGCGCACGCAGTTCATCGGCGGCGGCGCGGCGGTTGTCCAGCAATTGCAGGGCCGCCAGCACCAGCATCAGCAGGGCCGCCACGGTCAGCAGCATGTTCCAGCGCCGCATCGGGTCCGGTCGCTGCTGGCGCTGCGCCGGGGGCAGCAGGTTCACCTGCAGCGCCCTGCCCTGCGTGTCGATGGCATCGACACCGGCCAGCGCGTCGGCCCACTCGCCCACGCTGGCGCGCCAGGCGTCCAACTGGCGCAACGGCCAGGCGACCAGCTCCACCTGCAGCTGGCCTTCGCTGGCCGAGCCGAGTTCGCGTACGTCAAAACTGACCTGGGACGATTCGAAGGGTGTCTGCCGGTCGATCTCGAAGCCGACCACGGCCCGCAGGCGGTCGGCGGCCGCGCCCGGCAGGCGCAGGGTGCGCCGCAGGACGTCCGTGGCCGGCAACAACCACACCCGCGGCAGGCCGCGCAGGCGCGGTTCCAGCACCCGGTCCAGCGCCTGCGGCGACAGCGGCCACGGCAGGCGCACCACGTCTTCGCGGCGCTCGCCGGCTTCACGCCAGACCTGCAGGTGATCGCCGTCACGCAGCAACAGCAGACGTGCCTGGCCCCAGCCCAGCGCCCACTGCCAACGCACCGGCACCCAGGCCAGCAACCCGTGCCGCCACCAACGCAGGAAACGGCCCGTGCCCGGGCCGATCCGGCCCTGCACCTGCCGCAGACTGTCCTGCCAAGCTGTCATCTTGCTGCCATTCCCTGCTCCCAGCGAAGCACTGTGTAGGTCTGCCCGGGAACCCCGCCCGAGCCATTGCGTACCACTGCCTGCAACACCGACCGGCGTCCACTGCCGTCGGTGACACGGCACTCGATACTATAGGTGCCGCTGGCGCTGGCAAGCGTTGTCGCACCCGCTTCGCCACCGGCGTCACGCTCCTGTTGCGCGCGCTGCGCCAACGCCTGCTCCGCGTCCAGGCCCAGCGCAGTCAATACCGGTGCACCGGCGAACTGCGGATCGGGCCGCGCCTGACGGCTGTACAGCGTCACATGCGGCAGCATCGCCCGATACAACGGTCCGCGCATGCCCAGCACCCGCTGCAGCTCGCCCAGAGTCTCGAAACGCTTGTTGCGCGGGCCATAGGGCAGCCCTGCTGCAGCATAGTCGGGCGCTTCGGCACCGCCACCGGCCTGTACCAGGCTGTCCTCGTCACGCCAGTCGACGATGGCGCCAGCCAACTGCCGGGCCGCGCCGTCATCCTCGCCCAGCGCCTTGAGGAAAGCCGTCAGCAGGGCCACATCGGCCAGATTCAGGTTGATCTTGCCGTTCTCGTCCAGCACCTTGATCTCGATGGTGGCGTCGTCGAACTGCCAGCGATAGAGGCGGCCGTCGGCGCGCCAGGGCGCCCGCTGCGGATCGGCGGACAGGCGCGTCAGCGCGTACTCCAGCCCGGCCCGCGCGCGCTCCTGGCCGCGCGCGCCGTCATCGAGCACGCGCTGCTGCAGATGCTCGACCCGTGCACTCAGTGCGAACGCGCCCACCAGCGCGGTCATCAGCGCAATCAGCCACAGCACCAGTACCAGTGCCGCGCCGCGTGAACGGCTCATCGCGGGCCCCCGCTGCCGCCCACGCGCGGCGCCACCACCAGTGCGGGCCAGGGCGCGCCACGGGCCGGCACGATCTGGATCTCCACCAGCATCGGCAGCCGCCGGGTATCGTCCCAGCGCGGCAGCCACTCGGTCAGCTGGCCGGTACCGGCGTCGATGCCGCGATAGCGCAGCTGCACCGATTCCAGCTCGTCCACCAGCAGCTCCGGTGGGCGTGGCGGCGTCTCGGCGATGCGCTCGCCTTCCTGCAGCAGCACCAGGTCCAGCAGCAGGCGGCGGTGACCCGGGCGGCCATCGACCTGCAGCGCATGCAGATAGGGGCCGCCACGGCCGAGATAGCCCGGCAGGTCGGCAGCGAACTGCATGCGCTGTTCCTCGCCCTGGAAGAAGATCGGCTCGCGGGTAGGATCGGGGACTTCCAGCGGCGTGCGCAGCGCACCGGCCAGTTGCCGCCGCAGCAGCGCCTGCACCGCGCGCATGCGTTCGCTGTCGGCCGCGATCTGTTCGCCGCGCTGACTGACGGCCATCGCCGAGCGCACGCTGGCGAAGGCCAGGGCCAGGCCACCGGCCAGCAGCACGGTGGCCAGCATCACTTCGACCAGGGTAAAGCCGGCGGCGCATCGCTTCATCGCGCGCTCTCCAGGTCCGGCGGCAGCAGGCGCAGGCTGCGCCAGCGCAACTGCTCGCGTTCGCTGTCGCCCCAGCGTACCTGCAGCTGCAGTTCGGCCAGCCAGGGCGTGCCGGGCGACTGCGCCTGTGCCTGCGCGGCGTTGCCCGCGCGCGGCTCCACCCACGGCTGCACCTGCAGCTCCCAGTGGTAGCGGCCCTGCTCCCATTCGCCCTGCTGGCGACCCGCCTGCAACGGTGCGGCAACACCGGCTTCGGCCAGCAGCGACTGCGCATGCAGCACCGCGCGCGTGCGCAGCTCGGCCTCGCGCACCTGCCTGGCGCCTCCGGACAGGCTGCCCAGCAGCAGGGTCAACGCCAGGCCGAGCAGGGCGAAGGCGATGATCACTTCCAGCAGCGTGAAGCCGCGTGCGCGCCGCTTCATGGTGCCCGCCATGGTCCCGATCGGACCTCACCGGTGAGCCAGCCGACATCGATGCGCCATTCGGCGCCGTCGCGTTGCAGGCGGATGCGGCCACCGCTGGAACCACCATCGGGATGGAACTCGATCACGCCCTGGCCCGGCGCGGTGGCCAGCTGCGCGGCGCCTTCGAACTGCACCTGCAGCTGCGCCGGGACGTCGCCCTGACGCTGGTTGGCACCTTCCCAGCGCCGCCGCGCCGGTTCGATCACAAAGCGCTGCGGTTCGCCGCGGGCGATGGCCTGCGCGCGCACCATGCGCAGCTGGTTGGCGATGTCCTTGCCGGCACTGCGCAGCTGCATGCCGGCAAAACCGCGCGACAGGCCGGCCGCGGTGATCAGGCCGATCGCCGCGATCAACGCGATCACCAGCAGCATTTCCAGCAGCGACAGCCCCCCTGCGCGCCTGCCGTGCAGGCGCGGGCGGGGCAGCCGGCGCGGCAGGAAAGCGCTCATGCAGGCTTACGGCTGGTAGCGGATATCGGCGTCGACACTGCTGCCGCCGGTCTTGCCGTCCTTGCCCAGGCTGACCAGCTCATAGGGCTGGCCTTCGCCCGGTGCGCGGTACTCCAGCGCGTGACCCCACGGATCGTTCAGATCGGCCGGCTTGGCATACGGGCCCAACCAGCCGCCGACGCCAGCCGGTGCGGTCACCAGATCGTTGAGCGCACCCGGCAGCTTGCCGGTGTCGATCTGGTAGTTGTCGATCTTGGAGGCCACGGTCTGCACCTGCGCCTTGGCGATGTTGGCCTTGCCGCGGTCAGCGCCGCCCAGCACGCGGCTGGCGACCAGGGTCAGCACCGCGCCGATCAGCACGATGACGATGATGATTTCCAGCAGGCTCATGCCCGACTGGTGGCGTGCAGCGGTGAAGGAAAGGCGGATCGGTCGACGGGAAGCAATCATGGACGGTCCTTTCTGTTGCGGGTATCGGGGTTGCGGGGCATTCCATCGTCAACCGATGGCATTGGTCAGGTCGTACAGCGGCACCAGCACGGCGACGATCACCGCGCCGACCACCGAGGCCAGCACCAGGGTGATCGCCGGCACCATGGCCGCCAGCAGGCGGTCGATACGGCGGGCGCTGTCCTGTTCGAAGGTGTCGGCCGCCTTCAGCAACATCGTGTCGAGTGCGCCGGACTCCTCGCCTACCTGGATCATCTGCAGCGCCAGGCGCGGAAAACGCTTGCCACGTGACAGCGCCAGCGACAACCCGGCGCCGTTCTTCACTTCGTCTGCGGCCGTTTCCACGTCGGCGGCCAGCGCACGGTTGCCGAGCACGTTGCGGGCGATGCCCAGCGCGCCCAGCAGCGGGACGCCGTTGCGCAGCAGTGTGCCGAGCGTGCGCGCCAGCCGCGCGGTTTCCAGTTCGCCCATCAGGCGGCCGATGCCGCGCCGTTGCAGCAGCCAGCCATCCAGCGCCAGGCGGAATGCCGGCTGCCGCAGCTTGCGCTCGAACAGCAGCGCCAGCACCGCCGGCACCACCAGCAGCACGATCCACCAGTCGCGCACGAACAGGCCCAGCTGCAGCACCGCGTTGGTGAACCACGGCAGCGCCACGTCCAGGCTCTCGTACATCTGCGCGAACTGCGGCACCACGTAGCCCAGCAGGAACAGCAGCGCACCGCCCACCACCACCAGCAGGATGGCCGGATAGACCAGCGCGTTGATCACCTTGCCCTGCAGCGCACGGCTGCGCTCGAGGTAGTCGGCCAGGCGCTGCAGCGTCTCGTGCAGGCTGCCACCGGCTTCACCGGCGCGCACCATGTTCACGTACAGGCGCGAGAACAGGCCGTGCTGGCGTTCCAGCGCGGTCGACAGCGGCGCGCCACCGCGCACCACGTCGCGGATGTCGGTGATCGCGCGCCGCGAGCGTTCGTCCTCCGGCAGGCCGAGCAGGATCGACAGCGCGCGATCCAACGGCTGGCCGGCGCCGAGCAGGGTTGCCAGCTGCTGGGTGAACTGCAGCAGTGCCGGCCCCTGCAGCGGGCGCGGGCGCAGCAGGTTGCGCCAGCTGCTGCCACCGAGGGCGCCGCCGTCGGCCAGCTGCGTCTCCATCGGCAGATGGCCCTGGTCCTGCAGCCGCGCCACCAGCTCGGCCTCGCTGGCGGCCTCCATCTGCCCGTCGAAGATCTCGCCGTGCGGATTGAGCGCCTTGTAACGGTAGTTCGGCATGTCAGCCCCGGGATCCTGCGCGCATCAGCTTTCCTCGGTGACGCGCAGCACTTCCTCGAGGGTCGTCTGCCCACTGAGTGCCTTGGCCAGGCCATCCTCGTACATGGTGCGCATGCCCGCTTCCCGGGCGATGCGTTCGATTTCGCCCATGCCATCGCGGCGCATCACCGCCCGCCGCAGCGCATCGTTCATCACCAGGAATTCCATGATGGTGGTGCGGCCGAGGTAACCGGTCGGCGCCAGCGCCGACGGCACGGGACGGTACAGATGGATGGGCCCCTGCGGCTGCAGGCGGCGCAGCTCGAAACGCTCGATCTCCTCCGGCGAGGCTTGGTAGCGCTCGGCGTGGGTCGGCTCCAGCCGGCGCACCAGGCGCTGGGCCAGGATGCCGTTGATGGTGGAGGTGAGCAGGTAATCCTCCACGCCCATGTCGAGCAGGCGGGTGATGCCGCCGGCCGCATTGTTGGTGTGCAGGGTGGACAGCACCAGATGGCCGGTCAGCGCCGACTGGATGGCGATGCGCGCGGTTTCCAGGTCGCGCATTTCGCCGATCATGATGATGTCCGGGTCCTGGCGCACGATGCTGCGCAGGGCGTTGGCGAAATCCAGGCCGATCTGCGGCTTGGCCTGGATCTGGTTGATGCCTTCGATCTGGTACTCGACCGGATCCTCGACCGTGATGATCTTGACGTCGGCGGTGTTGAGCTGGCTCAGCGCGGTGTACAGCGTGGTGGTCTTGCCCGAACCGGTCGGGCCGGTCACCAGCAGGATGCCGTGCGGCTGTTCCAGCACCTTGCGGAACTGCGGCAGGAACGCATCGGTGAAACCCAGCCGGTGGAAATCGAACACCACCGTTTCGCGGTCGAGCAGGCGCATCACCACGCTTTCGCCATGCGCGGTCGGTACCGTGCTCACGCGCAGGTCCAGCTCCTTGCCCTGCACGCGCAGCATGATGCGGCCGTCCTGCGGCAGGCGACGCTCGGCGATGTTGAGCCGGGCCATGATCTTGATGCGGCTGATCACCGCAGCGGTGAGGTTGGCCGGCGGGCTTTCGCCCTCCACCAGCACGCCATCGACGCGGTAGCGCACCTTCAGGCGGCTTTCGAACGGCTCGACGTGGATGTCCGAGGCGCGCAGTTCCACCGCACGCTGGATCACCAGGTTGACCAGGCGGATCACCGGCGCTTCGGAGGCGAGGTCGCGCAGGTGCTCGATATCGTCGACCGCACCGCCCTCGCCGTCGGCGGTCTCGACGATCGCCCCCATCGCGCTGCGCCCTTGACCGAACCAGCGTTCCACCAGATCGTCGATTTCCGCGCGCATGCCCAGCACCGGGGTGACCGGCACGCCCAGCGCCAGCTGCACGGCCTGCTGCGGGTAGGGGTCGTGGGCATCGGCCAGCCACAGCCGCATACCCTGTTCATTGATGTCCAGCGGGCACACATGGAACTGCTTGAGGAAACGCAGCGACAGCGGCAGCCCATCGGCCAGCGCCTGCGGAGGCGCTTCGGGCAGTTGCCGGCCCTCCAACAGCGGCAGGCCCAGCACGTCGGCGCTGGCCTGCGCCTGGTCGCGTTCGGACACCAGGCCCAACCGCACCAGCAGCCCGAGCAGGCTGCCACCGGCTTCGGCGTGCAGCGGCCGCGCGCGCGCCAGGTCGGCTTCCTTGAGCCGTCCACGCGCCAGCAGCGCATCCAGGATGCGGCCTTCGGCGTCGTCGGTAACGGTAGCAGCGAGCGCGTTCACATGACTCTCCTGTCAATCGGTCCGACTTTAGCAGTTCGGCAGTGGATTCCGCCCTCCCCGGCAGGCCTTTGGCAAAAACACGAAGCCCGTCACCTGGGTGACGGGCTTCGCGTGTTCATCTACGACGCCGGAATTACTGGGTCGCCAGGATGCTCACCCCGCTGTAGGCCGCCTCACCCACCACCTTGATGTAATAGGTGCCGGCCACGGTCTTGGCCACGCGCACGGTTTCGGTATTGCCCGGGCGGGTGGACTTGGCATCGTTGTCGGTGGCGGTAGGCACGCGGCCCTGGGCCAGGTACACCGACACGTTGCCGCTGCCGCCGTAGGTCAGCACGCTCAGCGCCTTGCCCGCTGCCGCTTCGAAGGTGTACACGGTTTCGCTGGCGGCTGCGCCGGCCAGGCCACCCACGGTCACCTTGTTGGTCAGCGGGATGCCTTCCGGTTCGCAGTTCTCGGTGCACGGCTCCTTCAGCGCGGCGTCCAGTGCGGCCTTGGCGTCAACAATGCCGCTGCCGATCGGCGTCGCCGCCGGAATGGTGACCGGGAAGCGACGCGCGGACTGCTTGAGCAGGGTTTCCAGCGCGGCCGGCGCCAGCGGCTCCTTGCCCTTGGCGATCAGCGCGCTCTGCACCATCGCGGCCACGGCAGCCACATGCGGCGAGGACATCGAGGTGCCGCCCTTGCCCATGTAGATCCACTGGCCACCGGTGGGGCCCTGGGTGGCGTCGGTGCCGATCTGCCAGATGTACCCGTTCGGGTTGCCATCCACGCTGCCACCACCGCCCGGCGCGGCCAGATCGACCACCGTGCCGTAATTGGAGTAGTAGGTGATGCCACCGGTCACACGGGTAGCGCCCACCGCCACCACATTGGCGCAGCTGGACGGACGGTAGTTGGCCGCGTTGTCGGTTTCATTGCCGGCCGCCACCACCACCAGCGTGCCACGCGAGACCGCGCCGTTGATCGCATCCTGGTAGGCCGGATCGCACGCACCGCCACCGCCCAGGCTCATGTTGATGATCTCGGCCGGATTGGCATTGGCCGGGACGCCCTGCACGGTGCCACCCGATGCCCAGGTGATGGCATCGCTGATGTCGGCCAGGGTGCCACCGCACTTGCCCAGCACGCGCACCGGCAGAACCTTGGCCTTGTAGGCCAGACCCGCCACGGCCGAACCGTTGTTGGCCACCTCGGCGATGGTGCCGGCCACGTGCGTACCGTGCCAGGAGCTGTCATCGGGCAGCGAGCCGGTGTAGCACTCGTTGGCATTCTCCACCCAGTCGCCGTAGTCGGTGGCGCCCGGTGCACGGCCATCGGTCGGCCGGCGCGAGGATTCCTTGTCGCTGATGAAGTCGTACCCTTCCAGCAGGTTCGTGCCGAAGTCCGGGACATTGGGAATGATGCCGGTGTCGAGCACGGCCACCACGATGCCCTCGCCCTGCGATACGTCCCATGCCGCCGGCGCATTCACGCCACCGGTGGCGTTGTGGAAGTTCCACTGCAGGCGCTGGTAGTCCGGATCATTGGGAACCAGCGCGGGCTGGGCGTTCGCCGCGCGCAGGTCCGAGCGCTGCAGGCGTACGTTGGCCACCGCGTACTGCACCGAAGGATCGGCGTTCAGTTCGGCCAGCACCTTCTGCATGTCGGCATTGCCGAGCCTGGACTTCAACCGCACCAGATCGGCGCCGGTGCCCAGCCTGCGTTCCACCTGCGGGGCCAGCGCAGTGGCGCGGCTGGTGTTGCCGCTGCTGACGATGGCGCGTGAAAGCGCCGACTGGACCACCGACAGCTTGGCCGAGCGGTCACTGGCGGCGGCGGTGCCGCTGCGGTACTTGACGATGACGCCGTCCACGCTCTGCTGGGCAGCGCTGGCCAGACGCGACGGCTCCTTGGCCACGCCCGGGGTTGCCGCATGCGCGGCACCGACGCCCACCGTCAGCGACAGCACGGCGGCAGCCAGCACATTGATGCGAAGGGTCTGCTTGTTGGTCACGTTCGAAATCCTCTTCAAGGTCATGGTTGAGCTTTCCTTCTCCGTCCATTGCACGGACGGAGCTCACTACGGCCATCACTCCCTGCGACTGCCCTGGCTGGCCCACCAGGGTTGCCGTGCCACGCCCCTTTGGCGCTCACTGCATGGCGTGCCGATGGCAGAACCATCGGCACGCGGTTGCACACTTACCAGCCGAAGCCGGCACCCACGCCGACCGAGCTGTCATCACTGCTGAAGGCGCCGCCGATGGTGACCGTGGCGCGATCACTGATCGCGCGCTGGTAGCCCAGCGACATCGCCGACTCGCCGCCCTGGAAACCGATGCCGACGCCGACCCGGTTCTGGGTGCGGATGCCGGCGGCACTGGTGGCCATGTTGAGCATCGCGGCGCTCATCGCACCCTGGCGATCAATGCGACGGTCCATGTGACGCAGGCGTCCATCCACTTCACCCTTGAACACGTCGAAGCTGTCGGATACGGCCTGCACGCGGCTGTCGGTATAGCTGTTGGCGGTGGTGATGCCACGATCCAGCTGGCCCTTGTTGACCGCATCGGTGGCCGTGGTACCGGCTGCAACGTTGGTGACCTGACGCTCGTTGCCCTCGCTGCCGACCGAGACCGTGTTGGCACGGTCAGCCACCGAGCCCTGGCCCAGTGCCACGGCGTTGGCCGCCGTTGCACTGGCGCCCTGCCCCAGCGCGGTGGACGAGGCGCCGCTGGCGACGGCACCTTCACCCATCGCGACCGCATTGAGCCCGCCACCGCTGGCCAGGACAGGCTGCGCAGTGCCCGCACTGGCGGCGGTCGGGGTGCCCTGCACGCGGGCCGTGCTGGCGGCAGGCGCGGTGTCGGCCACGCTCGCATCCTCACCGGCCAGGCCCAGCGCGGCGCTGGACGGTTCGGCATCGAGCGAGGCGGACATGGAGCGCAGGCTGGAGGCACTGGAACGGCTGCCGCTGGCGGTGCGGCGGTCGATCTCGCTGACCTTGCGGTCCAGTGCGCCCAACGCATCACCGACGTTGCTGTAGGTGGAGCCCTGGATCACATAGTTCGGCGCAACGAACACACCCTGCAGGCCAACGCTGGCACCGCCGCCCAGGAAGCTGGCGGCATCGCTGAGCGACTGGAACAACTGCCCGCCGTTGATGGCCTGACGGCTGCCGGAAGCGATGCTGCCTGCGCCGACGTTGTCCAGGGTGGTGCCCTGGATCCCCGCCAGGGTCAGGCGATCGCGGCTGGCGTCGTCGTAGCCGACTGCACTGGCGGCAGTGGTTTCAACCGTGGCGATGCGCGAATCGAAGTCGCCGACGCGGGTTTCCACCGCACCCACGCGCTGGTTGGTCACGTTGAGCTGCGAACCGGTGACCGCATCGCTGCTGCCGGCAGCAATGCGACCGTCGGCCACATTGACGATGCGGCGCGTCGCCGGGCCATCAGTACCGTTGCCACCACCGACCGAGACCACGTTCGCCTCCACGGCGCGGGAGCCGGCACCGAGAGCGACCGCGTTGCTGCCGGTCACGGCGGTGTTGGCGCCCAGTGCCAGGGTCGCGTTGCCGATGGCGCTGGCGTTGCTGCCCAGCGCGTTGCTGCGGTTGCCACTGGCGGTGGCGGCCGAGCCCACCGCGATGGCATCGCTGCCACTGGCGGTCGCGGTGCCGCTGCCACTGGCGCGGAAGTGGCGGCTGGTGGCGTCTGCGGTGGAGGCCACCGCGTCGAGCTGGGCGCGGTTCACCGCATCGTTGGCCTGGGTACCGGCCGCGACGCGGGTGATCTGCCGCTCGGCACCGGCACTGCCCACCGATACGGTGTTGGCACGATCGGCCACCGAGGACGCGCCCAGCGCGGTGCTGCCGGCGGCGCTGGCAGTGGCGCCGAAACCGACCGCCGTGGCACCGGCCGCCGTCGCCTTGGCGCTGTAACCGACCGCCGTGCCCAGGCGGCCGCTGGCTTCGGTGTAGCCGCCCAGTGCGGCGGCACCATCGGCCGTGGCGCTGGCACGGAAACCGTTGGCCTGCGACTGCGTGCCACTGGCGACGGCCTGCGAACCGCTGGCGGTGCTGTAGGCACCGCTGGCCTGTGCTCCGGCGCCGGTGGCACTGGCGCCAAGTTCACTGGCCACCGCGCCACTGCCCAGCGCCAGGCTGTCCACGCCACTGGCCTGCGCCGCGTTGCCCAGTGCCGCGCCGTTGGCCCCCGTGGCCAGCGCATTGAAGCCCACCGCCGTGGCATTGGCCGCGACGGCGGTGGCGCCACTGCCCAGCGCCGTGGCGCCGTTGCCGATGGCGTTGGCCGCTTCACCAGCAGCCAGCGCGCTGTCACCTTCCACATAGGCACCAGCATCGCTGTCGGCGCTGCCACTGGCCTGGAAGTAGCGGCTGGTCTTGTCCGCCGTGGCGGCCACCGCGTCGAGCTGGTTCTTGTTCACCGCGTCGGTGCCTTCGGTACCAGCAGCGACATGGGTGACCTGGCGCTCGCTGCCGGCACTGCCGACGGCCACGCTGTTGTCACGCTCGGCCTTGGAGCCGGCGCCGAGTGCGACGCTGTTGAGGCCAGTGGCAGTAGCGCTGGCGCCCAGGGCGGTCGAATCGGCGCCATCGGCCCACGAATTCCAGCCGATCGCCGTGGCGTAATCCTCGGTGGCCCACGCCCCGGCACCGAAGGCCGCAGCACCGGTGCCGCTGGCGCGCGACGGAATCAGGCCGAAGAACGTGCTGCCGCCGATGGCGACACTCTCCGCACCACTGGCTTCGCTGGACTGGCCGACTGCCACTGCACCGGTCCCCGCAGCGGCGGCACCAAAGCCGACGGCGGTGGTGTTGGCGCCGGTCGCCGCCGAGCCATAGCCCAGTGCGGTGCCGAGACGGCCGCTGGCTTCGCTGTAACCGCCCACGGCCGTGGTGCCGTCAGCCGATGCCGCCGCACGGAAGCCGCTGGCCAGCGACTGCGCACCGCTGGCGATGGACTCTGCACCGTTGGCCGTGCTGTACACGCCACTGGCCTGCGCCGCTGCGCCGGTGGCCGTGGCACTGATGCCGCTGGCCGCAGCACCGCTGCCCAGTGCGGCACTGTCATCGCCGCTGGCCTGCGCGTTGTTGCCGACGGCCGCGGCGTTGGTGCCGGTGGCCAGGCTGTTGAAGCCGATTGCGGTGGCGTTGGCTGCAACAGCGGTGGCACCACCACCCAGCGCCGTAGCGCCGTTGCCGATGGCGTTGGCTGCTTCACCGGCAGCCAACGCGCTGTCACCTTCCACATAGGCACCAGCATCGCTGTCGGCGCTGCCACTGGCCTGGAAGTAGCGGCTGGTCTTGTCCGCCGTGGCGGCCACCGCGTCGAGCTGGTTCTTGTTCACCGCATCGGTGCCTTCGGTACCGGCAGCGACATGGGTGACCTGGCGCTCGCTGCCGGCACTGCCGACGGCCACGCTGTTGTCACGCTCGGCCTTGGAGCCGGCGCCGAGTGCGACGCTGTTGAGGCCAGTGGCGGTAGCGCTGGCGCCCAGCGCGGTCGAATCGGCGCCATCGGCCCACGAATTCCAGCCGATTGCCGTGGCGTAATCCTCGGTGGCCCAGGCACCGGCACCGAAGGCCGCAGCACCGGTGCCGCTGGCGCGCGACGGAATCAGGCCGAAGAACGTGCTGCCGCCGATGGCGACACTCTCCGCACCACTGGCTTCGCTGGACTGGCCGACTGCCACTGCACCGGTCCCCGCAGCGGCGGCACCAAAGCCGACGGCGGTGGTGTTGGCGCCGGTCGCCGCCGAGCCATAGCCCAGTGCGGTGCCGAGACGGCCGCTGGCTTCGCTGTAACCGCCCACGGCCGTGGTGCCATCAGCCGATGCCGCCGCACGGAAGCCGCTGGCCAGCGACTGCGCACCGCTGGCGATGGACTCTGCACCGTTGGCCGTGCTGTACACGCCACTGGCCTGCGCCGCAGCGCCGGTGGCCGTGGCACTGATGCCGCTGGCCGCGGCACCGCTGCCCAGTGCGGCACTGTCATCGCCGCTGGCCTGCGCGTTGTTGCCGACGGCCGCGGCGTTGGTGCCGGTGGCCAGGCTGTTGAAGCCGATTGCGGTGGCGTTGGCTGCAACAGCGGTGGCACCACCACCCAGCGCCGTAGCGCCGTTGCCGATGGCGTTGGCCGCTTCACCAGCAGCCAGCGCACTGTCACCTTCCACATAGGCGCCGGCATCGCTGTCGGCGCTGCCACTGGCCTGGAAGTACTTGCGCGTGGTTGCGCCCTCGGCGGCGACCGCATCCAGCTGGTCCTTGTTCACCGCATCGGTGCCCTGGGTGCCCGCGGCCACGTTGGTGACCTGACGGGTGTTGCCGCCGCCGCCCACCGAGACCGTGTTGTCGCGGTCGGCAATCGAGTCGGCGCCCAACGCCACGCTGTTGGCACCGCGCGATTCGGCCGCGTTGCCCAGCGCGGTACTGTTGATGCCGGGCGCATAGGCACCGCCACCCACGGCCGTGGAGTAGTCGCCGGACGCTTCAGTGGCCAGCAGCCCAAACAGCGAACCACCGACGGCCACCGCATTGGTGCCCGACGCCAGGCTGCCCTGGCCGGTGGCGGTGCTGTAGGCGCCGGATGCTTCCGAATCGCCGCCAAGCGCCACGCTGTTGGAACCGGATGCGTTGGCGAAGTTGCCGAAGGCGGTTGCGTTGAATGCCGAAGCCTGCGCATAGCCGCCAATGGCAGTGCTGTAACCGCCGGTGGCTTCGGCGCCGATACCGAACGCCGCCGAGGCCGTGCCGCTGGCCACGCTTTCGCTGCCCACGGCGGTCGCCGCTTCGCCGCTGGCGTTGCTGAAGTAGCCCACCGCCACGGCTTCCTCGCCACTGGCCTCAGACAGCACACCGGTCGCCGTGCTGCCGGCGCCGCTGGCCACCGCCGCCGCACCAAACGCCGCGCTCTGTTCACCGCTGGCTTCGCTCTCGGCACCGTGGGCGGTGGCGTACTCGCCGGTGGCCTGTGCGTTGGCGCCAATGGCGCTGGCATTGGCGGCCGTGGCCAGTGCATTGAAGCCGATGGCCTGTGCATTGCCGGCCAGAGCATTGGCGCCGCTGCCGAACGCGGTCGCACCATTGCCGATGGCCGTGGCCGCTTCACCCGCGGCCAGCGCGTTGTCGCCTTCCACGTGGGCACCGGCGTCGCTGTCGTCGCTGCCGCTGGCCTGGAAGTACTTGCTGGTGTTGGCCGCACTGGCGGCTACCGCATCGAGCTGCGACTTGTTCACCGCATCGGTGGCCTGGGTACCGGCGGCCACGCTGGTGATCTGCCGCTCGTTGCCTGCGCTGCCCACCGCCACGCTGCGGTCACGGCTGGCCACGGAGCCGGCGCCCAGTGCGACCGCGTTGTTGCCGCTGGCGTTGCTGCCAGCACCGACCGCGATGGCACTCTCTCCGCCGGCCACCGTGTTGGTGCCGATGGCAATGCTGTTGATGCTGTTGCCAAGCGCCTGGAAGCCCAGCGCGACACTGTTGTCGCCATAGCCGAACGCACCACGGCCGACGGCGGTGGCACTGTTGCCGTTGGCCCAGCTGTTGTAGCCGATCGAGGTGGCGCCGTTGCCACTGGCCCAGGCCGCGTTGCCGAACGCGGATGCGTTGGTGGCCGTGGCCCACGCACCGGCACCGAACGCGCTGGCGCCACTGGCCGTGGCCCAGCTGTAGCCGCCTACGGCGGTGCTGTCATCGCTGCTGGCGAACGCGCTGTCGCCGAGCGCGACGGCGTAGCTGCCGGTGGCGCGTGATTTTCCGCCGGCCGCCAGGCTGTTGTCGCCGCTTGCCTTGGCGGCGCTGCCGAACGCATTGCTGGTTGCGCCGGTGGCCTGTGCGGCGTTGCCCACCGCCGTCGCATCGGCGGCAGCCGTGGTGCCCACGCGCACCGGGTTGCCCTGGTCATCGACCAGCGGCTGGTTGAATGCGTCGTAGGCCTGGCCAAGGCCACCAATGGCCACCCCGCCGGCACCGGCAGCACTGGTGTTGCGGCCCAGGGCCACACTGTCATCGCCCAGCGCCGACGCGCCGGCGCCCTGTGCCACGGCGCCGGCACCGATGGCGTTGCTGGCCGAACCGGCCGCCAGCGCCCCCTCGCCTTCGGCATAGGCCCCGGCATTGCTGCCGGTTTCCGGCTGGGCCTGGAAGAAGCGCGCGGTGCTGTCGGCGGTCGTGGCCACTGCATCCAGCTGCGCCTTGTTCACCGCATCGGTGGCTTCACTGCCAGCGGCCACGCTGGTGATCTGCCGTTCGTTGCCCGCGCTGCCCACGGCCACGCTGTTGGCGCGCACCGCTTCGGAATTGGCACCCAACGCGACACTGTTGGCGCCGCGTGCCGTGGCGTAGTAGCCCACCGCGGTACTCTGCGCGCCACTGGCCCAGGTCTGTGCACCGAGCGCGCTGGCATTTTCGCCGGGCGCGTAGGCGAAGTAGCCCACGGCCACCGACTCGGCACCGGACGCTTCGGTCAGGCTGCCGTTGGCCACGGCGTAGTTGCCACTGGCGATGGCACCGGCGCCGACCGCCGTGGCGGCCTCGCCACTGGCCTGGGTCTGCACGAAGAAGCCCAGGCCCGGAATCAGATCGGCCGGGCCGCCGATGGCCACACTGCTGGTGCCGGTGGCATTGCTCTGCGTACCCAGCGCAGTGGAGTAATCACCGATGGCATTGGCCACCGCACCGAACGCGGAGGCCTGCGCGCCGGCGGCGTAGGCGCCGACACCGTATGAGGAGGCAGCAAACCCACCGGCCTCGGCACTGGCACCCACTGCGGTGCCGCCGACCCCGGCACTGGTCGCACCGGTTTCCACCGGCACGCCACCGCTGGTGATCAGCGGGTTGCCGTTGGCATCCACCGCAGCGCCGCCCACCGCGACGCTGCCTGGACCGTTGGCCTGCGCGTTGTTGCCGAACGCGGCACTGTTCTGGCCCGACGCCAGCGCGTTGGTGCCCACCGCCGTGGCGTTCTGCGCAACCGCCGTTGCACCGGCACCCACGGCGGTAGCGCCGTTGCCGATGGCGTTGGCGGCTTCGCCAGCCGCGAGCGCGTCATCGCCTTCGGCCAGCGCGCCGGCATCACTGTTGCTGCTGCCGGTCGCCTGGAAACGCTTGGCCGTCGCGTCGGCCACCGCAGCGACATCCTTCAACTGGCCAACGTTGACCGCGTCGGTGTCTTCGGTACCGGCGGCGACGCTGGTGATCTGCCGGGTCAGGCCGTAATCGACGGCGCCGACCGAGACGGTATCGACGCGATCAGCCAGCGAGCCGGCGCCCAGCGCCACGCTGCCGGTAGCCACCGCCGCCGAATTGGAACCCAGCGCCGTGCTGTACTCGCCCACGGCCGTGCTGAACGCACCCACCGCGATCGAGGCTTCATTGGCGGCCGTAGCGCCACGACCCAGTGCGGTGCTGCCCGGGCCCATGGCCACGGCACCACCACCGACGGCGGTTGCGCCATCGGCGGTCGCCTCGGACAACGCGCCCAGTGCGGTGGCTGCGCCATTCTCGCTGGCGGCAGTGGCACTGGCGCCCACTGCGGTGTCGCCCAGACCAAACGCGGCTGCACTCTGCCCCACCACCACGCTGGCATCGCCCAGCGCCAGCGCGCCCTGGCCGAATGCGCTGGCGCCAAGGCCGGCGGCAATGGCCTGGGTGCCGATGGCAGTGGTGGCATTGGCCAGCGACTGCGCGCCGGCGCCGGCGGCCAGGGCACCCTGCCCTTCGATCTTCGCCGCGTCGCTGTCATCACCGGCGCCATCGGCCTTGAAATAGCGGTTGCCATCGGCGGCGACATCGGCCAGCGCGGCCTGGGTGGCACGTGCCTGCGCATCCAGCTGCGCCTTGTTCACGGCGTCGGTGGCCTGCGTGCCTGCCGCGACGTTGGTGACCTGCCGTTCCTTGCCGGCATCGCCGACGGACACGGTGTTGGCACGGGTGGCCTTGGAGCCGGCGCCCAGCGCCACGCTGTTGGCCGCGCTGGCGCTGGTACCGGCGCCGATGGCCACCGCGTTGCTGCCCTTGGCGCTGGCGCTGCCCTCGATCAGGCACTTTTCCAACAGCTTGCCGCTGAACGCCACGCAGGTGGCGCTGCCACCGATCTGCACCGACTGCGCCGCCGCAGTGCCGGCCATGCCCACTCCCAGTACCAGGCCCAGGGCAACGGCCAGCAGGGCCGGTGTTGCCTGCGTCGTCGCGGCGCGTTGGTCGACAACACCTCCGCTGCTGTCGGAGGAGGCCAATTCCGAGGCCACCACCAACTGACCCAATGCTTTGTTCCAGACCTTGCGATAAATCCGATTCATCGGTACGGCTCCTGAGTGGACTGGTTTTGGGCAAAGCAACGCCACCGCCGGGCCTTCTGGCCCAACGTCCCCTGGGGGCGTTTATTCGCGTGATTTACTACGGGGTATTGCCGAACGGCGCGCAGCGAAAGAAACCGAGCGCGTGCGCCAGACGGTTACTGCGGAATGAATGGTTCTGAAACGGGGTTCAAGTGTTAACGGCAACTTTGAAAAACGTCAAGACTTTGACATGGCAAATCCTATTGCCGTGAAGCAGTTCACTCTTTCACCTGTTTATGAAAGTATTTTGTTAGGCGTACGTGATGATTATCCGGCGCATGAAAACGCATGTAACTGATGGCCACGTCAGCATTTTCCTCAGGGCAAAGAAAAACCCGCCGGAAGTCCGGCGGGTTTCCCATACGCAGAGGCATTGTGGGTTGCGCGATCAGCCGCACCAGACCCGTGCGTTGCGGAACATGCGCATCCACGGCGAATCGCCCTGCCACTCGGCCGGTGCCCAGCTCAGGTTGAGCGCGCGCGGGGTACGTTCCGGGTGCGGCATCATGATGGTGACGCGACCGTCGGTGCTGGTCAGGCCGGTGATGCCGTCCGGCGAACCGTTCGGGTTCAACGGGTACTGGCTGGCCACGTTGCCGTGGCCATCGATGTAACGCAGCGAGACACGCGCCGTGGCCTGGTCGACCGCGTTGTCGAACACGGCCTGGCCTTCGCCATGCGCCACCGCCACCGGCAGGCGTGAACCGGCCATGCCGCGCAGCAGGATCGACGGCGATTCCACCACTTCCAGCAGCGCGGTGCGGGCTTCGAACTGCTCGCTGGCGTTGCGGCGGAACTGCGGCCAGTGCTCGGCACCGGGGATGATGCCCTTGAGCTGGCTCATCATCTGGCAGCCGTTGCACACGCCCAGCGCGAAGCTGTCTTCGCGCGCGAAGAACGCGGCGAAGGCATCACGCAGTGCGCTGCGCTCCAGTATCGAGGTGGCCCAGCCGCGGCCGGCGCCGAGCACGTCGCCGTAGCTGAAGCCGCCGCAGGCGACCAGGCCGGTGAAGTCCTGCAGCGCCACGCGGCCTTCGATCAGGTCGCTCATGTGCACGTCGAACGCGCGGAAGCCGGCACGTTCGAAGATGTTGGCCATCTCGATCTGGCCGTTGACGCCCTGCTCGCGCAGCACCGCCACGCGCGGGCGCGCACCGGTGCTGATGAACGGTGCGGCGACATCTTCATTGAGGTCGAAGCTGAGCTTGGGCTTCAGGCCCGGCGCATTGAAGGCACGCGCGACCTCGCGTTCGGCATCGGCGTTGACCGGGTTGTCGCGGCGCTTCTGCATGGCGTGGGTGACCGACCACCAGGCGTCGAACAGCGCGTCCCAGCGCCACTCGGCCAGGTTTTCGCCGCCCAGCGACACGCGCACCACCGGTGCGGTGGTCGGCTTGGCAATGCGCTGCGCACATTCGATCAGTGCGTGGCGCTCGACCAGATCGGCAAACGCGGCGCGGTCTTCGCGGGCAATCTGCACCACTGCGCCCAGTTCTTCATTGAACAGGCTGCGGAACGGATCGTCGCCCCAGGCATCGAGGGTGATGTCCAGGCCCAGGCGCGAGGTGAAGGCCATCTCGCACAGCGCGGCGAAGGCACCGCCATCGCTGCGGTCGTGGTAGGCCAGCAGCAGGCCGGACTGGCGCGCATCGCGGATCAGTTCGAAGAAGGCACGCAGGCGCTGCGGATCGTCCAGGTCCGGCGCGGCACCGGCGAACGCCGGCAGGTCACCGTGATCGGCATGCACCTGGGCCAGGATCGAACCGCCCAGGCGCTGCTTGCCGGCGCCGAGGCCGATCAGCCACAGCTCGCTGTCCACATCACGGTCGAGCAGCGGGGTCAGCTGCTGGCGCACGTCGAGCACCGGCGCAAACGCCGAGATCACCAGCGACACCGGCGACACGCTCTTGTGCGCTTCGCCCTGGTCGTGCCACTGCGCCTGCATCGACAGCGAGTCCTTGCCCACCGGGATGCTGATGTCCAGCTGCGGGCACAGCTCCATGCCCACCGCCTTCACCGCGTCGTACAGCAGCGCGTCTTCGCCCGGGTGGCCGGCAGCGGCCATCCAGTTCGCCGACAACTTGATCTCATCCAACGCATCCACCGGCGCCGCGCACAGATTGGTCAGCGCTTCGCCCACCGCCATCCGCGCCGACGCGGCGGCATCGAGCAGGGCCAGCGGGGTGCGCTCGCCGATCGACATCGCTTCGCCGGCCACGCCGTCGAAGTCGGCCGCGGTGATCGCCACGTCGGCTACCGGCAGCTGCCACGGGCCGACCATCTGTTCGCGTGCGGTCAGGCCGCCGACGCTGCGGTCACCGATGGTGACCAGGAAGTTCTTCGAGGCCACCGTCGGGTGCGCCAGCACGCGCAGGCCCGCTTCGTGCAGATCCAGGCCGCCGGTCTTCAGCGCCGGCCAGCGCGGGGCCGGCGGGTGCGCGGTGTCGCGGTGCATCTTCGGCGGCTTGCCGAACAGCACGTCCATCGGCAGGTCGATCGGCGCATCGGCCGGGGTGTGGCCGGGCACGGCGCCGTAGGCCACCACCAGGTGTTCTTCGGCCGTGGCTACGCCCACCGCGGCGAACGGGCAGCGCTCGCGCGCGCACAGCGCGGCGAACTCGGCCAGGCGTTCCTGGGCCACGCCCAGCACGTAACGTTCCTGCGATTCGTTGCACCACAGCTGCATCGGCGACAGCGACGGATCATCGGTGGGCACCTTGCCCAGGTCGATGACACCGCCCACGCTCGAATCGTGCAGCAGCTCGGGAATGGCATTGGACAGGCCACCGGCGCCGACGTCGTGGAAGAACTTGATCGGGTTGTTGGCCCCCATCGCCACGCAGCGGTCGATGACCTCCTGGCAGCGACGTTCCATCTCCGGGTTGTCGCGCTGCACGCTGGCAAAATCCAGGTCCTCGGCGCTTTCACCGGAGGCCACCGAACTGGCGGCACCGCCGCCCAGGCCGATCAGCATCGCCGGGCCACCCAGCACGATGACCGCATCACCGGCCTGCAGCTGGATCTTGTCGACCTGGATGCGATCGATCGCGCCGAGGCCACCGGCCAGCATGATCGGCTTGTCGTAGGCGCGGACCAGATCGGCACCTTCGGGCAGCTCGAAGCTGCGGAAGTAGCCGAGCAGGTTCGGGCGGCCGAACTCGTTGTTGAACGCGGCGCCGCCGAGCGGGCCGTCGGTCATGATTTCCAGCGCCGGCGCCATGCGCGGGTTCAGCGCACGCGGCGCTTCCCACGGCTGCGGCAGTTCGGGAATGCGCAGGTGCGAGACCGAGAAGCCGGTCAGGCCGGCCTTCGGCTTGCCACCGCGGCCGGTCGCGCCTTCGTCGCGGATCTCGCCACCGGCACCGGTCGAGGCGCCCGGGAACGGTGCGATCGCGGTCGGGTGGTTGTGCGTTTCCACCTTGATCTGGAACGCGCTGGGCACCTGCGGCTCGCGGCGGTACTCGCCGCTGGCCGGATCCGGACGGTAGCGCGAGGCCGGATGGCCTTCGATCACCGCGGCATTGTCGCTGTACGCGCTGAGCGTGTGCTGCGGGGTCTGCTGGTGGGTGTTCTTGATCATCCGGAACAGCGAGCGGTCCTGTTCCTGGCCGTCGATGGTCCAGCTGGCGTTGAAGATCTTGTGCCGGCAGTGCTCGGAGTTGGCCTGCGCGAACATCATCAGTTCCACGTCAGACGGCGAGCGACCCAGCGTGGTGAAGCGTTCGCGCAGGTAGTCGATCTCGTCCTGGGCCATGGCCAGGCCCAGGCGCTGGTTGGCGGCCTCCAGCTGGTCCACCGGCACGCGTTCCAGCTCACCCCGCGCCGGCGCCGAGAACAACGCCTGGCCCTGCTCGACCGTTTCCAGCACCGACTGCGTCATCGGATCGTGCAGCGCCTTGACCAGCGCCTGCAGGGCGGCGGCATCGGCCGGCCAGCCCTGCACGTCGATGCGCAGGCCACGCTCGACCCGGCTGACCGGCTGGCCGGCACCGCGGACCAGTTCGGTGGCCTTGCTCGACCACGGCGACAGCGTGCCCAGGCGCGGCACCACGATGCGGCTGACCGCACCGTCGGCCACGGCCTGCGCCTGCGGCGCAGCCTCGAGGATGCGGCACAGGGTGGTCAGGTCGGGGGCGGCGGCACCTTCGGTCTGCACGAAGTAGACGTGCCAGGCACCGCTGATGCGCAGGGAGGGCGCGATGGACTGCAGGCGGGATTCAAGACGTTCGCGGCGGAACGGCGACAGGGCGGGCGCGCCCTCGAGGACCATCATGTCCGGGGAACCGTAGTTGGGAAACGGGCCCGACATTGTACCGGAAGCGGGGGACGGGCTTGGGCCGGGCGGCGCCCGGCACCCGCCGAGGCCAGGGCAACGGCAACGGCCAAAGCAAAAGCTGGGTTCCCGTGGGATGGCGGGGTGGGTCCGGTGGCGGGGGACGCCGTAAACCCGTCCTTGGGGGCTTGGCAGCCGCATCCATGCGGCTGACACCCCCGCAACCGGACCCACCCCGCCTTCGACAGATTTCCGCGATCTGCGGTAGATCCACGCCATGCGTGGATGCTCGCCGGTAGTGCCGGCCGCTGGCCGGCAACAAGGGAAATTTCAGGAATCAGGCATTGAAGAGCGAAGCGACCGGCGTTTGCTTTTGATTTTTTGTTCTGTCTTCCGTGGCTGGCCGCGCAGGAACCTGTCCGTGGCCGGGTGGGTGGGCTGCGCAGGGGCGTAAGCGCCATGGATGGCGCGCCCGAGCCTACAGGGACGTATTCACGGCGTCCCCTGCGCAGCCCACCCACCCGGCCAACCTCCAGAAGCCCGCTGTTCGCGGAAAGCCCCAGCCACGAGGGGCTCCGCCGATGGCCGCCGGCCGCGCGCAGCGCGCTCTCCGCCCGATTCCCCGAACCATGCGCTTGCTCACGGATTGACCACACAATTGATGACAACGTTGTCCCCACCTGGCGCCGGACTCTCTCCCCGGCCTCCCAGGTACCCCGTCCGCCCCCTCCGTCGCCTTCCCGGGCGACGCCCGGACCTGCGTCACGCGCGGCGCCATCGGGGCCCGCGCGCCCTTTGATCGGAGACTTACCCATGTACGACCCGATTGTGCGCAGTGCCGAACGTGCGACCCGAAACTGTCGTCCCCGCCGCCTGGCCTGGCTGCTTGCCGTGGCCGCCGGTGCCGCTGCCCTGCCCGGACTGGCGCAGGCTGCCAGTTGTGCCGGCGTGGCCCAGTGGGACCAGGCCAAGATCTACCGGGCCGGCGATACCCTGCAGAAAGGAGGCGTCCTCTATCGGGCGAACCAGGACATCTGGAACGCGCCGCCGGACCATCCGGCCGGTGCGCCCTACTACACCAACCTCGGCGCCTGTGATGGCGGCGGCACCAACCAGCCGCCGGTGGTCAGCCTGACCTCGCCGGCCAACGGCGCCACCTTCAGCGCCGGCAGCACGGTCAACGTGACCGCCAACGCCAGCGACCCGGACGGCAGCGTCGCCAAGGTCGAGTTCTTCCGCGACGGCAGCACGCTGGGCGTGGCCACCAGTGCGCCGTACGCGGCCAGCTGGACCAATGCCAGCGCCGGCAGCCACACCCTGCGCGCGGTAGCCACCGACAACAACAACGCCACCAGCAGCACCGCGACCATCACCATCACCGTCAACGCCGCCGGTGGCGATACCACCGCACCGAGCGTACCGGGCGGGCTGGCGGTGGGCACGCGTACCGCCAACAGCATCGCGCTCAGCTGGAGCCCGTCCACCGACAACACCGGCGGCAGCGGCGTGGCCGGCTATGACGTGTACCGCAACGGCAGCCTGGTCGGTTCGCCGTCCAGTGCCAGCTACGTCGATGGTGGGCTGACCGCATCGACCACCTACCGCTACCGCGTGCGCGCCCGCGACAACGCCGGCAATGCGTCGGCCCAGGGCACCGAAATCAGCGCCACCACGCTGGCCGGCGACGATGGCACCACCGGCAAGCGGGTCATCGGCTACTTCACCCAGTGGGGCATCTACGGCCGCAACTACCGGGTCAAGAACATCGACAGCAGCGGTTCGGCCGCACGCCTGACCCACATCAACTACGCCTTCGGCAACGTGCGCAACAACCGCTGCGAAGTGGGCATCACCCAGCCGTCGGATCCGAACAGCGGTGCCGGTGGCGACGCCTTCGCCGACTACACCAAGGCCTTCAGCGCCGCCGAGAGCGTCAGCGGCAGCGCCGATACCTGGGACCAGCCGCTGCGCGGCAACTGGAACCAGCTCAAGCAGCTCAAGGCCAAGTACCCGGGCATGAAGGTGCTGATCTCGCTGGGCGGCTGGACCTGGTCGCGTGGCTTCTCCAGCGCGGCACGCCCGGAAAACCGCCAGGCCTTCGTTGCCTCGTGCATCGATGCCTACATCAAGGGCAACCTGCCGGTGACCGATGGCGCCGGTGGTGCCGGTGCGGCGCTGGGCGTGTTCGACGGCATCGACATCGACTGGGAATACCCGGTGGCCTGCGGCATCGAATGCGGCAAGCCGGAAGACAACGCCAACTTCACCGCGCTGATGGCCGAGTTCCGCCGCCAGCTCGATGCGGTGCGTCCGGGCCTGTTGCTGACGGTGGCGGTGGGTGCAGGCATCGACAAGATCCGCGTCACCGATCCGGCCGCGTACCACCCGTACCTGGACTACATCAACGTGATGACCTACGACTTCCACGGTGCGTGGGATGCGAAGACCAATCACCAGTCGGCACTGTTCGATTCGCCGAATGATCCATCCACCGGCGACCAGAAGCTGTACAACAGCAACGACGCCATCGAGGCCTTCATCAGCCGTGGCGTGCCTGCGGCCAAGCTCAACCTGGGCATCGGCTACTACGGGCGTGGCTGGACCGGCGTGGCCAATGCCAACAACGGCCTGTACCAGACCGCCAGCGGCGCCGCTCCGGGCACGTATGAAGCCGGCATCGAAGACTGGAAGGTGCTGAAGAACCTGGCGTGGCCGGGCTACACCGACAACACCGCCGGTGCCACCTGGATCTACAACGGCAGCACGCTGTGGAGCTTCGACACCCCGGCCAACATCACCCGCAAGATGGGCTATGTGAAGACCCAGGGCCTGGGCGGCGCGTTCGTCTGGGAGTTCAGTGGTGACGATGCGCAGGGCACGCTGACCAAGGCGGTCAGTGATGGCCTGAAGTAAGAAAAAGGCCGGGGGTGCAGCGCGCCCCTGGCTTCCTACCTGTAGAGCCGAGCCCATGCTCGGCTGATGTTTCCGCAGCCGAGCATGGGCTCGGCTCTACAGAAAAAGGTCAGCGCTTGGCCGACAGCTTTTCCAGCGCCGCGCGCAGCTGTGCCGGCGGCAGGTAGCCCCCCAGCTGGGTGCCATCGGGCGCGAAGATCGCCGGCGTGCCGTTCACGCCCAGCTGCTGGCCCAGCGCGTACTGCATCGCCACCGGGTTGGTGCAGTTCCTGGCCGGCACGCTGCCACCGCGCTTGGCGTTGGTCAGCGCCTGGCGGCGGTCGGCCGCACACCAGACCGAAATCATGTCGGTGTAGTCCTTGCTGCCCAGGCCCATGCGCGGGAACGCCAGGTATTCAACGGTGATGCCGTTGCGGTTGAGTTCGGCGATGTCCTGGTGCAGCTTGCGGCAGTAGCCGCATTCGATATCGGTGAACACGCTGATGGTGTACTTGGCGTTCGGCGCGGCGAACACGATGCGATCACCGTGGTTGGCCTTGGCCAGCAGGCTGCGACGATAGCCCAGCAGGCCCTCGCTGTTGGCCGGGCCCTTGGCGCGGGTGTCGTAGGGCTGCGACTGGAACAGGTAGCGGCCATCATCGGATACATACAGCAGCTGGCCGGAGACCACCACCTCGCGGAAACCGGGGAACGGCGCGGCACCGATGTAGTCCACCTCGAAGCCGGGGTTGAGCGCGGTCAGCGCGGCACGCACGGCCTGGTCGGCCGAACCGTTGGCGGCCGGGCTGGCCTTGGCCGGGGCGGCGGCGGGTGCCTTGGCGGCCGGCGGGGCCGGCTGGGCACAGGCGGTCAGGCTGAGCGCACCGAACACGGCGGCGATGGCAAATCGGAGCATGGAACGGTCCGCGACAGAAGAAGACTCCGGATTCTGACACAGCCACCGCAGCCGGGCCGCGACGCCGGGCACGGCGCAAGGCCGGGTTCAGGCCCTCGCTCAGCCGCGCGGATGATGGCGGGCGTGCAGCTTCTGCAGATGCTCGCGCGCCACCAGGGTGTAGATCTGGGTGGTGGACAGCGAACTGTGGCCCAGCAGCATCTGCAGCGCGCGCAGGTCGGCACCGCGGTTGAGCAGATGGGTGGCAAAGCTGTGGCGCAGGCCGTGCGGGCTGATCCGCGCCGGGTCGATACCGGCCACCTGCGCGTGGCGCTTGACCAGGTGCCAGAAGGCCTGGCGGGTCAGCGCATGCAGCGTCGGCTCGATGAACAACGGCGTCTGCCCGTCGGCCAACGCCTGCACCTTGCCCTTGCCGACCAGCTGCGGCCGCGACTGCTGCAGGTAGCGCTCCAGCCAGTGCTGTGATTCCTCGCCCAGCGGCACCAGCCGTTCCTTGCTGCCCTTGCCGGTGACCCGCAGCACGCCCTGGCGCAGGTTGACCGCGGTGGCCGGCAGCAGCACCAGCTCGCTCACGCGCAGGCCGGCGGCGTACATCAGTTCCAGCATGGCGCGGTCACGCAGGCCCAGCGGACTGTCGATGTCCGGCGCGGCCAGCAGCGCGTCGATCTGGCTTTCGGCCAGCGCCTTGGGCAGCAGCCGCGGCAGCTTCGGCGGATCCAGCAGTGCACTGGGGTCTTCGCTGCGCTCGCCACGACGCACGCCGTCGGCGAAGAACGCGCGCAGTGCCGACAGCAGGCGCGCGTTGCTGCGCGGCGACCAGCCATGACGGGTACGCCAGGCCAGGTAGTCGAACAGGCCGGGACGTTCGATGCCGGCCAGCCCGCCATCGCGCCCATCCATCCAGCGCGCCAGGCCCTCCAAGTCGCGCCGGTAGCTGTCGAGGGTGGCGCGGGCCAGGCCGTTCTCGGCCCAGATCGCATCGAGGAAGCGCTGGATGCGCGTGCTGTCGTCGGCGCGCAGCTCCGGCAGCTGCTGCACCAGCTGACGGCGTTCGGCGGGGGTGGAAACAAGAGCCATGCGTGCAGGATACGAGCGCGACTGCGGATGCGGCCAGCATTGCGTATGCTCGGCGCATGCCCCGCCCTGTCCCCGAGGCCGCCGCTGCGGCCACCACCGAGATGCCCCGCCCACGTGCGTTGCTGCTGTGGCGCATGCTGGCGATGGTCTACGACGCGTTGCCGGTGCTGGCCCTGTGGATGCTGGCCGGCACGCTGTTCACCCTGGGCTACACCTTCAGCGGCCATGCCCAGCGCGAGAACATCGCCCCGTTCAGCGTCTGGCAGTGGCTGCTGTGGGCAGTGTGCTGGGCGGTGACCGGGTGGTACGCCACGGCCAGCTGGCGCCGTGGCGGGCAGACGCTGGGCATGCGTCCCTGGCGCCTGAAGCTGGAATCAAGCGATGGCACGCCATTGCAGCGCGCGCAGCTGTGGCTGCGTTTCGCGGTGGGCACGTTGTCGCTGCTGCTGGGCGGGCTGGGATTCTGGTGGGCGTGGCTCGATCGCCAGCACCTGACCTGGCACGACCGCGCCAGCGGTACCCGTCTGGTGCGCCTGCCGAAGCGGTGATGCACGACCTGTAGAGTCGAGCCATGCTCGACTGCGTTTCGCTCACAGGGCATCAGCCGAGCATGGGCTCGGCTCTACGACAACCTGGGTCAGCCCGATTTACGCCGGAACAGCAGTCCGGACACGGCCAGCATCACGATCGGCGGCAGCGCATAGGCAATGCGGTAATCGAATTTCAGCGCGCCGGCCATGCGGCCGAAGAACAGCTGCAGCAGCCAGAAGCCCAGCGCGAACAGGATGCCCAGGAACAGGCGCTTGCCCATGCCGCCACTGCGCAGCGAACCGAACGCGAACGGCACGGCGGCCAGGCACAGCGCCAGCACGTTCACCGGGTAGAACCAGCGGCTCCAGTACACGTCCTCGAAATCGCGCGCGTCCAGCCCGTTGCGCTGCCGGTAGGCGATGCTGGTGCTGAGCTCGGACACGCTGAGGTTGCGCGGCTTGGCGATGCCGGTCGCCAGCGCGGCCGGGTCCAGCTTCGAGTTCCAGGGTTCACGTGCCACTTCCTGGCGGGTGGCCGAACGTTCGCCGAACGTATCGCGGCGCACCCCGGTCAGCACCCAGCCATCCTTGTCGTGCTCGACCGTGGCGGCGTGGGTCAACGAGGCGATCTGGCCGTCCTCGGCGACGCGGTACAGGCGCACGTCGCGCAGGATCAAGCGGGTTCCCTTGTCACCGACCAGCTGCTCCTCGCCGCTCTGCGCATTGAGGAAGGTATCGCCTTCGCGTGCCCACAGCCCGGAATAGCGGGTGGTCGAGATATCCAGCCCCCACTTGGCGCTGGTCTTCAGCGCATCGGCGCGGTCCTGGCCCCACGGCCCCAGCGTCTCGGCGCTGAGCACCATCACCGCGGTCAACAGCGACAGGGCAATCGCCACCGAGACGCTCAGGCGCTTGCGCGACAGGCCCAGCGCGCGCAGCGCGGTCAGCTCCGAGGTCGCCGCCAGCTGGCCCAGGCCCATCAGTGAGCCGATCACCGCAGCGGTCGGGAAGAAGGTGTAGGCACGGCGCGGCACGGTGTACAGCACCCAGGCCGCAGCGTGGCCCAGCGTGTAGCCGTTCTTGCCGATGTCCTTGAATTCGCCGGAGAAGGCCATCACCACGTCCAGGCCCACCAGCACCGCCCAGGTCAGCAGCACGGTGGTGAACACCGAGCGCCCCAGGTACAGGTCGAAACGCATCGGGCGCAGCCTCATGCGCGGGCTCCCTTCGGGCGGCCCAGGCGGCCATCACGTGCATACATCCAGATCGCCAGCGCCAGCAGCGGCAGGGTCAGCCACCACAGGCCGAGCGCGGCCGGGATCTTGCCGTTGGCGATCCAGCCGCTGCCGATGAACATCAGGTTGGTGCCCACCATGTAGGCCATCAGGGCCAGCATCATGCGTCCATAGCGCTGCTGGCGCGGCGAGCTGCGGCCCAGCGGCACGGTCAGCAGGGCAAACGCCAGCGCGATCAGCGGCGGCGCCAGGCGGCGGTGCAGCTGTGCCTGTGCCTGCGGCCGCGCATCTCCGATCAACTGCAGGGTCGGCATCAGTTCGGGATCATCCTCGGTGCGGGCCTGTGCGCCATCGGGCAGGGCCACGTCGTTGCGGGCGAAGGTCGCCAACCGGTAATCCAGCCCACCGGTCACCGGCCCTTCCACCTGGTGGCCGTCATCCAGCTCCAGGAAGCGCTGGCGGGTACCCTCGAAGTACATGCGGCCGCCGTTGGCCGACACCACTTCCAGGCGGTCGTCCTTCTGCCGCTGCAGGAACACCTTGCCCAGCTGGGTGCCATCGGGCGAGATCGAGGACAGGTAGACCACCCCGCCATTGGGCAGCGGGGTGAAGCGGCCCGGCTCCAGCCCGGCCATCAGTACGCTGCGGTTGGCCTCGATGATCATCTGCTCGGCCACCCGCCCGGCCCAGGGCCCCAGCCACAGCGAGCAGGCGCCGACCAGCAGCACCACCGGCACCACCAGCATCAGCAGCGGCCGCAGCAGGCGCTTGGGGCCCACGCCAATGGCGGTGATGACCGCCATTTCCGAGTCGCGGTACAGCCGGGCGATCGCCAGCAGCAGGCCCAGCATCAGCGCCAGCGGCAGGATCAGCGGCAGGTAGGCGATGAACTGCAGGCCCAGCTGCGAGAACAGCAGCTTGGCCGGCAGGCGCCCGTCGGCGATGTTGCCGAGGATGTCCACCAGCACGCCGCCCACGCTGACCACCAGCAGGACGATCAGGGTAGCCAGGAAACTCTGGACGAAATCGCCCAGCAGGTATCGGTCGAGCTTCAGCATGGGGCGGTGGTTTAAACTCTGGGGTTCGTTCGCGGTGCCGCCCAGTCTACTGTCTGGGCGTAAACGGCCTGCGATTGTACGGACTCGCCAATGGAATCTGCTCAATGGCCCTCGAATTCACCCTGAACCACGTTGCTCCGGCCGCCGCCACCGTTGATTGCCTGGTGGTTGGCGCCTATGCCGACCATACCCTGACCCCGGCCGCACAGGCCCTGGACGCCGCCAGTGGTGGCCGTCTGGCCGCCCTGGCCCAGCGTGGCGACCTGTCCGGCAAGACCGGCGCCACCACCCTGCTGCACGACCTGCCGGGCGTGAGCGCCGCGCGCGTGCTGGTGGTCGGCCTGGGCGACGCCGCCCGCTTCGGCGTGCCGCAGTACCTGAAGGCCGTGGGCGACGCCGTGCGCGCGCTGAAGGCCGGCGCCACCCGCAGCGCGCTGTTCACCCTGTCCGAGGTGGCGATCAAGGACCGCGACGCGGCCTGGGCCATCCGCCAGGCGGTGATCGCCGCCGATCACGCCGCCTACCGCTACACCGCCACCCTGGGCAAGAAGAAGGCCGAAGACGCCGGCCTGACCCAGCTGGCCATCGCCGGTGACGACGCGCAGGCGCTGGCCCAGGGCCAGGCCATCGCCGCCGGTGTCGAGTTCGCCCGCGAGCTGGGCAACCTGCCGCCGAACTACTGCACCCCGGCCTACCTGGCCGAGGTGGGCGTGAAGTTCGCCGGTGAGCACGACGGCGCCGAAGCCGAGATCCTCGACGAGCACCAGATGGAAGCGCTGGGCATGGGCTCGCTGCTGGCCGTGGCCCGTGGCTCGGCCAACCGCCCGCGCCTGGTGGTGCTGAAGTGGACCGGTGCAGGCGACGCCAAGCCCTATGTGCTGGTTGGCAAGGGCATCACCTTCGATACCGGTGGCGTCAACCTGAAGACCCAGGGCGGCATCGAGGAGATGAAGTACGACATGTGCGGTGGCGCCAACGTCATCGGCACCTTCGTCGCTGCGGTCAAGGCCAAGCTGCCGCTGAACCTCGTCGTGGTGGTCCCGGCGGTGGAAAACGCCATCGATGGCAACGCCTATCGTCCGTCCGACGTGATCACCTCGATGTCGGGCAAGACCATCGAAGTGGGCAACACCGATGCCGAAGGCCGCCTGATCCTGTGCGACGCGCTGACCTACGCGCAGCGCTTCGAGCCGCAGGCCCTGGTCGACGTGGCCACCCTGACCGGTGCCTGCATGGTCGCCCTCGGCCACCAGACCGCCGGCCTGATGAGCAAGCACGACGACCTGGCCAACGAGCTGCTGGCCGCCGGCGAGCACGTGTTCGACCGCGCCTGGCGCCTGCCGCTGTGGGACGAGTACCAGCCGATGCTGGATTCGAGCTTCGCCGACGTCTACAACATCGGCGGCCGCTGGGCTGGTGCGATCACCGCCGGCTGCTTCCTGTCGCGCTTTGCCGAAGGCCAGCGCTGGGCGCACCTGGACATTGCCGGCGTGGCCAGCGATGAAGGCAAGCGTGGCATGGCCACCGGCCGCCCGGTCGGCCTGCTGAGCCAATGGCTGCTGGACCAGGCCGCCCGCGCCTGATGCCGTACCCGACCCTGGCCGGCAACCGCCGGCCAGGGCCTCGCCCGGCACGACCGGGCCCCTGCCTGACCCGGACCCTGCCATGCCCCGCGCCGACTTCTACCTGATCGCCAAGCCCCGCTTCCTGACCGAGCCGTTGCGCCTGGTCTGCGAGCTGGCGCGCAAGGCCAACGACGCCGGGTTGTTCACCCTGGTGCTGGCCCGCGACCAGGCCCAGGCCGAGGAACTGGACGAACTGCTGTGGGCGTTCGACAACGATGCCTACATCCCGCACCAGATCGCCGGCGAAGACATGGACGAGGAAGAGGCGCTGGTGCTGATCGCCGTGCCCGGCACCGATGCGCCGGCGCGCCCACTGGTGATCAACCTGCGCGACGAGCCCTGGCTGGGCCAGTGCGAGCGCGTGCTGGAAGTGGTTCCGGCCGATCCGGAAGCGCGCGAACCGCTGCGCGAGCGCTGGCGCCAGTACAAGGCCGCCGGCTACGACCTGAACAAGCACGACATGTAAGCCCCGCGAGGACCCCCTTGATGCGCCTGCTGATCGCCCTGATTCTTCCCTGGCTGTCCTTCTTCACCATCGGCCGACCGCTGGCCGGGATCGTCTGCCTGATCCTGCAGATCACCCTGATCGGCTGGCTGCCCGCCGCCATCTGGGCCGCCTACGCGGTCAGCCAGTACCACACCGACCAGAAGATCCGGCGCGCCCTCGGGTCGCGCTGATCTCCCTTCCGCCTTGATTACCGGTTCCCCCGCATGACCCAACTCGCCTCCAGCTACGACCCGAAGTCCTTCGAGACCGACCTCTACGAGGCCTGGGAGAAGGCCGGCCACTTCAAGCCGTCCGGCACGGGCGAGCCGTACACCATCCTGCTGCCGCCGCCGAACGTGACCGGCACCCTGCACATGGGCCATGCCTTCCAGCAGACCCTGATGGATGCACTGGTGCGCTACCACCGCATGCGCGGCTACGACACGCTGTGGCAGGTCGGTACCGACCACGCCGGCATCGCCACCGAAATGGTGGTCAGCCGCAACCTGGCGCTGGAAGGCAAGGGCGAGACCCGTGATTCGCTGGGCCGCGAGGGCTTCATCGGCAAGGTCTGGGAGTGGAAGCAGCAGTCCGGCGACACCATCGAGCGCCAGATGCGCCGCCTCGGCACCTCCGCCGACTGGTCGCGCAGCACCTTCACCATGGACCCGCAGCCGTCGGCCGCCGTCAACGAAGCCTTCGTGCGCTGGTACGAGCAGGGCCTGATCTACCGTGGCCAGCGCCTGGTCAACTGGGACCCGGTGCTGAAGACCGCCATTTCCGACCTGGAAGTGGAGAGCGCCGAGGAAGACGGCTTCCTGTGGTCGATCGCCTACACGCTCGATGACGGCCTGAGCTACGAACACGTCGAGCGCGATGCCGACGGCGTGGAAACCCTGCGCGAGACCCGCAACTATCTGGTGGTGGCCACCACCCGCCCGGAAACCCTGCTGGGTGATACCGCGGTGATGGTGCATCCGGAAGACGAGCGCTATGCGCACCTGATCGGCAAGCAGGTGGTGCTGCCGTTGACCGGCCGCCGCGTGCCGGTGATCGCCGACGATTACGTGGACCGTGCGTTCGGCACCGGCGTGGTCAAGGTCACCCCGGCGCACGATTTCAACGACTATGAAGTCGGCGTGCGCCACAGCCTGCCGATGATCAACCTGTTCACCCCGGTGGCGGCGCTGAATGAAAATGCGCCCGAACGCTTCCAGGGACTGGACCGCTACGCCGCGCGCAAGGCGGTGCTGGCCGAGCTGGAAGACCTGGGCATTCTGGTCGAGACCCGCGCGCACAAGCTGCAGGTGCCGCGCGGCGACCGTACCGGCCAGGTGATCGAGCCGTACCTGACCGACCAGTGGTTCGTGAAGATGGACGACCTGGCCAAGCGCGGCCTGGAACTGGTCGAAGACGGAACCATCGCCTTCGTGCCGCCGAACTGGATCAACACCTACCGCCACTGGATGAACAACATCCAGGATTGGTGCATCAGCCGCCAGCTGTGGTGGGGCCACCGCATTCCGGCGTGGTTCGACGCCGCCACCGGCAGCTGCTACGTCGGTCGCAGCGAAGCGGAAGTGCGCGCCAAGCACAACCTCGGCAGCGACGTGGTGCTGAACCAGGAAAGCGACGTGCTGGAGACCTGGTTCTCCTCGCAGCTGTGGCCGTTCTCCACCCTGGGCTGGCCGAACGAGCAGGCCATGGCCGAGCGCGGCTTCGACCGTTACCTGCCGTCGTCGGTGCTGATCACCGGCTTCGACATCATCTTCTTCTGGGTGGCGCGCATGATCATGGCCACCGACAACCTGGTCGGGAAGATCCCGTTCAAGGACGTCTACTTCACCGGCCTGATCCGCGACGGCCAGGGCCAGAAGATGTCCAAGAGCAAGGGCAACGTGCTCGACCCGCTGGACATCATCGATGGCATCAGCATCGACGATCTGGTCGCCAAGCGCACCGGCGGCCTGATGCAGCCGAAGATGGTGGAGAAGATCGAGAAGGCCACCCGCAAGGAATTCCCGGACGGCATCGCCGCCCACGGTGCCGATGCGCTGCGCTTCACCATCGCCGCGCTGGCCACCCACGGCCGCGACATCAAGTTCGACATGAACCGTGCCGAAGGCTACAAGAACTTCTGCAACAAGCTGTGGAACGCCAGCCGCTTCGCCCTGATGAACACCGAAGGCGCCGCGTTCACCGGCGTGCCGACGCCGCGCACCGACGCCGAGCGCTGGATCCTGTCGCGCCTGGCGGCGGTGTCGACCGAAGCGCAGGGCCACTACGCCAACTACCGCTTCGACCTGCTGGCGCAGTGCCTGTACGAGTTCGCCTGGAACGAGTTCTGCGACTGGTTCCTGGAACTGAGCAAGCCGGCATTGAACGGTGCCGACGCCGCCGACGCCGAAAGCACCCGCCACACCCTGCTGTACGTGCTCGAAGCGCTGCTGCGCCTGCTGCATCCGCTGACCCCGTTCATCACCGAACAGCTGTGGCAGCAGCTGGCGCCGCGTCTGGGCCTGGCCGCGACCACGCTGTCGCTGCGCCCGTACCCGACCGCCGACGAATTCGCCGGCGATTTCGCCCAGGCCGAGGCCGACGTGGAGTGGCTGAAGGCGGCCATCAGCGCCGTGCGCCGCGTGCGCAGTGAACTCAATGTCGCCCCGTCCAAGCTGGTGCCGTTGCGCCTGCAGGCGGGCCTCGAGCTGGACCGCGTGCGCATCGAACGCTTCAGTGCCTCGCTGTCGTTCCTGCTGAAGCTGGACAGCATCCAGTGGCTGGCCGAGGGTGAAAGCGCACCGCCGGCCGCTGCGGCGATCGTTGGCGAGCTGAAGCTGCTGGTGCCGCTGGAAGGCCTGGTCGATCTCGATGCCGAGCGCGCGCGCCTGGACAAGGAAATCGCCCGCGTCGAAGCAGAGAAGGAGAAGAGCGAGACCAAGCTGGCCAGGTTCACCGACAAGGTGCCGCCGGCCGTGGTCGAGCAGGAGCGTGTGCGCCTGGCCGACTGGAACACCCAGCTGGCCGGCCTGCGCGAGCAGCGCGCGAAGCTGTAACGCCACGCTCGGGTGCGTGCCAACCAAGGTTGGCACATCGTTTCAAGAAGCGCCGGGCGATGCCCGGCGTTTCCATTTTCCCGGCATGGCATCATCGCCCGATGCCTCTTTCGATCTTCCTGCTGGTTCTCGCCGCGGCGGCACTGCATGCCAGCTGGAATGCGATCGTCAAGCGCGGGCCGGACAAGTTCCTCGGCACCGTGCTGGTTACCGGCAGCGCCGCGCTGCTGTCGGCCGCCGCCCTGCCCTTCCTGCCTTTTCCCGCCGCGCACAGCTGGCCCTGGCTGGGCGCATCGGTGCTGCTGCAGGTGACCTACTACGGCCTGGTCGCACGCTGCTATCAGCAGGTCGATATGAGCCTGGCCTATCCGCTGATGCGTGGCAGTGCGCCGATCCTGGTCGCGCTGGCGGGCACCCTGCTCGGCGAACGGCTGCCACCGGCGGCCTGGCTGGGCGTGCTGCTGGTCAGTACCGGCATCCTGTGCATGGCACTGGGTGCACGCGGTGGCCAACTGCGCCTGCCGCTGCTGACCGCCGCGATGATCGCCACCTACACCCTGGTCGATGCGCAGGGCGCACGCCAGTCCGGCAACGCGCTCAGCTACACGTTGTGGCTGTTCCTGCTGTCGGGCATTCCGCTGCCGCTGTGGGCGCTGTACACGCGCGGCGGCGCGGTGCTGGACTATGCGCGGCAGCATTGGCCGCTGGGTCTGGCCGGCGGTGTCGGCACCACGGCCTCCTATGCGATGGCCTTGTGGGCCATGACCCAGGCACCGGTGGCCATGGTCTCGGCGCTGCGCGAATCCTCGATCCTGTTTGCGCTGCTGATCTCGGTGTTCCTGCTGCGCGAACGGATACCACGCACGCGCTGGCTGGCAGCATCGCTCATCGTGAGCGGCGTATTGGCCTTGCGGTCGGCGTAGAGGTAGTGCCGGCCGCTGGCCGGCAACCCTACTCCGTTACAGCGGCGGCATCGCCTGCAGATCGTCGCCGACCAGTTCGATGGCCATCACCACCGCGTCCTCCCGCCCCTGTGCGGCCGGGTAATAGCGCGGCCGGCGGCCGATCTCGTTGAAGCCTTCGCTGTGGTACAGCGCCAATGCCGGCGTGTTCGACGGGCGCACCTCAAGGAACACCCGCTGCGCGCCCCGATCACGGGCCAGCTGGACCAGCGCGCGCAGCAGCTGGCGGCCCAGGCCACGCGATTGCGCCAGCGGATCGATGCAGATGTTCAGCACGTGCGCCTCATCGGCGGCGAGGCTGAGCACGCCGTAGCCGATCAGCTGACCGTCGCGCTCCATCGCCAGGCCGGGGTAGCCGGCGCGCAGGCAGTCGATGAAGATGCCGCGGGTCCACGGAAACGGATAGCCACGCAGCTCGATCGCCATCACCGCATTGAGATCGCTCTCGCGCAGCGCGCGCAGGCGCACCGGTCCCGGCTGGCTGACCGCACTCATGCTGCCCCCCGCTTGCGCAGGGCACGCAGCTGCGGCCACAGCGCGCGCTTGGCGGCCGGATCGTGGCGCAGCTGGTCCAGCGGCCAGCTGTCCATCAGCGCCTGGGTGGACGGGTCGTTCGGGTTGCAGCCCGACGCACGCAGCAAGGCGATCTGCAGCCGGTCCGGCAGGCGCACCACCGGTTGCCGGGCGTTGCCGCTGGGCATCGGACGTGCCGTGGCCGGTGCGGTATCCGGTGCGGTGACCGGAGGTTCGCGACGTGGCGGTGCCGGGCGTTCCGGGCGCGCCACAGCTTCGGCGCCGCCAGGGCGTTCGTGCGCGGCGGCGCCCACGTGGGCGGGCCCGGCCGGCGCAGCAGCACGGGCTTCGGCGTTGGCCACGCTCAGCTGCAGCGCCGCATCCAGCTCGGCAGCCAGCTGGCCGTCGTGATAGACGGTGTAGCCCATGGCCTGCAGCCAGGCCTGCTGGGCCGGCGACCACAGCACGGGCAGGTCCTGGCTCACGCGGCCTCGGACTTCTTGCGCAGGCGTTGTACGGCCCACATCACCGGGCCGGACACGGCGTACAGGATGCCGACCGCGAACAGCACGCGCGGCAGGTCGATCACCGCGATGGCGATGGCCACCGGCACCAGTGCCAGCACCAGGAACGGCACACGGTCAGCACGACCGTCCTTGGCGGCACCACCCTTGAAGCTCCAGAAGCGGATACGGCTGACCATCAGCAGCGCGGCGACCAGGGTCACCGCCAGCGCGACGTAGCGCAGCTGATTGCCATCCCAGCCCAGATTGCCGTCGGCGAAGGCCCAGACAAAGGACATCATCAGCCCGGCCGCGGCCGGGCTGGCCAGACCGACGAACCAGCGCTTGTCGACCACCGCCACCTGGGTGTTGAAGCGGGCCAGGCGCAGGGCCGCGCACGCGGCATACAGGAATGCCACCGCCCAGCCGACGCGGCCCAGCAGCGGGTCATCGAACTTCAGCCACGACAGCGACCAGTGATACATCACCAGCGCCGGCGCCATGCCGAAGCTGACCAGGTCGGCCAGCGAGTCGTACTGCACGCCGAACTCGCTGCTGGTACCGGTCAGGCGCGCCACGCGCCCGTCCAGCCCATCCATCACGGCGGCCACGAACACCGCAATGCTGGCGTTGACGAAATCGCCGTTGGCGGCAGCGATGATCGCGTAGAAGCCCGCGAACAGGCCGGCCGTGGTGAACAGGTTGGGCAGCAGGTAAATCGTGCGCGAGCGCGGCGGCGGTGTGATCGGGTCCATGGAATCCAGTTTAATCGACTTGCCAGCCGTCGGCGCCAATGCTGCAATCGGCGTTCTACGCCCATTCTGCGGAGTTTGCCATGCGTGCCCTGTCCAGCCTTGGATGCCTGCTGCTGTTGGCCAGTGCCAACGCCGTGGCCGGCCCGGTGTACAAGTGGAAGGACGCCAATGGCGTTACGCAGTACTCGGAGACCCCTCCGGCGGGCAGGAAGTATGAGACCCGCGAGCAGGCCCGCAGCCCCCAGGCCGCGGCCAGCGCCGAGGCTCCGGCCGCGCCGGTGCCCGAGCCGTGTAGTACCGCCCGCGCCAACCTGGCCCTGCTGGAAGGCACCGGCCAGGTGATGCACGACACCGATGGCGACGGCAAGCCCGATACCGCGTTGACCCCGGAACAGCGCAGCGCGCAGAAGGGGTTGGCGGAAGCCGCCATCAAGGCGTACTGCCCGGCGGAGTGAGGGTATCGGCAGGGCTTGCAGCCCTGCACCTGCTTAAAACAACGGCAACGTCAAATGTCAAAGCGGCTTCCTGAGGGATGGCAGGGCACTGTGGGTTTGCGGGGCCGCCGTGAACCCGTCCATGGGGGCTTGGTCGCCGCATCCATGCGGCTCACACCCCGCAAACCCACAGTACCCTGCCTTCGACAGTTGGCCGGTGGCCAGTAGATCCCACGCCATACGTGGATGAACTCTGTCAGAGATCGAAGTGAATCCGGGGTCAGATCCGTTTTCCTGCGGAAAACGGATCTGACCCCAGTGGCTTTCCGACAGATCGCGGAAAACTGTCGAAGGCGGGGTGGGTCCGGTTGCGGGGGTGTCCGCGGCATGGATGCCGCGGCCAAGCCCCCACGGACGGGTTTACGGCGTCCCCCGCAACCGGACCCACCCCGCCATCCCGCGGGAAACCGGCCTTTGCCGTTGCTTCGGCAGTTGCAGTTGCCGTTGCATGAGGCGGGTGCAGGGCGCAGCCCTGCCAGTACCCCCACCCCCGGCCGGGCTGGCAGAATAGGCGTCTCTGCCGTTATCCGAAGCCGACGATGCGCCTCTCCCAGTTCCACCTGCACACCACCAAGGAAACCCCCAGCGACGCCGAGCTGACCAGCCACCGGCTGATGCTGCGCGCGGGGATGATCCGCAAGCTCGCCTCCGGCCTGTACACCTGGTCGCCGCTGGGCCTGCGCGTGCTGCGCAAGGTCGAACGCATCGTGCGCGAGGAAATGGACCGTGCTGGCGCGGTGGAATTCCAGATCCCCACCATCCAGCCGAAGGAACTGTGGGAGCAGACCGGGCGCTGGCAGAAGTTCGGCCCGCAGCTGCTGAAGATCAAGGACCGCAAGGACCAGGTGTTCTGCTACAGCCCGACCGCCGAGGAAGCCGCCTGCGACTTCGCGCGCAGCGAGCTGTCCAGCTACAAGCAGCTGCCGGTGAATTTCTACCAGGTGCAGACCAAGTTCCGCGACGAGATCCGCCCGCGCTTCGGCGTGATGCGTTCGCGCGAGTTCCTGATGAAGGACGCCTATTCGTTCCACCTGCACGATGAGTGCCTGGTGCGCGAATACGAGAACATGAAGTCGGCCTACAGCCGCATCTTCACCCGCCTGGGCCTGGACTTCCGCATGGTGCAGGCCGATTCCGGCGCGATCGGCGGCGATGCCTCGCAGGAATTCCACGTGATCGCCGATTCCGGCGAAGACGCGCTGGTGTTCTCCACCGGCTCGGATTACGCGGCCAACATGGAAGCGGCGATCGCTGCCGATCCGGCGCCGCGTGCGGCCGCCACCGAAGCGATGCGCAAGCTCGACACGCCCACCCAGAAGACCTGCGAGGACGTCGCCGCCCTGCTCGGCATCGACCTGCAGCGCACCGTGAAGTCGGTGGCGCTGGTCGCTGGCGAAGGCAAGGCGCAGCAGTTCGTGCTGGTGCTGGTGCGCGGCGACCATGAGGTCAACGAGATCAAGCTGGCCAAGGTGGCCGGTCTGGACGAACAGCGCTTCGCCAGCGAAGCGGAGATCGCCGAGTACCTGGGCAGCGTGCCGGGCTTCCTCGGCCCGGTCGCCCCGGCCAAGGCCATCCGCGTGGTCGCCGATCGCGAAGTGGCGGCGATGTCCGACTTCGTCGTCGGTGCCAACGAATCCGGCTTCCACCTGGCCGGTGTCAACTGGGGCCGCGATCTGCCGGAACCGGAAGTGGCCGACATCCGCAACGTGCGTGCCGGTGACCGGGCGCTGGACGGTGGCGAACTGAAGATCGCCCGCGGCATCGAAGTCGGCCACGTGTTCCAGCTCGGCCGCAAGTACGCCGAAGCACTCGACGCCACTGTGCTGGACGAGAACGGCAAGGCCGCGGTGATGGCAATGGGCTGCTATGGCATCGGCATCTCGCGCGTGGTGGCTGCCGCAATTGAACAGAACCATGACGATGCCGGCATCATCTGGCCGGACGCGATGGCGCCGTGGCAGGTGGTGGTGTGCGTGATCAACCCGAAGGGTGACGCTGCGGTGGCCGAAGCGGCGGCCAGCCTGCTGCAGGAACTGCGCGACGCCGGGCTGGATGCGGCGCTCGATGACCGTGGCCTGCGCCCGGGCGCGATGTTCGCCGACATGGAACTGATCGGTATTCCGCACCGCGTGGTGGTCAGCGAACGTGGCCTGGCCGCGGGCACCTACGAGTACCGTTCGCGCCGCGCCAGCGAAGCCGAGAGCCTGGACAAGGCCTCCCTGCTGCAGCGCCTGCAGGGCTGATCGGCACACAGGACCGGGGCATGCCCCGGTCTTTTTTTGCCGGTGATCGGCCCGCCGGAATATGGCAGCAGACATAATCCGGTCAAAATGCCCGCGTTGCAGCCGGCAGGTCGCCAAGACCTGTCCCGGCAGTATTTGTGCTTGGAATAATTCATCTCTATTCTGTCCCGCGACGCCATGGACTGGCTCGTCCCGTCCACACATTAGTTTCTGGAGTAACCGTAAATGAGCATTGACCTGACCGGCCTGTCGGCACGCGAGCTGGGCGCCCTGATCCGCACCGCAAAGAAGCAGCAGACCATCGTTGCCAAGCGCCGGCCGATCACCAAGGTTCGCGCCCAGCTGACCAAGCTGGCCAAGACCGAGGGTTACACGATCGAGGAACTGTTCGGCGACGCCCCGGCACCGCGCGCGCGCAAGGTGGCCAAGGCCGCCAAGGCGCCGTCCAAGACCGCCGGCCGCAAGCTGGGCAAGGTGGCGCCGAAGTACCGCAACCCGGCCAACCCGAAGGAAACCTGGACCGGCCGTGGCAAGCAGCCGCGCTGGATGGCCGAGCTGACCGCCAAGGGCAACAAGAAGCCGGAAGATTTCCTGATCAAGAAGGCCTGAGGCCGGATCGGAAAGCCGTGGGAAAACGCCGGCGAAAGCCGGCGTTTTTCATTCCCCAGTGTGTGGACCAACGGTCCACACCTACAGGGTTTTGCGGGCCGGCATCAGCAGGTTGCCGAACAACAGGCCGGCAACGAGTGCCATCACCACGTTGAGCACGGTCAGGAACACGCTCTGGCCGGCGCCCACGTCCTGCTGCTGGACCAGGGTCAGCACGCCGCGCAGGCTGGTGCTGCCGGGCACCATCATGATGATGCCGGGCAGGCGGATGATCGCGCCGGGGCGCCCGACCAGGCGGCCGAACAGATTGCCGCCGGCGGTCAACAGCATCGCCGACAGGAAGATGCCGGCCGGTGCACCCCAGGCATGGCCACCGAACTTGGAGATGGCATAGCCGGCCACCGACGCAGCGATCACCCATGGATAGTCGCGACGGTTGGCCTTGAACAGCATCGCAAAGGCGAATGCCGCGGTCAGCAGCGAGCCCCACTCCACCCATGGCCCCTGCGGCCGCGCGGCGCGGATCACTGGATCCAGGCCGAGCACATCGGCCAGGGTCACCGCGATCATCGCGCCGACGCTGAGCTTCATGATGGTGGTCAGCGCGCCGGCAAAGCGCGCCGTGCCCGATACCCAATGCTGGCTGGCCAGTTCGTTGACCGCGTTGGTCAGCGACATGCCGGGCAGCAGCACCACCAGCGAGGCGATGATCACGGTGTTGAGGTTGAGCGCACCGATGAAGGAGGCCACCAGCGTGGCGACCATGCCGGCCAGCAGCGCGGCCAGTGCCTCGGCCGCCTCGCGGGTGGCCGGGCGACGGTCGGTGACCATGCCGAGCAGGCCGATCATCAGGCCGATGACACCGGCGGTGGCGATGTCCAGCCACGGCAGCTTCCACATGCCGGCCACGCCGGCCGCGCCCAGGCTGAAGGACAGGATGGTGCGCAGCTTGCCGCGCCGTCCCGGATCCTTGTCCAGCTGGCGCAGCGCCGTGTGGCCCTGGGCGATGCTCATCCGGCCGTTGGACACTTCCTCGGCGATGCGGTCGGCCACGCTGAGCTTGTGCAGGTCGTTTTCGCCGGGGGCCAGGCGGATCACCCGGGTGATGTCGCTGGAGCCGATCGCCTGTGCCGGGTCGCTGAAGCTGAGGATGATACCGGTGGGATTCGACCACGGTTCACAATCCAGATCGAGCTGGCGTGCCAGTGCCACCACCGCCGTTTCCAGGCGCTGGGCCGTGGTGCCATAGCTGTGCAGGCGTCCGGCGATCTCGGAAACGAAGGCCACGCGCTGTGCGTAGGTGGCCTGGGGCGTGGGGATCGTGTGAGCGTCTGCGGACATGCGCCGTAGTATTACCTACGCCGGGCCCTGCCGGATAAATTCAGCCGGGTTCGACCCGACGTCCGCTACAGAACGGTTATGCTGCGATCCGAATGGCCCACGTGACCCCGAACCACGCCCCCCAGCTCGAGCAGGACGCCCATGACCCGGGCCTGATCCACCTGTCCGGCACCTGGACCTTGAAGACCGCGCTGGCCGCGGCCGAGGTCCTGCATGGCGTTCCCGACAAACTGACCGGCATCGATGCCACCGGCATCGAACAGCTGGACTCGGCCGGCGTGCTGCAGGTACTGCGTGTGGCCCACCGCGCCGACCTGGGCGAAGAGGCCCTGCAGTTCCGTCCGGATCATCAGGCGCTGGTGTGCACCATCGAGGAAGTGGCCGACGACCGGCCCAAGCCCAAGCGCGATTTCGGCGTGCTGGCCGCGCTGGAGCGCCTCGGTGTCAGCGTGCATGCCACCGGCCACAACATCAAGGCGCTGTGCAGCTTCCTCGGCGAGAACCTGGTCAAGGCCGCACGCCTGGTCAAGGAACCGCGCCGGTTCCGGCTCACCGCTACCGTGCACCAGATGGAACAGGTGGGCCTGGATGCGGTGCCACTGGTGGCGCTGCTGTCCTACCTGGTCGGCGCGGTCATCGCCTTCCTCGGCTCCACCATCCTGCGTGACTTCGGCGCCGAGATCTACGTGGTCGAGCTGGTCAACATCGCCTTCCTGCGCGAGTTCGCCGTGCTGCTGACCGCGATCGTGCTGGCCGGCCGCACCGCCAGTGCGTTCACCGCGCAGATCGGTGCGATGAAGGCACGCGAGGAGATCGATGCGATGCGCACACTGGGGCTGGACCCGGTCGATCTGCTGGTGCTGCCGCGCCTGCTGGCACTGCTGGTCACGCTGCCGCTGCTGACCTTCATCGCGATGATCGCCGGTCTGGCCGGCGGCATCACCGTGGGTGCGTTCGACCTGGATATTCCGCCACAGATGTACATCGCGCGCATGCACGAGACGATGGAAGTGCGGCACATGCTGGTCGGCCTGTCCAAGGCGCCGGTGTTCGCGCTGGTGATCGGGCTGATCGGCTGCCTGGAAGGGCTGAAGGTGGAAGGCACCGCGCAGTCGGTGGGCGAACGCACCACCTCCAGCGTGGTGCAGACCATCTCGCTGGTGATCATCATCGACGCTTTCGCGGCGTTGTGGTTCATGCACATGGACTGGTGAGATGACCACATCGCCTGCCACCGGAACCCTCGACATGCGCGACAGCGACGGTCATGAACTGGCCATCCGCGTGCGCGGGCTGGTCAACCGCTTCGGCAGCCAGACCGTGCACGAAGACCTGGACCTGGACGTGCGCCGCGGCGAAATCCTCGGCGTGGTCGGGGGTTCGGGTACCGGCAAGTCGGTGCTGATGCGCTCCATCCTCGGCCTGCGTACGCCCGATGCGGGGCAGATCGAAGTGCTCGGCCGTGACGCGCGCGCCGACGATGCCGACAGCCGCCTGCACATCGAGCGCAACACCGGCGTGCTGTTCCAGGATGGCGCCCTGTTCTCCTCGCTGACCGTGGGCGAGAACGTGCAGGTGCCGCTGAAGGAGCATCACCGCGAGCTGCCCGAGCGCTGGCACTACGAACTGGCGCTGTTGAAGGTGAAGCTGGCCGGCCTGCCGGCCGATGCGATCAACAAGCTGCCCTCGCAGCTGTCCGGCGGCATGCGCAAGCGCGCCGGGCTGGCCCGTGCGCTGGCACTGGATCCACCGCTGCTGTTCCTGGACGAGCCCACCGCTGGCCTGGATCCGATCGGCGCGGCCGCCTTCGACCGCCTGATCAAGACCCTGCAGGAAGCGCTGGGGCTGACCGTGTTCCTGATCACCCATGACCTGGACACGCTGTACGCCATCTGCGACCGCGTCGCCGTGCTGGCCGACCGCAAGGTGGTCGCCAACGCACCGCTGCCTGACATCGAGAAACTGGATCATCCGTGGATCCAGGAATACTTCCACGGACCGCGTGCGCGTGCCGCGCGCGGCGAACAGATCGAGAGTGCCTGAGCCATGGAAACCAAAGCCAACTACGTGCTGATCGGCGCGTTCACCCTGATCACCGGCCTGGCCCTGCTGGCCTTCGGCCTGTGGGCGGCCAAGTACTCCTCCGACCGCACCTGGCAGGAATACCGCGTGGTGTTCCGCGAGGCGGTGACCGGCCTGTCGGTCGGCAGCCCGGTGCAGTACAACGGCATCGCGGTCGGCTCGATCACCGAGCTGAACCTGGTTCCCGATGACCCGCGCCAGGTGGTCGCGCGCATCCGCCTCAATTCGACCACGCCGGTCAAGACCGATACCCGCGCCAAGCTGGCGATCACCAGCCTGACCGGGCCGTCGATCATCCAGCTCAGTGGCGGCACGCCGCAGTCGCCGGCGCTGACCACGGTCAACAAGGACCCGGCACCGATCATTCCGACCACGCCCTCGGCGCTGCAGAACATCACCGATGTGGCCAACCGCATCGTCGAGCGCATGGACCAGATTCTCAGCGACCGCAACGTGGCCTCGATCAACGCCACCCTGGCCAACCTGGAAACCATCAGTGGTGGCCTGGCCGACCGCGACCAGGGCACCCAGGCGCTGCTGCTCAGCGCGCGTGATGCCGCGCGCAGCCTGGATACCACGCTGAAGACCACCAACGGCACCATCGAGCGCCTGGACAAGAACCTGGTGCAGCAGCTGCCGGGCATCATCGACAAGCTCGACGCGACCCTGGCCAAGCTCGATTCGGCGGCCGGCAACGCCGATTCGATCCTGGGCGAGAACCGCGCGGCCATCAACAGCTTCGCCAACGATGGCCTGGGTCAGCTGGGCCCGACCCTGACCGAACTGCGCGGCCTGATCCGCGACCTGCGCCGGGTCAGCGACCGCCTCGAGAACAACCCCGCGCGCTACCTGCTGGGCCGCGACGCACCGAAGGAGTTCGAACCCAAATGAACCCGATGCCGCTTCCGCGCCTGCTGCTGGCCGCTTCGATGGTCGCCCTGCTGGGTGGCTGCTCCATCCTGGGCAGCAGCGAGAAAACGGCGGTGACGCTGTACTCGCCGGCCGTGCAGGTCAAGGCCGATCCGTCGTGGCCGCAGGCCAGCTGGCAGCTGGTGCTGGCCAAGCCCAGCGCTGCACGCATGGTCGACAGCCCGCGCATCAATGTGCGGCCGACGCCTTCGCAGCTGGAGATCTACAAGGGTGCCAGCTGGGCGCAGCCGGCCACCGACATGATCGAAGACACCCTGCTGCGCGGCTTCGAGGACTCCGGCCGCATCGGCGGGGTGGCCCGCAGCGCTGCCGGCATCCGTGCCGATTACAAGCTGTCCACCGACGTGCGCCGCTTCGAATCGGACTACCAGGGCCAGGCCACGCCGACGGTGGTGATCGAGCTCAACGCCAAGCTGATCCACGTGGCCGACCAGCGTGTGGTCGCCGACCGCACGTTCCGTCAGGCACAACCGGTCGGCAGCACTGACGTGCCGGCGGTGACCGCCGCCTTCGAACGCGGCCTGCAGCAGCTGGCACAGGACGTGGTCGGCTGGACCCTGACCAGCGGCCAGGCGGACGCCGGCAGCAAGCGCTGAAGCGCAGCGGGGTCGGAGCCCTTTCCCCGCAGAAAAGGGATCTGACCCCATTCCACATTCCGGGGCCGGATCCCTTTCGCACCGCGAAAGGGCTCTGACCCCATCTGCACCGGCCCCGCCCTCACCCGCGCGGCGTGATCCAGCGGAACGTCAGGTTGATGCGCTCGCCCTGCACCCGCGCCATCTTCGGCAGCGCATGCTGGTAATAGCGCTGGGTCGGCCCGGCCATCACCAGCAGGTCGCCGTGGCCCAGCACGAATTCGGCCTTGCGCGCCGGATCATCGCGCCGGCGCAGCAGGAAGCGCCGTGCCGCGCCGAGGGTCAGCGAGGCGATCACCGGTGCCGGCCCCAGCTCCGGTTCGTCGTCACTGTGCCAGCCCTTGTAATCGCCGCCACTGCGGTAGCGGTTCAGCAGCACGCTGTTGAAGCGGCCGACACCTTCGGCCTGCAGCTGCTCGCGCAGAGCCTGCAGCGCAGGCGGCCACGGCTGCGGCACGAAGTCGGCGCCGGAGTAGCGATAGCGGGCCTGCGGGTCGCCGATCCAGCAGCTCAGCCGTGGCGAGTCCACCCAGTGGCCGAACATGCGGATGCGATGCACCTCCCAGGGCACGTCGGCCTGCAGCCCGGCCATCAGGGCATCGGCCCGGGCAGCGCCCAGCCAGCCCGGCAGGTGCTGGACATCGGCATCGGGCAGGTGGTGGGGGAAGAGCATGGCCACACGCTAGCATGCCGGTGTTTGCCGTCACGGCCGCCAGCGCTGAAAATGCCCGCATGACCGTTGCCCCGATGCCGATCCCCATGTTCCGCCTGCCGTCCTGGTGCCACCTCCGATGAGCCTGCGCCAGACACTGTTCCCGCTGCTGCGCGCCGCGTTCCGGGCGCTGCCGCTGCCACAGGCACAGCGCGACCGGTTGCGCGCGCGGCTGCTGGCGCGGCATGCCGATTGGGTGCCGCCGCCGCCGCGGGGCCAGCGCGATGCCGAGGGTGCGCCGGCCAACGCGCAACTGCGCTGGCGGGCCGACGAGGCGGCCATCGGTTACCGCCCGCAGCTGTCGCAGGCGCTGCCTTCCACGCTGCCGGCCACGCTGGTCGCCTTCTACCTGCCGCAGTTCCATACCTTCCCCGAGAATGACGCGTGGTGGGGCAAGGGCTTCACCGAATGGCGCAACGTCACGCGTGCACTGCCGCAGTTTGAAGGGCACGTGCAACCACGGCTGCCGGCGGACCTGGGCTTCTACGATCTGCGCAACCGGCAGGTAATGCGTGACCAGGCGCAGCTCGCGGCCGAGCACGGCATCGGCGCGTTCTGCTTCTATTTCTACTGGTTCAGCGGCCGCACCCTGATGGAAGATCCGGTGCGCCAGTGGCTGGCCGATGACAGCATCGAACTGCCGTTCTGCCTGTGCTGGGCCAACGAAAACTGGGCACGCCGCTGGGATGGCCGCGACGAAGACATCCTGATCGGCCAGCAGCACAGCGCCGAAGACGATCTGGCCTTCATCGCCCACGTGGCGCCGTACCTGCGCGACCGCCGCGCCCTGAAGGTCGATGGCCGGCCGATGCTGCTGGTCTACCGCCCCAATCTGCTGCCCGACGCGCGGGCCACCGGCGAACGCTGGCGCCACTGGTGCCGCGACAATGGCATCGGCGAGATCCATCTGGCCTACGTACAGGGGTTCGAACGTCCGGATCCGCGCGACATCGGCTTCGACGCGGCCATCGAGTTTCCGCCGAACATGAGCAATCCCGGCTCGTTGTCGGCACAGCAGTGGCTGCTCAACCCGGAGTTCCATGGCGATGTCCGCGACTGGCGCGAACTGGCGGCCGACATTGCTGCACGCCCGCTGCCGGACTATCCGCTCTATCCCGGTGTGAACCCCGGCTGGGACAACGAGGCGCGCCGCTCCGGGCGTGGCCGCGTGTACCTGCACGCCTCACCGCGCGGCTACCGCGACTGGCTGCGCACTACTGTGCATGAGCGCCTGTCGACGGCAGCGCAGAACCAGCGCCTGGTCTTCATCAACGCCTGGAACGAATGGGCCGAAGGCGCCGTGCTGGAACCCGACGCACGGCTCGGCCACGCCTGGTTGCAGGCAACGCGCGAAGCGCTGTCACCGGCACCGGCCGCGAATCGGCAACCGGCAGTGCACATCCATGCCTGGTATCTGGAAACACTGCCGGAGGTGCTGGGCGCGCTGCGCGAGGCGTCGCTGCCGTGGCGGATCATCGTGACCACGCCGGCGCATCAGGTCGAGGCGGTCCAGCAGGCGCTGTCGGCACAGGGGCTGCAGGGTGAGGTCAGCGCGGTGGAAAACCGGGGACGCGACATCCTGCCCTTCCTCGAAGTGGCCGAGCGGCTGCTCCAGGATCACCACGATGTCGTGCTGAAGCTGCATACCAAGCGTTCAACCCACCGCGCCGACGGCGATCAATGGCGGCAGGAACTGCTGCAGCGGCTGGTACAGGGCGGGCGCGCCGCACGCCTCCACGCCGCCTTCCAGGCCGACCCTGCATTGGGCATGGTGGCCGCCGAGGGCCACCTGCTGCCGGTGAGCGGTTTTGTGGGCGGCAACGGCCCCGCGCTGGCGCGCCTGCAGGCCCGGCTGGGCCTGCGGCAACCGCTGCAGGCCAGCCGCTTTGCGGCCGGCAGCATGGGGTGGTGGCGGCTGCAGGCGCTGCGCCCGTTGCTGGACGCACACCTGTATCGCAGCGACTTCGAGGCCGAACACGGCCAGATCGATGGCACCCTGGCCCACGCAATCGAACGTGCACTGGGCGCCTGTTGCGAGCAGGCCGGGCTGCGCATGGTCAGCGCAGCGGCCTGCCTGGGCGAGCCCGACATCGACGACGGCGACTACGCCTACGCACGGCGCAGCTGAACGCAGGGGCCCGCATGGGCCCCTGCCGGTACCGGTCAGGCGCGCTGGAAAGCGACGCCGGTCTTTTCCTTCAGCTCGTCATCGCCGACACCCGGCGCGGCTTCCACCAGCCGCAATCCATCATCGGTGACATCGAACACCGCCAGATCGGTGATGATGCGGTCGACCACGCCCACGCCGGTCAGCGGCAGCGTGCATTCGGTCAGGATCTTGTGTTCGCCGTTCTTGGCGGTGTGCTCCATCAGCACCACCACGCGCTGTACGCCGGCCACCAGGTCCATCGCACCGCCCATGCCCTTGACCATCTTGCCGGGCACCATCCAGTTGGCCAGGTCGCCCTTGTCGGTCACCTGCATGGCGCCGAGGATGGCCAGGTTGACGTGGCCACCGCGGATCATCGCGAAGCTGTCGTGGCTGCCGAAATAGCTGGCGCCGGCGCGGGCGGTGACGGTCTGCTTGCCGGCATTGATCAGGTCGGCGTCGACTTCGGCTTCGGTCGGGAACGGGCCGATGCCGAGCAGGCCATTCTCCGACTGCAGCCACACATCCACGCCCTCGGGGATATGGTTGGCGACCAGGGTCGGCAGGCCGATGCCCAGGTTCACGTAGGCACCGTCGGTCAGTTCCTGGGCAGCGCGCGCCGCCATCTCGTCACGGGTCCACGCCATGTCAGTTGCCCTCCGCGCGGATGGTGCGCTGTTCGATGCGTTTTTCAGGGTGCGCGTTGTGCACGATGCGGTGCACGTAGATGCCCGGCAGATGCACCTGGTCCGGATCGATGGCGCCCACCGGCACCACCTCCTCCACTTCCACGATGCAGACCTTGCCGGCCATCGCACAGGCCGGGTTGAAGTTGCGCGCGGTCTTGCGGAACACCAGGTTGCCGGCTTCGTCGGCCTTCCACGCCTTGACCAGCGCCACGTCGGCGCGCAGCGCGGTTTCCATCACGTAGTGCTTGCCGTCGAACTCGCGTGTTTCCTTGCCTTCGGCCACCACCGTGCCGTAGCCGGTGGCAGTGAAGAATGCCGGAATACCCGCGCCGCCGGCACGCAGGCGTTCGGCCAGGGTGCCCTGCGGATTGAACTCCAGCTCCAGCTCACCGGCCAGGAACTGCCGCTCGAATTCCTTGTTCTCGCCCACGTAGGACGAAATCATCTTCTTGATCTGCCGCGTTTCCAGCAGCTGGCCCAGGCCGAAGCCATCGACGCCGGCATTGTTGGAGATCACGGTCAGGCCCTTGGCGCCGCTGTCACGCAGTGCAGCGATCAGCGCCTCGGGAATGCCACACAGGCCGAAGCCGCCCACCGCCAGGGTCTGGCCATCGGCGACCACGCCCTCCAGCGCCTGGGCCGCGCTGGCAAAGCGCTTGCTGCGCCTGCCGCCGGTCGTTGCCGGGTTGCTCATCTACGCCCTCACCTCGTTGATGTAATGCGCCCATTCTAGGCCAGCCGCTGCACCGGTCACGTGGCGTTGCGGCATGGAAACGCTTCCCATACAGCGCAGGCACTACAATCGGGGGCTGAGCTCAACAAGGATCCGATCGATGCCCCTGCCCGCCTTCAAGGCCTACGACATCCGCGGCCGCGTGCCGGAAGAACTGAACGAAGACCTGGCACGCCGCATCGGCGTGGCCCTGGCCGCGCAGCTCGCGCCGGGCCCGGTGGTCCTCGGCCACGACGTGCGCCTGACCAGCCCGGCGCTGCAGGACGCGCTGGCGGCCGGCCTGCGCGGCACCGGCCGCGAGGTGATCGACATCGGCCTGTGCGGCACCGAAGAGGTCTATTTCCAGACCGATCATCTGGGTGCCGCCGGCGGCGTGATGGTTACCGCCAGCCACAACCCGATGGATTACAACGGCATGAAGCTGGTCAAGGAAAACGCACGGCCGATCAGCTCCGATACCGGCCTGTTCGCGATCTCCGATGCGGTGGCCGCCGATACCTCCGCGGCCGAGCCCGCGCGCGCCGGCCAGGTCGCCCAGCACGACAAGAGCGCCTACATCGAACACCTGCTGAGCTACGTCGATGCCGGCAAGCTCAAGCCGCTGAAGCTGGTGGTCAATGCTGGCAACGGTGGCGCCGGCGCCATCGTCGACCTGCTCGCCCCGCACCTGCCGTTCGAGTTCATCCGCATCTGCCACGAACCCGATGGCAGCTTCCCCAACGGCATCCCCAATCCGCTGCTGCCGGAAAACCGCGCCGCCACCGCCGACGCGGTGCGCGAGCACGGCGCCGATTTCGGCATCGCCTGGGATGGTGACTTCGACCGTTGTTTCTTCTTCGACCACAGCGGCCGCTTCATCGAGGGCTACTACCTGGTCGGCCTGCTGGCCAAGGCAATCCTGGCGCGCAACCCCGGCGGCAAGATCGTGCATGACCCGCGCCTGGTCTGGAACACCGTGGACATGGTCGAGCAGGCCGGCGGCGTGCCGGTGCAGTGCAAGAGCGGCCACGCCTTCATCAAGGAAAAGATGCGCGCCGAGGACGCGGTGTACGGCGGCGAGATGAGCGCCCACCACTATTTCCGCGAGTTTGCCTATGCCGACTCCGGCATGATCCCGTGGCTGCTGATCGCACAGCTGGTTTCCGAAAGCGGCCGCTCGCTGGCCGACTGGGTGGAGGACCGCATGGCCGCCTATCCGTGCAGCGGCGAGATCAATTTCAAGGTGGCCGATGCCAAGGCCGCCGTGGCGCGTGTGATGGAGCATTTCGCCGCGCAGTCGCCGGCGCTGGACCACACCGATGGCATCAGCGCCGACTTTGGTGCCTGGCGCTTCAACCTGCGCAGTTCCAACACCGAGCCGCTGCTGCGCCTGAACGTCGAATCGCGCGGCGATGCCGCGCTGATGCAGGCGCGCACCGATGAGCTCTCCCGCCTCATCCAGCAGTAACCGGGGAAGACCATGAGCAGCATCCAGCCCGTCATCCTGTCCGGTGGTTCCGGGACCCGCCTTTGGCCGCTTTCGCGTGAGGCCTACCCGAAGCAGTTCCTGCCACTGGCCGGGGAGCTGACGATGCTGCAGGCCACCTGGCAGCGCGTGGCGCCGCTCGCCGCGCGTGGTCCGCTGGTGATCGCCAACGAAGAGCACCGCTTCGTCGCCGCCGAGCAGCTGCAGCAGGTGGGCGCCGAACCGGCCGCGATCATCCTCGAACCGGTCGGTCGCAACACCGCGCCGGCGATCGCGGTGGCCGCGCTGGAAGCCACCCGCGACGGCGCCGATGCGCTGCTGCTGGTGCTGCCCTCCGACCATGTGATCACCGACGAGGCGGCGTTCCGCGCAGCGGTTCAGGCCGCCGCCGGTGCCGCCGAAGCCGGCAAGCTGGTCACCTTCGGCATCGTGCCGACCGGCCCGGAAACCGGCTACGGCTACATCAAGGCGGCCGATGGCCAGGGCCTGCGTGCGGTCGAGCGCTTTGTCGAAAAGCCCGACCTGGAGACCGCCAGCGGCTATGTCAGCAGCGGCCAGTACTACTGGAACAGCGGCATGTTCCTGTTCAAGGCCTCGCGCTACCTGCAGGAACTGGAACGCTTCCAGCCGGCGATGCTGGCCGGCAGTCGCAGTGCCTGGCAGCAGGCCCGCCGCGATGCCGACTTCACCCGCCTGGACAAGGATGCCTTCAGCGCGGTGCCGTCCGATTCAATCGACTACGCGGTGATGGAAAAGACCGCCGATGCGGTGGTGATCCCGCTGGATGCAGGCTGGAATGACGTCGGCTCGTGGACGGCGCTGCGCGATGTCTCGCAGCAGGACGGCGACGGCAACGCCCACCACGGCGATGTGATCGCGATCGATTGCCGCAACACCTACGCCTACGCGCAGCGCCTGGTGGCGCTGGTGGGGCTGGACGATGTGGTGGTGGTGGAAACCGATGACGCGGTGCTGGTCGGCAAGGCCGACCGCATGCAGGACGTCAAGGCGGTGGTGGCGCAGCTGAAGGCCGAAGGCCGCAGCGAGGCCACCTGGCACCGCAAGGTCTATCGTCCGTGGGGTGCCTACGATTCGATCGACAACGGCGAGCGTTTCCAGGTCAAGCGGATCACGGTCAAGCCGGGCGGTACGCTGAGCCTGCAGATGCACCACCACCGCGCCGAACACTGGATCGTGGTCAGTGGTACGGCCGAGGTGACCCGCGGCGACGAGGTGATCCTGCTCAGCGAGAACCAGAGCACCTACATCCCGCTGGGCGTGACCCATCGCCTGCGCAACCCGGGCAAGCTGCCGCTGGAACTGATCGAAGTGCAGTCGGGCAGCTATCTCGGCGAAGACGATATCGTGCGCTTCGAGGACACCTACGGGCGCAGTTGATCCGGTGCCCGTGGGTGGGGGGTGGGTGCCGACCGTTGGTCGGCACACTGTGCAGGCGCAGTCGAGCAAGCTCGACTCTACCCGCTGGCAATCTCCGCCATCACCCGCTTCAGGCCGTCCTGCCACGCCGGCAGCACGATGCCGAAATCCTGCTGCAGCTTGCGGTTGTCCAGCACCGACCAGGCCGGACGCTGGGCCGGGGTCGGGTACTCGGAACTGGCAATCGCTTCCACCGCAGGCACTTTGGCCAGCACGCCGCTGGCCAGTGCTTCGGCGAAGATCGCCTCGGCGAAGCCATGCCAGCTGGTCTGGCCACTGGCAGTCAGATGCCAGGTGCCCGAAAGCTGGCCCGGATGCTGCAGTGCCTGCGCGGTGACATCGGCAATCAGCGCGGCCGGCGTCGGCGTACCGATCTGGTCAGCCACCACCCGCAGCTGGTCACGCTCGGCCCCCACGCGCAGCATGGTGCGCATGAAGTTCGCACCGTGCGAGGCATACACCCACGCCGTGCGGAAGATCAGATGGCGTCCACCTGCGGCACGCACGGCATCCTCGCCGTCGCGCTTGCTGGTGCCGTACACGCCCAGCGGTGCAGTCGGCTCGTCCTCGCCATACGGCGCACTGCCCTGGCCGTCGAACACGTAGTCGGTGGAGTAGTGCACGAACGGCACGTCGTGGGCCGCGCACCAGCGCGCGATCACGCCCGGCGCCTGCGCGTTGGCCGCGAACGCGGCCTCGGCGTCCTGCTCGGCACGATCCACTGCCGTATACGCCGCAGCATTCACCACCAGCGACGGCTGCAGGCGGTCCAGCAGCGCCGGCAGGCTGTCGGGCTGGCCGAAGTCGGCCACTTCGCAGGCGCTGCCATCGGGCAGCTGGCCACTGCGCGTGGTCGCCACCACCGTTCCCAGCGGCGCCAGCGCGCGCAGCAGCTCCTGGCCGACCTGGCCGTTGCCGCCGAACACCAGCACCGTCATGGGGTGTAGACCGGCAGGCGGTCTTCAGCGATGTCCTTCAGGAACGGCGCGTTCTCGTCCTTGGCCGACAACGTCGGCGCACTGATCGGCCAGTCCACGGCGATATCGGCATCGTTCCAGCGCACGCCGGCATCGAAGTCCTTCAGGTAGACCTCGGTGCACAGATAGCTGAACACCGCGCGTTCGGACAGCACGGCAAAGCCGTGGGCGAAGCCTTCGGGAATCCAGAACTGCTTCTTGTTCTCCGCGCTCAGCACCACCGCCTCCCACTGGCCGAAGGTCGGCGAACCGCGACGGATGTCGACGGCCACGTCATAGACCTCGCCTTCCAGCACGCTGACCAGCTTGCCCTGCGGGCGCGGCCACTGGTAATGCAGGCCACGCAGCACGCCCTTGGCCGAGGTGGAAACATTGCTCTGCACGAAGCGATCCGGCAGGCCCAGCGCGGCAAAGCGCTCGGCGTTCCAGGTCTCGAAGAAATAGCCGCGCGCATCGCCGAACACGGCCGGCTCGATCACCACGCAGCCAGGCAACTTGGTTTCAATCACTTTCACGGAACAACTCCACGCAATGCGAGCTTGTGCAGGTACTGGCCGTAGCCATTCTTGATCAGCGGCGCCGCCAGGGCTTCCAGCTGTTCGGCGTTGATCCAGCCCTGGCCGAAGGCGATTTCCTCCGGGCAGCAGACCTGCAGGCCCTGTCGGGTCTGGATGGTTTCGATGAAGTTGGACGCTTCCAGCAGCGACTGGTGGGTGCCGGTATCGAGCCAGGCATAACCGCGGCCCAGTGCTTCCAGGTGCAGGTTGCCTTCGGCCAGGTAGCGCTTGTTGAGATCGGTGATCTCCAGCTCGCCACGCGGCGACGGCTTCAGGTCGGCCGCATGCGCGCTGGCATTGCCGTCATAGAAGTACAGGCCGGTCACCGCATAGTTCGAACGCGGATTCTCCGGCTTCTCGACCAGGTCGATGACCTTGCCGCTCTTGTCGAACTCGGCCACGCCGTAGCGTTCCGGATCGTTCACCCAGTAGCCGAACACGGTGGCACCGTCGGTGCGTTCATCGGCGCGCTTGAGCACCTCGCGCAGGCCGTGGCCGTGGAAGATGTTGTCGCCCAGCACCAGGCAGCTCGGCTTGCCGGCCACGAAGTCGCGGCCGATCAGGTAGGCCTGGGCCAAGCCATCGGGGCTGGGCTGCACGGCGTACTGGATGTCCATGCCCCACTGCGAGCCGTCGCCCAGCAGCTGCTGGAACAGCGCCTGTTCGTGCGGGGTGTTGATGATCAGCACCTCGCGGATGCCCGCCAGCATCAGCACGCTGAGCGGGTAATAGATCATCGGCTTGTCATACACCGGCAGCAGCTGCTTGCTGACGCCCTTGGTGATCGGATACAGCCGGGTGCCGGAGCCGCCGGCGAGGATGATGCCCTTGCGCTGGGTCATGTCGTCTCCTGGGTTCAGGCCGCGGTGCCGATGCGCTGCAGGCGGTAGCTGCCGTCCAGCACGCCGTTGACCCATTCCTGGTTGTCCAGGTACCAGTCGACGGTGAAGGTGATGCCCTGCTCGAAGGTGTAGGCCGGTTCCCAGCCCAGGTCGTTCTTCAGCTTGGAGGCATCGATCGCATAGCGGCGGTCATGGCCGGGGCGGTCGCTGACGTAGGTGATCTGGCTGCTGCGCGGCTGGCCGTCCGCGCGCGGGTGGCGCTGGTCCAGCAGTGCGCAGATGGCCTGCACCACTTCGATGTTCTGCTTTTCCGAGTTGCCACCGACGTTGTAGGTCTCGCCCACCTGGCCCTTGGCCAGCACGGTGCGGATCGCCTCGCAATGGTCGGACACGAACAGCCAGTCGCGCACCTGCTTGCCATCGCCGTACACCGGCAGCGGCTCGCCGGCCAGCGCCTTGGCGATCACCAGCGGGATCAGCTTCTCCGGGAAGTGGTACGGGCCGTAGTTGTTGGAGCAGTTGGTGGTCAGCACCGGCAACCCGTAGGTGTGGTGGAACGCACGCACCAGGTGGTCCGACGCCGCCTTGGACGCCGAGTACGGCGAATTCGGCGCATACGGGGTGGTTTCGCTGAACTTGCCGGTCTCACCCAGGGTGCCGTACACCTCGTCGGTGGACACGTGCAGGAAGCGGAACGCCGCGCCCTGCTCGGCCGGCAGCGCCTTCCAATGGTCGCGCACGGCTTCCAGCAGGCCCAGGGTACCGACCACGTTGGTCTGGATGAAGGCGCCCGGGCCATCGATGGAACGATCGACATGGCTTTCGGCGGCGAAATTCAGCACCGCGTCCGGCTGGTGCTCGGCCAGCAGGCGGGCGACCAGATCACGGTCGCCGATGTCGCCCTGCACGAACACGTGGTTGGGGTTGCCCTCCAGGCTGGACAGGGTCTTCAGGTTGCCGGCGTAGGTCAGCACGTCAAGGTTGACCACCTTGATGCCGCGGGCGACGGCTTCGAGAACGAAATTACCGCCAATGAATCCGGCGCCGCCGGTGACAAGCCATGTGGGCACTACCTGTTCTCCTGATCAAAATGTCATCCATGGGGCGCACGTGGGCGCTCCCGCACAGCGGCACAGCATACATGCCCCCCGTCTTCACGACTGCCAGCGTGTCGTGAATGGCGCACCCGCGACGTCCGTTCCATGCCGCGATGCAACATCACCATACGCATTCGCATGGTCGACCCAAGCCAGCTAGAATCGGGATCCCACCCCCGAACCGGTTGCTGTTGCAGGACCGGATGTTCCCCCCAGCAAATGTGAGCCGGCCGGCGGCCGGCACTACAAGGACCCCGTACCAGATGAAAATCCTCGTCGCGTACAAGCGCGTGGTGGACTACAACGTCCGCATTCAGGTCAAGCCGGACGGTTCCGGCGTGGTCACCGACGGCGTCAAGCTGTCTCCCAATCCGTTCGATGAAATCGCTCTGGAAGAAGCCCTGCGCCTGCGCGACAAGGGCATCGCCAGCGAAGTCGTGGTGGCCACCATCGCGCCGGCCGACGCCCAGGCGCACCTGCGCAATGGCCTGGCCATGGGCGCCAACCGCGCCATCCACGTCGTCACCGACCAGGCCATCCAGCCGCTGACCGCCTCGCGCACGCTGCTCAAGCTGATCGAGAAGGAACAGCCGGACCTGGTGATCCTGGGCAAGCAGGCCATCGACGACGACGCCAACCAGACCGGCCAGATGCTGGCCACGCTGTGGGGCCGCCCGCAGGCGACCTTCGCCAGCAAGCTGGAGATTGCCGACGGCAAGGCCACGGTGACCCGCGAAGTCGATGCCGGCCTGGAAACGCTGGAAGTCGATCTGCCGGCCGTGGTCACCACCGACCTGCGCCTGAACGAGCCGCGCTTCATCAAGCTGCCGGACATCATGAAGGCCAAGGCCAAGCCGCTGGAAACCCTGCAGCTGGCCGACCTCGGCGTTGAAGCCGCCGACACCTTCAAGACCACCCAGTACGCCGCGCCGTCCAAGCGCAGCAAGGGCGTGATGGTCAAGGACGCGGCCGAACTGGTTGCCGCACTCAAGCAGAAGGGGCTGCTGTAATGAGCAAGATTCTCGTCATCGCCGAGCACCACGACGGCAAGCTCAACGCCGCCACCGCCAAGACCGTCAGCGCCGCGGCCGCCATCAGCGGCGCCAGCATCGACGTGCTGGTGCTGGCCGCCGATCCGGCCGCCGTCGCCGCCGAAGCAGCGAAGATCGCCGGCGTCGCCAAGGTCCTGACCGTGGCCAACGCCGCCAACGCGCAGGCCATCGCCCAGGTGCTGGCCCCGCAGATCGCGCAGCTGGCCAAGGGCTATACCCACGTGTTCGGCCCGTCGACCACCTTCGGCAAGGACCTGATGCCGTGCGTGGCCGCCCTGCTCGGCGTCAACCAGGTCTCCGACCTGATGAGCGTGGAAGGCAGCCACACCTTCAAGCGCCCGATCTACGCCGGCAACGCGATCATCACCGTGGAAGCCCCGGCCGACCAGATCGTGGTCGCCACCGTGCGCGCCGCCTCCTGGCCGGAAGCCGCCCAGGGTGGCAACGCTACCGTTGAAGCGGCCAGCGTGGACGCGGCCCTGCCGACCCACACCCGCTTCGTCGGCCTGGCCGCCGGTGCCAGCGACCGCCCGGACCTGCAGGCCGCCAAGCGCGTGGTCTCCGGTGGTCGTGGCGTCGGTTCGGAAGAGAACTTCAAGGTCATCTTCCAGCTGGCCGACAAGCTCGGTGCCGCCGTCGGTGCCTCGCGCGCCGCCGTCGATGCCGGCTACGTGCCCAGCGATCTGCAGGTCGGCCAGACCGGCAAGATCATCGCGCCGGAGCTGTATGTGGCCGTGGGCATCAGCGGTGCGATCCAGCATCTGACCGGCATCAAGGACGCCGGCACCATCGTGGCGATCAACAAGGACGGCGACGCGCCGATCTTCGAGATTGCCGACATCGGCCTGGTCGGCGACCTGTTCGCGATCCTGCCGGAGCTGGAAAAGGCGCTGTAATGCCTGACTGCACGCCCCCGGCGCCGGTGAAGCCGGCTCGCCGGGGACGCGCAGGCGTGTGGGTCGCCGCCACGGCGGCGGCCTACCTGGCGGTCCTGTGGTACATCGACCGCGACCGCAACATCCTTTCGCAACTGGCTGAACATGCCACCACGCTGGCACTGTGCAGCGCGCTGGTGCTGGTCAGCTATGTGTTCCGCTACCAACGCTGGCGCTCGGTGCTCGCCGCGCAGCGCCTGCGCCCACGCAGCTGGGGCCAGGGCGCACTGGCCTATCTGGCCGGTTTTGCTTTCACCGCCTCACCCGGCAAGGCCGGCGAACTGCTGCGCATCCGCTATTTCAATTGGCAGGGCATCCCGCCAACGGCGACCCTGGCCACCTTCATCTTCGAGCGCGCGCTGGACCTGCTGGTGATCACCGTGTTGGCGATCGGCGCCGCCCATTTGATCCCGGCGTTCGGCGTACTGGCCGCGATCATTCTGGGCGTGCTGCTGATCCTGGCCCTGCTGGGCAGCTGGCCGACGCTGGCGCGTACCGCGCATCGATGCATCGCGCTGCTGCCCGGCCCACCCCTGCGGCGTCTGGGCCATTTCCTGGTCAGCGGCGCCAGCGCACTGGGCCCCCTGCTGCGCGTCCGCCTGCTGCTGCCCGCCGGCCTGCAGGGCGCCGCCGCGTGGCTGCTGACCGCAATCGCCTTCGGCCTGCTCTGCCAGGCCCTGGGCATTACCCTGCCGTGGCCACTGGCGCTGGGAATCTACCCGCTGGCCATGCTGGTCGGCGCGCTCTCATTCGTACCGGGCGGAGTGGGCACCACCGAAGCCGCCATCGTGCTGATGCTCGGTGCCACCGGCGTTCCCATGGAGACCGCCCTGACCGTGGCCATCGGCATCCGCCTGGTCAGCCTCTGGCTGGCCGTGCTGGTGGGCATGCTGGCGATGCTCGCGCTCGAGCTGGGCGCCAGGCCATCGCAGGCCAGCTAGGCCCATGACGCTGTGCACCGCTGCGTGCCCTGACAGCTTCCCTTATCATTCAGGCTGAACTGAACCGTGCGCAAAGGGAAGTACATGCAGCATCACGCCATTTTCTGCGAAGAGGCACAGTCGCTGTGACCGCATCCCGCGCCCTCTGCGTCGACCTCGACGGCACCCTGTTGCGCTCGGACATCCTGTACGAATCGCTGTTGGCGCTGCTTGCCCACAACCCGCTCTATCTGTTCCTGGTTCCGTTCTGGCTGCTGCGCGGCAAGGCCTACGTGAAGCGCCAGCTGGCCTCGCGCGTGCAGCTGCCGGCTGAGACGCTGCCCTACGACGAGCGCGTGCTTGAGATCCTGCGCACCACCACGCAACGCCCGCGCGTGCTGTGTACCGCCTCGGACCGACTGCTGGTGCAACCCATCGCCGATCACCTGGGGTTGTTCGAAGAAGTCATGGCCAGTGACGGCCATACCAACCTGTCCGGCAGCAACAAGGGCCAGGCCCTGGCGGCGCGCTTTGGCGAGCGTGGCTTCGACTACATGGGCAATGGCCAGGTCGACCTGAAGGTGTGGGCGCATGCCGGTGGCGCGATCGTGGTCAACAACGGTACCGGGCTCGTCCGCGCGGCGTCGAAGCAGACCGAGGTCCTGGCCCATCTGCCCGCGCAGAATGGCAACCTGCTGACCTGGATCAAGGCCCTGCGTGTCTACCAGTGGCTGAAGAACCTGCTGGTGCTGGTACCGCTGCTGACCGCGCACCGCTTCCTCGACCCGGCCGCGGTCATCGACGCCGGCGTGGCCTTCCTGGCCTTCGGCCTGTGCGCGTCCGGCGTATACCTGCTCAACGACCTGCTGGACCTGACCCCGGACCGCATGCATCCGCGCAAGCGCAAGCGTCCCTTCGCCGCCGGCACGCTGCCGTTGCTGCATGGCCTGCTGGTCGCGCCGTTGATCACCCTGGCCGGCTTTGCGCTGGCGCTGGCCTGCAGCCCGGCATTTGCCGCGGTGCTGCTCTGCTACTACGTGATGACCCTGAGCTACTCGCTCAAGCTCAAGCGCGTGGTGATGATCGACGTGGTGATGCTGGCAGCGCTGTACACGGTGCGCATCATCGGCGGTGCGGTGGCTATCGGCTCGGAACTGTCGTTCTGGCTGCTGGCGTTCTCGATGTTCGTGTTCCTCAGCCTGGCCATGCTCAAGCGCTACACCGAACTGGCATCGGCCCTGGCCAACGGCAAGGACGTGGCCATCGGCCGCGGTTACTCGGTGGCCGACCTGCCGCTGGTGCAGTCGCTGGGGGCGGCGGCCGGCTATATCGGCGTGCTGGTGTTCGCGCTGTACATCAACAGCCCCGAGAGCCTGGAGCTGTACAGCAATCCCAAGCTGCTGTGGCTGCTGTGCCCTATCCTGCTGTACTGGATCAGCCGCATGTGGATCGTCTCGCACCGGGGCGACATGCATGACGACCCGATCGTGTTCGCCGCACTGGATCGCGGCAGCCAGATCGTCATCGGCCTGTGCGTGCTGATCGTCCTGATTGCCATATGAGTGCAGCGGTTGGCCAGTCCTGGGGGCGCTACCCGCGTGTGCAGCAGCGGATTGTTCCGGTGCTCGACCGCAGTGCGCCGCTGCCGCTGCCGCCCGATGGCGGCACGGTGCTGCCGCATGGCAATGGCCGCAGCTATGGCGACAGCTGCCTGAATCCAGCAGCGACGCTGCTGACCAGCCGCGCCCTGGACCGCTTCATCGACTTCGACCCCTCCACCGGCGTCGTGCGCTGCGAAGCCGGGGTGACCCTGGCCGATATCCTGGATATCGCCCTGCCGCGCGGCTGGTTCCTGGCGGTCACCCCGGGCACCCGCTATGCCACGGTGGGCGGTGCGATCGGCAATGACGTACACGGCAAGAACCACCATCGCGCAGGCACGTTCGGGCACCACGTACGCCGCCTGGAACTGCTGCGCAGCGATGGCGTGCGGCATGAACTGGCACCGGGCGATTGCAGTGGGCTGTTCGAAGCCACCGTGGGCGGCCTGGGCCTGACCGGCTTCATCACCTGGGCCGAGCTGCAGCTGCGACGCGTGCCGGGGCCCTGGATCGAGACCGAATCGATCCGCTTCGACAATCTGGACGAGTTCTTCGCGCTGTCGCGTGCTTCGGCCAACGATTTCGAGTACACCGTGGCCTGGATCGACTGCCTGGCCAGTGGCAGGCACCTGGGCCGTGGCCACTTCCTGCGCGGCGACCACGCGCCGGGCAATGCACAGGCGGCAACCCCCAGTTCCGCGCCTCGCCGCAGCATGCCGGTGGTGCCGCCGGTATCGCTGGTCAACCGGCTGACCCTGCGCCCGTTCAATACGCTGTACTACTGGCGCCAGCCGGCGCGGCGTGCGCGCCACCTGTCGCATTACCAGAGCTACTTCTACCCACTGGATGGCATCAACCACTGGAACCGCATGTACGGCCCCCGCGGCTTCCTGCAGCACCAGTGCGTGCTGCCTCCAGAGACTGCCCGCGACGCGACCGCGGCCCTGCTGGCCGAGATCGCCCGCAGCGGGCGCGGCTCGTTCCTGGCCGTGCTGAAGGAATTCGGCGAACGTCCCTCGCCGGGCCTGCTGTCGTTCCCCCGCCCGGGCACCACCCTCGCGCTGGATTTCCCCAACGACGGTCCCGGGCTGCTGAAGATGCTCGACCGGCTCGATCGCATCGTCAGCGAAGCGGGCGGTGCCGTGTACGCGGCCAAGGACGCGCGGATGTCCGGCACCCTGTTCCGCCAGGCCTACCCGGCCTGGGAAGCATTCTCCCGCTTCATCGACCCCCGATTCTCATCCGGCTTCTGGCGCCGGGTGATGGAGTAAGCATGCAGAAGATCCTGATCATCGGCGCGACCTCGGCCATCGCCGAATCGGTTGCCCGCCTGTACGCCGCACGCGGCGCCGCGCTGTATCTGGTGGGCCGCAGTGCCGGCAAGCTGGACACCATCGCCGCCGATCTGCGGGTGCGCGGTGCGCAGCGCGCAGAGTACGGCGTGCTCGACGTCAACGACGTGGCCGCCCACGGTGCACTGCTCGACACCGCCTGGAGCACGCTGGGAGGCATCGACACCGTACTCATCGCCCACGGCACCCTGCCCGACCAGGCCGCCTGTGATGCCTCGGTGGACCTGTCGCTGCGCGAGTTCGCCACCAACGGCACCTCCACCATCGCCCTGGCCGCCGCGCTGGCCCAGCGGCTGCAGTCCGGTGCGACGCTGGCGGTGATCTCCTCGGTGGCCGGCGACCGTGGCCGCGCCAGCAACTACCTGTACGGCAGCGCCAAGGCCGCCGTCACCGCCTACCTGAGCGGCCTGGGCCAGCGCCTGCGCCCGGCCGGGGTGAACGTGCTGGTGATCAAGCCGGGCTTCGTCGACACGCCGATGACCGCCGCATTCAAGAAGGGGGCCCTGTGGGCAACGCCGGACAAGGTCGCCGCCGGTATCCTCAAGGCCATCGGCAAGCGCAAGGCCGTGGCGTATCTGCCCGGCTTCTGGTGGGCGATCATGATGATCATCAAGAACATTCCCGAGTTCGTTTTCCGCAGGATCAAGCTCTGACATGGCAGACAAGAACGACAAGATCGTCCTGACCGGCGCCGCAGGCCTGGTGGGGCAGAACCTCATCGTCGAGATGAAGCAGCAGGGCTACACCCGGTTGGTGGCAATCGACAAGCACGCCCACAACCTGGAGATCCTGCGCGGCCTGCATCCGGACGTGGAGACGATCCTGGCCGATCTTGCCGAGCCCGGCGACTGGGCGCAGGCCTTCGAAGGTGCGCGCCTGGTGGTGCAGCTGCATGCCCAGATCACCGGCAAGACCACCGACCTGTTCGTACGCAACAACCTGACGGCAACCGGGCATGTACTGGCCGCATGCAAGGCCGCTGGCGTGCCCTACATGGTGCACATCAGCTCTTCGGTGGTGAACTCCGTCGCCAAGGACGACTACACCAACACCAAGCGCGAGCAGGAGGAGATGGTGGTGGCCAGTGGCCAGCGCCACTGCGTGCTGCGCCCGACCCTGATGTTCGGCTGGTTCGATCCCAAGCATCTTGGCTGGCTGTCGCGCTTCATGGCGCGCACGCCGGTGTTCCCGATCCCCGGCGACGGCCGGTTCATGCGCCAACCGCTGTACGAGCGCGACTTCTGCCGCTGCATCGCCAAGTGCATCCAGACCGAACCGGACGGTGAGGTGTTCGATGTTGTCGGCGATACCCGCGTGGACTACGTTGACATCATCCGCACCATCAAGCGGGTCAAGAAGCTGCACACGGTGATCGTGCACATCCCGATCGGCTTCTTTGCGTTCCTGTTGAAGGTCTACAGCCTGTTCAGCAGCAAGCCGCCCTTTACCGCCGATCAGCTCAAGGCGCTCAGTGCCGGTGACGACTTCAAGGGTGTCGATACCGAGGCGGTGTTCGGGGTGAAGCAGACCCCGTTCGAAGACGCCATCCGCGAAAGCTACACCGACCCGCGCTACAGCCATATCGTGCTGCAGCGCTGATCCGACAGAACAGACCAAGAGTTTCTCACATGCCCAATTTCGCCATCATCGGTAGCGGCCCCATGGGTCTCATGGCCGCGCTGGAGCTGCTCAAGCAGGGCCATCAGGTCGATATCTACGAACGCGACGACCGCATCGGCGGCATGTCCGCGGATTTCGACTTCGACGGCCTGCGTATCGAGCGCTACTACCACTTCATCTGCAAGACCGACTACCCGTTGTTCAAGCTGCTCGACGAGATGCAGCTGTCCGACCGCCTGCACTGGACGGACACGAAGATGGGCTACTACTACCAGGGTAAGCTGCACAAGTGGGGCACCCCCTTCGCTCTGCTCGGCTTCCCGCATCTGGGCCTGGTCGACAAGGTGCGCTACGCCCTGCATGTGATGCACACCAAGGGCATCCAGGACTGGACCGCGCTGGACAAGGAGAACGCCCGCGACTGGATCACCCGCTGGATCGGCCCCAAGGCCTACAAGGTGATGTGGGAAAAGGCCTTCGCCCTGAAGTTCTTCGAGTACCAGAACGACCTGTCCGCCTCGTGGATCGGCACCCGCATCAAGCGCGTGGCGCTGTCGCGCCGCAATCTGTTCAACGAGAGCATGGGCTATCTGCAGGGCGGATCGGCGGTGCTGCTGGAAAGGATGGCCGCAGAGGTGCAACGCCGGGGCGGCCGCATCCTGCTGTCGCAGCCGATCGAGGAAGTGACGGCCGTCGATGGCAAGGTCACCGGCATCCGCACGGCCGACGCACACCAGGCGTATGACGCGGTGGTTTCGACCGCGCCCATCCAGTACGTACCGAAGATGGTGCCGGCACTGCCGAAGGCCTTCGCCGAGCAGGTCGATGCCATCGAGAACATCCCGGTGGCCTGCGTGATCCTGAAGCTGTCGCAGCCGGTCAGCGAGAACTTCTGGATGAACATCAGTGATGACCGCATCACCATCCCGGGCCTGATCGAGTACAGCAACCTCAATCCGGGCAAGGGGCCGGGCGAGCACATCGTGTATGCGCCGTACTACATGCCCAAGACCCACCCCAAGTGGCAGTGGAGCAACCAGCAGCTGATCGACGAAGTGATCAGCTACCTGCCGATGATCAATCCGGCGTTCAAGCCGGAGTGGATCAAGGCGACGCATTGCCACCGCTACGAGTACGCACAGACGATCTGCCCGCCGGGGTTCCAGGACATGCTGCCGCCGATGAAGACGCCGCTGCACGGCTTCTACATGGCCGACACCGCGTACTACTACCCGGAAGACCGCTCGATCAACGAGAGCATCGCGGTCGGGCAGACGCTGGCCGAGCTTGCCTCGCAGAGCCTGGTCAAGCAGTGAAGATACCGGCCCTGTCTCGACAGTTCATCCTGTTCCTGGTTGCAGGCGGCCTCGCGGCTGCCGTCAACTTCGGCTCACGCATTGTCATCAGCCAGTGGTTGCACTACGTCCCTGCCATTGTGATCGCCTACTGCCTGGGCATGATCACCGCATTCACCCTGAACAAGGTGTTCGTGTTCGGCCAGGCCAGCAACCGGCTGCACCATCAGGTGCTCTGGTTCATCCTGATCAATCTGGCGGCGGTGCTGCAGACGGTGGTCATCAGCCTTCTGCTGGCACGCTGGTTGCTGCCTGCAATGGGCGTGGATTTCCACAATGAGACGATTGCCCATGCCGTTGGTGTCGCTGTACCGGTGATCACCAGTTACCTCGGCCACAAGCGGTTCTCCTTCCGGACATGAATCTCCCACGCTGGACCCTGCTGGTACTCGTGCTTGCCTCCGGTTGCCAACCGGCCGCACCGCCGTCGTCTTCACCCAGCGCAGCCACGCCGGACATCCGGCCCACGGCGGCGCCCGTCGGGGCGCAATGCCTGGCCCGGGTGATCGACGATCTGACGGTGGCGTGGCCGGACAACCATGCGATCAACATTGTCGCATTCGGCCACAGCGTACCCGCCGGCTATGGCCGGACGCCGCAGGTCCAGAAGACCGACGCCTATCCCCGTCTGCTGGAAGATGCCTTGGCCGCTGCATATCCCCATGCCGTGCTCAATGTCATCACTGCGGGGGTGGGCGGAGAAAACTCGACGCAGGGACGTGCCAGGTTCCAGCGCGACGCGCTGGATCATCACCCGCGTGTTGTGCTGATCGACTATGGCTTGAATGATCGCTCGCTGCCGCTGGCCGAATCGGAGCGCAACCTCACCGACATGATCGGCAGGGCACGCAGTGCAGGGGCCTGCCCGGTGCTGATGACACCCACCTGGGATGAGCAGGCGCACCCCGAACGGCAGGACGATCCGCTCCGCATCCAGGCCGACATGATCGCAGGCCTTGGGGCCCGGCTGCAGGTTCCGGTCGCCGACAACCTGGCCTCGTTCCTGCATTTCAAGGGCGACCGCAGCGGGCTCATGGCCCAGTCCAACCATCCAAACAGGCAAGGCCACGCGCTGGTGGCGAGGAACCTCGCAGACCTGTTCGCACGACCGGCCGCCGCCCCCGCAAACAGGTAGTGCATGGAACCTGTAATCTTTCCATTGCTCCGGCATTTTCCCTTGTGATGTCCACCTTACAGACAGTCCTTCTTGCTGGCCTCGTGGGTCCGGCCTATCTGCTGGCCGTACTGGTCATCGGCACGGCGGTTGCCCCCTCGTGGATCCAGACCCTGCCAGGCCGCTGGGACCGTGCGCTGCTGACCCTCCTGGCCGGTACGCTGAGCCATGCCCTGGTGGCGGCCCTGGTGCTTGCCGCTAGCCCGGCATACGTCGGCGCGGCCTTGTGGATCTGTGCCGGCATCGCGCTTGGCACGTTGCTGGCAAAGCGCCAACGGCTCCAGGTCGGCGTGCCGCACGTGGTCCTGCTCGCCCTGTTCGCGCTGTGCTACCTGCTGATGGTGAGCTATCACTTCAGCCCGGCCAGAGGGCCTACGCTGTTCTGGTCGCTTTACGGCCTCACCGGCATCACCCCAGGCGATTCCCCGCAGGGCGCGTTCCAGGCCCAGTACCTGCTGTGGGGCCACGCGCTCAAGGAGGGAGGCGAATTCTCCCTGTTCGACCGCCCCTTCCTCGGCGGCATCATTACCGCAGACGTGCTCAAGGCGTTCGGATTCGGGTTCTCCGATCGCTTCTATGATTACAGCCCTGCGCTGCAGATGGCCTATGCCAGCCTCTGGATCGCGATCAACGCGATCTGCTCGATCGCACTGCTTTCCATCGTTTCCAGATTCGCACGCGGGCGGGCGGCCTACCTCTGCGGCATCCTGGTACTGGTCAGCCCGTTCTTCCTGCTCAATGTCATCGGGCTGTGGCCCAAGCTCTATGCATTGACCTGGTTGTGGGCCGCATGCCTGCTGGCACTGCAGCGGCGACCGGTGCTGGCCTGCCTGCTCAGTGGCATTGCGTTCTATGCGCACGGCTCGTTCCTGTGGTCGCATATCGCATTCTGCGGCGTGGTCACCTTCTACCTCCTCGCAGAGGCATGGCGGCAGCGCGCGATCCCCTGGCCGGCGCTGGCCGGCTCGCTCCTGCTCTGCGCACTGGTGCCCGCATTGTGGTTCGCCGCAGAGCACATCTTCGGCGGTGCATCCCCGCTCCGCCAGTACTACCTGTACAACGTTCCGGTCACCGAAGGCTTCCATCACGATGCCGCGGAGATTGCCCAGGCCTTCTATGCCACCACCTCGCCGGCAAGCCTGAGCCTGGTGCCCTGGATGAACATGGCCAAGGGATTGCTGCCGACCGAAGTGCTGCAGCTGGTCATGGGCTCCAGCCTCGCCAACCCGGCCCCCAGCTGGCGTGATCTGGCCGAATCGCTGTTCCAACTGCAGTTCCTGCGCGCACTGTTCGCACTCGGTCTGCTTGGTGGTGCGGTGGTCCTTCGTGGTTTCTTCGCAGCCGAAGCGCACCGCTGGACACCCAGGCTCCTGCTGATCGGCCTGCTGCTGCTGCCGCTGATTCCCGGGCTGGGCCTGTATCGTCGTGACGATCACTTCCTGCTGCCGGTGATGCTGTTCGCGGCCATTCCCGTGCTGGTGCATTTCTGCATTGGCATGCAGCAGCTGGGCGCGAAGACGATCAAGCTGATTTCCCTGGCCATGCTCGTCGAGTTTGTTGGCGTTCTCTACTGGAGAATGCCGCCTGCCAGCTACGAAGGTGAGTTCACCCACTACTTCTCTTCGCTCGTCCTGGTTACCGGCGTGGTCACCGCCATTCTGATACTGCGCGCTCCAAGCCGTTTCATGCCTCTGCCCGGCGCGCACGACCCGGAGAGCATCCGATGAGAGCTTTGCCTGCCTGGCTGACCCCTGATTCCGCGCTTGCGGCCACGCTGCTGCTGGTTGGCGCATGCGCGCTGGCGGCCCCCATTGCCGTACAGAGCCTGCTGAAGGATGGCGGCTTCAGCGAGCGTCGCCAGAGCATCGATCTGAGCAGCTGGACACACATCAGCGCCTTCCGGAAGGGTGGCGCCTACCTGGGAATCAATCGCGAAGTCGACGGAACGCCGCACCACGAATCGTGGATCAATGCGGGGCAATGGCTGCAGTTCGACCGTGTTCCCGTGGCCCGGCACTCGGTGTTCATTGCACAGGCGAGGGTTCACCCCCAGTGGCCGCGAGACAGCCTGGTCCCGGTCGAATTCGTCGTCGAAGCCACCAGCAGCGACGGAAGAGTGCTGCGGTCGGTCGTTGAGCAGCTGCCAGCCGAACAGGACGACTGGGCGCAGCTGCGCCTGCCGCTGGCAGACCTCGCCGGCAGCGAGGTTTCGATCCGAATCAGCCCGAGATCACAGCAGGACGTCTGGACACTGCTGCGCGATCCGGCAGCAACGATGGAATGAAAGCGTGGAGCGGGCCTCAGGCCCGCTGCCTCCAGCGTGCCACTTCGTCGATGATGGTTGCTGCGCGTACCGCGTAGGTGTGGTCGCTCAGCGTGCGCGCCTGCGCGGCCTGTCCGATCCGGCCACACGCCTCGGGCGAGGCAAGCAGATCATCCACCAGGCGCGAGAATTCGTGGCCCGAGTTGTAGAGCACGATTTCCTTCGCAGGATCGTAGTAGTCGATGATCTCCAGGCTCTCCACGAAGAACAACTGGGCGGCGCCGGCCATGGCCGCTTCAAACGTGCGTGGACCCGGCGTGGAGGGGTCAAGCTTGAAGCGATCGTTGGCGTAATGGAAATCACGCCCCATGTTGAGCGTGAGCGCGGCACGCGCGTAGTGATCCGAGAGCTCGGAGTTGCCCAGCCGGCGGTTCTCGCAGAACGGGAGGTCCTTCGGCCAGCCATCTCCGAGGATCAGCGCATCATGCCGTTCAAGCGTGCCTCGCAGATCCTTCAGCAGGCGCTTGCGGTTGTCGAAAGCAACGCCACAGAAGAACAGATTGATGCTCTTGGTGCCCTGGCTGTCACGCCAGTGGGCGGCCTTGCTGGCCGCCAGCGGAAGATGCCGCGCCCACGGATGCGCATAGTGCGCCGCGCACCAACGGTCGTTGCTGAAAACGATGTCGGCTACACCATCGAGCTTGTAGTTGTAGTCGAACTCGTAGGGGTCGTCATGCAGCCAGAACACCATGCACGCACCCGACTCGCTGCACCACTGCCGCAGCTGCGCGTAGTCGGCATCATCGGGCATGCAGGATCCGAAGCACAGCACGACATCGGGGCTGAACACGGCTGCGACCTCTGCAGCACGCTCCAATGGGCAGGTCGCGACGGCACTCACCGCATCAATCTGGCCAAATCCCTCGGCGACATAATCACGCAGCACGGTATTGCGATTGTGATTGTCCGGACAAGCACCCGTCACCAGCACCCGGCTCAAGCTTTCATTCTTCATTGATCAACCTTCCATCCGCCGAGCGATCGCCTGGATGACGCGCCCCAGCGTGCGTCGCAAACCATGTGTCCGCAGGTAGCGCCACGCACGTCTGGGCAGACTGACAGGCGCGACGGGCGCCAATGGGGAGCTTCCTCCACCGGCCACCGTCGAGCCGACCGGCGGGTGCAGCCAGCGCGGATCCACCAGAAGGATGCCCAGATCGGCGATGGTGTTGCCCTTCCGCTGCGTTCCCGGCGATGCCGTGATACGCGCCTGCGGCATCAGCCGCGAGTAGGTTGAAGACAGCCACGCCATATGGGCGTCGTGCTGGCACAGTTCGCCATGGCCGATATTGGAGCGCATGTTCAGCAACTGCGCGCGGTCAGCTGCAAGCGTACGTACCGCATGGACAAGCGCGCCGGCCTCACAGAGCGGCACCTTCAATCCATTGACGCGATCGCTCACACGTTCACCCAGTGCACCGATGTCGGCCACGATCGGAACCAGGCCTGCAGCCCAGGCCTCGGACAGGCTGATGCAGTAGGTTTCAGGCCAGATCGAGAAATGAATCGAGACATCGTGGTCACGCAACAGCCTGGGCAGCGAACCGGGGGCGTAGGGACCATGTACATGCAGATTGGGAATCTTCAGAACATCCAGAATCGGCTCGTACTCGGCGGCAACCGGGCCGAGAATGTCGATCTGGACATCGTCGTCGCGCAGCTGGTTGAACGCGTGGACAAGTTCATTGCCGCCCTTGTTGCGGGTGAAGTTGCCCGGTACCGCGATCCTCAACGGGCCGTCTACCGATGCCTCCCTCCGTTCGGTGGCAAGGACATCGGCGCGCGGCATGGGAACGCCATTCACCTCGATCTTCCCCGCCGCGCTGAGCTGCGGGTAGAGACTGGTGAACATCGCGGCCACACCAGGCGTGTTGGCATGCAGAACGTCGATCTCGGAAAGCACGCGCCCCATGAAGGCGCGACGTCGCGCCTGGCTGCCCGCGCCCGCGCCATCCGCCGCGTTCAGGCAGACATCGCAGGTTTCCTTCGGAAGCTTGTCGATACCGCAGTACACACCGCGGTAGTCCACCAGATTGAAGCGCGCGCAGATTCCATAGTAGTCATGCAGACTCAGCAGCGAGCGGATGCCCAGCGGCCGCGTCAGCAGCGGCAGCGACAGTGGGTGCCCGATCAGATGCTGGAAATGCACCAGTTCGATCCCGTACCTGCGCAGCAGATCGGAGAACGCCGCCTCACGTTGCGGGCAGGTCAACAGGTCAGGATTGAGCCCGTCCGGGAAGGAGACGGTCTCAACAACCTGGAGGTTCTCATCACGCAGGCTGTAGGCCTTGCCCAGCGGCTTGGCAGAGCGATCCGGGGTGTAGAACCAGAATTCAAACTGGCCTGCGAGCGCCAGCCGGACCGACTCCTGGTAAACCTCGACGCCGCCGTAGGGAGCCACGCCGGTGGTGTTGTGCGATACCACCAGAACGCGCTGGCGCGGAGCAGCCTGATCGATCACCGCAGACGGCGGCGCCACGTCCTGGATGGATCGCGGTGGCAGCGAGTCAATCTCGGCAAGCAAGCGCGTCACACGATGCGCATACAGATGCATCTGGCGCGTCTTTGCCTGTGCCCTGCGGGTGATCTCGAGGCGCTCATCCGGGTGTGAAAGATAGTAGGCCAGCTTCTCGATGCATTCACCGACATCGCGGAAGCCGATGAATTCCTTGTTCTCTTCGTAGAAATCCTGCACCCGGATCTCTGGCAGAGACATGTCGACCAGCTGGAAGCCTCCAGCCAGCGCGACTTCGAAGAATCGCGGGCCGGGCGTATGCGCGACGGGCTCATTGCCGGACGACGAGAAGGCACGGTGCAGGGTCAGCACGGCGCGGCTGCGGTTGGCGAACTTCGCGAACTCGGTGTTCGGCGTGCGCCAGTCGTACGCACTCTGCTCCATGTTCAGCTTCGGAGCAGGAATGTAGGGATTCGATGGCAGCGCAAGCTTCAGGCGGATGTCGGGAAGCTGGCGCTGCAGACTTGCCAGGAACTCGGCGCGGTTGGGCCACGCCGTCCCGGCAAAGAACAGGTCATACAGGTAGTGACCGTGGTCGCTGGACGGAACCGGATGGAAGTGGAACTCCGGATCGGCGGCGAACACCAGCGAACGCCCCTTCTCGCCGTATGCAGCAACGCTGCCGGTGTCATTGCTGAACACAAGATCGAACAGGTCGGCGTTGGCCTGATTCACTCGCCGTTCGTAAGGATCCTCAGTGATCCAGAGCACGCTGCGTTCGCACAGCCCAGCGATACGCTCGACAATCGACCGATCAAGCTCCTCTCCATCGAAGGCGATGAAGAGGTTGCAGTTGCCGCGCTGCGCTTCATGCAATGCCGCGCGGTAATCGGCCGCGGCGACGTACTCGACGCGGTCACTCTGGCGCAGCGCGTTGACGATGGCCAGATAGATATAGTGATTTGGATTGCTCCTCTTTGTATCGAGGACTACAACACGCCAAGGCGTCATTTTCGGCTTCCGTTTCCAGGCGACTTCATACAACAACGTCAGAACGATGGTGGATCAACCAAACCACCTGCGGATGCGTCTGAACGGCCCCATCGCCTTCCAGCTGGTGGATGTCCGCATCTTCTCCAGCTCAAGGTGAGACTGCTGCAACGCGTCACGGGTCGCAGTCAACGCCTCCTGCAACTGGCGGGTCTGGCCGGACAGGTCCGCTTCCCGGGATTCGGCGCGGGCGGCGAACTCACGCAGTTCGTCGGCGATCGCCGCATTGCTGACCGAGGCGGCCAGCGCACTGTTGCGCTCACGCTGCTCCCTCAAGGCGTCATTGGCCTGGGCCAGCTCGAGCTGGAGCTGATCGACGCGCTGGCAGGCACCGGCCTCGGATACTTCACGCTGATGCAGCAAACCCGCAAGGCGGCCCTGTTCGCGCGCCAGCGTGCCGATGTCCACGTTGGCGCCGATCAATCGGCCCAGCATCTCGAACAGACGGTTGACCAGGACGCTGCCCTCTTCAGTGCCCGCGCTGTTGCACAGGGACAGCAGTGCCTCGGGCTGTTCCGGGCCTACCAGCAGCACACCCAGGCCATGGGTATGGCTGAAAGAGAACGACGGGTACCGCGCCTGGATCTCGGCCCAGTAGCGCCACACGCCAAAGCCGCGTTCCCGCACGTTGATGTCGTGGAACAGGACCACGGCGCGACGGGACAGCTTGCGCTCCCACGTCTCGAAATCACTGCGGACAGCCTCGTAGGTGTGCAGGCCGTCGATATGAAGCAGATCCACGCTGCCGTCTTCAAAATACTCTACGGCTTCCTCGAAACGCATGCGCATCAGCGTGGAGAAGTCCGCGTAGTTGCGCTGTCGATAGTCTGCGACGGGCGCGAAGATCTCGTCGCCGTACTTGCCTGCGTGTTCGTCTCCTTCCCAGGTATCAACGGCAAAGCACTGCGTCGGCGCGCCGGTTTCCAGCACCGCCTGGCAGACAGCGAAGAACGAGGCACCCCGGTGCGTTCCAAGCTCCACGAACACATCCGGACGCTGCACCTGGATCATCCAGGCTGCAAACGGGATGTGACCCAGCCACGCGCTTTCAGGCGTGTTGCGGGGCTTGATGAACATTGCGTTGTTGATGGGAAGGTCAATCATGGCATTCTCAATCCAGTGGCTGGCAGCGCGGAAGGCAAGACGGGGCGGGCCGGGAAAGTTATCGAAACTGCGCGACGAATTCGTCGATGCTGCCTCCACACAGCGCGCCCTGGTTGGCATGGATCTTTTCAATCGGCCAATCCCACCACCGGATGTCCAGCAGCGCAGCGATGACTTCTTCGCTGAAACGATAGCGCGCTACCCGCGCCGGGTTGCCCGTGACGATGGCATAGGGCGGGACGTCACGCGTGACCACAGCGCGCGCACCGATGATGGCACCGTCGCCCACGGTGACGCCGGACATCACCGTGGCGCCATAGCCGATCCATACATCGTTACCAATGCGGGTCGGCCCTTTCGTTGCTGGATGACCATCCTTGCCGGCCAGAGGATCACCGAAGGCAATGCGCAGCGGATAGGTGGTCACCCATTCCGGCCGGTGCTCGCCACCGCCAAACAACACCACCTCGTCAGCGATGGAGCAGAACGCACCGATGGTCACCGACTCGCCGTCCTCCCACACCTTGAACTGGGGGCTGCCGTAGGTGAACCTGCCGACGGAAATCCGCGGGTCGCTGCTGGAGAGCTCGGCAATCTGGCACTGATAGGTGCTCATTCTGCCTCCATCACTCGCATCTGCACGCGCTCGAACGGAATGCCGACCAGGCCATAGCGGAGAACCGGCGAAGACACGCGCAGGATCAGCGCATCGTGCAGCCAGTGGTGCTGGGTATTGGTCACCGGGTCGCCTTCGGCAACCGACACCGTCATCGAGTAGTCGCCGTTGGGCAGCAGGGGCAGATGGAAGTCGAACTCCGCTTCGATCTCCTGGCCACCAGCCACGGTCAGGGCGGGCTGGACATGGGTGAAGGTGTGTTCGCCGAACAGGGACTGACCAAGGCCATCCTTCACGAAGAAGCCCAGGATCGGGCTCACCATGTCGCGTTCCACGCGCGCGCGGATGCGCAGGTTGACCGCTTCCCCGCCGAGGAAGAACGGCCGGCCCGGGTCGTCAAGATTGGTGAGCTTCACGTCCAGGATGGAGGCTTCACCCGACTTCCAGCCATCGGAGTGGGCGATGTTGTCGAACAGCTCCAGCCGCAGCTCTTCTTCAACCTTGGCCGGTGCCCGGCTGGGGCCGCGTGCTGCGGCGGCCTTGCGATCGTCCAGCGCCTGCAGCTTCACTTCGTCGCCGTAGCTCTCCTGCGCGCAGTATTCGATGTAGGACTGGGTGGTTTCCTGCGCGGTCCCATGGCTGCGCATGACGCCGCGATCCAGCCAGATCGCAGACTGGCAGAAGCTGAGCACTGAACCGGTGTCGTGGCTGACGAACAGCAGGGTGCCGCGCTCGCGGAACGAGCGCAGGAAGCGCATGCACTTCTGCACAAACACCGCGTCACCCACGGCCAGCGCCTCGTCTACGACCAGGACATCGGCGTCTACATGTGCGATCACGGCAAACGCCAATCGGACGTACATGCCGCTGGAATAGACCTTGACCGGCTGATCGACGAAATCGCCGATATCGGCAAAGGCCAGGATGCGATCCATGCGCTGGTCCACTTCCTGGCGGCTGAGGCCCAGGATGGCCGCGCTGAGGTAGACATTCTCGCGGCCGGTGAACTCGGGGTTGAAGCCGGCGCCCAGTTCCAGCAGGGCGGCTACCCGCCCCTGCACGTGAACGTTGCCCGTTGTCGGCGCCAGCGTGCCGCAGATCATCTGCAGCAACGTGGACTTGCCCGAGCCGTTTCGACCGATGATGCCCACCGTGTCGCCACGGCGAACTTCAAACGACAGGCTGCGCACGGCCCAGAATTCGCGGAAGTAGCGCTTTTCGGCCAACCCTGCGACTCGCCGGATACGGGGCAGCAGCGCCTGCTTCACCCGATCGTGCGGCTTCTCGTAGACCTGGTAGCACTTGGAGACATCTTCTACCCGGATGGCGATATCGCTCATGCTTTCTTCCTCGAACGGAGCACTGAGGGCAGGCGATGCTCAGACAACATCGGCGAAACCTCGACGGACAAGCTGGAACCAGTAGTAGCCGATGTAGGCAATCAGCAGGCTGACGATCGTGTACTTCAGCAGCGAGATCCAATCGGGTGCAATTCCCCACATCAGGACGTTGCGCGATTGTTCGATGATGAAGGACAGCGGGTTGAGATAGATGTACTTGCGCATCCCTTCTGGCAGGGACGTCACCGGGTAGAGCGCAGGGCTCATGAATAGCAGCACCGTGGCCAGCAGGCCGGTGATCTGGCCGATATCGCGGTAGTAGACGCCCAGCGCCGCGAAGAACCAGGTCACGCCGAGCGCAACCAGTACCAGCGGGAAGATCACGATCGGGAAGTACAGCACCGTCAATGGCAAGCGCCCGAGCAATGCGTACTGCGCGATCAACAGAACCGTCAACGTGATCAGCAGATGGAAGAAGGCCGAAGCCACCGCCGACCAGGTCAGGATCTCCAGAGGGAAGACCACCTTCTTGACGTAGCTGGCGTTGCCCATGATGAGGTTCGGCGCCTTCGAGATGCATTCGGTCAAGAACGCATGGACCATGATGCCTGCGAACAGGATCACGGCGAATTCGGCGCGACTGCCTTCCACGGCCCCCGCCCAGCGGGCGTTGAACACGTACGAAAAGACGAACGTATACACCGCGAGCATCAACAACGGATTGAAGAATGACCAGGTCAGGCCCGCGATCGAACCGCGGTAGCGCCCGAGCACTTCCCGCTTGGCCAACTGCACGATCAGTCGATGGTGCCGGAACAGGCTGGAAATGGCAGACGCCGGAGAGAGATTCCCGCTCACTGCAACGCCCTCTCCAGATCCACCTGCAGATCACCCAGGTCTTCCACGCCCACGCTCAGGCGCACCAGCGCATCGCTGATGCCCAGCTGCTCGCGGCGCGCGACCGGAATGGAGGCATGGGTCATCACCGCCGGGTGGTTGACCAGGCTTTCCACGCCGCCCAGCGACTCGGCCAGGGTGAACAGTTCGGTCTTCTCGCAGAAGCGCTTGGCCGCCTCGAAACCGCCCTTGAGCACGATCGAGACGATGCCGCCGTAGCCGGCCATCTGCTTGCCGGCCAGCTCGTGCTGCGGGTGCGACGGCAGGCCCGGGTAGATCACCTTCTCCACCGCCGGGTGCTTGTCCAGCCACTGCGCCAGGGCCAGCGCGTTGGCGCAGTGCGCCTTCATGCGCAGCGGCAGGGTCTTCAGGCCACGCAGGGCCAGGAAGCTGTCGAACGGGCCCTGCACGCCACCCACCGAGTTCTGCAGGAAGGCCATCTGTTCGGCCAGTTCGGCGTTGTCGCCGACCACCACCATGCCGCCGACCATGTCCGAGTGGCCGTTGAGGTACTTGGTGGCCGAATGCAGCACCAGGTCGGCGCCCAGTTCCAGCGGACGCTGCAGCATCGGCGAGGCGAAGGTGTTGTCGACCACCACGATCAGGCCATGGCGCTTGGCGATGGCGGTCACCGCAGCGATGTCCACGATCTTCAGCATCGGGTTGGTCGGGGTCTCGATCCACACCATCTTCGTCTTCGGCGTGATGGCCGCTTCGAAGGCCGCCAGATCGGTCAGGTCGACGAAGCTGAAATCCAGCCCGGCGGTGCGGCGACGCACGCGCTCGAACAGGCGGAAGCTGCCGCCATAGATATCGTCCATCGCTACCACGTGGCTGCCGGCGTCCAGCAGCTCGATCACGGTCGAGCTGGCCGCCATGCCCGAGGCGAAGGCGAAGCCGCGGCTGCCGCCTTCCAGCGACGCCACGCAGCGCTCATAGGCGAAGCGGGTCGGATTGTGCGTACGCGAGTACTCGAAGCCCTGGTGCTCGCCCGGGCTGGACTGGGCGTAGGTCGAGGTGGCGTAGATCGGCGGCATCACTGCGCCGGTGCTCGGGTCCGGCGACTGGCCGCCATGGATGGCCAGGGTAGCCAGGGCCAGGGCGCGATCCTGGGAAGTAGCGTTGGACATGTTCTTTCCTGGTGGGCGCCGGCAGGCGGCGCCGTCAAAGGATCGGGAGTCTATCAGCGCGGCCTTAACGACCTTTGACGCAGATAAACCGGGATTCAGTGGCGAATGTCGCCGATCAGCGGCTTACTGCACGCGACGGCGCAGATAGTTCAGCAGGTCGATGCGGGTGATCAGGCCCAGGAAGGCGTCGCCGTCCATCACGATCGCCACCTGCCCACGGTCGAACACCGGCAGCAGCGCTTCGATCGGCGATTTGACGTCCAGCCGGTCCAGCTTGCTGACCATCGCAGTGGCCACCGAGTCGCGGAAACGCGCTTCGTCGCCGTAGACGTGCAGCAGCACGTCGCTTTCATCGACGATGCCGACCAGCTGGTCGCCGTCCATCACCGGCAGCTGCGACACGTCGTACAGCTTCATGCGCTGGTAGGCGGTGGTCAGCAGATCGTTCGGGCCGATCACCACGGTGTCGCGCTGGCCGTAGGGGCGCAGGATCAGGTCGCGCAGGTCGCCGTGCTGCGGGCGCTGCAGGAAGCCGTTGTCCAGCATCCAGTAGTCGTTGTACATCTTGGACAGGTACTTGTTGCCGGTATCGGGCACCAGCACCAGCACCTTCTTCGGCGTGGTCTGCTCGCGGCAGTACTTCAGGCCGGCGGCCAGCAGGGTGCCGGTGGACGAACCGCCCAGGATGCCTTCCTTGCCCAGCAGCTCGCGGGCGGTATGGAAGCTTTCCGCATCGGTGATGGCATAGGCCTTCTTCACCCGGCTGAAATCGGAGATCGACGGCAGGAAATCCTCGCCGATGCCCTCCACCAGCCAGCTGCCCGACTTGTCGTTGAGCGTGCCGTCATTGATGTACTCGGCCAGGATCGAGCCCACCGGGTCGGCCAGCACCAGTTCGGTCTTCGGCGACAGCTTGGCGAAGGCCCGCGACAGGCCGGTCATGGTGCCCGAACTGCCACAGCCGAATACGATGGCGTCGAGATCGCCGCCCATCTGCTCCAGGATTTCCGGGCCGGTGCCGAATTCGTGCGCGGCCGGATTGTCCGGGTTGCCGAACTGGTTGATGAAGTACGCGCCGGGGGTCTGCTCGGCGATGGTCTTGGCCAGGTCCTGGTAGTACTCCGGGTGGCCCTTGGCCACGTCTGAACGGGTCAGGCGCACCTCGGCGCCCATCGCCTTCAGGTTGAAGATCTTTTCCCGGCTCATTTTGTCGGGAACGACCAGAATCAGCTTATAGCCCTTCTGCTGGGCCACCAGCGCCAGGCCCAGGCCGGTGTTGCCGGCGGTGCCCTCCACCAGGGTGGCACCGGGCTTCAGCTCGCCGCGCTGCTCCGCCGCCTCGATCATCGACAGGCCGATGCGATCCTTGATCGATCCGCCCGGGTTGGCGCTTTCGAGCTTCAGGTAGAGCTCGCAGACACCGGTATCCAGGCGCTGGGCCTTGACGATCGGGGTCTGGCCGATGAGTTCGAGCACGGAGGAATGGATGGGCATTCGGAGGACTTTCGATTCGCGCCACGCAGGGCCGGACCGATGATTATCCGACGGATGGCGCGGAATGTCAGGTCGGCGCGCGGGCGCCCGCATCCTGCCCGGAAAAGGGATGCGGACGGCCCCGGATCGACGAGGAGACCGGTACCGCCCGCATCGGTGAGTTGTGCCTGCAGGCCAAGGCACCACGGCCTGTGGTGCCTTGGCGCGGCCGCCTCATCGGCGGTGCCGCGATGCCAGGGCAGGAGCGCCTGGCGGGGCCATCAATGGCCGGGCCACGCCGTTCCGGGCGTGACGGGGTGCGTCAAAGCGTGGGGGATGGTGCTGAGAGCGGTGTTGCGTACATTCGCAGAAGTCGTTGCTTGGCCAGCAGCTTCTCGCGCTTCATGCGACCCAGGGTGACATCATCGATCGGGAGTACACCCAACTCCGCATCCATGCACTTCTTGTTCAACTTGCGGTGCTGGTCATGGAGTGCCCTGAACTCCGGATCCCGCGCACGACGTGCGTCGATCTCGCTCTGGGGCTGATCTTCAAACATGATGGACCTCCTTCGACAGATACACGAACGCCCCGGCCGCAAGGCACGGGGCGTTGTTCATGGAGGAGCGCCGGTCGATGGCCACCTGGACGCCTGCAACGACCTGCGGCACTGGCCTGCGCACGTCGGTCTGCTGCGGTTCGCGCCCTGCTTGCATCGGCCCGGCCCTCCCATCGTCCGGTCCGCGGCATTGCGTCCCGGACGATTGACCCTACGCCTGCTCCGGGCGGGGTTCAAGCCCCTGCGGCAAAAAGACCGAACCCCGCCGGGGCGGGGTTCAGGCTGAATGCTCATTGCAACGAAAAACAAACAATATCAAGCAATTACGGGGCGATGATGACCTCGGCCGAACGTGCCTGGGTGGAGGCCGCCTTCTTGCCGGCGAGCTGGATGCGGTTGCTTGCGACACCGGCCGCGACCAAGGCATCGCGCAGCGCCTCGGCCCGCTTCTGGCCCACGCCGTTGGCGCTGTCGTAGGCCTCGATGCGCAGGCGGCCCTTCTTGCCGATGTTCAGGTACTCGGCCAACGCCTTGGCCTGGTTGCGGGCGCCGCCGGACAGGCTGGAGGCACCGGCGGCAAACGCATCGCCACGGAAGGTGAAGACCTCGCCGCGGCCATCGAACTTCGAACCCGGCAGCTTCTGCCCGGACACCAGCTCGGCTTCCTCGCGGGCCAGCTTGGCGGCGTTCTGCTGGGCGGCGCTGAGCCGCTGCTGCTGCTTGCCGGCTACGCTGGTCAGGGCATTCTCGGCATCCTGGCGGGCCAGGGTCTCGGCCTCGGCGGCCTGACGCAGGCGCTCGGCCTCCTCGGCCTGCATCTGCGCCTGCATGCGCAGCTGCTCCGCTTCCTGGCGGGCACGTGCGGCATCACGGCGGCTGGCCTCGATCAGCAGGTCGCTGCGGGTCCGCTCCAGGCGGTCAACCTCGCGCGCGGCCAGGGCGGTACGCACGGCGGTCTCGGCAATCTCCACACGGCGCTCGGCCAGGTAGGTGGCCAGCTCCTGGTCGCGGCGCTTGGCCTTGTCCAGGGTGGCGATGGCCTGCTGCGCCTGCATGCGCTCGAAGGCGCCCAGCTCGGCGGTGTCCGGGTTGGCCTGGATGGCCATCAGGCGCTGGCTCAGCTGCGCCACCATCGGGTTGTCGGCGGCCATGGCCAGCGCGGGCAGCGCCAGCAGCGCGGCCAGGGTTGCGGCAGTAATCGGCTTCATCGGCGGTCCTCCCCGGTCGACAGCTGGCGCTGCAGCTGGTTGACCTCGTTGCGGCGCAGCTGCAGCTGGGCGGTGGCCGTGGCTTCCTCGCTGCGCACACGCGCCAGGTCGGCGTCGGCAGCGGCACGCAGGGCCATCGCCGGGGCATTCTTGCGCTCGCGGCGGTCGGCGGCGGCACGCTGGGCCTGCTCCAGGCCCTGGCGGGCCAGGCCGATCAGGTCCGGGGCGTACTGGTCGGCATCGGCCTGGGTGGCCTTGTCCACCGCCTGCCGGGCCTGCGCCAGTTCCAGCGCGGCGTCCTGCGCCCAGGCGGGGGCAGACAGTGCGAATGCAAACGCCATCACATACAGGACATGGCGCATTCGTGCGAAGCTAAGTCGTTTCATTGGGGAGGCCGTACCGGTTGTCGGTTCACGGCCATTGTCGTCAAGCCGACACCGTGCTGGCAACGGGCGTCGGCCGTTTCGTTGGGGAAAATTCGCAATGGATATCGGCTACTTCCTGAAGCTGATGACCGAAAAGAACGCTTCGGACATGTTCCTGACCACCGGGGCACCGGTCTACATCAAGATCGAGGGGAAGCTTTATCCGCTGGGCAACACCGGCCTGCCGCCGGGCATGGTCAAGAAGATCGCCTACTCGTTGATGGACGAAGGCCAGGTGCCGCAGTTCGAGCGCGAGCTGGAACTCAACATGGCCATTGCCCTGCCCGATGCCGGGCGCTTCCGCGTCAACGTGTTCAAGCAGCGCGGCGAGGTCGGCATGGTCATCCGCGCCATCCGCAGCCGCATCCCGAGCATCGAGGAGCTGAACCTGCCGCAGGTGCTGAAGGACGTCATCATGACCCCGCGCGGGCTGGTGCTGGTGGTGGGGTCCACCGGCTCGGGCAAGTCCACCTCGCTGGCGTCGATGATCGACCACCGCAACAGCACCACCACCGGTCACATCCTCACCATCGAGGACCCGATCGAGTACCTGCACAAGCACAAGATGTCGATCGTCAACCAGCGCGAGGTCGGGCTGGATACCCATGCCTTCCACAACGCGCTGAAGAACGCGATGCGTGAAGCGCCGGACGTGATCCTGATCGGCGAGATCCTGGACGCGGAGACGATGGAGGCGGCGATCGCCTTCGCCGAGACCGGCCACCTGTGCCTGGCCACCCTGCACTCCAACAACGCCGACCAGACCATCGAGCGCATCCTGAACTTCTTCCCGGAAAGCGCACACAAGAACGTGCTGATGAACCTGGCGCTGAACCTGCGTGCGGTGATCAGCCAGCGCCTGGTGAAGAACAAGGAAGGCCGCCGCCTGCCGGCCACCGAGGTGCTGATCAATACGCCGATGATCCGCGACCTGCTGCGCCGCGGCCAGGTGCACGAGATCAAGGCGGCGATGGAAGGTTCGCTGGAGGAAGGCATGGAGAGCTTCGACCAGTGCCTGTTCCGGCTGGCCAAGAGCGGCGTGATCGAGCAGGAAGAGGCGCTGCGTGCAGCTGATTCGCGCGATGGCCTGGCGCTGAAGTTCCGCCTGTCCGAAGGCAGCAGCGGCGAGCACGATCCGTACGCGGATTTCTCATCGCCAACCCAGCCCACCATCACCCACGGCTTCTGAGCGAAAAAAGGGGACGGAGGGGATTAGGTCGTATGTGCACTTACGACTTAATCCCCTCCGTCCCCTTTTTGGGATCAGGCGGCGTCGGGCTGGTTTTCCGGGCGCGCGCGGTCGAAGGCGTCCAGCGCCTGGCAGGCCGCTTCGATGCGGCGCAGAGTCGGGTACGGCGCCAGGTCCAGGCCGAAGCGCTGGGCGTTGTACAGCTGCGGCAGCAGGCAAAGGTCGGCCAGGCCGGGGCGGTCGCCGTGGCAGAAGGTGCCGGTGTCGCGGCTGTTGGCCAGCATCGCTTCCATCGCGGCAAAGCCTTCGGCGATCCAGTGCAGGGTCCACTGCGTGCGGGCATCGGCCGGCAGTTGCAGCGCGCGCTCCAGGTACTGCATCACCCGCAGGTTGTTGATCGGATGGATATCGCAGGCCACCAGCTGGGCCAGGGCCCGCACCCGCGCACGGCCGGCAGCGTCGGCCGGCAGCAGCGGCACCTGCGGGAAACGCTCATCCAGGTATTCCAGGATCGCCAACGACTGGGTCAGCGCGTGTCCCTCGTGCAGCAGGGTCGGCACCAGCTGCTGTGGGTTGAGCGCGCGGTAAGCCTGCAGATGCTGCTCGCCGCCCTCGCGCACCAGGTGCACCGGCCGCGCTTCCCAGGCCAGGCCCTTCAGCTCCAGGCCGATGCGCACGCGGTAGGCGGCGCTGGATCGCCAGTAGGTGTACAGCACGATGCCGTCGTCAACCAGGATGTCCATCGCCGCCTCCATGCTCAGGGCTTGGCCGCCTGCTCGACGCGCTGTTCGATGGCACCGAAGATGCTGTTGCCGGCGGCATCGAGCATTTCAATGCGCACCACATCGCCGAACGACATGAACGGCGTGCTCGGTTTGCCGTCGCGCAGGGTTTCGACCACGCGCTGTTCGGCGAAGCACGAGGCGCCCTTGCTGGTGTCTTCGTTGGCGATGGTGCCCGAGCCGACGATGGTGCCGGCACCCAGCGGACGGGTCTTGGCCGCATGTGCGACCAGCTGGGCGAAATTGAACTGCATGTCCACGCCCGCTTCCGGCGCACCGAACCACTGGCCGTTGATGTGGGTCAGCAGCGGCAGATGCACCTTGCTGTCCTGCCACGCAGCGCCCAGCTCGTCGGGGGTGACGAACACCGGCGACAGCGCCGAACGCGGCTTGGACTGCAGGAAGCCGAAGCCCTTGGCCAGCTCGCCCGGAATCAGGTTGCGCAGCGAGACATCGTTGACCAGGCCGACCAGCTGGATGTGGCCAGCGGCCTGCTCCGGGGTGGCCGCCATCGGCACGTCGTCGGTGATCACCACGATCTCCGCTTCCAGGTCGATGCCGTAGTCCTCGCTGACTACCTTGACCGCATCGCGCGGGCCGTAGAAACCGGCGCTGGTGGCCTGGTACATCAGCGGGTCGGTGTAGAAGCTCTCCGGCACTTCGGCGCCGCGGGCGCGGCGTACGCGCTCCACGTGCGGCAGGTAGGCGCTGCCATCGACAAATTCATAGGCGCGCGGCATCGGCGCGGCCAGCGCCTGCGGATCGAGGTCGAACACGCCATCGGCGTCGCCGGCATTGAGCGATTCGGACAGGGCGTTCAGGCGCGGCGCGATGCGGCTCCAGTCCTCCAGGGCCTGCTGCAGGGTGGCGGCAATGCCGGTGGCGCGCACGCCGTGGCGCAGGTCACGCGAGACGACGATCAGGGTGCCGTCGCGGCCGCCTTCCTTCAAAGAACCAAGCTTCATGGGTGGGTGTCCGGAGTCGTGGGCAAACAAGTTTCAAGTGTAATCAAATCTGTGGCGGCGCCAAGCTGCAGCGCGGCATCGGCCCACCCTACCGTAGTGGGGGGTCGGCAGGGCTTGCAGCCCTGCACCTGCTCAATGCAACGGCAACGTCAAAGGCAACAGCCGGCTCTGGGTTGTCCGCGGGTTTGGCGGGGCGGTGTGGGCGGGCAGGACACGCCGTAAACCCATCCTTGGGGGCTCGATGGCGCCATCCATGGCGCCAACGGTCCTGCCCGCCCACACCGCCCCACCCCCGACAATTTCCCGATGACGGATCGAACATCCACATCATTCACCGTCGAAATCGATCAGACATCGAAATTGATCGAATGAGATCTGACAGATCGCGGAAAACTGTCGAAGGCGGGGTGGGTCCGGTGGCGGGAGTGTCCGCGGCATGGATGCCGCGGCCAAGCCCCCATGGGTGAGGGCGCTTTGCTTGCGAAGCACTGCTTCGCAAGCGCCCGAACGCCCAGCCGCCGGCGGCTGGGCCGGACCCCGGAGGGGGGTTCACGGCGTCCCCCGCAACCGGACCCACCCCGCCATCCCTCAGGAAACCCGCCTTTGACGTTGACGTCGCTTCGGCCTCTGCGGGTGCAGGGCGCAGCCCTGCGGAGAGCCCCCCTACCTGAACGGGGCTTTTTGCGCGAGGTCTCAGCCATCGGTTAGACTATGCAGGTCTGCAGCGGCCGTCCGTTTCCCTTCGGGATCGCCGGCGTCCGGGGTCCGCCCCGTCGCCCGCCCCCACTCCGACACCGTTCGTCACGCATTCCAGCCTGCGCTCCGCGCCGGCTGCACCCAACTTCTCGCAGCGCGGTTCACGGGAACGCTCCGAGTCAGCCGATCACTCTGATCTGCCCCCGTCTGTCCGTTCGGACAGGCGTTTCTTGTACTTGGAGCAAACTCAATGTCTTTTGAATCGCTGGGCCTGGCGCCCTTCCTGCTGCGTGCGCTCGCCGAGCAGGGCTACGAAAACCCGACCCCGATCCAGCAGCAGGCGATCCCGCTGGCGCTGGCCGGTCGCGACCTGCTGGCCGGCGCTCAGACCGGCACCGGCAAGACCGCCGCCTTCGGCCTGCCGCTGCTGCAGCACCTGGGCACCGCCTCGCAGGAAGTGCGCGCCGGCCCGCGCAAGCCGCGCGCGCTGATCCTGGCCCCGACCCGCGAGCTGGCTACCCAGGTGCATGACAGCCTGCGCGGTTACAGCAAGTATCTGCGCATCCCCAGCGCCTGCATCTACGGCGGCGTCGGCATGGGCAACCAGCTGGACATCCTGCGCCGTGGCGTGGACCTGCTGGTGGCCTGCCCGGGCCGCCTGATCGATCACCTGGAGCGTCGCAGCGTCGACCTGTCCGGCATCGAAGTGCTGATCCTGGACGAAGCCGATCGCATGCTCGACATGGGCTTCCTGCCGTCGATCAAGCGCATCCTGGCCAAGCTGCCGAAGCAGAACCGCCAGACCCTGCTGTTCTCGGCCACCTTCGAGGACAACATCCGCCAGCTGGCGCTGGAGTTCATGCGCAACCCGGAACAGATCCAGGTGACGCCGAAGAACACCGTGGCCGAAACCATTACCCACCGCGTGCACCCGGTCGATGCCGGCCGCAAGCGCGACCTGCTGCTGCACCTGCTGGCGCAGGACAGCCGCGAGCAGACGCTGGTGTTCGCCCGCACCAAGCACGGCAGCGACAAGCTGGCCACGTTCCTGGAAAAGTCGGGCATCAAGACCGCGGCGATCCATGGCAACAAGAGCCAGGGCCAGCGCCTGCGTGCACTGGGCGATTTCAAGGCCGGCCGGGTGACCGTGCTGGTGGCCACCGACATCGCCGCACGTGGCATCGACATCAACGAACTGCCGAAGGTGATCAACTTCGATCTGCCGATGGTGGCCGAGGATTACGTGCACCGCATCGGCCGTACCGGCCGCAACGGTTCCACCGGCCAGGCGATTTCGCTGGTGGCGCAGGATGAAGTGAAGCTGCTGCGCGCGATCGTGCGCCTGCTGGGCCGAGACATGGACATCCGTGATGTGCCGGGCTTCGAGCTGCAGGTGCCGATCCGCTGGGGCAACAGTGCGCCGGGCAAGGCCGAGCACGATACCGGCGAGCGCGCACCGCGCAAGAGCCACGCACGTCGTCCGCACGGCGATGCACCGCGCCATGCGCACGCGGGCCCGAAGAAGGCCGGTGGTGGCCGTCGCGAGGGCGGTGGCAATGGCCAGCAGCGTGCGGGCGCGGGCCAGGGCCAGCGTCGTGGCGGTGGTGGCAATGGTGGCGGCCGTGGCCGCGGCCAGGGTGGCAACGGCGGCGGTCGCGCCGGCTGATCATCCGCACCTGTGATGCACGAAAGGGCGCAGCGCAAGTTGCGCCCTTTTTTGTTGTGCAAAGCGCCGGGCACTTCCTGAATGGTTCGCTACCCGCCGTCATCGCCGCCGGGCATGGCGTATACGCCGCGTGAAATTTGGCTAGACTCAGCCGGCGACATGACGTCGCAACCGGACGCGTCTCCGCACGTTCCGGCCAGGATCGCAACGCCATAAGGACACGCATGATGCGCAAGATTCTCCTGGTTTCCAGCCTGCTGCTCAGCGCTCCGCTGACTGCCATGGCCAGCGACGGCATGAGCTACAGCTACGTGGAAGGGGGCTGGAACCAGCTCCAGATCAGCTCCCGCGCCCTCAACGATCCAAAGGCCGATGGCGGCTATGTGCGTGGCTCCTTCGCCATCGCCGAACAGGTCAACGTGTTCGGTGGCTGGTCGCGTGTGACCGATACCACCCGCTACGCATACTCCAGCGTCAAGACCACCTTCGACCAACCGCATCTGGGCATCGGCTACCACATGCCGATCAGCGACCGGCTGGACTTCACCGCCGACCTGGCATGGAACCGCCGCAGCGGCAAAGACGAAATCCACTCCGATGGCGTGACCTACACCAGCAAGGCCTCGGTCAATACCGCCGTCGGCAATGTCGGCCTTCGCGGCAAGCCGTCTGCAATGACCGAGGCGTGGATCAAGGCAGGCTACATCGACGGGAACAACCACTTCGATGGCACCTGGACAGGCACCGTCGGTGGCCAGATCAGCTTCAACCGTACCTGGGGTGTGGTGGCCGAAGGCCAGTTCTACGACGACTTTGCCGAGTACCGCGTGGGCGTCCGCGCAAGCTTCTGATCGGAACCTGCGTCCACCCGCTGACGGCACGGCCCGGCGCTGCGGCACGGACCAGCCGTCCGCCGCGCTCCCGCCTCATACAAGGACTTGAACGATGCGCAAGATGCTCCTGGCAACCTGCCTGTTGCTGGCAACGCCGCTGCTGGCGTCGGCCAGCGACGAGCTCAGCTACACCTATGTGGAAGGCGGCTGGAACCGACTGAAGCTTGATGCCGGCGGTGCCGCTGACTTCACCGCCGACGGTGGCTATGTCCGCGGTTCATTCGCAATTGCACCGCAGTTCCATGTGATCGCAGGCGCATCCCGCGTCAGTGCAAGCGACCATGGCGGCGATGCGCGGATGAAGACCACGCTCGACGTTCCGTACCTGGGCCTGGGATATCACGCACCGATCAGCGACCGCCTGGACTTCACCAGCGAGTTCGCCTGGAACCACCGTTCGGCCAGGTCGGACCATCGACTCGGCGATGCGCGCTTCCGCCAGACCTCTCGTTTCAACCAGGTACTGGGCATGGTGGGTGTGCGCGGCAGGTTCACCGAGCACGCCGAAGGCTGGCTGAAGGGCGGCTACGCCAATGGCGGCGACGGCCAGGATGCCCGCTGGTACGGCGTGGTGGGCGGACAGCTGAACATCACCGATACCTGGGGGGTTGTGCTGGAAGGCCAGTTCGACAAGGACGCCTCCGAGTACAGGACGGGCGTGCGCGCCAGCTTCTGATCGCTGCTCCCGCTGCGCGGGGCTGTCGGGGACGGCGCTGGCGCGCCGTCTTTTTCTCTTGCCGGCCAGCGGCCGGCACTACCGTCTGATGCGTGCAGCCTCAACCCCGCGCTTTCGCCGGATTCAGCAGATTCCCGAAGAAGATCGCGTTGATCAGCAGCCGATCCGTCCCGTGCCAGTACTTGCGGTGCGCCGGGTCATCGGCGAACAGCACCACATTGCCCTGCCCCTGCGCCGACACCAGCAACCACGCGCTGCCCGCCACCCGCGCGCGGTTGCGCTCAGACAGATAGCCGTTCACCCGCGGCGGCGTGTCGATGCGTACCACCGTCGAGAACGGATTCGCGCTTGGCTGCAGCGTCACCGTGTTCTCCTTGTTGATCGCCAGCTGCCGTCGCGGCACGCCGAAGGCGAGCGGATGGCTGGTATCGACGTCGGCACTGAGGATGTTGCCGCTGACCCGCTCGATCGCGGCGATATCGCGCTGGTCACCGAAGGCGCGACGGCCGGCGTCGGCAGCCTCTTCCTCCTTGCCCAGCGTCTCGCCGTCGGCCAGCTTCTGCTCGATCGCCCACTTCGCGGCGCTGCCGTAGGTCACCAGTGAACCACCAGCCTGCACCCAGCGTTTCAGCGCGGCCACGGCCGTGGCATCCACGCCGCTGTAGGTTCCGCCGGACAACACGATGGTGGTGTAGCGGTCCAGTGCCACCTTGCCCAGTTGCTGCGGGTCGAGCTTGCTGGCGGGAAGCCGCAGCTGCTGGTCGAGCAGGAACCAGGCCGAGCCGATCTCGGTGGCCGCCACGCCCTCACCCATCACCAGCGCAACCACGGGTTTGCGCAGCGCTTTGACGCCGTCACTGCCGAGATCGATGCCTTCGCGGCTGCGGCCACTGGACAGTGCCTGCACCTGCACTCCCGCTTCGCGCGCGGCGGACGTCACAGCCTCAAGCAGCGCCACACCCTGCAGCGACTGCCCGGCGACCGGAATGACCAGGCTGCCGGCGGCGAAGCTGACGTCGCCCTGCGCGGTCGCGGTGGTGAACGGCTGGAACGCCGCACGTGCGCTCACGCCCTTGCCCTGCAGCGCGGCCAGCGCGCGCCCGGCGTTGTAGTCGCGCCAGTCGATCACATAAGCGAATCCGGCCTGGCCGCCCAGCACCGCGCCCTGCTCCGCCGGCAGCGCGCGAACGCGTGCCCCCCCGTCGATGCGGCTGCGGCTGCCGGCGAACGCCACACCGTAGGCGGGCGCGATCGCATAGCTGGTGCTGCCATAGAACACATCCCCCTTGATCGGCGGGGTCTCGGCAAAGATCGAATGCACCAGGCGGAACTGCGCCTGCTGCACCGGCACCACGTAGGCACTGCCGGCGCTGAAGCGCTGGCCGTCCACGTTCACCTCGCGATCCAGAGCGTGCACCTCGATGCGATGCAGCAGCAACAGTTCCAGCAGGCGACGGGTCAGTGCCGGGTCCTGCGCATCACCGAACACGAAGCTTTTCACCGGCTGCTGTGCGGCCTGCTTCAGTGCACTCTGGAAGAACTGCTTCTGCAGGTCGAACAGGCCGCTGCGCTCGGTCACTGCACCACGCACGGTGCCCAGCCCGGTGGCGACCTGATTGCGGATGGTGAAGGGGAAGGTCAGCAGACCATTCACCGACTCCTGCACGCGGCCACGCGAGCTGGCCTGTTCGACGGTCACGCCGACCGCACCATGGAAGTCCGGATAGGTAGAACCGTACACAGGCGAGAAGTTGTCGAAGTTCTCACCCGTGTAGTACAGCGAACCCAGCGCATCCAGCGCCTGCGCGTGGTATTTGGCCAGGGTCTTGTTGAATTCATACGACGCCGGCGGAATCAGCGGGCTGTGCATGCTCTTCGGCGAGGGCTCGAAGTAGTAGGTGCTGTCCTTGCCCATTTCGTGGAAGTCGATCTGCACGTTGGGATACCACTGATGGAACACCTCCACCTTCGGTCGCGACTCGCGCTGGGTCAGCGCCAGCCAGTCGCGGTTGAGATCGGTGAAGTAGTGGTTGGTGCGGCCCTGCGGGAAGGGTTCGACATGTTCCTTGTCGGCCGGGTCGGCCGAAGCCGGGTCCGAGGCCCAGGCGTTGTGCCAGTTGGCGGCGCGATCGCGGCCATCGGGATTCTGCGCCGGGTCGAACAGCACCACCGCCTGTTGCAGCCACTGCCGGGTTTCGGCGCTGCGGTTGGCCACCAGGTAGTAGGCGGTCAGCATCGCCGCTTCGGCGCTGGACGTTTCATTGCCATGCACGCTGTAGCCCAGCCAGACCACCACCGGGCTGGTGCCGGCGGCGCTGCGCGGCTGCGCCGGATCGACCAGGGTGGCGTGCTGCTGGCGGATCTGTTCCAGCCGCGCATGGTTGCTGGCGGCGGTGACGGTGGCGATCAGCAGCGGGCGGCCCTCGTAACTGCGACCGATCTCGCGCACGCTGATCGAGTCCGAACGCCGGGCCAGTTCCTGCAGGTACGCCACCAGCTGGTCATGCCGGGTGTAGCGGCTGCCGATCGGATAGCCCAGGAACTGCTCCGGCGTGGGGATGGCCGTATCGAATGCGGCCGCGTCGGTGGCCTGCGGGAAGAAGTACGCACTCTGTGCCTGCGCCGGCTGCGGGCAGGACAACGCGGTGGCGGCGGCGATCAGCAACGGAAGAACGGCACGGCGATGCAAGGACACGGTAACTCCCCGGGAACACAACGGCAGACGGTCGCGCGGCCGGCCCCTGAAGGTGACCGGCCGCGGCGGATGGATCAGAAGCGGTAATCGAAGCCCAGCGTGAAGTAGCGGCCGCGCAGGTCGTACTGGCTGAAGTCGTACGGCGCGCGGATGCCCGGGAACGAGGCGTCGTACGGCGGCGTCTTGTCGGCCAGGTTCTGCACCTTGGCGTACACGGTCAGCCTGTCCACGCCGGTGTAGGCCAGGTACAGGTCGAACTGGCTGTAGCTGCCGACGCGCGTCTGCACCGCCTTGGCCGCGGTGCTGGCTTCCTGCCGGTAGCCGCTGGTGTAGTACCAGGTCACCGCCGCGTTGAAGTCGCCCTGCTTCCAGTCCAGCGTGGTGGTGGCCTTGTCCTTGGGCAGGGTCGCGCCAAGGTTGCTGCCGGCGTAGTCCACCAGCGGGCCACCGACCACGGTCGGCCGACGGTAATCGCGCACATGGGTGTAGGCCGAGGACACGGTGAAGTCACCCAGTGCAACGGTCGGGATGCGCTGGCGCAGTTCGACGTCGATGCCCGAGGTCTTCAGTTCGCTCAGGTTCTGGTAGCGGTTGTAGACCGCCTGCAGCTTGCCGCGCTCGTCGCGCTGCACCGCGCCAGCCACGTTGTCGTTGACCAGGGTCTGGGTGTTGTTGGTGCCGACCAGGTTGTCCAGCTGGATGCGGTAGTAATCCACGCTCAGGTTGGTGTTGGCCCACGGCGACAGCACCACGCCGAAGTTCACACTCTTGGTGCGTTCGGGCTTCAGCGCGTTGTTGCCGACGGTGAAGAAGGTCGGATTCTGCCGCGAGCCCGGTACGTCCGGATCACGCGGGTCGACCACGCTGCCGTAGGCGATGCTGGTGCTGTTGGAGTTCTCCGACAGCGACGGTGCACGGAAACCCTTCGAGGCCGAGGCGCGCACCAGCAGGAAGTCCAGCGGCTGCCAGCGCAGGCCGATCTTCGGCGAGAACGCGTCGCCGAAATCGTCGTAATGGTCGGCGCGCGCAGCAGCGGACAGCTCCAGCGTCGAGGCCAGCGGTACATTCACTTCAGCGTAGGCGGCGCTGACCCGGCGCTCGCCGTGCACTTCGGCGATGGCCGGGCGTACCTGCAGGCCGGCGTCGATCTGCCACGGGTTGTTGGAGTCGAGCTTCTCGCGGCGCCACTCGGCACCGGCGGCAAAGCCGATGTCACCGGCCCAGGTGTGGCCGAGCGTGCCGGAGATCTTCGCGTCGATGCCCTGCAGCTTGGACTCGGCCGGGCGCAGCGTGGCGATGTTGATCGCATCACGTACCGACTGCGGCGTCGCGGCGGGGTTGAGCAGGTTGTAGCTGCCCGTGGCCAGCGCATCGGCCAGTGCCCAACGGTTGGCGAAACCACCGGACACGGTCTCGCGCTCGCTGCTGCGCGCGCCGAATGCGGCCACTTCCCAGTCCCAGTTCGCAGTGGTGCCGCGCAGCCCGAATACGCCGCGATAGGCGGTGGAGCGGTTGGTCTTGATGGTGCCGCCGAGGTCGAAGAAGGTGTACTCGATCGGGATCGCGCGGCCGTACGGGTTGTACGGATTGCTGGCCGGCAGCAGCGACGACACCGGCTCGGCCAGGCCGCTGTCGGCGTTCAACGCGAAGCGACCGCTTTCGAGGGTGAAGAACGGGCTGCTGCCGAACCATGCAGCGCCCTTGATCTGGCTGTACAGCACTTCGCCGAAGGCTTCGACGTTGTCGTTCAGGCGGAAGGTGCCGTTGGCATAGGCCTGGTAGCGCTTGGTTGAAGGAATCAGCGTGGTGAACGGCGCCTGGTTGAAACCGCAGGTATCGCCGGCCAGGCCATCGATCGGCGCACTGGCGACACGGGTGGTGCCAGTGGGGCAGTTGCCGTTGGCATCGAGCATCGGCACCGACACGCCGTTGACCAGGTAACGCGCGCCCTTGGCCGACCAGCCGTTCCAGCGGCCGCCCGGTTGGTCGGTGTAGATGCCGCTCTTGGTCAGGTTGCGTTCGTCCTGGTCCAGGCGTTCGCGGTTGTAACCCTGCAGGCTGAAGAGGATGTTGTAGCCGTCGGTGTCGAGATCACCCAGGCCGCCGACGAATTTCAGGTTCTGCTCGTGCAGGCCGCCCTGGTCGGCACCGCCGAAGCTGCCGCCGATCTCGGCGCCTTCGAAGTTCTGCCGGGTGATGATGTTGACCACGCCGGCCACCGCGTCGGAACCGTACACGGCCGAGGCGCCGTCCTTGAGCACTTCGATGCGTTCCACCGCCACCAGCGGCAGCGCGTTGAGATCGACGAAGGTGTCGGACAGGCCACCGGCCGGGAAACCGTAGTTGGCCAGGCGGCGACCGTTGAGCAGCACCAGCGTGTTCTTCTGCGACAGGCCACGCAGGCCGATGCCGGCCGAACCGGAGGCCCAGCCATTGTTGGTGGTTTCGTTGGCCGCGTTACCGGTGTTGGCCGAAATCGAACGCAGCACATCGGCCACGGTGGCCTTGCCGGTCTGCTCCAGCTGCTGGCGGCCGATCACCTGCACCGGGTTGGAGGCTTCGCTATCGGCGCGCTTGATGTTGGAGCCGGTGACGCGCACGGCAGCCAGTGTGCTGGCTTCGCCACTGGCGTCGGCGGAGGTTTCGGCGGCGGCGGACAAAGGCGCGGCCAGAGCGACGGCCAGGGCCGCCACGAGCAGGGTGTGCTGGGGCATGACGATGTGAGGGAGGTAGTGGAAGGACGACGTAAGTTCCGCAGTAGTCCATGCCTGGCCGGGGTCCGGCCAATAACATCTCTTCATGCGGATATAAGATAAACTATCATCTCTTCATCCGGATGGAAAGAATTTCTTCACGGACGTGCCGGCGCCGACCGGCCGTAAGCGACACCTGCGACGTACAATGGGCGCCATGGAAATCTTCAAAGTCTTCATGATCGAGGCGGCGCACCGCCTCCCCAACGTGCCGCCCGGGCACAAGTGCGCGCGCCTGCATGGACACTCGTTCCGGGTGGAACTGAAGGTCGAGGGCGAGCCAGGCGCGCAGACCGGCTGGATCATGGATTTCGGAGACGTGAAGGCCGCCTTCCAGCCGATCTACGACCGCCTGGACCACCACTACCTCAACGATGTCCCTGGCCTGGAGAACCCGACCAGCGAGAACCTGGCGGTGTGGATCTGGAACGAACTCAAGCCCGGCCTGCCGGCGCTGAGCGAGATCACCGTGCATGAAACCTGCACCTCCGGCTGCCGTTACCGCGGCCCATCCGCCTGATCAACCCATTGATCTTCAAGGATTTTCAAAGGCGCCTTGGGCGCCTTTGTTATTTTTGTTGCATTGCCGCATCAACGGCGTATGCTGCATTGCATCAAGTCACTCCCTGATGCCCCATGGCCGCCGCCTTCAGCGATCGCTTCAGTGATGCCACCCGCCAGCTCGCCGCTGCGGCAACGCGCGCGAACCGGTTGGCGCTGGAGAACGCGGAAAGCATGTTCGGCGTGCAGCTGAAGGCGATGGAGCGCAACCTGACCGCCACCGGCGGCTGGCTGGGCGAGCTGGCCCGCAGCGAAGACGCGGCCGGTGCCCTCTCCAGGGGCGCACAGCTGTGGCAGGACAACCTGCAGCGACTGGGCCAGGCCCAGCAGGACGTGGTCGGTCTCGGCCTGCAGGCCAGCAAGGCCTGGTCAGAACTGGTGCAGGGTTACAACGAATCAACGGCGGACGCGAACAGTCACTGACGCGACGCAACGCTCATTGCATGGGTCCCTCCCCCCATGCAATCCGGACCCGGCAGATCCCTCCCTCTGCCGGGTCTTTTTTTGCCTGGCGTCTGGATTGCAGAGCACTTCTTCGACGCACTTCCCCGCGAACTGAAGGGCCCCGCCGGGGCAGGCAGGGACCTGGGCAAATGTCCCCCGGCGCCGGCCGTTGGCCGTCCCCTCCTCCTTTACTTTGCCCAGACCCCTGCCCGCCCCGACGAGGCTCGGCTTGCGGCAGGTAAAGCGCAGTGCTGGCGGCAGCCTTTCAATGAGGCGCCGATAGATTTCGAACGCAGGGCGGAGGCCCGTGCGTACGAAGTAAAGGGGGAGGTGACGGCCAACGGCCGGCGCCGGAGGACATTCGTACGCACGGGCCTCCGCCCTGCGCCACGCAGACACATCCGCAAACCAAGGTTCGCATCCACCTGGCGGCAGCCCGGACTGTCATCGTTCCGGCGTTGCGCTTGTAGACAGCCGATAGATTCCGAACGCAGGGCGGAGGCCCTTGCGTACGAAGTAAAGGGGGAAGTGACGGCCAACGGCCGGCGCCGGAGGACATTCGTACGCGCGGGCCTCCGCCCTGCGCCAAGCAGACAGATCCGCCACACACGATGCTGGAACGGCTCAGCGCCCGCGGCCACCGTGCCAGTGCTGGTGCCATGCCTGGAACATCAGCACATTCCACAGGTGCGTGTGCCATTTGCGCTCCCCGCGCAGGAACGCCTCCCAGATGCTGCGCACGCGCACCGCATCGAAGCAGCCCTGGTTGCGCAGCCGCTGCGGATCCAGCAATGCCTCGGCCCAATCGCGCAGCGGGCCGGCCAGCCAGCGCGCCATCGGCGGCCCGAAGCCGCGCTTGGGACGGTACACCAGCGGCTCGGGCAGATAGCGCGCCAGCAGATGCTTGAGGATCCGCTTGTGCTCGCCATCGTGGTACTTCAGGTGCTGCGGCAGGCGCCAGGCAAGACGCACCACGTCCATGTCCAGCAGCGGCGCGCGCGTTTCCACCCCCGCCGCCATGCCAGCACGATCGACCTTGGCCAGGATGCCCTCGGCCAGATCCATACGGAAATCCAGCAGCTGGATGCGCGCCTCCGCCGGCAGCCCGGTGTCCTGCTGCTGGAAGATCGTCATCGGTTCGCGTGCCCCCAGCACCACCTGCGCCGGTTGCCGCCAGCGGGTGACGCGCTGCAGGTAGTGGCCTTCCACATCATTGGCCGCCACTTCGGCCACCAGCGCGCGCCAGCCCCCCAGGCGGCCGCGTTCGGCGTTCATGCGGGTGCCGCTGCGCCGCGCCAGATCGCGCACCCAGTCCGGCAGGCCGCCGCACAGACGGGCATTGCGCAGCGCACGGCCGTAACTGGGATGGCCAAAGAACAGCTCGTCGCCGCCATCACCGGTCAACGCCACCGGCTTGCGCGCACCCAGCAGTTCGCTGGCCAGCAGGGTCGGCAGCTGCGACGCATCGGCGAACGGCTCGCACCAGACCTGCGGCAGGCGTTGCAGCAGGTCCAGGCCCTGGCGCGCATCCATGCGGTGCAGGTGGTGCTGCACGCCCAGATGCCGCGCGACCTGCGAGGCCCAGTCGCTCTCGTCATGCCCGGGATCGTCGAAGCCCACCGTCCACGCTTCGATCGGAAGCGCCGACTGCGCCTGCATCATCGCCGTCACCAGCGACGAATCGGTGCCGCCGGACAGGAACGCGCCACAGGCCAGCGGCGAGTGCATGCGCGCGGCGATGGCCTTCTGCAGCACGGCCTCCAGCTGATCGGTGGCCTGCTCAAGGTCGGGTGCCGGCTGCAGCGGTTCCTGCAGCGCGCTGTGCATCGCATCGCGCGCGCACCAGTAGCGCGAACCGCCCTGCGCGGCCTGCGCGGAACCGCGCGCGGCGTGGTCGGCAAGATCGATGCGCAGCATGGCACCGGCCACCAGCTTGTGGATGCCGCGATAGATCGTGTGCGGTGCCGGCACGTAGTCGTGGCGCAGCAGCAGGCTCAGCGCGTCCTGGTCGATGCTGGGCGAGAAACCGGCGAACGCCTGCAGCGCCTTCAGCTCGGAGGCGAACAGGAACTGCCCCTGATGCCAGCCGTAGTACAGCGGGCGCTCGCCCACCGGGTCGCGGGCCAGCCAGAGTTCGCGCGACTGGCGATCCCAGACACTGAAACCGAAGGCACCTTCGATGCGTGACAGCGCCCGCTGCACGCCCCATTCCACGATCGCCTGCAACAGCAACCGCGCGTCGCTGCAGCTGCGTGGCAGGTCGCGCAGCTGCCCCTGCAGGTGGGCGCGGTTGTACAGCCGGCCATCCAGGCACAGCACGTAGCGGCCGCAGTCCGAGCTGAGCGGCTGCAACGGCGTATCGCTGGGTGCCCGGCAGTGGCCCAGGGCGAGGCCGGCGTCAGCGTCGGTCCAGTAACCGATGCGACCGCGACCGCGCTGCTGCAGGGCCCGCAGCATCGGCGCCAGCTGCTGGAGCAGCTGCTCATCGTCGGCGGGCGGCAGCCAGGCGCCAACCACGCCGCTCATCGCAGGCCCCCATGACGGCGGCGGCAGGACAGGTTCGGCAGGCAGGGGGCAGCGGCTGACATGGGGACGGCACGCGGAGCGGAGGAGACTCCATGCTCGGCGCGGCCGGCGTGCGCTGTCAGTCGCTTTGCTGTCAGCGATCGTCACCGGCCGTGGCCGCCACGTAACGTTTTGTAACGGCAACCGGCTATGCTGGGCGGCAAGGTGTTGCCGGGACTGAGACCCGGCCCGCGCGTCAGCAACCCCGGCTGAATGGCGCCCGCCCCCGGGACCCGGGCGGCCCGAAGGCTGGGATAGGATCGCCGCGCTCGTGCCGTGGCGGTACGTTTGCGCCCACGGAGGCCTTGAGAATGCTGGATATCGTACTGGTCGAAGACGATGCCCGCCTGGGTACGATGGTCAGCGACTATCTGCAGCGGCATGGCTATCAGGTGGCCCACGAGCGCAGCGGCGCGCGTGCGGTGACCCGCATCCTGGCCGAAAAGCCGGCGCTGGTGCTGCTCGACGTCGGCCTGCCCGACCAGGATGGTTTCGAAGTGTGTCGGCAGATCCGCCCCCACTATGACGGCATCATCTGCGTGCTGACCGCCCGCACCGACAACATCGACCAGGTGCTGGGGCTGGAACTGGGTGCCGACGATTACATCGGCAAGCCGATCGAACCGCGGGTCCTGCTGGCCCGTCTGCGCGCCCACCTGCGCCGCCACCGCCGGGTTGAACCGCGCGACGGCAGCCTGCGCTTCGGCGAGCTGAACATCGACCCGTCCACCCGCAACGTGCACCTGCAGGGCGGCCTGTTGGAACTGACCACCGCCGAATTCGACCTGCTGTTCCTGCTGGCCAGCAACGCCGGTCAGATCCTGGACCGCGACGCGCTGCTGCGCGGCCTGCGCGGGATCGCCTTTGACGGCCTGGACCGCTCGATCGATGCGCGCATCTCGCGCCTGCGGCGCAAGCTGGGCGACAACCCCGAGCAACCGGAACGGATCAAGACCGTCCGCGGCCGCGGCTACCTGTTCAGCCGCTCGGCATGGGGATGAAGCGCACGCCCTCGGCGATGCGCGGTCACGCCTTTCATTTCCTGCGCTACGGCATCGGCTTCCTGGTCGCCCACCTGCTGTTGATCGTGCTTGGCCTGTGGGCCTGGGACGCGCTGCTGGAAGACCGCACCGAAGCGGGCCTGCAGGCCGAGATGCGCGGTACCCATGCGCTGTTGCAGCACCGCTTCGCCGAGACGCCGCGCGAACAGTGGCCGGCACTGGCGCGCCAGCTCGACACCGATTTCGCCTACGCGCTGCGCATGGTGCCGCTGGCCGAGGCAGTGAAGGAACTGCCCGCCAGCCAGCGCCCGCCCTTCAACAATGGCCGGGTGCAGATCGATCTGGAGCACATGCGCAGCCTGCAGCGCATCGGCGACAGCGACTATGCGGTGATGCTGGGCCCACTGGACGAAGCGTTGCCCGACGAAGGCTGGCAGGACAGCGATGTCTCCGGCGTGGCGATCCTGCTGCTGATCCTGATGGTGGCCGTGGCGCTGCCGATGTACGTGATGGTCTACCGCCTGTGGCGCGATGTCTCGCAGCTGGCACAGGCCGCGCGGCGCATGCGCGATGGCCAGCTGGATACGCGTGCGCCGCGCGCCGGCACCGCACTGGTGCGGCCGTTGGCCAATGCCTTCAATCACATGGCCGAACAGCTGCAGCAGCTGCTGGAAAGCCAGCGTGTGCTGGCGCAGGCGGTGGCACATGAAGTGCGCACACCGCTGGCCCGCATGCGCTTCGGCCTGGCTGACCTGGAGGACACCGCGCTGGACGAGATCCAGCGCGATGCCCTGGGCGGGCTGCGCACCGATGTCGATCGGCTGCAGCACCTGACCGATGCCGGCGTCCAGTACGCCGCGCTCGGCCGTTGCCATCAGCTGACCCGCCAGCGCCTGCAGCTGGCCGCGCTGGTGCGCGGCATGGTCGCCCAGTTCGCGCCGCTGCCGATGCCGGTGCAGCAGGCGCTGTCGCCGGCCGGCCTGGTCAACGTCAACCGGCACATGCTGGAGCTGGCCCTGCGCAACCTGCTGGGCAACGCGTTGCGCTATGCACGCCGGCAGATCCGCATTGCCAGCACGGTCAATGATGGCTGGCTGTGCCTGCAGGTGGAGGACGACGGGCCCGGCATCGCGCCCGAATTGCGTGGCCAGGTGCTGCAGCCCTACGTGCGGCTCGACCCCGGCAGCCCCGGTTTCGGGCTGGGCCTGGCCCTGGTGCAGGTGGTGGCCGACAAGCACGACGGCCACGTCGAGGTGACCGATTCCGAGCTGGGCGGCGCCTGCATCCGCCTGCACCTGCCGCTGGAAAGCAGCGGCGTGGTGGAGTGCGAGGCGGCCTGCTAGGCCGCCGGTTCCGCGCGCGGCAACGCAAACACGAACAACGCACCCTGCTCGCTGTCGCGCAGTTCGATGCGGCGGCCGTGCAGCTGCACGATGCGCTGCACGATCAACAGGCCGAGGCCGCCGTTCTCACCGCGTCGCGCACCCAGCGCGGCCGGTGCCTGGAACAGCTGCGCGCGCAGTGCCGGCGCTACACCCGGGCCATCATCGGCCACACTCACCTCGACACTGTCCGGCGTCGCACGCAGGCGTACCTCGATTCGGCCACCCTCGGGCGCATGACGCAGGGCGTTGTCGAGCAGATTGGTCAACACCCGCTCGACCAGGCCCAGGTCGGCGCGCACCAGTGGCAGGCCTGGCGGGAAGTCCGCATGCAATCTCTGGTTGCGGGCCTGCGCGGCCAGCTCGAACTTCTGCAGTACGTCCTGCAGCAGCTCCGGCAGCGCGAACACCTCCCACTCCAGCCGCACTTCGCCATGCTCCAGCCGCGCCAGCTCGAACAGCGCGCGTGCAAGGCGGCCGACCTTGGCGCTCTGCGCCAGCGCGATGCCGAGGTAGCGGCGGCGCTCGTCCGGCGACAGCGTGGCGTCCTTCAACGCCAGCGTCTCCAGATAGCCGTGCAGCGATGACAACGGAGTGCGCAGGTCATGCGAGATGTTGGCCACCAGCTCGCGCCGCTGCAGGTCCTGCTGGCGCAGCTGCTGCCATTGCTCTCCCAGCCGCTGCGCCATCTGCGCATGCGCGTGTTCGAGGATTACCAGCTCGTCGCGCTCACCCGGGCGCAGCGGTTCCGGCGGCGGCAACGGCGTGGGGGCGTCGATGTCGAAGGCCTGGATGCGACGGGTCAGCCGGCGCAGCGGCCGGGTCACCCAGTAGAAGGCCACCAGCCCGGCCAGCAGGCCGAGGCCACCGACCAGCACCACCGACCACCATGTGGTGTTCCACTGGCTGCCGGCGGCAAGATCATCGGACAACATCTGCCGGTGCTCGCCCACCAGCACCACGTACACGTAACCGGCCTGGCGTCCCTGCACGATCAGTGGCGCGGCACTGAACACCTTGCGCCCATCCGCGCTGCGCGGATCATCGCCAAGGATCGGCAACGGCGCACCGGACAGCAGGCGGCGCAATGGCGCCACGTCCACCCGGTTGCGCACCAGATGGCCGCTGGGTGCATCGTGGCCGAGGATGCGGCCCTGATCGTCCAGCAGGTACACCTCGACGCTGGGATTGACCGCCATCAGCTGGCCGAACAGCGCGCGCACTGCAGCATCGCGCATGCCGCTGGTGTCCATCAGCTCGCTGCGCTGGGCGATGTGCTCGGCCAGGCCCAGCGACAGCCGCTGCACGACTTCCTGTTCGTGGCGCGTGTTGGCGCGCATCTGCAGGGCCAGCAGCGCCATGCAGCACATCAGCATCAGCGCGGCGATCACCGCCGCCAGCTTCTGCCACAGGTTGGGCTTGATCATGCCGCCGCCCCGGCCGGATCGACCAGCTTGTAGCCGCGTCCCCACACCGTCAGCAGCCGCCGCGGGTTGGCCGGGTCCGGCTCGATCTTGCTGCGCAGCCGATTGATGTGGGTGTTGACCGTGTGCTCGTAACCATCGTGCTGGTAGCCCCAGACCTGGTTGAGCAGCTCCATGCGCGCGAACACCTGGTCCGGGTGGCGCGCGAAGAACAGCAGCAGGTCGAACTCGCGCGGGGTCAGCTCCAGCACGTTGCCATCCACCGAAGCGGTGCGTGCCACCGGGTCCAGCTGCAACCCGCCCAGCTCGATCGCACCGGCATCGATGCGCGCGCTCTGCGCCATCGCCTCGGCACGGCGCAACAGCGCACGTACCCGCGCCACCAGCTCCGGCATCGAGAACGGCTTGGCCAGATAGTCGTCCGCACCCAGCTCCAGGCCGACGATGCGCTGGGTCTCGCTGCCGCGCGCACTGATGATGATGATCGGCACGTAACGCGCCATCGCGCGTGCACGCTGGCACACCTGCAGGCCATCCACGCCGGGCAGCATCACGTCCAGCACCAGCGCATCCCACGGTCCGTCCTGTTCGAGCAGGCGCAGGCCGGCGTCGCCGCTGGCGGCGTGGGCGACGTCGTAGCCTTCATCGCCCAGATGCATGCGCAGCAGGTCGGCGATGTGGGCATCGTCTTCAACGATCAGCACGCGTTTGGTGGACATCGGCAGCTCAGGGCCAGTGGGGAGGCTGCCTGCATTGTGGCGCGGGACGGCCGCCGATACCTCACGAAAAATTGAATCCTGCGTGAGGATTCGTTGACCCGGGCAGGCGCAGCATGGCCCCGTCGCCCCTTCCCGGAGTCCGCCATGCCCCTCACCCGACGCCATCTGCTGGGCCTGGGCGGTGTTGCCACCGCCGCCGGCCTGTTCGGACTGGGCGCCTGCAGCCGTGCCGCGCCGGCCGCCGCCGAGGCCCGTCCAGCGCGGCAGTTCGAGGTCATGCACAGCGATGCGCAATGGCGCCAGCAGCTGACCCCGGCGCAGTACGCGGTGCTGCGCCAGCAGGCCACCGAACGGCCGTGGAGCAGCCCACTCAACAAGGAACACCGGCAGGGCACCTTCGCCTGCGCCGGCTGCGCGCTGCCGCTGTTTTCCTCCTCCACCAAGTTCGAGAGCGGTACCGGTTGGCCCAGCTTCTGGGCACCGTTGCACAACGCGATCGGCGAGGACCGCGACGTCACCTTCGGCATGCTGCGGGTGGAAGTGCACTGCCGGCGCTGTGGCGGCCATCTCGGCCACGTGTTCAACGATGGCCCGCGCCCGACCGGGCTGCGCTACTGCATGAACGGTGCGGCCATGGTGTTTGTTCCCGGCGCCGGTGATGGCGCTGCCGACGGCTGGCGCGTGCCGGTCGGTTCTTCCCCTGTTTCCGGAGCCTGACCATGCTGCTGTTGCTGCTTGCCTACCTGGGCGGTGCGCTGACCCTGCTCAGCCCGTGCATCCTGCCGGTGCTGCCGTTCGTGTTCGCACGCGCCGACCGCCCCTTCCTGCGCAGCACGCTGCCGCTGCTGCTGGGCATGGCACTGACCTTCACCGTGGTCGCCAGCCTGGCCGCGGTGGGCAGCCAGTGGGTGGCACAGGCCAACCAGATCGGACGCTGGATCGCCCTGCTGCTGATGGCGCTGTTCGCGCTGGCCTTGCTGTGGCCACGGCTGGCCGACCATCTGCTGGCGCCGTTCCAGCGCGTGGGTGCGCAGCTGAGTGCGCGCGCCGATGCGGCCGATGCCGCCGGCCGTGGCGGCGCGTGGACCTCGCTGCTGATCGGCATCGCCACCGGCCTGCTGTGGGCACCCTGCGCCGGGCCGATCCTTGGTCTGGTGCTGACCGGTGCGGCCCTGCACGGCGCCAGCGCCGGCACCAGCACGCTGCTGCTGGCCTACGCGCTGGGCGCCATCACCGCTCTGGCCTTGGCGGTCTGGGTGGGCGGCCGCGTATTCCGCGCCCTGCAGGCGCGCCTCGGCCTGGGTGACGTGCTGCGCAAGGTGTTGGGCGTGGCCGCGCTGCTGGCGGTGGTGGCGATCGGTCTGGGCTGGGATACCGGCCTGCTGACCCGCCTGTCCACGCTCAGCACCGCGCGCATTGAACAGGGCCTGCTCGATGCGGTGCCCGGCGCGCAGCCGGCGGCACCGCCGATGATGATGCTGGCCGGTGCCAACGCTGCTACCGATGCACCGCTGCCGGTGGAAGGCACCCTGCCCGCGCTGGACGGTGCCACCGGCTGGCTCAACAGCCCGCCGCTGAGCGCCCAGCAGCTGCGCGGCAAGGTAGTACTGGTCGATTTCTGGACGTACTCCTGCATCAACTGCCTGCGCGCGATGCCGTTCGTGCACGAATGGGAGCGGCGCTACCGCGACCATGGCCTGGTGGTGATCGGCGTGCACACCCCGGAGTTCGCTTTCGAACGTGACCCACGCAACGTCATGAAGGCGGTTGAGCAGTTGAAGGTCGCGTACCCGGTGGCGCTGGACAACCAGTACACGATCTGGCGCGCGTTCAACAACCGCTACTGGCCAGCGCAGTACTTCGTCGATGCGCAGGGCAACATCCGTGGCCACCAGTTCGGTGAGGGCAACTACGTGCGTTCGGAACAGGTGATCCGCCGCCTGCTGACCGAGGCCGGCCAGACCCATCTGCCGCCGCCGGCTGATCCCGCCGCTGCCGACCTCAAGGGCGTGGCCGCGCAGGCTGACATGGGCAACCTGCGTTCGCCGGAGACCTACCTGGGCCACGCCCGCGCCGAGCAGTTCGCCTCGCCCGGTGGACAGCGTGCCGATACCGCCTTCGATTATTCGCTGCCCACTGCGCTGGCGCTGAACCAGTGGGGACTGTCCGGCCACTGGACGGTCACCGACGAGGCGGCACAACTGCAACGGGCCGGCGGCCGTATCGCCTTCCAGTTCCATGCGCGCGACCTGCACCTGGTGCTGGCGCCGAGCCAGGAAGGAAAGCCGGTGCGCTTCCGCGTGCTGCTCGATGGCAAGCCGCTGCCGGCCACCGACGCCGGCAGCGATGTCGGCGCCGACAGCAGTGGCGTGGTCGACGAACACCGGCTGTACCAGCTGGTGCGCCAGCGCGGCACGGTCGGCCCGCACCGCTTCGAGATCGAGTTCCTCGATGCGGGCGTACAGGCCTATGCCTTCACCTTCGGTTGAACCAGGAGGACACGATGAAACTCTCCTTTGAACAGGGCGTCGCCGCGGGTGTTGCCGGGTTGGTCGCCACGGCGCTGATCGCTGCGGTGCTGCTGGTCGATCACGGCGCGATCGCGGCACCGGTCGAGCCCAGCGCGCAGGCCAAGGCACTGCCCGCGCCCAGCGGCGAGGCTGCGTTCGGCGATGACGCCACCCATGCCAGCGTGGTGTTTGCCGGCGGCTGCTTCTGGGGGGTGCAGGGCGTGTTCCAGCACGTCAAGGGCGTGAGCAATGCGGTGTCCGGCTATATCGGCGGCAGCGCTGCCAACGCGCGGTACGAACGGGTCAGCAGTGGCCAGACCGGCCACGCCGAAGCGGTGAAGATCGACTACGACCCGCGCCAGGTGAGCTACGGGCAGCTGATGCAGGTGTTCTTCGCGGTGGCCCATGACCCGACCCAGCTCAACCGGCAGGGCCCGGACCACGGCAGCCAGTACCGCTCGGCCATCTTCAGCGACGACGCCCGCCAGCAAGCGGCCAGCCGTGCCTACATCGCCCAGCTCGGCCAGGCCGGCAGTTATTCCGCACCGATCGTCACCCAGCTGGTCAGCGGCCAGCGCTTCTACCCGGCCGAGAGCTACCACCAGAACTACATGAGCAACTACCCGCAGGCGGCCTACATCCGCTATTACGACGCGCCCAAGCTGGCGGCGCTGGGCAGGCAGTTCCCGGCGCTGTACCGGCGCGATGCGGTGCTGGTGCCGATGCGGTAGCCGGCATTTCCGCTGGGCCCCCACCGGCGCCCGGTGCTGCTGCCCTGTAGAGCCGAGCCCACGCTCGGCTGCCGTTGAGGGAAGAGCAGCCGAGCATGGGCTCGGCTCTACACAAAACGAAAAAAAACGCACGGCCATCCAGCCGTGCGCATGGAAAGTATCGCCCGGGCACCGATCAGGCCTGGCCGACAACAGCATGCTAGGCTCGCCGTCATCATGGGTACAGCTCCAGATGACGGGACATTCGATGGATACAGATGACCACAGCGCGATGATCCCTCCCCGCTACCAGCGGCTGTCCGATGAACTGGCCGAGGCCATCCACGGCGGTCGCCTGCCCGTAGGCAGCCGCCTGCCGTCGTTGCGGCAGATGGCGTCGCAGCGGCAGCTCAGCCTGAACACCGTGATCGCCGCCTATCGCCAGCTGGAGGATGCCGGCCTGGTGATTCCGCGGCCCAAGGCCGGCTTCGAGGTGGCGCCGCGGCTGTCGGTGCCGGATCGCTCGCTGCGCGATGTGCCCTCGGCACCGACCGCGCCGCTGCAGCAGGTGCTGATGGCCCGTGTACTGGAAGCGCAACGGCGCCCCGGTGTGATCGATCTGGCCTTCGCCGGCCCACGCGGTCGCCAGTTCTATCCCGGCGCGCAGCTGGCCAAGCACACTGCGCAGGTGCTGCGCCATGGCCAGCAGACGGTGGAGACCTATGCACGTCCGAATGGATCACCACGGTTGCTGGCGCAGATCGTACGGCGCGGCCCGCGCATGGGCCTGCACACCCACAGCGAGCGTCTGCTGCTCACCCATGGCGCGATGGAGGCCCTGCAGCTGGCACTGCGTGCGGTCACCCAGCCCGGTGATGCGGTGGGCATCGAAGCGCCGTCTTACTTCAACCTGTACCCGCTGCTGGCCACGCTGGGCCTGCAGGCCATTGAACTGCCGACCCATCCACAACACGGCCTCGACGTGGACGCGCTGGAGGCGCTGCTGGAGCACACGCCACTGGCGGCGCTGGTGGTGATGCCGACGGTGCACAACCCGTTGGGCTGCACCATGCCGATGGCCGCCAAGCAGCGCCTGGCCGAGCTGGTCAACGCGCGCCAGCTGCCGCTGATCGAAGATGCGGTGTATGCCGAGCTGCAGTTCTGCGAGCCACCGGCACCGCTGCTGAAGGCCTTCGATCGCGACGGCTGGGTGATGGTGGTCGGTGGCTTTTCCAAGACGCTGGCGCCGGACTACCGCATCGGCTGGCTCGATGGCGGCCGCTTCGCCGAGCGCATCGCACTGCTGAAATTCCAGTCCACCGGCGGCGAACCGCAGCTGCTGGGTGACGCAGTGGCCGCGTATCTGGAAGCGGGCAGCTACGAGCACCACCTGCACCGCATGCGCCGCCTGTATCGCGAACAGGTCGGACGGCTGCGCCAGCTGGTGGCCGAGCACTTCCCGGCCGGCACCCGTGCCACCGAACCGCAGGGCGGGTTCCTGCTGTGGCTGGAACTACCCGGCGTGGATACCCGCGAGCTGTTCGAGCGTGCGCTGGTGGAGGACATCGTGTTCATGCCCGGCCAGGTGTATTCGCGCGGCGCGCGCTACCGCCATGCCCTGCGCCTGTCGTGCTGCCAGACGCTGGACGCGCGCTTCGTTGGCGCGGTGGAGCGACTGGGGGCGATGGCGTGCGAGCTGGCAGCTGCAACACGGTAGTGCCGGCCGCTGGCCGGCAACTGCACTGCCGGCCAGCGGCCGGCACTACCCCAGGTCGCCAATCAGATGCGCGCTCAGCGCTTCGCCATCCGCCCCCGGCAGATGCGGCAGGCGGCCCCAGCACGGCATCGGCAGGCGCTGCTGCAACGTGGCGATGTTCTCCTCCTGGCGCTGCATGGCCGGGTCGATGTGGTTGCCGATCCAGCCCAGGCATTCCACGCCGCTGGCCTGCAGCGATTGCGCGGTCAGCCGCGCGTGGTTGACGCAGCCCAGGCGCATGCCCACCACCAGCAGCACCGGCAGCTGCAGCGCACGCACCAGATCGAGCTGATCCAGCGTGGCCGAGACCGGCGCCAGCCAGCCGCCTACGCCCTCCACCACCACGATGTCGGCCTGCGCGCGCAGCCGTTCGAACGCGGCCACGATCGGTGCCAGCTGCACCTGCACGCCGTCCTCGGCGGCTGCCAGTTCCGGGGCCAGCGGCTGCCGCAGCGCATAGGGGTTGAGGTCGGCATAGTCCGGTACCGGCCAGCTGGCCGCCTGCAGCGCCAGCGCATCCTCGTTGCGCAGGCCCTGCCCCCGGTCTTCGCTGCCGCTGGCCACCGGCTTCATGCCAACGGCACGCAGGCCGCGCCGGCGCAGCGCATGCAGCAGCGCCGTGCTGGCGGCGGTCTTGCCGATCTCGGTATCGGTGCCGGTCACGAACAACGCGGGCGGCAGGGTGGCGGGCAACGGCATCGGCAGGCTCCAACAGGGCAACAGAGCGTTCATTATCGCCGGCCCGGTGCGCTTGCTAGACTGCACGCATGTTCGCCAATGCCTCGCTGACCGGCAGCAAGCCGGAACAATACGCCCAGCTGCTGGAGCAGGCCCGTGGCCTGGTCTACGGTGAGTCCGACCGCATCGCCAATGCGGCCAATCTCTCCGCGCTGGTCTATCACGCCCTGCCCGACCTGAACTGGGTGGGCTTCTACCTGTACGACGGCAGGGAACTGGTGGTCGGCCCCTTCCAGGGCCTGCCGGCCTGCGTGCGCATTCCGCTGGACAAGGGCGTGTGCGGTGCCGCCGCCAGCCAGCGCGTGACCCAGCGCGTGGAAGACGTTGATGCCTTCCCCGGCCATATCGCCTGCGATTCGGCCTCGCGCTCGGAACTGGTGGTACCGCTGCTGCGCGGCGATGAGCTGATCGGCGTGTTCGACATCGACAGCCCCAAGGTCGGCCGCTTCGATGCCGACGACCAGGCCGGACTGGAAGCCATCGCGCGCGTGTTCGTCGAGGCGCTGGGATGAGCGCACCGAAGCTGCGCAACATCGGCCCGAAGAGTGCAGCCTGGCTGCGCCAGGTCGGCCTGCGCAGCCGCGAGGACCTGGCCGCGATCGGTGCGGTGGGCGCCTTCGTCAAGGTCAAGCGGGCCGGCTTCAAGCCCAGCCTGAACCTGCTCTACTCGCTGGAAGGGGCTTTGCTGGACTGCCACTGGCAGGACCTGAGCGAGCCGCAGCGTGAAACACTGGTGCAGGAGTACGAGGCACGCATCGCCGCGCATCCGCTGAAGGCGGCCGGCCCGGCCTCGGGTCCGGTGCATGAGCAGCGCTTCGATGACGACGCTGACGCTGAGGACAGCGCAGCGGACGACGCCGACGAGGATTGACGGCCTGGTAGTGCCGGCCGCTGGCCGGCAACCTCGGGAACGTTGCAAAGATCGTGCAGCTGCCGGCCAGCGGCCGGCACTACCGCTGGCTTACGGCTGCTGCAGCTCCAGCAGTTCGCCCACCAGGCCCACCTCACCGCGCTCCAGCCACACCCGCAGACGGGTACCGTGGTCGATGCGCAAGGCCCAGCACAGCGACATCGGCAGACCGCAGACCTGCGACAGCACCATGCGCAGCGGTCCACCGTGGCTGACCACCAGCGTCGGTAGCGGCTCCTCCTCGTCCAGCAACCGGTCGAGCGCGCGCGCGATGCGCCGTTCGAAGTGGCCCCAGCTTTCACCGTTGGGCGGCGGGAACGCATGCGGATCGGCGTGGAAGGCTGCCAGCGCGTCCTCCGGCAGGTCGAACAGCGACTGCCCGTCCCAATCGCCGAAATCCAGCTCCTCCCATTCCTCGTCTGCTTCCACATCCAGTCCGCGTGGGGTGGCCAGCGCCATGGCCGTATGCAGCGAACGCAGGCGCGGCGAACTGATCACCCGCTGCCATTCCTGCCCGGCGTAAGCCTCCACCAGTTCCTGCGGCAGGCGCGCCAGCTGCGGCGGATCGCTGCGGCCATCGAGGTATTCATCACGGCCGTTGCCCGCGTGGCGGACCAGATCGAGAATCATCGCTGCCGGCCGGTCTGTACCTGCCGGCGCGGCAGCGCCTTGGACAGGCCAGCGGCGGGAATCGGTAGCGGTTGGAACAGAATCATCGGCAACACTTCCAGAACTGATGCCCCGCGACGGGGCGCATCATTCTAGCGTGCGCCGCCCTCTGGCTGCCCACCTGCAACGGCGCTGCGCACCGGCATGGCGGGCGACATCAGCCGTTTGCCGAGACGGATCATCGGAGCTTCGACAAAACGATGGCCGAGTGCAGCCAGCGGCAGTACCACCAGCAGCGTCATCGCCGCGCACAACAGGTAGCCGACACTGCCGCCCTGGACGGCAAGCACCCGCGCGAACACCGGACCGAGCACCGCGATGACGATCGGATGGCCGAGATAAAGCGAATAGCTCACCGTGCCCAGCCAAGCGGAAAAGCGGTTCACCAGCCAACGCGGCGGACACTGCGAGAAGCCCAGCAGCAGGCACAGGTAGCCCAGCCCCGACAACTGCCACTGCCAGGGGCCGGCGGCAGCCCACGCGACTGAGGACGCGGCCAGCAGCAACAACAGCACACCGGCCAGGTTCAACCCCTGTGCCCAGCGCCGCGCGCGCGGTGCCGGCAACCGCGCCAGTGCAGCAAAGGCATGGAAGCCCACCAGCCCCATCGCGAAGACGGGGGCATGGCGCAGCCAACCGTAGTCACCCAGCGAAGCCTGGAGGCGCGGGCCCAGCACGCCCGTCCAGGCCAGCACCACCAGCGCCAGCAATCCGATCAACAGCGCCCAGGCGCTGCGCGCCTTGCCGACCAGCACGTAGAGCGCGGGAAAGATGGCGTAGAACAGCATCTCCACGCCCACCGCCCAACTGGCCCACACGATGCCCGCTTCCCATCCCGGGAACAGGTTGAAGGTGAAGGACAGGTTGGCCGCGATCTCCCCCCATGAATGACCGGCATGGTCGCCGCGACCATCGCGGAACAGGGAGAACATCAACAGCACATAGAAGAGCGGCGCGATGCGAAGGAATCGATGCAGGTAGAAGCTCAGCAGCGGCCGGCCGCTGGCCTGATGCCGGGGCATGGTGTAACACAGGGAAAACGCACTGATGACGAAGAACAGCGCAACGCCGGTGGCCCCCATGTGCACGGCCGGCAGCCAGGCCGCCGCTACCGGCAGGGCCGGTGCCGGCATCGACTGTACGTGGTACAGCACCACGTACACCGCCGCCAGGCCACGCAGGGCATCGAGAAACTGCAGGCGATCCTTCGCAACCATGGCCACTCGCACGAACCTGAAGAGGCCACTACTCTAACGCCCGCGGCAGGCAATGACTTAGACTGCGCGCACTTCCAGGTGACCTGCGGCTTCGGCCGGCAGGTTGAAACGGGAAGCCGGTGACGCGTGATTCCGCGCCATGCCGGCGCTGCCCCCGCAACGGTAAGCACGTCAGTTCCAGGCAATACGCCACTGTGCCGCGCGCACGGGAAGGCGCCTGGACGGTGGCCTCGCGCCACCCGGCGGCGAGCCCGGAGACCGGCCCGGAAGCCTCAGGTCGCGATGCGGTGGGCATGGCGCCAGATGCCTGCAGCCTGCGGGCATCGGCGCGTGCCTGCCTTCGCGGCTTCTCCCCTTCGCCACGCGGGCGTGCGTGGCACCTGGAGTCCCCCATGAAGCTGCAGTCCCGAATGCTGACCCTGGCCGTGCTGGCCGCCCTGCCCGCGCTGGCCCATGCCAACCAGGACACCACCGCACTCGACCAGGTCCTGGTCACTGCCACCCGCACCCCGATCGCGCTGCAGGACAGCATCGCGCCAGCGCAGGTGATCGACCGTGCGCAGATCGAATCCAGCCAGGCCACCTCGCTGCAGGAACTGCTGCGCGGGCGTGCCGGCATCAACCTGACCAACGCCGGTGGCCTAGGCAAGCAGAGTTCGCTGTTCCTGCGTGGCACCAACTCCGGCCACACCGTGGTGCTGGTCGATGGCGTGCGCATCAACAGCGCCGACCTCGGCCTGGCCATGTACCAGGACCTGCCGCTGGCGCAGATCGAGCGCGTGGAAATCGTCCGTGGTCCGCAGTCGAGTCTGTACGGCGCCGATGCCATCGGTGGCGTGATCCAGATCTTCACCCGTCGCAACCAGGGTGACTTCGCCCCGCACTTCCAGCTTGGTGGCGGCAGCAACGGCCTGCGCGAGGCCAGCGGTGGCATCGGCGGCGGCACCGAGCGCGGCTGGTTCGGCGCCGACATCGCCTACCAGCACTCCGATGGCATCGATGCCTGCCGCGGCTCGGCCACGCTGTTCACCGGTTGCTTCGCCGACGAGCCTGACCGCGACGGCTACCGCAACCTGTCCAAGAGCCTGCGCGGCGGCTATACCTTCAACGAGCAGTGGAACGTGGAAGGCAGCGCGCTGCGCGCCGATGGCAAGAACCATTACGACGGCTACTACAACTACTCCGAGACCCGCCAGCAGGTACTGGCCGGCAAGGTGCGCTACACCCCGTCCGAGCGCGTGGCCTTCACCGCCAACGTCGGACGCAGCGACAACGAATCGGACAACTTCGGTGCCTTCGATGTGCGTGGCAGCGCGCAGACCCACCGTGACAGCGCTTCGCTGCAGGGTGATTTCGGCGTGGCCGACGGCCAGCTGCTGAGCGCCGGCGTCGACTGGAGCGAAGACAACCTGGACGGCAGCAGCGCCGGTTACCTCGTCGACAGCCGCCGCAACACCGGCGTGTTCGTGCAGTACCAGGGCCGCTTCGGCCGCCACCAGCTGCAGGCCAGCGCGCGTAACGACGACAACCAGCAGTTCGGCAACCACGCCACCGGCAGCGTCGGCTGGGCGATGGAGCTGGGCCACGGCCTGCGCCTCAACGCCAGCTACGGCACCGCCTTCAAGGCACCGACCTTCAGCGACCTGTACGACCCGTGGAGCGGCGTGCCGACCCTGGATCCGGAGAAGTCCAAGAGCGCCAATCTGGGCGTTTCGCAGCAGGGCCAGGGCTGGCACTGGGGCCTGGACGTGTACGAAACGCGTATCGACGACCTGATCACCTACGATGCCGCGACGTTCCGGATGCAGCAGGTGGAGAAGGCCCGCATCCGCGGCGCCGAACTGACCGGTGGCGCGCTGCTGGCCGGCTTCGACATCACCGCGCAGCTGAGCTACACCGACCCGCGCAACCGCACCGGGGACAGTGCACAGTTCGACAACTGGCTGCCGCGCCGCGCGCAGCAGACCGCTCGCCTGGACATCGACCGTCGCTTCGGTGATTTCCGCACCGGGCTGACCGTGCAGGGTGCCGGCAAGCGCTATGACGATGCCGCCAACACGGTGAAGGTCGGCGGCTACGGCACGCTGGATCTGCGCGCCGAGTACGCATTGACGCCGTCGTGGTCGCTGCTGGCACGCGCGGCCAACGTGTTCGACCGCAGGTACGAGACGGTTGCGTGGTTCAACCAGCCCGGCCGCGAGTACCAGCTGAGCGTGCGTTACCAGCCGAAGTAGTGCCGGCCGCTGGCCGGCAACATCGCCATCTTCGGCAACGCATTGCGGGTTGCCGGCCAGCGGCCGGCACTACCCATTGCGTCGCGGCCAACGTGTTCGACCGCAGGCCGCGAGTACCCGCTGAGCGTGCATTACCAGCCGAGGTAGTGCCGGCCGCTGGCCGGCAACATCGTGATCTTCGGCAACGCATTCCGGGTTGCCGGCCAGCGGCCGGCACTACCCATTGCGTCGCGGCCAACGTGTTCGACCGCAGGCCGCGAGTACCCGCTGAGCGTGCGTTACCAGCCGAGGTAGTGCCGGCCGCTGGCCGGCAACATCGCCATCTTCGGCAACGCATTGCGGGTTGCCGGCCAGCGGCCGGCACTACCCGTTGCGTTGGCCCGGGTTACCGCCCGACGACCGGCGTTGTCCGTTGCATCAACCCTGCAACCCCGGCAGTTCGCGCAGGTCATCGATCACCGCCACTGCATGCGCGGTGGCCAGATCCAGGCCGCGCGGATAGCCGTAGCGCACCAGTGCGATCGGCATGCCGGCATCTTCGGCGGCGCGGTAATCGGTGAGCGAGTCACCGACCATCAGGCAGTCCTCCACCGGCAACCCGAAATGGGCAGCAATGTGGCGCAGCGGCTCGCCGCTGGGCTTGCGCTGTGGCAGCGAATCACCGCCCAGCACCAGCGCGAACGCATCGGCGATGCCCAGGTGCTGCAGCAGCGGCGGCACCAGGGCTTCGGGCTTGTTGGTGCAGATTGCCAGCGGCACGTCGCGGGCACGCAGCTGCGCCAGCGCGCCGGTCACCCCTTCGAACAGCTGCGGGCTGCGCAGCAGGCAGTCGCGGTAATGCACCATGAACACTGGCATCACGGCGGCCAGATCGACCTTGCGACCGGCCGCCTGCATGGCCTGTTCAACCAGCCGGCCCACGCCGTCGCCGATCCAGCCCAGCACGGTGGACTCGGGCACGCGCGCCACGCCGATCTGCTCCAGCGTGCGGTTCAGCGCTTCGGCGATATCGGCGGCGCTGTCCACCAGCGTGCCATCAAGATCGAACACAACCAGCGGATAGGGATACGACAAGGGACGGCACCTGCACGACGTGGAGCCGTCCATTGTACGCCGCCGGTTTTCCTGCCGGACCGGCCTCAACCGATGCGGCGCGCGCGCGTGGCCAGGAAGGTGGGCAGATAACGATCAATGAGGAAGCGTGGCTGTGGCTGCCAGTCTTCCATGAAGCGATCGATGACGAAGCCGGCGTCGAGCTGGCCGCCAAGCAGTTCGGTCAGGCTGTGGCCGAAGGTCAATGCATCGCCACGGGCCAGTTTCGCTTCGCGCTCGGCCGGCGCCAGGTCTTCCAGATCCGAGTAGGGAATGGCGTACTGCGGCCGGATCAGGCCCTGCGCATCCAGCTGCGGATCGCGTGCACCGACAAACAGCACCGGGTTGTAGAAGCTGGCCATCAACAGGCCATCGCGGGCCAGCACGCGGTGGCACTCGTTCCACACCGGGCGCACGTCGGGCACGTACAGATTGGAGATCGGCTGGAACACCACATCGAAGCTGCCGCTGGCGAAGGCGTGCAGATCGCGCATGTCGCCCTGCACGGTGCGCAACTGCAGGCCATCGCGCGCGGCCACCGCACGGTCCTGTTCCAGCTGCCCATCGGAAAGGTCGAACACGGTGACCTCGGCACCGGCCGCCGCCAGTACCGGCGCCTGCTGGCCGCCGCCAGAGGCCAGGCACAGGATGCGGCGGCCGCGCACATCACCCAGCCAGTCCAGCGGCAGCGCGCGCGGGGTCAGGTGCACCTGCCATCGCCCTTCGCGGGCGGCGGCGACGGTGGCACTGTCCACGGGGCGCGACCATTCGCGCACCTCGCTGGCCTGGCGGTCCCAGGCAGCACGGTTGTGGTCGATCAGGGCCTGTCCATGGTTCATGCGTTCTCCTTGCCCGGTGGGCGCCAATCCAGATCCTGGAAGGACGGGCTGGCGAAGCATTCGGCCAGGAAGTCCAGGAATCTCCGCATGATAACGGGCTGCTGGCGCCGCGATGCGTACACCGCATGAATGCCGAGCTCGTCCAGACTGAACTCGGGCAACAGCTCGATCAGCTCACCACTGCGCAGCAGCGGCGCCACCTGGTAGGTCGGCAACATGGCGATGCCGGCGCCGGCACGCACCGCTTCCAGCAACAGCGACGCCTCGTTGGCGCTGATGTTGCCGCCCACCGCCACCGAGAGTGAGCGGCCATCGCGGTGCAGCTGCCACAGGCTCTTGCCGACGTAGTGATGGGTCAGGCAGTTGTGCGCGGCCAGATGCTCAGGCGCAGTGGGGGTACCGTGCAGCTGCAGGTAGGCGGGGGTCGCGCACAGCACCGAGCGGCACGTGGCCAGCCGTCTCGCGATCAGGCTCGGGTCGATCTGGCGGGCGATGCGCACCGCCAGGTCTACCCGTTCCTCCACCAGGTTGACCGTGCGATCGACCAGCAGCAGCTCGATGCGCGCCGCCGGGTGCCGCGCGACGAAGCCGGCCACCGCACGCGCCAGGTGGCTCTGTCCGAACGACACGCTGGCCGTCACCCGCAGCGTGCCGTGCGGCTCGGGATCGTCGCTGGCCAGTTCGCCCTGCAGCTCCTCGCCGATGGCCAGCATCTGCCGGAAGCGCACCAGTGCCGCTTCGCCGGGACCGGTCAGGCTGATCCGGCGCGTGGTCCGGTGCAGCAGGCGCACGCCCAGCCAACCCTCGACCTCGGCCAGGTAGCGGGTGACCATCGCCCGCGACATGTCCAGCACCTCGGCGGCGGCGGTGAGGCTGCCGCGCTCGGCCACCTCGACGAACACGGTCATGGCGGTCAATCGGTCCATCTGCTCGATTCCTGCAACAAACAAGCGCGTTATACGCTGTTTTTCGAGCGACTGCAGCGGCCTAGAGTGGCCCCATTCCCACCCCACACCGCCCCACGGAGTCCTGCCATGAAGATCGCCCTCGTTGGTTCCACCGGCAATATCGGCCGCCAGATCGCCCGCCACGCGCTGGCCCGCGGCCATCAACTCACCGTCATCGTGCGCAGCGCGCAGGACCTGCCGGCCGAACTGGCCGGCGCGCATCCGGTGATCGCCTCGCTGGATGACCAGGACGCCCTGGTGGCCGCCATCGCCGGCCACGACGTGCTGGCCAGCGCCTACGGCCCGCGCCCGGGGGATGACGTCGGCCGCGTCGGCGAAGTGGCCGCGCAGCTGGCTGCGGCCGCACGCAAGGCCGGTGTGCCGCGCCTGGTGGTGGTCGGTGGCGCCGGCAGCCTGGAAGTCGCGCCGGGCGTGCAGCTGGTCGATACCCCGAGCTTCCCGGAGGCCTACAAGCCGTACGCGCTGGCCCACCGCGAAGCGTTCAAGCGCCTGCAGGCGGTGGACGACCTGGACTGGACCTTCTTCTCGCCGGCCGCTGAAATCGGCCCGGGCGAAGAACGTGGCCAGTACCGCGTGCAGCCCAAGGCCTTCCTGGCCGACGCCAGCGGCCACAGCCGCATCAGCTATGCCGACTACGGCGCCGCCTTCGTCGCCGAGCTGGAGGCGCATCAGTACCCGAAGCAGATCATCACTGCCGCGTATTGATCGACGCGCGTGCCCTGTAGAGCCGAGCCCACGCTCGGCTTTCCGTGAAAATACAGCCGAGCATGGCTCGGCTCTACACAAGGAATTGCCCATGCGTACCGCCGCCCTGCTGCTTCCCATTGCCCTGGCCGCCAGCTTCACCAGCACTCCGCTGCTGGCCGCCCCGGCGGCGCCGGCACCGGCCACGGCAGCGAAATCCCAGCTGCACCTGCAGACCTTCCATCCTGGCCCGCAGGCGATGTTCTCGGTGTCTTCGGTACTGATCGAGGGCCGCCACGACGCGATCCTGGTCGATGCGCAGTTCGGTGCCAGCGATGCGCGCAGGCTGGTGGATCTGATCCGCGCCAGCGGCAAGCAGCTGACCACGATCTACATCAGCCACGGCGATCCGGACTACTACTTCGGCCTGGCTACCGTGCAGGATGCGTTTCCGCAGGCGCGCATCGTTGCCACCGCACAGACCGTCGCCCACATCCAGCAGACCCAGGCCGGCAAGCTGGCCTACTGGGGGCCGAAGATGGGCGCCGATGCACCCGCACGCATCGTGCTGCCGCAGGTGCTCGACGGCGATGCCCTGCAGCTGGAAGGCCAAAGCCTGCCGCTGATCGGTCTGGACGGTCCGACCCCGGACCGCAGCGTGCTGTGGGTGCCCTCGCTGCGTGCGATCGTCGGCGGCATTCCGGTGGTGGCCGGTGAACATGTGTGGATGGCCGATACGCAGACGCCGAAGTCGCACGCCGACTGGCTGCAGACGCTGCAACGCCTGCAGGCACTGAAGCCGAAGGTGGTGGTGCCGGGACACTACGCACCCGGTGCGGCGCTGGACGCCAGCGCGCTGCGCTTCACTGCCGCCTACATCCGTGCCTTCGATGCCGAGACGGCGAAGGCCAGGGACAGTGCAGCACTGGTGAAGGCGATGCAGGCGCGCTACCCGACGCTGGCCGGCGAAGCATCACTGGAACTGAGCGCGAAAGTGGCCAAGGGCGAGATGCAATGGCCGTGAAGTAGAGGGATTCTTCTGCCACGGAATGCCGATGGGGTCAGATCCGTTTCCTTCGGGAAACGGATCTGACCCCGGTTTGTAGATCCACGCCATGCGTGGATGAACGATCAGCAGCGATCGTTCGGTTCGTGCTCGAACAATTCCCCCTGCACCACCGGCTCCTTTTCGCGGAAGCCACCGAGGCCGACACCGACCAGGCGGTAACGGGTCGCGGCCGGCAGGTCGACGCGCGCGCGCAGCGCCAATGCGATGTCGCGCAGCTCTTCCATCGACTCCGGCGGGCGCTCCGGGGTGAAGCTGCGGGTGAGGATGCGGAACTGCGCGGTCTTCAGTTTCAGCACCACGGTGTGGCCGATGCGCTCGGTCTTGCGGGTGGCCTTCCAGGTCTTTTCGGCCAGCTGCACGATGGCCTCGCCCAGGTCTTCCAGCAGCAGGTCCTCGGCGAACGTGTCCTCCGACGAGATCGACTGCACCTGCTGGTCCGGTTCCACCGGGCGCTCGTCGATGCCGCGTGCGCGGTTGTACAGGCTGCGGCCGAAGCTGCCGAAGGCCTCTTCCAGATCGATCAGCGCCCATTGCCGCAGATCGCCGCAGGTGACGATGCCGCGCGCGGCCAGCTTGCCTTCCATCACCTTGCCCACGCCCGGCACGCGGTTCACCGGCAACGGTGCCAGGAACGCATCCACGCGCTGCGGCGGAATCACGAACTGGCCATCGGGCTTACGCCAGTCCGAGGCGATCTTGGCCAGGAACTTGTTCGGCGCAATCCCGGCTGAAGCAGTCAGGTTCGTTTCCTCGCGGATCTGCGCGCGGATGGTGCGGGCGATCTCGGTAGCCAGTTCGATGCCGCTCTTCGGTTCGGTCACATCCAGGTAGGCCTCGTCCAGCGACAGCGGCTCGACCAGGTCGGTATGGCGCAGGAAGATCGCCCGCACCTGCTGTGACACCGCCTTGTAACGTGCGAAGTCGGGCGGCACGAAGATCGCATCCGGGCACAGGCGTTCAGCGCGCACGGCAGGCATCGCCGAACGCACACCGAACACCCGCGCCTCGTACGACGCCGCGCAGACCACTGAACGCGCGCCGCGCCAGGCCACCACCACCGGCTTGCCGCGCAGCGAGGGATCGTCGCGCTGCTCCACCGACGCGTAGAACGCGTCCATGTCGACGTGGATGATCTTGCGCAGTCGGGTCATGTCAGGTGGAAGAGGCGGGGACAGGCGGTGCGGGCCACACGCCGAAGTATGGTCGTTGCACATCAACAGGATGCGCGTATTCCCTTGAAAACACTACGGTTGCGTACGGTTGAAATGTTTGATCGGCGCAGTTTCCACGGGCATGCTCGAGCGCTTGTTTCCCTGTTTCCCCGCTTCCAGGATTGTGCTTCATGACCCGTCTCCACGCGTTCAACCGCGAACAGCTGCTGGCCAGCGCACGCGGTGAACTGTTCGGCAGCGCTGCCGGCCGTTTGCCCAACGACCCGATGCTGATGTTCGACCGCATCACCGAAATCCGCGAGGACGGCGGACCGCATGGCAAGGGCATGGTACGCGCCGAACTGGATATCCGCCCGGACCTGTGGTTCTTCGGCTGCCATTTCATCGGCGACCCGGTGATGCCCGGCTGCCTGGGCCTGGACGCCATGTGGCAGCTGACCGGCTTCTACCTGACCTGGCTGGGCGCGCCCGGCAAGGGCCGCGCACTCGGCTGTGGCGAGGTGAAGTTCACCGGCCAGGTGCTGCCGGAGGCCAAGCTCGTGCGCTACGAGATCGACATCAGCCGCGTCATCAACCGCAAGCTGGTGATGGCCCAGTCCGACGCCCGCATGTACGTGGACGACCGCGAAATCTACAGCGCCCGCGACCTGCGCGTGGGCCTGTTCACCGAAACCGGGAGCTTCTGATGCGTCGCGTCGTCATCACCGGCATGGGCATCACGTCCTGCCTCGGCAACGATCTGGATACCGTCTCCAGCGCGCTGCGCGAAGGCCGCTCGGGCATCACCGCACTGGCCGACCATGCCGAGGCCGGCCTGCGCAGCCAGGTGGGTGGTCGTGTCGACCTCGAACTGGAGGCACTGATCGACCGCAAGCAGAAGCGCTTCATGAGCGATGCGGCGGCCTTCGCCTACCTGGCCATGCGCGATGCCATCGCCGATGCCGGGCTCAGCGCCGAGCAGGTCAGCAGCCTTCGTACCGGCCTGATCGCCGGCTCCGGCGGCGGCTCCAGCGAATGGCAGATCGGTGCGGTCGATCTGCTGCGCGAGCGCGGCGTGCGCAAGGTCGGCCCGTACATGGTGCCGCGCACGATGTGCTCGACGGTCTCGGCCTGCCTGGCCACCGCCTATCAGATCAAGGGCGTCAGCTACTCGCTGTCGGCCGCCTGCGCGACCTCGGCGCACTGCATCGGCGCGGCCGCGGACATGATCCGCCACGGCGCGCAGGACATCATGTTCGCCGGTGGCGGCGAAGACCTGCACTGGTCGATGAGCGTGATGTTCGATGCGATGGGCGCGCTGTCGACCAGCTTCAACGACACCCCGGCCAGCGCCTCGCGCCCGTATGACAAGGACCGCGACGGCTTCGTCATCGCCGGTGGCGGCGGCATGCTGGTGCTGGAGGATTACGACCACGCCGTTGCACGCGGTGCGCACATCCATGCCGAACTGATCGGCTATGGCGTCACCTCCGACGGTGCCGACATGGTGGCGCCGTCCGGTGAAGGCGCGGTGCGCTGCATGAAGATGGCACTGCAGGGCGTCGATCGCCCGCTGGACTACCTCAACACCCACGGCACCTCGACCCCGCTGGGCGATGTCACCGAGCTCAACGCGATCCGCGAAGTGTTCGGCGATGCGGTGCCGCCGCTGTCCTCGACCAAGGCATTGTCCGGGCACTCCTTGGGTGCGGCCAGCGTGCACGAGGCGATCTACTGCCTGCTGATGATGCGCGATGGCTTCGTCGCCGGCTCGGCCAACATCGGCGAGCTGGACCCGAAGGTGGAGAGCTTCCCGATCCTGCGCGAGAGCCGCGAGCAGAAGCTGGACACGGTGATGTCCAACAGCTTCGGATTCGGTGGCACCAACGCGGCGCTGGTGTTCGGGCGGGTGTGATGAGGGCAGGTGTGCCGACCAACGGTCGGCACCCACCGGGGATTGGGGGCGTGCCAACCAAGGTTGGCACCTACCAGAGCGGTGAAGCGTGCCGACCAACGGTCGGCACCCACCAAAGCAGTCAAGGTGGGCACCCACCCATGAATGTAGAGTCGAGCTTGCTCGACTGCCAACCCCGGTTATTTCGGCAGCAGCGGCAGCAGCAGCGCGTGCGCGTCCACCAGCGAGCCGACGATGCGGTGGCCCAGCGCGCGCAGTTCCTCGTCCGGGTGCACCAAGTCCGGCACCTGGATGACGGTCATGCCCGCCGCCAGGGCGGCGCGCGTACCGGCCGGTGAATCCTCCAGCGCCAGGCAGCGTTCGGGCGCCTGGCCCAGCCGCTGTGCGGCCAGCAGGTAGATGTCCGGCGCCGGCTTCGGCCGCGCCACATCGCCACTGGTGATCACCACATCGAAGTACGGCAGCAGGCCAGCCGCGGCCAGCTTGCGGTTGGCGCGCGGCTGCCGCGTGGTGGTCGCCACCGCGCGCGGAATCGCGTGCGCCTTCAGCAGTTCCAGCAGCGCCAGGATGCCCGGCCGCAGCGGCAGGCCGGTCTGGGTGCGCGCTTCGTACAGCTCATGGCAATGCGCGGCCACCGCTTCGATCACGCTGTCCTCGATGCCCTGTGCACGCAGCAGCGCGTGCGAATCGCGGTCGCCCAGGCCGACCATGCGCAGGAACACCGCCTCATCCAGGCCCAGGCCGAACGCATCGGCGGCCTCGCTCCAGCAGGCCAGCGAGACCCGCTCGCTGTCGATCATCAGGCCGTCCATGTCGAAGATGACGGCAGCGGGCAGGAACGGCAGCGCAGCGATGGCGGTCATGGAGCGAACAGCGTATCCAGGTCGGTGGACGTGAGCTGCCGCCACTGCCCCTCGTCCAGCCCCTGCAGGTCCAGGCCGCCAACGCGGCTGCGATGCAGGGCCTGCACGTGGTTGCCAGTGGCGGCGAACATGCGGCGTACCTGATGGTAGCGGCCTTCGTGCAGCACCAGGCGCGCACGACGCGCGTCCAGCACTTCCAGTTCAGCCGGCAGCAGGGGGGTCTTCTCCGATTCCAGCATCAGCGTACCGCTGGCGAACAGCGCCACTTCGTCGCCGCGCAGATCCTCGCCCAGTTCCACTTCGTAGACCTTGGGCAGCTTCGACTTCGGCGAGATGATCCGGTGCAGCAGGCCACCGTCGTCGGTCAGCAGCAGCAGGCCACTGGTGTCCCGGTCCAGCCGGCCGACGGTGGACAGCACCGGGTCGCGGTCGCGGAAACGCGGCGGCAGCAGATCGTAGATCAGGCGGCCGGTGTCCTTGGTCGAGCAGGTGTAGCCGGCCGGCTTGTGCAGCGCGATCGACAGGCCCGCCGGCGGATCCAGCGGCTCACCATCAACTCGGATGGCCTCGTGAGGCACCTGGTCATCGGCGTACAGTACTTCACCCTCGGCGTCGGTCACGCGGCCTTCGCGGAACATCCACTGCACCTGCTTGCGGCTGCCATAGCCCAGGTTGGCGATGTGCTTGACCAGCTTCATCGGCCCTTCCCCTTCACCGCTTCGACCAGCTTGAAGCCGTCGCGCTCGGCCACTACGCGCACCGCGCCGAAGCTGTCGTTGAGGGTGTGCTCGTACGGCAGATGGCGGTTGGCCACCACATACAGGCGCCCGCCCGGGCGCAGCGCCTGCGCGGCCACGGCGATGAAGCGCTGGCCGATGTCCGGGCGGTCGGCACGCGACGGCGTGTGGAACGGCGGATTGCTGATGATGACGTCGTAGCCCGGCTCGATGCCGGCGGTGACGTCACGCCACAGGAAGCGCAGCGGCAGCGGGCGCGGCGGCGGTGCCAGGTTCAGTTCGGCCAGCGCCAGGGCACGCTGCTCGGCCTCGTACAGGTCCAGCGCGGTGATCTTCGGGCAGCGCTCCAGCAGCTCGCGCGACAGGTAGCCGTAGCCGGCACCGAGGTCGGCGGCGCGGCCGGCCAGTTCGGCCGGCAGATGCTCGGCCAGCAGCGCCGACGCCGGGTCGATGCGGTCCCAGGCGAACACGCCCGGGCGGCTGAGGAAGCGCCCGCCGACGATCGGGCGTACCGCGTCCAGGGCGCCCCAGCGCTTGGCCAGGTCGGCGTCGTGCTGGCCCTGCATCGGTGCTGTCCAGTACACGCGGCAATGGTTCTTGGTCAGGCTGCCGCCGAGGCCGGCCAGCTGCTTGAGATCGCCTTCACCGGAGCGCGCGCCTTCATTGTTGGACTGGCAGGCGACGATGCGGCCGCCGTCGGCCACCAGCACCAGCGCGCGGGCGAACAGCGCCCGGGCTTCCTCGCGCTGACGCGGCGGCAGCACCAGCACCAGCGGGTAGCGGCCCTTGCCGGCCACATCGTCCAGCTGGCCGCTGACGGTCCAGCCAGCGGCCTGCTGCAGCGGCTGCGCAAACGGGGCAAAGCTCTGTTCGCAGTGCAGCTCGCGGTTGCCGGCCACTTCGCGCAGCGGCCAGCCATCGCGGGCGCGCAGGAAGGCCACCGTGCCCTCCGGCCAGCGCAGGGCGCCTTGGGAGAACGGCAGGAGCAGGGTCTGCAGGGGGGCGTCGTCGCTGGAGGCCATCGGCGCGGGTACTTCAAGCGTGAGGGCCGTCCATTGTACCGGCTTGGCCGGGCCCGCCCCGGCGCCGGTTTTGCGAAACCCGAACGGGCCCTTGATGTGCCAGCAACATTGAAACGTTCAGGGTAGAGGCTCCCCCGCAAACCTCAGGAGAACCTGCATGCGAGCCTTGTTCGTCGGTGGCGTGGTCGACAACAGTGAAATGGACCTGGAAGGCAGCCATCCGCCCGTGCATTACCCCGAGGACACCGGCGGCGGCCATTCGCGCTACCGGCTGCACCAGGTCGGCCATGGCGCCGACGGCAGCGTGGCCTATGCGGTGTACGGTGCACCGGACCTGGCCGATGACGAAGTGGCGCGGGTGGCCGAGGAACGCGCCTATGCGCGGCGGTTCGAGGCCACGCCGACGCTGTTCGAGCATTGAGCGCAGCAGCCACGCATGGCGTGGCTCTACTGCAATCTCTGGTAGATCCACGCCATGCGTGGATGGGCTCGGCAGGTTGCCGTCAAACCCTCGGTGGCAACCGGTCGATGCTGGCGATCTCATCCAGCCACACATGGTGCTGCTGCACCGGCGTGTCGTAGTCATCCAGGCGCAGCTGGCCATTGCTGCCTTCATCACCGGCATCGTTGCGATACTGCTGCACGGTCGGTTTCACCGCCACCGTGCCGAGCAGGCGGCGGCCATCGTGCAGGGTCAGCTGCACCTGCGTTTCGCCTTCCAGCTGTGGCAGCAGGGCTTCCAGGCGCGCGATCTGCGCCGGATCGGTATGGATACGGGGAGCTGTGCGGGACATCGGCGACCTCCTGCGTACAGGGTCGCCGATCGGCCGTGAATGCTCAGTGCAGCGCGCTGTCGGCGCGCGGCACCTGCACCTTGCGTACCGCAGACACCAGCTGTGCCACCGAGTACGGCTTGGCCACGTGTTCCTGGAAGCCCGATGCCAGCGCGCGCCGACGATCATCGGCACGTGCCAGCGCGGTCACCGCCACCGCCGGCAGGGTGGCCGCATCCACGCCCATGTCCTCGCGCAGCGTGCGCACCAGGCCATAGCCGTCCATGCCGGGCATGCCGATGTCGGTCAGCATCACGTGATACTGCAGGTGGCCGGTGTCGGCCAGCAGCGCCAAGGCTTCGCCGGCCGAACTGGCTGCCGACACGCTGGCCCCCTGCTCTTCCAGCATGCGCCGCAGGTACTCCAGCACTTCCGGCTGGTCTTCCACCGCCAGCACGTGCATGCCACGCAGCGGATAGGGCTCGACGATCACCGGTTCCAGGATCGGCCCGCTGATCACTTCACGCAGCGGCCGCCGTTCGGCGTCCGGGATGTGCTTGGGCAGGCGCACGGTGAAGGTGGCGCCGTGGCCATGGCCCTCGCTGGCAGCCGTGACGGTGCCGCCATGCAGTTCCACCAGCTGCTGCACGATCGCCAGGCCCAGGCCCAGGCCGCCATGACGGCGGGTGGTGGTGCCATCGGCCTGGCGGAAGCGGCTGAACAGGTGGTTGAGGAATTCCGGCGCGATGCCGTCGCCGCTGTCGCGCACGGTGATCACCCAGTGGTTGCCGTCGGACTGCAGCTGCAGATCGATGCGGCCTTCGGCCGGAGTGAACTTGATCGCGTTCGACAGCAGGTTCCAGAACACCTGTTGCAGGCGGGTGGCGTCGCCCAGCACCTGGCTGGGCTGTTCGGGCAGCTGCAGGGTGACGTCCAGCGCCTTGCCTTCGGCCACCAGCTCCTGCGCGCCGATGGCTTCACCCAGCAGGTCACGCAGGTCCAGCACCTCCACTTCCAGCTGCACCTTGCCCAGCAGCATGCTGCTGAGGTCGAGCATGTCCGAGATCAGGCGCTTCTGCGCCGCGGCGCTGTTGGCGATCACGTTCAGGCCCTTGAACAGCGGGCTGGTGTTGTCCACGCGCTGCAGCAGCAGTTCACTCCATCCCAGGATGGTGGTCAGCGGCGTACGCAGTTCATGCGACAGCGTGGCCAGGAATTCGTCTTTCAACCGCGCCATGTTCTCGGCGGCACTGCGCGCGGCCCGCTCGGACTGCAGCAGCTCCTCACGCGCCAGCTCGATCTCGCGACGTTCGGTCACGTCCGGGCTGCTGCCGGCCAGGCCGATGAAACGGCCCATGCGCGAAAAGCGCGGGCGTGCATTCATCTCCAGCCAACGCCACTGGCCATCGGCACGGCGTGCACGCACCAGCGCATGCATCGAACGCTGCGCCTTCAGCGCCTCCTGCAGTTCGTACTCGAACACCGAGGCGTCATCGGGATGCACCAGGCCGCGCCATACATCCTCCGGCACGCGCGTTTCGTCGCCACCGAAGAATTCGCTGAAGGCACTGTTGACGAAGCGGGCGTGGCCACGTTCGTCGAGTACCCACACCGGCATCGGCAGGCCGTCGGCCAGTGCGCTGAAGCGCGCTTCGCTCTCGCCCAGTTCCACTTCCATCTGCTTGCGGGCGGTGATGTCGAAGAACAGGATGCCGACCTTGTCCTCGCCGGGCCGGCCCACGCGCACCGCATCGACCGCGAACGAGCGGCCCAGCGCGCGCGCTTCCATCTCGAACTGGGCCGGGCGGCCGCTGCGGGCCACGTCGCCGTAGATCCGGAACCAGTCCTGCTCATGGTTCGGCTCCAGCGCGGTCATGCGCTGGCCCCGCGCATCCTTCAGCCCGGTATGGCGTTCGAAGGCGTCGTTGACTTCGATGAAACGGTAGTCGACGGCACGCTCGCCCTCGAACAGCACCTGGATCACACAGAAACCGGCGTTGATGCGCTCAAGCACGCCATGATGCAGGTCGGGTTCGGGCGCCGGCACCATCATCGGTGGGCGCTCCACGAGGGGCGGCAGAGTGGACAAGGGCGTCTGGACAGGCCGGGTTGGAGGCACAGCATCTTCCAAAGGGCGTATTCACAGCGTCAAGCGCCGTCAGTCATGCTTGACGAGGATGAATTGGCGGCAACCGCTCTTGCGCATGTCGCAATCGGCCATTGCGGCGCTCTGGCAGCAGGATCACACTCGAATCCGTGATCAACGTCGCGCCCGGTTGCGGGCCGCAGGAGACCGTCATGAAGCTCACACGTGCAACTGCCCTGCTGCTGGCAGGTGCTCTTCTGGCCGGTGGCGCGCACGCGGCACCGCGCACCGTGACCGCCCCGGATGCACCGCGCGCGCTGCAGGCCAAGGGCCCGGTCAGCGTGAAGTGGGACGATCCGGCCACCTTCACCGAGATCCGCCAGAGCACCAACCGCTTCGAGGCCGAGCGCGGCAACTGGGTGCAGCAGCTGGCCAGCTACGTGCAGGACACGGCGGCCAAGCCGCTGCAGCCCGGGCAGACCCTGGATGTGACCCTGGTCGACATCAAGCGTGCGGGCGACTATGAACCCTGGCACGGCCCGCGCGGCAGCGATATCCGGGTCATGCGCGACATCTACCCGCCGCGCATCACGCTGCAGTACACGCTGAAGGACGCCAGTGGCCGCATCGTCGACGAAGGCGAAGCCAAGCTCAGCGACAGTGGCTACCTGCACAACCTCGGGCTGAGGAGTGACAGCGACCCGCTGCGCTACGAGAAGCGCCTGATCGATGACTGGGTGAAGCGCGAGCTGACGGCGCAGGCCACCGCGGCGCGGTAGTCCCCTCGGCAGGGGTCGACCTTGGTCGACACGCATGTACGGCGCCGGCCAGCGGCCGGCGCTACCATCGGATTCCGGTAGTGCCGGCCGCTGGCCGGCATCCCCTCAGTCCTGATACACGCGTGCCACGCGCTTGACCGCGCACGGCAGCTGATAGGCGCTTACGCCACAACGTGGTGCCAGTTCGGCCAACGTCGGCGCAGTGCCCCACAGCTCCACCACGCTGCCGACTGCGGCCTGCGGGTGTGCGGTCAGATCCACGGTCAGCATGTCCATCGATACACGGCCGATCAGCGCACCGGGCTGGCCATCGATCAACACCGGCGTGCCGTTCGGCGCGAACTGCGGATAACCATCGGCGTAGCCCAGCGCAACCACGCCCACGCGGGTGCGCACCTTGGACACAAAGCGCGCGCCATAGCCGACCGGCTCTCCGGGCTCGATCCAGCGCTCGGCAATCACTTTGGACTGCATGGTCATCACCGGGCGCAGGCGCTCGGTCAGCGCGCTGTTATCCGGCAGCGGGTTGGCGCCGTACAGCATCAAACCCGGGCGCACCCAGTCGCTTCGCACATCCGGCCAGCCCAGCAGCGCCGGCGAATTGCACACACTGGTCTCACCCTCGAGGCCGTCGATGGCACGCGCAAAGGTGGCCGCCTGCTCGTGGGTGCGTTCGCTGTCCAGCTCATCGGCACGCGCCAGGTGGGTCATCAGTACGATGCGCTCGACCTGCGGCAGCGCTGACAGGCGCGCATGCGCGGCGCGGAAACTGTCCACGTCCAGGCCAAGGCGGTGCATGCCACTGTCCAGCTTCAGCCACACCGTCAGCGGGCGCGGGCTGTCGAAGGCGGCCAGCGCTTCCAGCTGCCACGGCGAACCGACCGCGCACCAGAAATCGTGCTCGGCCACCAGCGCCATGTCGCTGGGTTCGAAGATGCCTTCCAGCAGCAGGATCGGCGCACCGATGCCGGCCTGGCGCAGTTCCAGCGCCTCCTCGATGGTGGCCACGCCGAAACCATCGGCCTCGCCTTCCAGCGCCTGCGCGCAGCGCACCGCGCCGTGGCCATAGGCATCGGCCTTGATGATCGCCAGAGCCTTGCCACCGCCCAGTTCGCGGGCGAGCCGGTAGTTGCTGCGCAGAGCGCCCAGATCAATCAGCGCGCGGGCAGGACGCATGTGCGGTTCTCATGTTGCGGCGCGTGACCGTACTGGCCGTAGCGGAAAATATCCAGACCTTCGGTGCTGATCTGCGGCTGACGCGCGCTCATCAGATCGGCCAGGTAGCGGCCCGAACCGCAGGCCATGGTCCAGCCCAGCGTGCCATGGCCGGTGTTGAGGAACAGGTTGCGGAACGGCGTGGCGCCGATCACCGGCGTGCCGTCCGGCGTGGCCGGGCGCAGGCCGGTCCAGAACTGCGCGCGCGACAGATCGCCGCCCTTCGGGTACAGGTCGCTGACCACCAGTTCCAGCGTCTCGCGGCGGCGCTGCGACAACGACAGGTCGAAGCCGGCCACTTCGGCCATGCCACCGACGCGGATGCGGTCGTCGAAACGGGTCACCGCCACCTTGTAGCTCTCATCGAGGATGGTCGAGGTCGGCGCCATCGCCGGGTCGGTGATCGGCAGGGTCAGCGAATAGCCCTTCAGCGGGTACACCGGCAGGCGCATGCCCAGCGGTGCCACCAGCGCCGGCGAATAGCTGCCGAGCGCGACCACGAAGCGGTCAGCGGTTTCCAGCTTGCCGTCGATGCGCACACCGGTGATGCGGTCGCCGTCGAACTCCAGCCCGGTGATGTCCTGGTCGAAGCGGAACTCGACGCCGGCGTCCACGCACATCTGCGCCAGGCGGCGGGTGAACAGCTGGCAGTCGCCGGTCTGGTCACGCGGCAGGCGCAGCGCGCCGACCAGACCATCGACGTGGGCCAGGGCCGGTTCGGCCTGGATGATGCCGGCACGGTCCAGCACCTCGTACGGCACGCCGTACTGGGCCAGGATCTCGATGTCCTGTGCCGAGGCGTCCAGCTGCTGCTGGGTGCGGAACAGCTGGGTGGTGCCCAGGTCGCGGCCTTCGAATTCGATGCCGACCTGCGCGCGCAGCTCGTTCAGGCAGTCGCGGCTGTACTCGGACATGCGCACCATGCGCGCCTTGTTGATCGCATAGCGCTCATGGGTGCAGTTGCGCAGCATCTGCCACAGCCAGCGGTACTGGGCCAGGTCCATGCCCGGGCGGATCGCCAGCGGTGCATGTTTCTCGAACAACCAGCCGATCGCCTTCTTCGGCACGCCCGGGGCCGCCCACGGCGAGGTGTAGCCAAACGACAGCTGGCCGGCGTTGGCGAAGCTGGTCTCCAGCGCCGGGCCGGGCTGGCGGTCGATGACCGTGACTTCAAACCCGGCCTGTCGCAGGTACCAGGCACTGGTGGTGCCGATCACGCCGCTGCCGAGAACTAGGACTCGCATGGGACTTCTCCAACCCGATCATTCCCTGCACTGAAGCGTGCCGGGACCATAATTGGGGAAGTATAGACAGCCAATACCAGTTGATTTGCCTGTTTTGAAATACACCGGCAGGATGTTCTCCTGCAATTCATTCCCGAAGGTTGACGGCCATGGCCACCCGTACCCGCGAACTGGACAAGATCGACCGCAAGATCCTGCGCATCCTGCAGGCCGAAGGCCGTATTTCCTTCACCGAGCTGGGTGAGCGGGTCGGCCTGTCCACCACCCCCTGCACCGAGCGCGTGCGCCGGCTGGAACGCGAAGGGGTGATCACCGGCTATCACGCTCATCTGGACCCGGCTGCAGTGAAGGCCAGCCTGCTGGTGTTCGTGGAGATCAGCCTGGCCTACAAGTCCGGCGACATCTTCGAGGAATTCCGCCGCGCCGCCTTGAAGCTGCCCAACGTGCTGGAGTGCCACCTGGTGTCGGGCGACTTTGATTACCTGCTCAAGGCACGGATCAGCGAGATGGCCTCCTACCGCAAGCTGCTCGGCAGCACGCTGCTGACGCTGCCGCATGTACGTGAGTCGAAGAGCTACATCGTGATGGAAGAGGTGAAGGAGACGCTGAGCCTGCCGATTCCGGATTGAGCTGGCTGGGGGTGGGGTCAGAGCCCGCTGCGCGGGATCCGACCCCGGCCGGGGGATGCGAGGGGTCAGATCCCGCAACGCGGGCTCTGACCCCGATTCCGTCAGCGCTGCTGCGGGTGCTTCTGCGAACGCTGCTCCTGCTGCCTGCCACCCTTGTGCGGCTGCTGCGGGTCCATCTGTTGCTGTTGCTGTTGCTGCTGTTGCTGCGGGTTGCGGCCCTGCGGTTCCTTGCCGGGATGACGGTTCTGCTGGTTTTTCATGATCGCGATCCAGTGGACGAAGGGACATGCGCCGGCAGGGTGCCGACGCACGGCCACGGTGGTCCCGGAACGGTTAATCGCAGGCGAAAAAGCAGTGAGCGCCCGCAGCCTGTTTTCGGCAGTTCAGCTACACCGCCCGGCGCTACCGGACCTGCTGCCCGTCGCCCTGCGGCACGCTGTCGTAATAGCGCCCTGTGCGCGAGTCGAACACGCGGTTCGGCCCGGCCGGGCGCACCCCGGGAATGATGCGGCCGTTGCGGTCGTAGACCTTGTCGGCTGGCTTCGGCACCGCCATCGGCGCAACCCGGGCCGGGCCGGTGGACTTGATCGGCTGCGCCGGCTGCGGCGTGGGCAGCACCTGCGGCTGCGGGCGCGCGGCCTGTGGCGGCGGTGTCACCGGCGCGGGCGCCACGGTGGTGGCGCTGCGCGTGGCGGTCGGGTCGGCGGTGGGCACCTGGGCCAGCGCCGTCGCCGGCAACAGGGCGATCAACAGCAGGGAAAGAGTCGGTTTCATGGCACGCTCCGGCGTGGATCGGCTTCACCTTGCGCCCGTGCGCGTGTGCCCCCCATGAACGGCCATCACACTTGCAAGCCGGGCCCGGCACCCCCACCTTTTCCCGCATCCCCAGGCCACGACCCCACGGAGCGCCGCCATGACCGCCTTCGACCTGACGCCCCCCACTGCCACCCAGACCGAGGCGCTGGTCGCCGGCCTCAGCAGCGAAGAGCGCCGCGTGCTGCTGCAGCACGGCACCGAGGCTCCGTTCTGCGGCGTGTTCCTGGACAACAAGCGCGAGGGCGTCTACTGCTGCCGGCTGTGTGCGCTGCCGCTGTTCCGCTCCAGCACCAAGTTCGATTCCGGCACCGGCTGGCCCAGCTTCTTCGCGCCGTTCGACCCGGCGCACGTGCGCGAGATCCGCGACACCAGCCACGGCATGGTCCGCACCGAGATCACCTGCGCCCGCTGCGGCAGCCATCTGGGCCACGTGTTCCCGGACGGCCCGCCGCCGACCTACGAGCGTCACTGCCTGAACTCCGTCTCACTTTCGTTCACCGGCAACGGCGAGCCGTGGCCTGATCCGTTGCAGCGTGGCGGCGCCGAAAGCGGCGTGGCGGGCTGAAACACCCCGCTGACCGATTTCACAGAATTCCCTCTTCAGAAAACCCGGTGATGGGCCGACAAGGAGATATCCCCGCTCCTTGCGTTGCGCCATGCTCATCATCGTTGGATTCCTGGTTGTCATCATCAGCGTGCTGGGCGGCTATCTCGGCGCACACGGCCGCCTGGGGGCGCTGTGGCAGCCGTATGAGCTGGTCATCATCGGCGGTGCCGCGCTGGGTGCGTTCCTGGTCGGCACCCCGGCCAAGACGGTCAAGCAGACCCTGCAGGCGATGGTGGGCGTGTTCAAGGGCCCGCGCTACAAGCAGCAGGACTACATCGATGTGCTCAGCCTGCTCTACGAACTGCTCAACAAGGCCCGCCGCGAAGGCTTCATGGCGCTGGAAGACCATGTCGAGCGCCCGGCCGAGAGTGCACTGTTCGGCAACTACCCCAAGGTGCAGGCCGATCACCACCTGATCGACTTCATCACCGACTGCCTGCGCCTGATGATCGGCAGCAACATCGAGCCGCACGAGCTGGAGCCGCTGCTGGAACTGGAGCTGGAAAAGCACCACGCCGAAGCCATGGCGCCGTCGCAGGTGCTGACCAAGGTCGCCGACGGATTGCCCGGTTTCGGCATCGTGGCGGCGGTGCTGGGCATCGTCATCACCATGGGCTCGATCGGTGGCGACATCGTCGAGGTCGGCGGCCATGTGGCCGGTGCGCTGGTCGGTACCTTCCTCGGCATCCTGCTGGGCTACGGCTTCGTCGGCCCGATGGCGGCCGCGATGGAAGCGCGCGCCGAGCAGGACAGCCGCATCTACGAATCGGTGAAGACCGCTCTGCTGGCCTGCCTGCGCGGCTACAACCCGAAGATCGCGCTGGAATTCGCCCGCAAGACGCTGCCCTCGAACGTGCGCCCGGCCTTCTCCGATTTCGAGCAGCACCTGAAGACGGTCAAGTAAGCCATGGCCGAGACCAAGCCCACCGTCATCGTCCGCCGGGTCAAGAAGGCCGGCCACGCCGCCCACCACGGCGGCTCGTGGAAGGTGGCCTACGCCGACTTCGTGACCGCGATGATGGCCTTCTTCCTGGTGCTGTGGCTGATGGCCACCACCAACAAGAACGACCGCGCCGCCATTTCCGAGTACTTCCGCAACCCCAGCCCGTTGAGCGGGCAGAGCGCCACCCCGGCCCCCGGCATGGCCGGCCCGGGCGGCGCCAGTACCTCGATGATCAAGCTGGGCGGTGCCACCGACATCTCGCGCGGCAGCAGCAACGATCCCTTCCAGAACCAGAAGGAAGCGGTGCCGCAGCCGGTGGACCAGCAGCAGCGCGACAAGCAGCAGCTGGAGCAGCTGATGAAGGAGCTGCAGGAAGCGATCAGCAAGAGCCAGGCGCTGGAGCCGTTCAAGGACCAGCTGCTGCTGGACCTGACCCCGGAAGGCCTGCGCATCCAGATCGTGGACAAGCAGAACCGGCCGATGTTCGACCTCGGCAGCGCCACGCTGAAGCCGTACACGCAGCAGATCCTGCACGAGCTGGCCAATTACCTGAACCATGTGCCGAACCGGATCAGCCTGACCGGCCACACCGACATCACCGCCTATTCGGCCGCACACGGCTACGGCAACTGGGAACTGAGCGCCGACCGTGCCAACGCCGCGCGGCGCGCACTGATCGACGGTGGCCTGGACGACGGCAAGATCACCCGCGTGGTCGGCCTGTCCTCGTCGGTGCTGTTTGACAAGGCCGACCCGCAGAACCCGATCAACCGCCGCATCAGCATCGTGGTGATGACCCAGGCCGCCGAAGCAGCCGCCCTGGCCGGCGCCGGCCCGCAGGTGGGGCTGTCGGCGCCCACCGCCGATCCGGACGTGCAGGCCGCGCAGGGTGAGGCGCACTGAACCGGGGTCAGATCCCTTTCCCCTGGAAAGGGATCTGACCCCGGGCCTGGAAAGCGTGCGGACCAAGGTCCGCACCTACCAAGGGCAGTACAATGGCGGTCTTTCCGTTTCCAGGTGACCCCACCTCATGTCCCAGAACTCCAAGGCCAAGCGCGACAAGCGCAAGAAGCAGCAGGGCAAGCGCCCGTTCCTCCGTCTGAACGCCCAGCAGCAGGTGCAGAACCACGCCGTGCTGACCAGCGAAGACGGCCAGGTGGTCGCGGCCATCGGCCTGCAGGGCCGCGAGTGGCTGCTGGCCATCGGCGGCCAGACCATGGGCAATGCCGAGAACCCGGTGCCGATGCTGGCCATGCTCAAGCACCTGGCCAACGTGCAGGAGAAGGAAGGCCGCAAGGTCAACCTGGAATACTCCGAGCTGCTGCAGAAGCTGCTGGACACCCTGGCCGAAGAGTCCGGCCAGACCGCTGACGAATACCTGGACAAGCTGGTCGCCGAGTTTGAAGGCGTCGAAGCCGCCGAGGGCGAGGACGACGCAGCCGTCGAGGGCGACGTGACCGAAGCCGCTGCTGCCGACGCCGAGGCCGCTCCGGCCGCCGACAGCGACAGCAAGCCGCAGGCCTGAACCGGCCGCGGCGGTGACGGTCTACGTCGATGACGCGGTGCATGCCTGGCGCGGACAGCGCTGGGCGCACCTGATGGCCGACACCCTGGCCGAGCTGCACGCGATGGCGGCGCAGCTCGGCATCCCCCCGCGGGCCTTCCAGAACAAGGCCAGCGGCGCCCACTACGATGTCACCGCCGAGCTGCGCGCGCAGGCCATTACGCTCGGTGCGCGGGCGATTTCCCGGCACACCGACCGCGAGTTGGTCAAAGCGGTGATCGCCAATGCCAGGGCGCAATATCGGCCGTAGGCCGGCGCACAAAGCGTGCGGACCAAGATCCGCACCCACGGGGTAGAGTCGACTGTTAGTCGACTATCGCGCGCAGCGCGGGGTTTTCGCGGCCGGATGGGAGAGCAGTCGACTAACAGTCGACTCTACCCGGTCGACTCTACCCAGTCAGGCCATCCCCAGCGGATCGGTTCATCCCTCAGAACGGGTCGCTGCCCAGCCGGATTTCCACGTTCAGCAGCGAACACAGCGCCAGCATCGCGTCGTCGTCACGGGTCAGCGCCATCACGCCGCTGAAACCGCCGTTGCCGGCATCCACGCTCCACAGCGTGTAGTTGTGCTCGCGCAGGCGATCAAAGGCGGTGGACATCAGCTGCACCCCGTCCAGATCGGCGGCGAAATCCTCATCGTCCAGGTCGCCGCCCCAGTCCAGCTGCAGGTTGAAGCGCGCCGACAGCTCGTTCACCGCCGACTGCAGCGATTCCAGGTCATCGCGCTCCACCTCGAAACCGGACTGCCAGGCGATGGCCGTGAACAGCGCCGGCAGCCAGTCGCTGTCCGCTTCCAGCGGCTGCCCGTCCTCGGCCAGGTGCTCGCGCCAACGGTTGAACTGCTGCAGGGCCAGTTCCTCGTCGCCCGGGTTGATCAGCACCAGCAGGTTCCAGACCCGCGCCTCGAAATCGTCCTCGTCGAAATCGTGGGCGTCTTCCTCGAAGTCGAAATAGTCGCTGTTGTCGGGCATGGTCGGCATTCCTTGGGGCAGGCCGGCATTCTACGGTTTATCCTGTGCCGCTGAAGCCGGCCTTGGTGGCCGTCACTGTGAATGAAGCGATGAGCGATACCCCTCCCGACCACCTGGCGATCAACCCGGCCAGCCCCTTCCATGATGCGCAGGCGCTGGAGCGCGGCGTCGGCGTGCGGTTCAACGACGTCGAGCGCGACAATGTCGAGGAATACTCGGTCAGCGAAGGCTGGATCCGCGTGCAGGCCGGCAAGGCCCGCGACCGCCGCGGCAACCCGATGACCATCAAGGTCAAGGGCAAGGTCGAGGCGTATTTCCTCGAGCAGAAGCCGGAATAACCGGATCCTGGGGTCAGATCCCTTTCCTGCGGAATGGGATCTGACCCCGATCGGGGTACACGGTCATTCGCGCTTGCGCGACTCCAGCAGGTCCAGGTTGCGGATCAGGCGCCGCGAGATCTCATCGGAGATCACCCCGCGCCGGGTCAGCCGGAACAGTTCCTCGCGTTCGGCATTGAGGCCGGCGCTGCGCAGCTGGCGGTAACCCATTTCCATGCGCCGCACCTTCTCCGGGTCCACGTCGGGCCCCTCGCTGTCGCGCTCCAGGTGGCGCTGGTAGAGCAGGCTCACCCGCGAAGCAGCATCGTTGTACAGCTGCACATTCTCGGTGTTCTGGTTCATCACCAGCTGCTGGCGCATGCGCTCGACCCCGGCCAGCGCGGCCTTCGACGACAGCCGGCGCGCCAGGTCCTCTTCCTTGCGTTCGCCCGAATCGGCCGGCAGCTGCAGGCCCTTCAGCAGCTGCGGCAGCGCGATGCTGGCGCCCAGCAGCGAGAACAGGATCACCGAGGCGGCCAGGAAGATCACCAGGTCGCGCGCCGGGAAGGCACTGCCGTCGGGCAGGAACAGCGGCAGGGTCAACACACCGGCCAGGGTGATCGCACCACGCACGCCGGCCACCGAGGTCGCCACCACGATGCGCCAGTTCGGCGCTTCGCCGCGCTCCAGGCCACGCCGCCGTGCACGCAGCAGGTTCCAGCGCAGCGACAGCCACACCCAAAGCAGGCGCAGGGTGATCAGCGCCAGGTTGATCACCACCACGTACACCAGCAGCCACCACGCGCTCTGGTGGCCGCTTTCGTTCATGGTGGTGGTGGCACGTTCGACGATGCCCGGCAGCTGCTCGCCCAGCAGTACGAACATGATGCCGTTGAAGCTGAACTGCAGCATGTTCCAGACCCCGGCGCGCTGCACGCGCATGCTGCCGGAGACGCGGCCGGTCAGCTCCACGTAGCTCATCGCGATGCCGGCGGCGACGGCGGCGAGAATGCCCGAAGCATGGATTTCTTCGGCCAGCAGATAGGCCGCGAACGGAATGAGCAGGTTGACCAGCATCGCCGCGCCCGGCTCTTCGCCGAAGCGGCGCCACAGCCAGCGCTGGAAGGTGGACACGCCGAGGGTGACCGCCACGCCCACCGCCAGGCCGGCCACGGCCACCCACACGAAGGTCAGCGAGGCGGTGGCCAGCGAGAAGGTACCGGTCATCACCGCGGCCACCGCGAAGCGGAAGCAGACCAGGCCGGATGCATCGTTGAGCAGCGATTCGCCTTCCAGGATGTGCATCAGGCGCTTGGGGATCGGCGCCTTGGACGCGATCGCACCGACCGCCACCGGGTCGGTGGGCGAGACGATCGCCGCCAGCGCGAAGCACACCGCCAGCGGCATCACCGGAATCAGCCAGTGGATCAGGAAGCCCGCACCGATCACGGTGAACACCACCAGGCCGAACGCCAGCTCCAGGATCGCGCCCTTGTCGCGGAACAGGCCCTGTTTGGGAATGCGCCAGCCATCGAGGAACAGCAGCGGCGGCAGGAACAGCAGGAAGAACACCTCCGGCTCCAGCGCGTGGCCACGGTTGAATACCCCGGCAATCACCGCGCCCAGGCCGATCTGCACCAGTGGCAGCGGCAACGAGAACGGCAGGACGCGAACCAGGTAGCCGCTGGCGACAACGGCCACCAGCATCGCCAGGACGACTTCGATGGTGTGCATGCTTCTTCCAGGAAGCGGCGCGCGGGGAGAGGCTCGAAGGCCAGCGCCGGAAACCCGGGAAAAACTACCACACGCGGCCGCACCCGCGACAACGGGCGCGGCCGTGCGTCAGCCCCGGCTCATGCCCCGTCGAAGCGGTACAGATCCATGGCCAGGAAGCCGGCATCGATGCCGGCATCGATGCGACGTGCACCGAAGCCGCCCTCGCCCGCCGCGCCCATCGCGAAGAACAGCGGCAACAGGTGCTCGTCGGTTGGATGCGCGCGCTCGGCGAACGGCGCCTGCCGGCGATAATCGAACAGGGCCTGGCGGTCATCGGCGGCCAGGCGCTGCTCCACCCACTCGATGAAGGGCCGCACGTACGGTGCTTCCTTGCCGTCCTGGTAGTCGCCCCAGTCGTGCAGGTTGTGGGTGATGCTGCCCGAACCGACCAGCAGCACGCCCTGCTCGCGCAGCGGCGCCAGCGCCCGGCCCAGCGCGTACTGGTGCTCGGGGCCGAGCAACGGCTGGATCGACACCGGCACCACCGGGATATCGGCCTGCGGGCGCAGCAGGCGCAGCGGCACCCACGCGCCGTGGTCGAGGCCGCGCTGCGGGTCGAGCGCCACCGGCAGGCCGGCGGCGGCGATGCGGCCGGCCACCTCTTCGGCCAGCGCCGGATCACCCGGCGCCGGGTACTGCAGTTCGAACAGCGCGCGCGGGAAGCCACCGAAGTCGTGGATGGTGGGCGGCTGCGGATGCGCGCCGACCAGCGGCTGCCGGCCCAGCCAGTGCGCCGAGGCCATCACGATGGCGCGCGGGGTCGGCAGATCCTGTGCCAGCTCGGCCAGGCGCACGCCGACCTGGCCCGGATGCAGGGCGGTCATCGGCGAACCATGCGAGATGTACAGCGAAGGCAGACGGGACATGAAATTCTCCAGTTGCAGGATCAGGCGGCGATCAGCGCGAACGCAGGGTCCACTTGCCATCGCCGACCAGGAACAGCACCACCAGCGCCAGCGCCCAGAAGGCCGGGTATTCCCAACCACCGCCAGCGTTGGCGAAGCTGAAGCCATTGGCGCCGTGCACGGTAACGATGGTGCCCAGCAGCAGCGGCACGCCGACCAGGCCGACCCAGCGCGCATAGATGCCCAGCAGCAGTGCAGCGGTGATGGCCAGTTCCACGCCGATGGTGAGGTAGCCGAGTACGCCGGGCAGGCCGATCGACTCGAAGAACGCGGCGGTCCCGGCCGGGGTGAAGACCAGCAGCTTGATCAGCGCATGGACCAGGAACAGCACGCCCAGGGCCAGGCGCAGCAGGGTGGCGCCATACGGGGCCAGCGAAGAAACAGGAGCGGTCGTGGTGTGCATGGGGAAGCACCTCGGAGGGAATGGACACAGGTTATTGCGCCTTCACGGGCCGATAAATACGATCGTTTGACCGTATTTATTTCAAAAGGCGCAACAATGGACACCCTCGAGGCGATGCGCGTGTTCGTGGCGGTGGTCGAGCGCAACGGCTTCAGCGCCGCCGCCCAGGCCCTGGACATGTCCACCGCCGGCGTTACCCGCCAGGTGGCCGCGCTGGAAAAGCGCCTGTCCACCCGCCTGCTCCACCGCACCACGCGCCGGGTCAGCCCGACCAGTGCCGGCGCGGCCTACTACGCCCAGTGCGTGCGCCTGCTGGCCGAGTTCGACGCGCTGGAGGCCAGCATCGGCGCGCAGGCGCTGGAGCCCTCCGGCACCCTGCGCATCAACGCACCGGTCAGCTGGGGCATCGCCCGGATGGGGCCATTGCTGGCCGGCTATCGCCAGCGCTTTCCGCAGGTGGAACTGGATCTGGCGCTGTCCGACCGGCTGGTGGACATGGTCGAGGAAGGTTACGACGTGGCCATCCGCATCACCCGCGAGCCGAGCCCGGCGTTGATCGCGCGCCGCCTGGGCGAATCCCGGGTGAGCCTGTGTGCCGCGCCGTCGTACCTGGCCGCCCACGGCACCCCGCAGGTCCCGCAGGACCTGCAAGCGCACGCCTGCCTGGGCTACAGCTACTGGTCGGCCGGCGATCACTGGCCGCTGCTGGGACCGGGCGGCGAAGTGAAAGTGGCGGTGCACAGCCTGCTGCACGCCAACAACGGCGATGTGCTGCGCGAGGCGGCGATTGCCGGCATGGGGGTGATCCTGCAACCGGATTTCCTGCTGCACGACGCACTGGCCGATGGCCGGTTGGTGCGCATCCTGCCCGAATGGGAAGCCGCGCCGATCGGCATCTTCGCCGTCTATACCAGCCGCAGCCACCTGGCACCAAAGGTGCGCAGTTTCATCGACCACCTGGTGGAGGTCGGGGTGTAGCCGGGTCTGGCGCTTGCCGGCCAGCGGCCGGCACTACCGTCGTGGTTCGGTCTGGCGCTTGCCGGCCGCTGGCCGGCAAATACGAAACCCGATCAGGCGGGGACTTCATCCAACGCGTCGATGATCCGTTCCAGCGGTGCCGGACGTCCCAGCAGGTAACCCTGCACCTGGTCGCAGCCGTGCGCAGCCAGCCAGTCCAGCTGCCCCGGCGTCTCCACGCCCTCGGCGATGATGGTCAGCCCCATGCTGTGGCCCAGCGACAGCAGCGCGCGGCAGATCGAAGCGTTGCGCGGATTGGTTTCCACATCGGCAACGAAACTGCGGTCGATCTTCAGGATGTCCAGCGGCAGGTGCTGCAGGTAGGACATGCTGGAATAACCGGTGCCGAAATCATCCAGCGAGACGCTGATGCCCTGCTCGTGCAGGCGCTGCATGGTCTGCATCGCCTGCGCCGGCTTGCGCATCAGGCTGCTCTCGGTCAGCTCCACGTGCAGCGCACCCCGCGCCAGACCGAACTCCTGCTGGGCACGGGTGAACTCGGCCACCAGATCGCTGTTGAAGAACTGCACGGCCGAGACATTGACCGCAATCGGCAGCTCGCCCCAACCGGCCTCGACCAACCGCCGCTGCGCTTTGGCCGCCGCGCGGATCACCCAGCGGCCCAGGGCCAGGATCAGACCGGTGTCCTCGCACAACGGGATGAACTCGTTGGGCGGAATGAAGCTGCCGTCGGCCTGTGGCCAGCGCAGCAGTGCTTCCAGCGCCGCCGGGCTGCCGTCGCCGGCATGCCGGATCGGCTGGAAGTACAGCTGGAACTCGTTGTCGATGGCCGCATGGATACGTCCAGCCAGGCGCAGGCGGTCGGCCAGCCGCGTGGTCACCGCAGCATCGAACCACACCACCACGTTGCCCTCGGCGCGCGCCGCATGCGCCGCCTGCGCGGCCATGCCGATCACCTGTTCGGCGCTGTGGCCATCACCGGCCACATGCACGGCCACGCCTACGCGCGGCTCGAACTGGTGCAGCGAATCCTTGCCGCGCATCGGTGCCGACACGATCTGCAGCAGGTCATCGAGCACGCGCTGGGTATCGTGCTCGGCGGCGATGGCGAACACGAAGTCCTCGGCCGGCTGGAACGCCAGCGTGCCGCAGCGGGCACCCAGCCCACCGAGCCGGGTCGCCATCGACTGCAGCACGGCATCGCCGATCTCGCGCCCCAGCGTATCGGCCACCAGCTGCAGGCCGCGCAGCTGCACGAAGGCGATGGTGTAGCCGACATCGCGCTCGTCCAGCTGCCCGGTCAACGCGCGCACATTGAGCAGGCCGGTGGCCGGGTTGTGCCGCGCCTGGTAGGCCAGGTCGCGCTCGTAGGCCAGGCGTTCGCTGACGTCCTCGGCCAGCACCAGACAGGCCGGCTGGCCATCGAAATCGAGCTTGGACAGATGTGCGCGCACTTCGAACACGCTGCCGTCCTTGCGCCGATGCAGGCGCACCGTCGCGTCCTGCAGCTCGCCGACGCGGGCCTTGGCGATGGCGCCCTTCACCTCGTCCCAGCCTTCGCGGGGGCGGATGTCGAGAATGCTCATCGCCAGGAATTCCTCGCGGCTGTAGCCGTACTGCCGCACCGCCGCGTCGTTGACTTCGATGAAGCGCAGCGTGTCCGGATCGAATACCCAGAACGGCGCCGGGTTGCGGTCGAACAACAGGCGGAAACGGCGTTCGACCTCGCTCATCTGTTCGCGCGCCTGGTAGCGCTCGCTCAGGTCGGTCAGCGCGCCGATCATGCGCCGCTCGCTGTCGGCCACCTCCACGCGCTGGCCGCGCGCCCCCACCCAGCGCACATCGCCTCCGGGCAGCACCAGGCGGAACACCTCATCCAGCACCGCGCCGCCGGCAAAGGCCTGGTCGAACGCCTGCTGCAGGCGCGCGGCATCGTCGTGGTGCACGCGTGCGAAGAAGTCCGCCACCGGCAGCGCGTCGGTGTGCACCCCGAAGATTTCGCGCGCCAACGGCGACCAGCGCAGCAATGCCGCGTCTTCGTCCACGTACCAGGTGCAGACCCGCCCGACCTGGTGGGCCAGCCGCAGCTCGGCATGGCCGGCCTTCAGTTCCTCGGCCATCGACTGCTGGCGGCGCGTGGTGCGGCGCACCGCATACAGCAGCACCAGCAACACCAGCACGTAGACCAGCACGATCGCCACCGACGCCTGCAGGTACGGCCACCACGGCGCCAGCACGTCCTCGTCGGCCAACCCCACCTGCACCGCCAGCGGGCTGCGGTCGAGCGTGCTGATGGTGGTGATGCGCGGCACGCCATCCACCACGCCGGCCAGGCTGCCCAGTTCGATCACGGTCTGCTGGCCCAGCAGTTCACGTCGCGGAAGATCGTAACGGCGGCCGACCGTGCCATGCGGATCGGGCACACGGGCCAGCATGTAGCCTTCGGCGTCGCTGATCGAAACCAGCCCGTTCGGGCCCACATCCAGCCCACCGGCAATGCGCTGCAGTTCGGCACAGCGCAGCCGCGCCAGCAGCCAGCGCTCACCGCTCATCGGCAAGGCCAGCGGCACCACCCAGCCGCCGTCGCTGGCCCGCAGCGGCGGGCCGATGTACAGCGCGCTGCCCTGGCCGCGTCGCTGCGGGTCGGTCCACAGCGGCAGCCGCAGGTCGCCGCTGCCGGCGGTCAGTGCGCGCCCATGGCGGTCGAGCACCACGATGCTGTGCAGCTCGGCATGGCGGCGCAGCACGCCGCCGATGGCGGCATCAAGCAAGGCCGGTGCCTGTGCCGGCACGCTGCGGAACAGCTCGCCGGCATCGCCGGCAATGCCGGTCATCGCCCGCTCCAGATTGCGCAGCTCCATCGCCAGCAGGCGTTCGCTGCCCACCGCCAGCGCACGGCTCTGCCGCTGCGCGGCTTCCAGGCGGCGGTGGTGGTCGTTGACCAGCATCGTGGTCAACCCGGCCACCAGCAGCACCCCCAGCAGCACGCCGCCCCAGGTGATGGCGCGCAGGGGTCGGGCCAACGCCCGTTTCAACGCGGGCATCGGTTGGGTGTCCTTGTGCAGTCGGCTGGCTTCATGCGCGAACGAATCCTCCACATCCCCGACCTCAACGGCCGGCGGACGCCATTCTTGACGCCTGACCCTGCCCCGCATGGTCACCTCCCCGTGTCCGCGCAGGGCGCCAGCGGCCAGCATGCACCACACCGATGACGGCGTGAAGATCACGCCCGCGCGTTCAGCCAGATGCTGCACAGCAAGACCGGCACGCAGGAGCGGCCAGCCGCTCCGCAGCGGATTAGACTTGGTGTTTTCCCGCTGCAAGAGAAGTCCATGTCCAAGCTGCGCCGTCCCACCCTGGCGCTGGCCATCGTTGCCAGCCTGTCCCTGGCCGCCTGCGACCGCCCGGCCGATCCGGCAGCCGGCACCGCCGCGCCGGCCGATGCCACCCCTGCGGCCGCCAAGCCGATGCTGGGCAGCTTCGGCTTCGATGCCAGCGGCATGGACCGCAGCATCGCCGCCGGCGACGACTTCTTCGGCTTCGCCAACGGCACCTGGGTGAAGAACACCGAGATCCCGGCCGACCGCTCGCGCTTCGGCAGTTTCAATGTCATCGCCGAGAAGACCCTGGCCGACACCCGCGCCATCCTCGAAGGCGCCGCCGGCAACACCCAGGCCAGCGGTGACGACAAGCTGATCGGCGACTACTACGCCGCCTACATGGACGAAGCCGGCATCGAGCAGCACGGCGTCGCGCCGGTGCAGCCGCAGCTGAAGGCGATCGATGCCATCGCCGACAAGGCCGGCCTGGCCCGTGCCCTCGGCGGCGACGTGCGCGCCGACGTCGACCTGCTCAACGCAACCAACTTCTACACCGACCGCCTGTTCGGCCTGTGGGTGTCGGTGGACCTGCTGCAGCCGGACCGCAACGCGCCCTACCTGGTGCAGGGTGGCCTGGGCATGCCCGACCGCGACTTCTACCTCGGTGACGGCCGCATGGCCGAGCTGCGCAAGCAGTACCAGGCCTACATCGCGCAGATGCTGCAGCTGGCCGGCGTCGCCGACCCGGCCGGCAAGGCGCAGCGCATCCTCGCACTCGAAACGAAGATCGCGCAGGCGCACGCCACCCAGGAAGAAACCAACGACGTGACCAAGGGTGCCAACCCGTGGACCCAGGCCGATTTCAGCGCCAAGGCGCCGGGCATGGACTGGGCTGCGTTCCTGGAGGCGGCCAAGCTGGGCCAGCAGCAGGACTTCATCGTGTGGCAGCCCAAGGCCGTGGCCGGCCTGTCCAAGCTGGTGGCCACCGAGCCGCTGGAGGTGTGGAAGGACTACCTGGCGTTCCACGCGCTGGACCGCGCCGCCGCCTACCTGCCGAAGAAGTTCGCCGATGCCCGCTTCGCCTTCCATGGCACCGCGCTGAGCGGCACGCCGCAGCAGAGCGACCGCTGGAAGCGCGCGGTGGATGATGCCAACCATGCAGTCGGCGAGGCCATCGGCAAGCGCTACGTCGAGAAGCACTTCGACGCCAAGACCAAGGAGCGCGCTGACGAGATGGCGAAGAACATCATCGCCGCCTTCGCCAAGCGCATCGATGCCCTGTCGTGGATGTCGCCGCAGACCAAGGCGCACGCCAAGGCCAAGGTGGCCGGACTGACCGTGGGCATGGGCTACCCGGAGAAGTGGCGCGACTACACCGGCCTGGAGATCCGCCGCGATGACGCGCTGGGCAATGCACAGCGCGCCGAGCTGTTCGAATACCAGCGCAACATCGCCAAGCTGGGCAAGCCGGTCGACCACAGCGAGTGGGCGATGCTGCCGCAGACCATCAATGCGATGAACGTGCCGCTGGAAAACCGCCTGGTGTTCCCGGCGGCGATCCTGCAGCCGCCGTTCTTCGACGGCGCTGCCGACGATGCGGTGAACTACGGTGCGATCGGCGCGGTGATCGGCCATGAGATCAGCCACGGCTTCGACAACGCCGGTGCGCTGTTCGATGAAACCGGCAAGCTGCACAACTGGTGGACTGCCGAGGACCTGAAGCAGTTCAACGCTGCCGGTGACGCGCTGGCCGCGCAGTTCAGCAGCTACGAGCCGTTCCCGGGCGTGCATGTGAACGGCAAGCTGACCCTGGGCGAGAACATCGCCGACGTGGCCGGCCTGGGCACCGCCTACGACGCCTACCAGCTGTCGCTGCAGGGCAAGCCGGGCCAGACCCTGGAAGGCTTCAGCCCGGACCAGCGCTTCTTCCTCGGCTTCGCCCAGGCCTGGCGCAGCAAGAGCCGCGAGCAGGCGCTGCGCAACTCGCTGCTGACCGATGTGCATGCACCGGGCCAGTTCCGCGCACTGACCGTGCGTAACATCGACGCCTGGTACCCGGCGTTCGACGTAAAGGAAGGCCAGAAGCTGTACCTGGCCCCGGACAAGCGGGTCAAGGTGTGGTGATGTAACCGGAACGGGCGCCGCAAGGCGCCCGTTTCATTTGCGGGTAGCGGCCAACCTTGGTTGGCGCTTCTGCGGCACCGCGCAGATCCATGCCGTGCCAACCAAGGTTGGCACCTACCAGAACCAGGGTGTCGGTAGATCCACGCCATGCGTGGATGGCGCACTGCGAAATGCGTGCCGACCCAGGTCGGCACCTACCCGGGCCACTCGCGCAGGATCTCCACCGGCACGTCCATGCGCGCGCAGGCGCGACTGGCCAGGCCATCGGGCAGCGCGCGACGGAACAGCGGTGCCATGCCCTGCATCAGTTTCGCCGACGCTGCGGCCTGCGCACGCTGGCGGCCCGTGCGTTCCAGCATGGCCTCGGCCCAGTCCGGCAGCAGCGCCGCGCCGGCGCCGAGGAACACCTCGCGCGACAGCCCCGGCACCGGTACCGGCAGGCGCACGCCGGACAACACCTCCAGCACTTCGCGCGAGCGCTCATCCACCCGCAGCTGCGGTTGCCGTGCGCAGAAATACGCCGCCACTTCCGCTTCGCTGCGCGGCACATCCACCGCGCCCAGTGCTTCAGCCACGCGGCGATACTCGTCGTAGTAACGGTCGGCGATGAGCTCCGGCACCTCACGCCCGTAGCGGCGGAAGCCCTGCAGGAAGCCGAACGCTTCGGTCACGTGCACCCAGGTCAGCAACTGCGGATCATCGGCGGCGTAGGGCTCACCCTGTGCGGTCTGGCCATGGATCTGCGCATGGATGCGGCGCACCTTGCTCACCAGCGCCTCCACCTCGCCGCGCGGCGCATAGCTGGTGCCGGCGACGAACGCGGTGGTGCGGCGCAGCCGGCCCACCAGGTCCTGGCGGAAATTGGAGTGGTCGTAGACGCCCGCCAGCGCGCGCGGGTGCAGTGTCTGCAGCATCAGCGCGCACAACCCACCGGCCAGCATCGAGGGGAATTCAGCATGCAGCCGCCAGGTCACGCTGTCCGGGCCGAACCAGCCCGGGTCGCCCGGCGGATGGTCGTAGTCGATGCCGCTCTGGCCACGCGGGAAGGCCTCCAGCACCCAGCGCCGGATCGGCGCGGTGACGGGGCGGGACAGTCGCTGCAGCAGAGCGGGCATCACGGGTCCAGGAAAGGCGGAAGTACGGCCACGCGTTGCGCGGTCGGCCCCGATTCTGGGCGATCACGACGCCGGCGGCGAGCGTTCCCACTCAGCCACGGTTTCATGTGCGGCCGCAGCACGTTTCACCCTGCGACATCCTGTCGCAGGCTGCGGCCCCGATGCTGCACCGCATCAATCTTCACCCATTCAGACAAAACCCTTGCGCCGCTTGGCATTGCGCCCATTGCACCGCTCGCTGGAAGTGCTAGAACTGAACCCGCCACACCGTCAAATGCTGATCGACGCACGTTCCACAAGGAGCCAGCCATGATTGCTTTGTTCAAGGGTTTGGGAATTCTGCTTCGCGACAACGAGCTCTACAGCAGCCCGTTCGACAAACAGGTCGCGCATTGGCGCAATCTCAGCGAGCAGCAGATCCGCGATGAAGTAGCGGTGATGGCACAGGCCAAGTGCCAATGGCTGATCGCCTCGATCGTCGTCTGGCAGGCGGCCTCGCTGCTGATCCTGGGCCTGATCGCCAACTACCTGTGGCGCGACGACTTCCATATCACCTTCACCCGTGTGGTGATCGTGTTCGGCTCGTGGGTATCGATCCTGTTCGTGATCTGGTTCATGGCCAACATGTTCGACCGCACCGCCGGTTTCGAGCGCTGGATGAAGGCGTTCAACAGCCGCGCCCGCATCAGCTCCAAGGCCGACAGCGTCGAGCACGTGGCCGAGGCGCTGGACCTGGCCGAGCACTACCCGGAAGTGCTGGATTACAAGCAGGCCGTCACCGCCAAGCGCGAACTGCGCCACGAGGACATCCGCATCATGACCGAGATCGGGCGCATGAAGCAGCACTCCGAACTGGTCGGCCGCTTGAACCATGTCGGTGAGAACGAGCATCACCACGACCTGACCTTGCAGCCTGCCTACTGACCCTTCGGGAAAGCGGGGGGACCCACAATGCCACCGTGCGCGATCACGGTGGCATTGTTCTTTCAGCCGCCGGCGTGGATCACATGCCGCGGAACAGGCTCATGAACGGCTGGCTGACCACCAGCGTCTCGGCACGCTCGCGCAGACGCAGCACGCCGCGCCCGGTATCGTCGCGGCTCACCGCGGCCACCGCCTTCATGTTGACGATGGTCGAGCGGTGGATCTGGCGGAAGTGCTGCGGGTCGAGCACGTCCAGCAGCTCACGCAGCGGCGTGCGCAGCAGGCTCTCGCCTGCGGCGGTGACCACCGTGGTGTACTTGTTGTCGGCGCGGAAGTAAGCCACGTCTTCCAGCATGATCAGCTGTGTCTCACGGCCATTGCTGGCGGTGATCCAGGCCAGCGGCGGGCGTTCGGCCGCGCCCTGCGCCGGGCCCAGCCGCTGCAGCAGGCGCTCCAGCACGGCATCGTCCTGTCGCGTCGATGGCAGCCGCGACAGGATGCGCTCGCGGGTGGCCAACAGGCGCTCGTCACTGACCGGCTTGAGCAGGTAATCCATCGCGCCCTGCTCGAACGCATCGATGGCGTACTGGTCGTAGGCGGTCACGAACACCACCTGCGTGCGCGGGCTCAATTCGGACAGCGAACGCGCTACTTCGATGCCACTGATGCCAGGCATGCGGATATCGAGGAAGGCGATGTCCGGTTGCGTCTCGGCCAGCTGCTCCAGCGCGCTGGCCCCATCCTCGCATTCGGCCACCACCTTCAGTTCCGGCCACAGCCGGCGCAGCTGCTCCAGCAGTGACTGCCGCAGCAGTTCTTCGTCTTCAGCGATCAGGGCTTCAAGCGGCATGGCTGCGCTCCTTGTGCGACTGCGGCAGGGTCATGGTCGCGGCCACGCCGCTGGGGAAATTGGCGACGATCGCCACGCCGGCCTGCTCGCCGCAGGTCAGGCGCAGGCGCTCGCGCAGGTTCTTCAGGCCGATGCCGGTGCCGCTGGTGCCCTGGCTGAAACCGAGGCCATCATCGGCCACGGTCACGGTTACGTGGTCCTCGAAACCACGCGCCAGGATCCAGATCGTGCCACCGCCCGGCTTCGGCTCCAGGCCATGCTTGATCGCGTTCTCCACCAGCGTCTGCAGCGCCATCGCCGGCAGGTGCACGCCATGCAGCTCGTTGGGCACCTGCACCTCCACCGCCAGGCGTGCGCCCATGCGGATGCGCAGGATCTCCAGGTAGGCGCGGGTGCGATCCAGCTCCACGCCCAGCGTGGACACTGATTCATCCACCTGCGGCAGCGAACTGCGCAGGTACTGGATCAGATGGCCGAGCATCTGTTCGGCGCGCGCCGGATCGGTGCGGGTCAGCACCTGCGCGTTGGCCAGGGTGTTGTAGAGGAAGTGCGGTTCCACCTGCGCATGCAGCAGGTTCAAGCGCGCCACCGACAGTTCCTTTTCCACCTGGGTCTGTTCGGCGGCCGCCTGCTCGTCGCGGCGCTGGTCGGCCACGCGGCGGCTGATCGCGCGGGTGACCGCTTCGGCGTTCTCGAAGTTGCTGCCCTCGTCCAGCGCCAGCAGGTCGGCCCACCAGCCGGCATCGGGTTCAAACAGCAGGGTGACGGTGCTGGTGCCCTGCCCCGGGGTGACCGTGGCCAGCACGCTGTTGCGCTTGATCGCCAGCCGCGCCGGCAGGTTCCAGCGCGAGGGCTGGCGGCCGTTCCAGAGGTCGACGCGGCGCACGTAGGCGCGCACCTGCAGGCTGCCGGCCGAGCTTTCCACCTCTTCCACACGCGGCAGTTCGGCGATGGCCGCTTCCACCACCGCGTAGGCGTGGCCGGCATCCATCGGCAGTTCCACCTGGCGGCGCTGGCGCCCGGACAGCGTGGTCGCATCCAGTCGCCCGGCCACCAGCCAGACCCGGCGGATGTGGGTGATCGCGCTGCCCAGCGCGGAGATCATCAGGAACATCGCCAGCAGGCCGAACACCCAGCCCGGGCCATCGTTCATGCCGCTGAAGATGCCGCTCCAGACCATGCCGGCAACAACCAGCGCGGCGGCCCAGGCCAGCAGGTGACGAATCAGGAGAGAGAGGCTGGCGAACACGGCAGCGCCTTGGAGGAAGGGGGTGAGCCGAGCATAGGGCGGCCCGCCGGGCAAACAAGCGGGTTGCGACGAAGGGCCGGAAAGCGGGGATGGAAGCCGTTGCCGGAACGCCGGGCATGGCCCGGCGTTTCCGGGGGCGGCAATGCCGGCCAGCGGCCGGCACTACCCAACGCCGTTACTTGCGCTGGTCGGCGCTGGCGTCACGCACGGCGCGGAACGACTCGTCCTTGCTCCAGTTCGGCCAGGCACGGGAATTGGCCAGCTGGTTGCCCAGCGTGTACAGCACCTCCAGGTCGCGGGCGGCACCGGCAAACACCCAGTCCGGCTGCCATTCGTCGCCCTGCTGGTGGTAACGCTTGGCGGTGTAGTCCTCCGAGGCCTTCTTGCCGGCGGCCACGCCACCGTCCACCCAGTCCTGGCCGGCCGACCACGACAGCGCCGGCACGCCGCGCTTGGCGAACGGGAAGTGATCGGAGCGGAAGAACAGGCCCGCTTCCGGCTTCGGGTCCGGGGTGTAGCGGATGTCCCAGCCCTTGGCCACGTCCTTCAGCTGGTCCAGCAGCTCGAAGCGCGCGGCACCGTAGATGCCGAAATCACGCGACGGGCCGAACGGCGCCATGCCATCCATGTTGATCACCGCCACGGTCTTTTCCAGCGGGTACAGCGGATGGGTGGCGTAGTACTCCGACCCCAGCAGGCCCTTCTCCTCGGCAGTGACCGCCAGGAACAGCAGCGAGCGCTCCGGGCGCTTGGCCTTGGCAAAGCCACGTGCCAGCTCGATCAGCGAGGCGGTACCACTGGCGTTGTCCAGCGCACCATTGAAGATGCGGTCGCCGCGTGCATCCGGTTCACCCACGCCGATGTGGTCCCAGTGCGCGCTGTAGATGATCGTCTCATCCGGATGGCGGCTGCCTTCCAGGCGTGCGGCCACGTTGTGCGAGGTGATCACTTCGGTCTTCACCGCGTACTTGGCGTCCAGGCTGGCACCGGTCAGCGCCACCGGGGTGAAGTCGCGCTGCTGCGCCTTCTTCTTCAGCGCCTCGAAGTCCTGCCCGGCCGAGCGGAACAGTTCCACCGCCAGGTCACGCTGGATCCAGCCTTCCAGCAGCGGATGGCTGCCGGCCGGGTTGTCGCGCACCACATCGAACATGGTGTTGGTATTGGAGCCGGCCACGGTGGCCCAGCCGTACGATGCCGGCGCGGTCTCGTGCACGATCAGCACGCCCAGTGCGCCCTGGCGGGCGCCTTCCTCGTACTTGTAGGTCCAACGACCGTAGTAGGTCATGCCCTTGCCGTCGAAGTCGCCCTGGCCGGTCTCGAAGTCCGGGTCGTTGATCAGCACCACGGCGATCTTGCCCTTCAGGTCCACGCCCTTGAAGTCATCCCAGTTGCGCTCCGGCGCCTTCACGCCGTAGCCGAGGAACACCAGCGGTGCCTTGCTGATGTCGACGTTGCTGGCGCCGTTCATCGCCGCGCGCACGGCAATCTGCTTGCCCTGGTCAAGCGCAATGGTCTTGCCGCCCTGGTGCAGCGCCAGCTGCGGGGTGCCGACGATGTCGCCCTTGCGCAGCGGTACGGCCTGGGTCCACAGGCGCTTGCCGTCCTTCAGGTCGCCGCCCGGCTGCAGGCCGGCCGCGGCAAACTGCTTGCTGAGATAGGCAACGGTCTTCTCTTCGCCGGCGGTGGCCGGCGAGCGGCCTTCGTAGGCGTCAGAGGCCAGTTCCTTGACGTCGGCGGAAATCCGCGCGCCATTGAATTTCGGGGTGGCCGCCATCAGTGCGCTCGACACCGACAGGGCCAGCACGCCCAGTGCTACTCGCTTCATTGCTCTCTCCAGCAGGGAAATCCTTCCGGAGTGTAATGGGATTCGGAAAGAGGGGGTCAGATCCCTCTCCCGACGGGAGAGGGATCTGACCCCGCGCGTTGCGCGCGGGCCAGCAGGTGCTCGCGTTCGCGTGCGTTGGTGGTCAGCGCGGCGGCAGCGGTGAACGCCTGGCGGGCATCATCGGTTCGGCCCAGCTGCTGCAGCAGTTCGCCCCGCACCACCTGCAACGGCGCGTAGTCCTGCAACCGGGGCTCGACCAGCAACGGCTGCAACTGCGCCCATGCGGCGAAGGCACCGTCGCTGCGCAGCACCGCCACCACCCGGTTCAGCGCCACCACCGGGGAGGGCTGCACCTGCAACAGCTGCGCATAGAGCGAGGCAATGCGTGGCCAGTCGGTATCCTCGGCACGGCGCGCGCCGGCATGGCAGGCCGCAATGCGCGCCTGCAGCACGTAGGGATCGTCACCGCCACCGGCCGCCAGCGCGCGTGCCAGCAGCTGCTGGCCGCGCTCGATCTGCAACCAGTCCCAGCGGGCACGGTTCTGCTGATCCAGCACCACCGCCGCGCCGCGGGCATCCACCCGCGCCGCCGCACGCGAGGCCTGCAGTTCCATCAACGCCAGCAGTCCCAGCACCGGCGCCACCGGCATGCGGTAGGCCAGGATGCGCGCCAGCCGCAACGCTTCCTCACACAGCGCCGGACGCATCCAGTCATCGCCGCTGCTGGCGGCATAGCCTTCGTTGAACACCAGATAGATCGCCTCCAGCACCGAACCCAGCCGCTCAGGCATCGCCTCGGCGCGTGGCACTTCATACGGCACCTGCTTCTGCGCCAGCGTGCGTTTGGCACGCACGATGCGCTGGGCAATGGTCGGCTCGGGCTGCAGGAACGCGCGGGCGATCTCCAGCGTGGTCAGCCCCCCCAGCAGGCGCAGGGTCAGCGCCACCCGCGCATCGGCGGGCAGCACCGGGTGGCAGGCCACGAACATCAGCCGCAGCAGATCGTCACCCAGGTCGTCTTCCAGCGCCTGGCTGTCATCCGGCGCTGGCAGCGCGGCCGGATGCAGTTCCTCGCCCCATTGCGCGTGCTGCTGCGCCACCCGCTGGTGCTGGCGCAGCACATCGATGGCACGGTTGCGCGCGGTGGTCATCAGCCAGGCTCCGGGATTGTCCGGGATGCCCTGCTCCGGCCAACGCTCCAGCGCGGCCAGCCAGGTGTCCTGGGCCAGCTCCTCGGCACGGCCGACATCGCCGCCGAGCAGCCGCGCCAGGCGCGCGATCAACACTGGCGACTCCATCCGCCAGAGGGTTTCCAGACGCTGCGTCAGTGCGGGCTCGAGCATGCGCCGATCACAGCACGCACGCCCGGCCTGCACAAGCGCCGCCGCTCACGCTTCAACGATCGGCCTGCACAAGCGCCGCCGCTCACGCTTCAACGATCGGCTTGAAGCCGCCCCAGAACATGCGCCGGGTATCGAACGGCATGTCCTTGGGGCCGAGTGACGCCAGCCGCGGGTCGGCCATCACCTTCGCGTTGATGCGGTCGCGCGCGGCGCGCGAGCGGAACACCACGAAGGCCACGATCACCGTCTCGCCGGCCCTGGCCTTCACCGCGCGCGGAAACGAGGTGGTTTTCCCCGGCTCCACATCGTCGGCCACGCACTCCATGTACTGCAGCGCGCCATGTTCCTTCCACACCGTGCCGGCCTTGCGGGCAAGGCGGCGGTAGGCCGCCACCTTGTCCTGCGGGCACGGCAGCACGTAGGCATCCACGTAAGCCATGAGGGTTCTCCCTGCGGCGGCGGTCAGCCCGGCTCGCCGTCCATGTGTGCGATTTCCCAGAGGTGCCCATCCAGGTCCTGGAAGCCGCGCTGGTACATGAAGCCAAGGTCGCGCACCGGCTGCGGTTCGCTGGCACCTGCGGCCAGGGCCTTGTCCACCAACACGTCAACGGCCTGGCGACTGGGCGCAGAAAGTGCATTGATCACTTCCGTGTGGGTGTGCGCATCGGCAATCGGCTTGTTGGTGAACTGCTGGAAAAAAGGCTGGGTCAGCAGCATCACGTAGATGCTCTCGCTGATGACCATGCCGGCCGCATCGTCATTGGTGTAGGTGGGATTGAAGCTGTAGCCCAGCGCGCTGAAGAACGCCTTGGATTTTTCCAGGTCCTTCACCGGCAGGTTGACGAAGATCATCTGCGGTTGTGGTGCACTCATCGGTAACGCTCCTGGTGGATGGAAGACAGAGGGATCAGGGCTGCTTCATGCAGTTGACCATCCACGGCTTGCCGAAGCGGTCGATCAGCATGCCCCAGCGATGGGCCCAGAAGGTTTCCGCGATCGGCATCTGCACCTGGCCACCTTCGGCCAGTGCGGCGAACACACGCTCGGCTTCCTCGATGCTGTCGACATCGACGTTGATGGTGGTCGAGCCGCCCTCGCCACCGCCGGGGCCGTCGGCCGCCATCAGGATCGCGTTGCCGATCTCCAGCTGGCTGTGCGCCACGTGGTCCAGGGTTTCCGGCGGCATTTCATTGCAGCCCGGCGCGCCATCGGAGGGCGGCATGTCGCGGTACTTCATTTCCGAGGTGACCTGGCCGCCCAGTGCCTTGGCGTAGAACGCCATCGCATCGTGGGCCTGCCCGCTGAAGCCGAGGAAGGGAATCAGTTTCATCGCACTACTCCGTTGTGTGGTTCAGGTCGGTTGCGCCGGGCCACGCCCGGCAGGGGAATCCGGGTCAATCCTGCAGCTGTGCACGCAGACGCTGTTCCTGCTGCTGTAAGTCGGCGGTGAAGGCTTCGCCGAAATCTTCCGGTGCGATCAGGGGACGCACTTCCAGCGTGCCGCCACTGCGGAACGGTGCACGGCTGGCCCATTCCACCGCCTCCTCCAACGAGCGCACGTTCCACAGCCAGAAGCCGGCAATCTGCTGGTCGGCCGGGCCGAACGGGCCGGACTCGACCTTCGGCGCGCCGTGGCCGAAGTGGATGCGGCGGCCGCGCTGGGTGGCGTGCAGGCCCTCACCGGCCAGCATGATGCCGGCGGCGACCAGCTGCTCGTTGAAGGCACCCATTTCAGACAGGTCCTGTTCGCTGGGCATGCGGCCGGCTTCGGAGTCGGCGTTGGCCTTCACGATCACCATCACTTTCATTTCGGTCTCCCGTGGGGACGCGTGGTGCGTGCCCTTCACTGGGTACAACGAACCAGCGGGCTGGGAATCGACACGTCTGTTGAAAATTTTTTTCTGCCGCGGAAAGCGCGCCTTCGGCGGGGTCGGCGAACGGCGGAGCCCCTCCGTGGTGGGTTGGGTGGGTCGCTGAAAGCTCGGGTTCTTGGGTTTGGCCGGGTGGGTAGGCGGGTCGGGGGACGCCGTAAACCCGTCCATGGGGGCTTGGCCGCGCCATCCATGCCGCGGACACCCCCGCCCCGCCTACCCACCCGGCCACGGACAGTTTCCTGCCTCCGATACGCACCACGGGAAGATCAAGAGAAAAGGCAAGAGCAACAGCAACAACGATTGACTGGCGGCCTCGGCTTTGCGAGCGCAGCGACCCGCTTTTTGCTCTTGTTGTTGATTTCCCGTGGTGGGTCAGCCGCCGAAATCTGTCTGGGGCCGGGCGGGTGGGGTTGGCGGGGTATCCGCGCCATGGATGGCGCGGCTAAGCCCCCATGGACGGGTTCACGGCGTCCCCGCCAATCCCACCCGCCCGGCCCACCCACAGGAAGCCAGCTTTCAGCGACCAACCCGACCCCCACCACGGAGGGGCTCCGCCGTTCGCCGCCATCCGCCGAAGGCGCGCTTCCCGCGCTGCAACATGCCCGTGCGCAGACCTGCGCCATCATGGGCACCCGCCCCCGCCAGGACCGTGCCATGCAGCAGTACCTGCTTCTGATCTACATCGAGCCTGCCCTGCTGCAGGCCCTGCCGACCGAAGAGTTCAATGCGCTGATGCGCGACTGCCTCGCCCACGCCGACCAGCTGCAGGCCGAAGGCACCCTGCTGGTCGCGCAGAAACTGCAGCCGGTCGACACCGCACAGACCCTGCGCGTGCGCGACGGCCATAGCCGCGTGCTCGATGGCCCGTTCGCCGAAACCCGCGAACTGCTGGCCGGCTTCAATCTGATCGTGGCCCGCGACCGCGACGAAGCCATGCGCATCGCCCGCCAGTTCCCGTGGGCACGCTTCGGCAGCATCGAAGTGCGGCCGCTGGAAGACATGGACGCCGAGCGCGAACGCTGCGGCGCCCCAGCAGCTGCTATGGCAGCAACCGCACTCTGATCTCGCGCGGGCCGACACCGTCGTTGCCGCTGTAATCGCGCACGCTGGCGCGCACGATGTACTCGCCCGGCGGCAGCGCCGCCGGCTGCCAGCGCCCGGTTTCCATCAGGCCGTCGCGCACGGTGTTGGTGGCCAGGTAACGGAACCGGGTCACCGCGCTGCCATGCACGGTGATGCCGCTGTCCGGCGCATAGGCCACGCGCACCGCTTCCATCTGCGGCGGCATGCGGTTGAACACGATGTTCCAGCGTGGCTGCTCGTAGCCCTGCAGGGGCTGGCCGCCGGCATCGAGGATCTGGTAACCCACCTGGTACATGCCCAGGCGACGGCGCGGCAGGTTGTTGTCGACCTGGTCCCAGGCTTCGACCACGATCTGCACGCCACGGCCCTGGCGCGCCAGCATCACCACGCCGTCGGCGCCGGCGGCCAGCGGCTGGTCGTTGTCGTCCAGCAGCGCCACATCGGTGATGCGTGGCGCGAAGTGATCGGCGTAGTTGTGGAAGCCCAGCGCCACCGCATTGGTCTCGAAGCCGCCGGTGCCCACCGCCAGGTGCACATGGGCCTGGTTGTTGATGCTGCCCAGCCGGTCGCCCACGTGGATGCGGGTGCCGCGGCGAACGCGCATCCGCTCCAGCTTGCCCTGCTCGTCGTACAGCGCCTGCCAGCGCGCGTCGAACGGTTCATCGCGCGGGGTGCGGCCCACCCGCATGTGGATGTACTTGAGGCGATCCACCGCCAGGCCTTCGGCCTGCCCACCCAGGCTCCACGCCGCCACCGGGCTGCTCACCTTGCCCTCGGCGATGGCCAGCACGGTCTGGCCGACATCACCGCGCACGTCGAAGCCACCGTGCAGGTGATGGCGGCTCTCGCCCTTGAAGTTGCCGCGCACTTCGCCCAGCGTGCCGACCACTTCATGCCAGCCCTGCTGCGGCGCCAGCGGCCAGCGGCCACCGGTATCGGGTAGCGCGGCATCGGCGGCCGGGCCGGCCAGCGCCGGCGCCGGCAGCTCGCCCACCGGCAGCGGGCGCAGGCGGTGCAGGCGGTAGGCCGCCGCGTCGGCCACCAGCACACTGCCATCGGCATCCACCGCCAGCCCGCTGGGGCGGGCCAGGCGCGGCAGGCGACCATTGCCGACCAGCGCGATCTGGTGGCCCTGCGGCGTCACCTGCACGATGCGGCCATCAAGATCGCCCACGTACAGCACACCGTCATGCGTAGTGGCCAGCGACAGCGGGCCATTGATCACAGCGCCCGTGCCCAGCACCGTGCTGACCGTGCCATCGGCGCCGACCCGGCGCACCGCGTTGTTGAACAGGTCGGCCACCAGCAGCGCGCCCTGCGCATCGAAGGCCAGCGCCACTGGGGTATCGAAACGCGCCTCGGTACCGGCGCCATCGGCCAGCCCCGGGCGCTCACCGCCGGCCAGGGTGCGCACCGTGCCATCGGTGCCGATCACCCGGATGCGGTCGTTGTAGGTGTCGGCCACGAAGACCTGGCCCTGCGCGTCCACCGCGATGCCCATCGGCGCATCGAAGCGCGCCTGCGCGGCAGGGCCATCGGCATAGCCCTGCTCACCGCCGGCCAGCGTGGTCACCTGGCCATCGCTGCCGATGCGGCGGATCGCGTGATTGCCGGTGTCGGCCACGTACAGGTTGCCCTGCGCGTCGGCGGCAATGCCCGAGGGCGTGTTGAAACTCGCCTGCAACGCCGGGCCGTCGAGGCGTCCTTCGCCCTGCCCGGCCACGGTTTCGACACGACCATCGGGCAGGCGGCGACGGATGCGGTTGTTGTCGCCCGCATCGGTGAAATAGACGCTGCCATCGGCCGCGCGCAGCAGCGCATAGGGATCAGCGAAACGGGCCTGCGCCGACGCGCCATCGCGATCACCGGGATGCCCATCGCCGGCCAGCGGCTCGATCTGCGCGGTCCAGGCCAGCGGCGTCGGCAGCGGGCCTGCCGGTTCAGCGAGCGTATGCAGCGGCCTTTCCCACCACGTTGCAGCCAACGCCACCGCCGTTGCCAACGCCACACCTGCCGCCATCCATTGCCACCGTGCCATCGTGCCGTGCCGCCCTGCCTGCTGCCTGAAGAGGCACCGACAATAGACGCTGCGCGCGTGATGCGCCACGGTCGCGCGGGTGCCCAAGCAGCAACGTTGCATCCATCGTGCTTGTCCTTGCCAGGCGCAGCGGGTTCAATGGACTGCCACGGATGGAGATCTTCATGCCCCGCCTTGTCCCCCTCACCGTCGTGCTGATGGCCGCACTGGCCGGCGCACCTGCTTCGGCATCGATCACGGTGGCGCCGCAGAAGCCGTCCATCACCACCGATGCGGTGCATGTGGCCTATGCCAGCCGCTGGGATGAGGCGATCAGGCAGTCGGACAGCGGCAACACGCTGGGGGCGCTGATCAGCATGGAACGGTTGATGGAAGACCCGCTGCTGGACGATTTCGATGCCGAGCGACAGGGCCGCGCTGCGCAGGCGGCCGGCTGGACCGCGATGATGCAGAAGAAGCCGGCCCTGGCACGCCGCTACCTGCAGCGCGCGCAGGAGACCCTGCCGAACGATGCGCGGATCCTGCTCACCCGGGTATCGCTGGAACTGTCCGACAACCAGCCTGCACCGGCCACCACCTACCTGCTGCAGGCGCTGAAGCACGCCCAGGCGCCGCTGCCGATCGAGCAGCAGTCCGTCCTCTACCTGCAGTACCGCCTGCGCGACCAGCCGCAGCGGCGCATGGAACTGTTGCAGGCCTTGTTCGACAACGGCTGGAAGGGCGACGGCGTGCAACCCAGCGGGCTGTGGCTGGCACTGGCCGCATTGCAGGCCGAGCACGGTCGCGGCGATGACATTCCGGCCACGCTGGCCCGCATCAAGGGCCCGGCCGAGATCATCCGGCTGCGCAGCGACAAGCGCTTCGACCGCTATATCGACCGCGATGACCCGCGCTTTGATCCACGTCAGGCGGCACAGACGCACCTGGATGATCTGCGCGTGTCGGGCCTGCTCGATCGCGCACTGGATGCGCGCATGGCTGACTTCGCCAGCACCCTGTTGATGCTCGACCGCAGCGAGGAAGTGCTGGCGCTGACCGATGGCATGGCCCGCGCTGCCGCCGCAGGCCAGTCGCCATCGGCGGCCGAGGCGCAATGGGTGGCGTGGCTGCTCAACAGCCGGTCCGCCGCGCTGCGCCGGCTGGGCCGCATCGACGATGCGCTGGCCACGGCGAGGTGGGCTGCGCGCATCGGTGCACCCAGTGCCAACGGCATCGAGCACCAGTTGAATGTCGGCTTCTTCCTGATCTCGCTGGGACGCGCGCAGGAGGGGGCCGCGGCGGTCAATGACATCGCGGGGCTGACCGGCTACGGCAGGGCGGCGCAGGCGCTGGTGCAGTTCGCCGCCGCCCGCGAACGCGGCGATGCGTCAGCCACGCAGGCCGCGCGCGCGGCGATTCTGGCCCAGGGCGAAGACGCGCGCCTGTTCCAGCGCGAGATGCTGCTGGAGGAAGGCGATCTGGACGCCGCGGCCGCGCTGCTGATCGAACAGCTGCGGTCGCCGGTTGAACGTGGCCAGACGCTGGCCAGCCTGCAGGACATGCGCACCTACCCGTCGCTGCCCGGCGACATCAGGATCGATGCGGCGTGGCGTGCACTGAAACTGCGCGCCGATGTGCAGGCGGAGATCGCCCGCATCGGCCGCGTCGAGCGCTACGACCTGGTCAGCAGCGGCACCTCGCGCTGATCGGTTCTGCTGTAGAGCCGAGCCTACGCTCGGCTGCTGTTGGCGCAAGCCGAGCATGGGCTCGGCTCTACAACACCCCCCGCAGAACCCGCCTAACGCGCCGGCACCTCGCTGCGGATGCCCATCGCCTCGCGGTAGCGCGCGTACAACGCCATCACCTTGTCCACGTAGGCCAGGGTCTCGGCATACGGCGGCACGCCCTTGTAACGGGTGACCGCGCCGATGCCGGCGTTGTAGGCGGCTGCGGCCAGCGGCCGGTCACCGTTGTAGCGGCGCAGCAGCGCGCGCATGTAACGCGCACCGCCATCGATCGACTGCTGCGGCGAGAACGGATCGCGTACACCGAATTCCTGCGCGGTCTCGGGCATCAGCTGCATCACGCCCTGCGCCCCCTTGCTCGATACCGCCAACGCATCGAAATTGCTTTCGGCATGCGCGATCGCACGCAGCCAGGCATCGTCGACGCCGGTGGCCTTGGCCGCCGCCTTGAACTGCTTGGCGTGCTGGGCCAGCTGCGGCGTGCCGACCTTGCCCAGCCCTTCGTGGGCAGGCTCCCCCGGTGGGGTGGCCACGGTGAACTTCAGGAACACCCGCGAGCCGGGCAGGTTGCGCGTGGAATAGACCAGTGCGCCGTCCTGCTCGCGTTCGTACAGCACGCCACTGAACACCCCCATGTTGCCCCACAGGTTCGGGGTCTGGATGGCGTTGTCGTCGATCTGCTTCGGTGTGCAGCGCGAGCCCGGTTCCGGCGCCGTCGCCAGGCTGACCGTGTTGCCCTGCACGCAGCGGTAGACGGTGCGCGCAGCGGCCAGCCCCGGCCAGAGGCTGGACAGCAGCAACAGCGCGATGGCGGCAGGGCGGGTAAACATGGCGGCCGGATGATCCGGCCGCAGCCGCTAACGCCGGGTGAATGGGGCACGGCGCTGGTCCCGGCACCGGTACCGGTACCGGTAGAGTCGACTGTTAGTCGACTATCGCGCGCAGCGCGGGGTTTTGCGGTGGCCCATGGGAGAGCAGTCGACTAACAGTCGACTCTACCGATTTCCGACGTTCCGACGTTCCGATCTCCAACGTTCGCGATTTCCGGCATTGCTGCCCGCATTCCCGGTCATTTCGCCGTTCTGCGCCGCACCCAATACCCCACGCCCAGCAGCACGAACCACGCCGGGCTGGCCATCAGCGCCTGGCGCGTATCGCCCTGCAGGCTCAGCAGCACCAGCACGCCGGCGAAGAACAGCAGGCAGGCCCAGCACATGGCAACGCCGCCGGGCATCTTGAAGATCGAGGCGGCGTGGCGCTCCGGATAGCGGCGGCGATAGACCATGTAAGCCACCAGGATCAGCGACCAGACGAAGATGAACAGCACGGTGGCCAGCGTGGTCACCAGGGTGAAGGCGGTCACCAGGTTCGGAATCAGGTAGATCAGCAGCGTGCCGCCCAGCAGGCACAGGCAGGAGAACAGCAGGCCGCGCGCCGGTACCGCCGCGCGCGACAACCGCGACAGCCCACGCGGTGCGTGGCCCTCTTCGGCCAGGCCGTACAGCATGCGGCTGGTGGAGAAGATGCCGCTGTTGGCCGACGAGGTGGCCGAGGTCAGCACCACGAAGTTGATCAGGCTGGCCGCAGCCGGAATGCCGGCCAGCACGAACAGCTGCACGAACGGGCTCTTGTCCGGCACCACCTGGCGCCACGGGGTGACCGCCATGATCGCGATCAGCGCCAGCACGTAGAAGATGATGATGCGCACCGGAATCGAATTGATCGCCTTGGGCAGGTTGCGCTCCGGGTCGGCGGTTTCGGCGGCGGTGGTACCGACCAGCTCGATGCCGACGAAGGCGAACACTGCAATCTGGAAGCCGGCGAAGAAGCCCACCAGACCCATCGGGAACATGCCGCCGTCATTCCACAGGTTCGACAGCGAGGCGGTATGGCCGCTGGGCGAGGTGAAGCCCCAGGCCACCAGCCCGGCACCGGTGATGATCAGCGCACAGATGGCCACGATCTTGATCAGCGCGAACCAGAACTCCATTTCGCCGAACAGCTTCACCGTCACCAGGTTCAGCGCCAGCAACAGCAACACGCAGGCCAGCGCCGGGATCCATGCATCCAGCCCGGGGAACCAGAACTGCGCGTAGGCCGCGATGGCGATCACATCGGCAATGGCGGTGACGATCCAGCAGAACCAGTAGGTCCATCCACAGAAGAATCCGGCCCAGGGGCCGAGCAGGTCGGTGGAGAAATCGATGAAGGATTTGTACTGCAGGTTCGATAGCAGCAGTTCGCCCATCGCACGCATCACGAAGAACAGCATCGCGCCGATGATCAGGTAGACGAACACGATCGACGGGCCGGCCAGGCTGATGGTCTTGCCCGAGCCCATGAACAGGCCGGTACCGATGGCACCGCCGATGGCGATCAGTTGCAGGTGGCGGTTGGACAGGCTGCGGCGCAGGTGCTCGGGGGGCGTTGCGGGCTCGGTCATGGGCGTGGGAAGGGGCAGGCGAAGCGTCCGACGGTAGTCCTCCAGGGCCCGGAGCGCCAGCGCCTGATGGCCCAATTGCGTCAAAGCCAGCCGCTTTCACCACAATGTGACCGAATACCGTATTGATCCCATTCCGCCCGGCGCGGCGCCATGCTCAGATAGCCGCACCTGCCCAAGGACCGGCCCGACCATGCGCCCTGCCCTGACCGCCCTGCCCGAGCCCCGGCCATGAGCCGCCTGCGCGTCATCATCGGTGGCACCGCGCTGGCGCTGCTGGCCGCGGCCGTGCCCATCGCGGTGATGGCCTACGCCACCTGGGACCGTGCGGTCAGTGTCGAGCAGGAACGCCTGCGCGATATCGCCGGGCGCACCCTGCGCCGCTCGGACCTGTCCTATCAGGAAGCGCTGGCCGCATTGAAGTCGGTCGAAGCCGGCGCCCACGTACCGTGCAGCGACGACCACATCCGGCGCATGCAGACGCTGGTGATGACCACCTCGTCGATCGAGCAGATGGGGTACTTCGAAGGCGGCAAGCTGCGCTGCACGTCCTGGGGACCGTTCCTGTCCGACGTGGACCAGCCCAGGCCCGATCACGTCACCAGCGACGGCGCCGGCATCGCGGTGGATGTGCGTCCGGAAGCCAGCGGCCGCCGCCAGATGCTGGCCATCCTGTACGGCTCCTACGATGTGCTGGTCGACCCGCGTCGCTTTGTCGATCTCATCGTTGATCCGCACGTGCGCCTGGCCCTGGCCAGCCCGGATGGGCGCCTGCTGGCCCAGCAGCCGGGCATGGACCCGGCACTGCTGCAGACGCTGCTGCGCAACCCCAGCGAAGGCCTGGACCAGAACACGCTGTACGCCACCGCGCGCAACGAGGAATGGCTGGCGATCACCACCACGCCGCGTACCGCGCTGACCGCGACCTTCCGCCAGCAGGCCTGGCTGTACGTTCCGCTGGGCCTGTTGCTGGCCGCCGCCGGGGCCGGCCTGGTGATCTGGCTGTCGCGACGCCGCCTGTCGCTGCGCGGTGAGCTGGCCACAGCCATCCGCCGCCGCGAGCTGTACCTGCACTACCAGCCGATCATCGAACTGGAAACCGGCATCTGCGTCGGTGCCGAGGCGCTGGTGCGCTGGCAGCGCCCGGATGGCACCCAGGTGCGGCCGGATCTGTTCATTCCACTGGCCGAAGAGGCCGGCATGATCGCCGACGTCACCGACCTGGTGATCGAGAACGTGGTGCGCGACATGCGTGAACTGCTGGTGGCCGACCGCAGCGCACACATCGCCATCAACCTGGCATCGGAAGACCTCAGCAGCGGCCGTGCACTGAAGATGATCTCCAAGCACATGGCCGGCAGCGGCATCCTGCCGCAGCAGATCTGGATGGAAGCCACCGAACGCGGCTTCCTCGATCTGGATCGTGCGCGCACCATGCTGGCGGCGGCGCGGCGCGCCGGACACAGCGTGGCCATCGACGATTTCGGCGTGGGCTTCTCAAGCCTGCAGTACCTGGAACAGCTGCCGCTGGACGCGCTGAAGATCGACAAGTCCTTCATCGATGCGATCGGCACCGAAAGTGCGACCAGCCCGGTCACCCCGCACATCATCGACATGGCCAAGGAGCTGGGCTTGTGGGTGGTGGCCGAAGGCGTGGAAACCGAAGCACAGCTGGCCTACCTGCACAGCCGGCATGTGGAATTCGGGCAGGGCTGGCTGTTCTCGCGGCCGCTGCCACGCGACGAGTTCGTGGCCTTCCATCACAAGCGGCAGCAGCAGTACGGCGCTGCGCGCGAGCACATGCAGAACCCGCGCAGCGTACCGATCGAGCAGGAGCCGGAGGCGTAGCGCCGAGCCCACGCCCGGCTGCGGCGCTGATCGTCCTCTACAGCCACGCCTTCGGCCGAACCAGCAGCCACCCCGCACACACGGCCAGCAGCAGCAACGGCAACCACCCCAGCACGCCGGCACCGCCGGCCTGCAGCAGCACGCCACCGGCCACACCGCCGGCGGCGATGGCCAGGTTCCAGCCCGTCACCAGCATCGACTGCGCCAGATCGGCCGCCGCCCCAGCGCGGCGCGCCAGCGCGGTCTGGAACAGCGTCGGCACCGCACCGAAGGCTACCCCCCACGCGATCGTGGCCGGCAGCAGCACGCCCGGCGCTCCCGGCCACAGCAGCAGCGCCAGCACCGGCAGCAGGAAGCCCACCACCGCCGCCCAGACCAGCCGGCGCAGGTGACGATCCACGCCCCAGCCGGCAATGCCGATGCCGACGATCGCCGCCACGCCGAACGCCAGCAGCAGCCGGTCCAGCCACGCACCGGCGCCGGCGTCCACGGCCAATGGCTCGATGTAGGTGTAGAGCACGTTGTGCGCCAGCACGTACAACGCCATCACGGCCAGTGCGCTGCGTACCCCGGGCATGCGCCACACCGTGCCCAGCGATGTGCGCTGCCCGGCCCCGGCAGCGGGCAGCGCCGGCAGCGCCCAGCGCGCGTAGGCCAGCAGCCCGACGCCCAGCACGCTCATCAGCGCGAATGCCCAGCGCCAGCCGATCTGCTGGCCGAGCAGCGTGCCCGCCGGCACCCCCAGCGACAGTGCCAGCGGTGAACCGACCATCGCCACCGCGATCGCCCGGCCCTGCAACGACGGCACCACCATGCGCGCGGCGTATCCGGCCACCAGCGACCACAGCAGGCCGCCGCAGACGCCGGCCAGGAAGCGTGCGGCCAGGATCAGCGGATAGCTGCTGCTCATCGCCGTCAGCGTGTTGACCACCACGAAGCCGGCGATCGCCGCCAACAGCAGCGGCCGCCGTGGCAGGCGCTGGGTCAGCGCGGTCATCGGCAACGCGGCCATCACCGAGCCCAGCGCGTACACGCTGACCAGCTGGCCCACCGCGGCATCACTCACGCCCAGGCCCTGCCCCATCGGCCGCAGCACGCCGGCCGGCAGGGTCTCGGTCAGCAGGGTGATGAAACCGCCGCCGGCCAGCGCCAGCAGGCCCGCCCACGGCAGGCGCGTGGCCTCGCCGGCCGGGCTGGCCGCGTCGATCGCATGGCCGCTCATCGCCCGGCCTCCAGATCGGCATACACCGCATCGCGCAGCTCATCGACAAAGGCACCATCCATGCCCTCGTACAGGGTGTTGGTCAGCGCCACCACGCTCAGCGCCCGTACCGGGTCAACGAACCAGCTGTGGCCATAGGCACCGCCCCAGCGCCAGGTGCCCACGCTCTGCGGCGTGCCACTGGCCGCCGCATCACGCAGGACCGCAAAGCCCAGCCCGAACCCCCAGCCGGCCGGCTCGGGCGGCCCCTGTTCTCCCACCTGCGGCGTGCCCATCTGTGCCACCAGTGCCGGCGGCAGCAGCCCCGACGCCTGCACATCGCGCAGTGCCTCCAGCACCGCCATCACCTCGTCGGCGGTGCCCACCAGGCCGGCGCCGGCCGACGCGAAGCGGCTGGCATCGGTGGCGCGTGCCAGGCTGTAGTCGATGCCCACGGTGCCCTCGAATGGCGCCACCACCTCACCTTCGCGCAGGCGATGCGGTTGCGGCGCATCGCTCACATACGGCGTGGCCAGGCGAGCGGCATCACGCGTGGCGAACGCGGTGTCGCGCAGGCCCAGCGGCGCGGCCAGCAACCGCGCGAACAAGGCCTGCAAGGTCTCGCCGGTCGCCGCCTCGGCCACCGCACCGGCCACGTCCACGCCCAGCGAATACAGCCACTGGCTGCCCGGTGCGAACAGCAGCGGTACCTGCGCGATGCGCTGCACGTTGTCGGCCAGGGACAGCGGGTTGGCGTCCATGCCATCACTGACACCGGCGCGTGCATAGGGGCCATCGGCATCGGCTTCCAGGAAGCGATAGCCCAGCCCGCTGCTGTGGCTGAGCAGCTGGCGCAGGCTGATCGGCGGGGTGCTGCCATCGGCCAGCGCCGGGCGGAACTGCGGCAGCCAGCGCTGCACCGGCGTATCCAGGTCCAGCACGCCGTCGGCCACCAGGCGCAGCAACACCGTGGTCAGCAGCGGCTTGCTCACCGAGGCCAGCCGGAACAGCTGGTCCGCGCGCATCGGCGTGGCCGCTTCGCGATCGGACAGCCCGGTGGCGCTGGCATGGCGCAGCACCCCGTGCTGGCGCACGCGCACCACCGCACCGACCAGGCGCTGCGGGTGCACCTGCTGCAACAGGTGCTGCACCGAGGGCAGGGTCGGCGCGGCGGGAAGGGAAGGAGCGGCATTCATCGCGGTGATCCGTGGGGAGAGGCCCGCCACGTTAGGCAGCCCGCCGCGTGGCAAAAAGCGGGGTACCGCTCCGCGCATCGTGGACCGTGCAGTCCGCAATCGGCATGATGGCCGGAACTGCGAGGCCGTAACCGCGCGCGTCCGGTCACGCACCACAGCGTTGCGGCGGCCGCGCCGCCGGCGGCGCGCCCTGCCCCTACCCTGCCCCTACCCTGCCGCTTTCATCGCCCGCACGCCCATGTCAGTCCTGGACAACCTCGCCAACCTGCAGACCTTCGTGCACGCCGCCGACACCCGCAGCTTCGTCGAGACCGGGCGCCTGCAGGGCATCTCCGCCTCGGCCGCCGGCAAGTGCGTGGCCCGGCTCGAACACGCGCTGGGCGTGCGCCTGTTCCACCGCAGCACGCGCAGCATCACCCTCACCGCCGAAGGCCAGCTGTTCCTGGCGCGCTGCCGGCGCATCCTCGACGAGCGCGATGCCGCCCGCACCGAACTCGTACAGCCGCATGCCACGCCCAGCGGCACGCTGCGCATCAGCCTGCCGCTGGTGGGCGATCTGACCTTGCCGCTGATGGCCGAGTTCATGGCGGCCTATCCGGACATCCGGCTCGATCTGGATTTCAGCGATCGCCTGGTCGATGTCATCGAGGAAGGCTTCGATGCCGTGCTGCGCGTCGGTGAACCCAGCGACTCGCGCATGAACGCACGACGCCTGGGCGTGTTCCCGCGCCGCATCGTCGCCTCGCCGGCCTACCTGCAGCGTCGCGGCATTCCGCGCACGCCGGCGGAGCTGATGCAGCACACGCTGCTGCACTATCGTTTTCCCAGCACCGGCAAGCTGGAAGCGTGGCCGATCCACTGGCCCGATGATGAAATGCCGCAGGAGCTGCCGGTCCACATGGTGGCCAATACCATCGAAGCGCGGGTGGCGCTGGCGCTGCGCGATGTCGGTGTAGCGTTCGTGCCGGTGCATTCGGTGCGTGACGCGCTGGCCGACGGCCGGCTGGTGACCGTGCTGGAAGAACACGTGCATTCCTGCGGCACCTTCCATCTGCTGTGGCCGTCCGGCCGCCATGTGCTGCCGAAGCTGCGGGTGTTCATCGATTTCGTCGGCGAACGCCTGGGCACCGTGCCGTAGGCCCACGCCATGCGTGGATGCCCTCTTCACTGAATCCACCCCATGCGTGGATGCCTTTTCCGCTGAACCCACGCCACGCGTGGATGCTTCTTCGGTAGATCCACGCCATGCGTGGATGCTCCTTCGGTAGATCCACGCCATGCGTGGATGCTCCTTCGGTAGATCCACGCCATGCGTGGATGCTCCTTGTAGAGTCGAGCCATGCTCGACCAATCGGAACCCAAACGAAAATCAGCCGAGCATGGCTCGGCTCTACAGGTGCACGCGACCATTCAGCCGCCCCGCCCGGTTCCGCAGGTGCACGCAGCCATTCAGCCAACCCCGCTATACTGGCCCCCTCATTCCTCCCAGAGGCTCGCGACCAATGCGCCAGTGATGCCGCCGTCTTCCCAACAGACGGCCTGAGTCTTCCCGCCCCTGCGCGCAGGGGAGAACCCGGCATCCCTGGAGGTCGCATGACCCCGCATTCCCTCACGCTCGATCGCGTGTCGTATCGATTGGCCGACGGCCGCGCGCTGTTTTCCGATCTGTCCTTTTCCTTCGAACCGGTGGCCACCGGCCTGGTCGGTGCCAATGGCGCCGGCAAGAGCGTGCTCGCGCGCCTGCTGGCCGGCCGGCTCACCCCCGACAGCGGCCAGGTGCGCGGCAGCGGCCGTGTATTCCTGCTGCCCACCCCGGGCTACCCTCCGGCCGGCACGGTCGGCGAACTGGCGGGAGTCGGTCGGGAACTGGCCGCGCTGGCGCGCATCGAAGCGGGCAGCGTCGATGAGGCCGACTTCGCCTGCATCGGTGATCGCTGGGATCTGCGCGAGCGCCTGCTGCAACGCTGGCAGGCACTGGGTCTGCCCGATGATCTGGATCCGCTCCACCCTGCCGCGCGCCTCAGTGGCGGCCAGGCCATGCAGGTGGCGCTGTCCGGCGCCTGGGCCAGTGGCGCCGATTGGCTGATCCTGGACGAACCCAGCAACCACCTCGATGCGCGCCACCGCCAGCAGCTGTACGAACAACTGCGGCAGTGGCGCGGCGGCCTGCTGGTCATCAGCCACGATCGCGAACTGCTGGGCCACATGCAGCAGATCGTCGAACTCGACGCGCGCGGCCTGCATCGCTATGGCGGCCCCTGGCAGCACTACGCCGCCGCACGCGAGGCCGAACGCGAGGCCGCCGTCGCCCAGCTCGACCATGCGCGCGCGCAGCACCGCCAGCAGCAGCGCAGCGCGCGCGAACAGCACCAGCGCCAACAGCAACGCCAGGCGCGCGGCAACCGCGATGCGAAGCAGGCCAACCAGGCGCCGATCCTGCTCGGCCGCCAGAAGCAGCGCGCCGAGGCCACGCTCGGACGCGCGCAGCAGGTGCAGGCCGAGCGCCTGCAGGCCAGCAGCGAACAGCTGCGGGCCGCCGCTTCGGCCGTGCACGTGGCACCGGAACTGGCGCTGTTCGCCGTGGAAGGTGAGCGCAGCAGCGCACGCCTGCTGCAGACGCAGGATCTGCTGCTGCCGCATGGCTGCGGCGTACCGTTGCAGCTGGACATTCGCCGCGGCCAACGCATCGCTGTGGTCGGCGACAACGGCACCGGCAAGTCGACCCTGCTGCGCGTGCTGGCCGGCCAGCTGCCGGCACGCGCGGGCAGCGTGCAGCGCCACGCGCCGCTGGCACTGCTGGATCAGCAGCTGCTGGGCATGTCCGGTGAGCGCAGCATCCTGCAGATCGTGCAGGCGGCGAACCCGACCGCCGATCCCGGCGAACTGCGCACGCGGCTGGCCCTGCTCGGTCTGGACGCCCAGCGCATCCAACGGCCAGCGGCCAGCCTCAGTGACGGCGAACGGGTGAAGGGTGCATTGGCCAGCGTGCTGTACGCCGCCCCTGCCCCGCAGCTGCTGTTGCTGGATGAACCCGGCAACGCACTGGACCTGGGCGCGCTGCAGGCACTGGAAGAACTGCTGGCGGCCTGGCCGGGTGCGCTGGTGATGGTCAGCCACGACCACCACCTGTTGCACGCGCTGCGGCCTACCCAGGTGCTGCAGGTCCGCAGCGATGGCTGGCAATGGCGCGACGCGTTGTAGAGTCGAGCTTGCTCGACTCCGCCATGCCTGCATCCACGCACGGCGTGGATCTACCGAAGCAACAGCCGAGCGTGGGCTCGGCCCTACAACGGCATTCTGCTCACCGCTTCCACACCGGGAACGCCTGCGGCAGCTGCTGCCACAGCAACGGCCCGGCACGCAGTTCCTGGTCGTTGAGCAGGCACGCATCCAGCTCGGCACGCACCACACGCTCATCCATGTGCACACCGATCACCACCAGTTCCTGGCGGCGGTCACCCCAGAGCGGATGCCACAGGCGCGCCATCGCCGAATACGCGGCGCTGTCCGGGAATTCCTCCACACCGGGCAGCGGTGCGCTCCAGCATTCGGCCTGCTGCCGTGCCCAGCCCAGATCGCTGTACGGCAGCGGCGTGGGCGGCAGCAGCGGCGTAGTGTCTTCCTGGCCGGCACGCACGCGTTCGCGCGCCGCATACCAGAAGCCGGCGGCCTGGGTGCGGGTGGCCGCACCCACGCTGTTCAACTCGCCCACCCAGTCCATGCGGTTGGCCAACCAGAACCAGCCCTTGCTGCGGATCACCCCCGGCATGCCCGACTGCAGTGCCCGCGCAAAGCGCATGGGATGGAACGGACGCCGCGCGCGGTAGACGAAGCTGCCGATGCCGTACTCCTCGGTTTCCGGCCTGTGCTCGCCGCGCAGCTCCTTCACCCAGCCCGGTGCGCGTTGCGCGCGTTCGAAGTCGAAGCGACCGGTATCCAGCAGCTCGGCCAGCGGCACGTCTCCGAAACGGGACAGCAGCAGCTTCGCATCACGGTTCAATCCACGCAGCACCGCCAGCGTGTCCTGCAGCACCTCGTCATCCACCTGGTCGACCTTGCTCACCACAATCACATCGGCGAACTCCACCTGCTCGCACAGCAGATCGACCACGCCACGGTCATCGTCCGGACCGGCCTGCTGGCCGCGCTCGGCCAGGCGCAGCGTCGAACCGAAATCGGCCAGGAACGCGCTGCCGTCCACTACGGTCACCATCGTGTCCAGGCGTGCAATGTCGCTCAGGCTGAAGCCGTGCTCGTCGCGCACCGCGAAGGTGGCCGCCACCGGCATCGGCTCGCCGATCCCGGTCGATTCGATCAGCAGATAGTCGTAGCGGCCGGCGTCGGCCAGGCGCCGCACTTCCTGCAGCAGATCGTCGCGCAGGGTGCAGCAGATGCAGCCGTTGCTGAACTCCACCAGCGTCTCTTCGGTACGGCGCAGCTCGGCGCCGCCCTCGCGCAGCAGCTGCGCATCGATGTTCACTTCGCTCATGTCGTTGACGATGACCGCCACGCGCAGGCCCTCGCGGTTGCGCAGGATCTGGTTGAGCAGGGTGGTCTTGCCGGCCCCGAGGAAGCCGGACAGCACGGTGACCGGAAGGCGACGGTCGGCGCGGGAAACAGTGTTCATGTCGGAGCGGGTTGGCTGCGGAACGGAAATGTTACTGTATAACACTTGCCGTGCAAGGAACCTCCCCCCGATGAAGTCCCCCTCCGCCGCCCTGCTCGATGCCGGCGCGGTCGCCCTGTCCAGCCTGTGCCTGCTGCACTGCCTGGCGCTGCCGCTGCTGGCCGCCGCGCTGCCGCTGTTCGGCGCCTGGGCCGAAGCGGAATGGGTGCACCTGCTGTTCGTGGCCATCGCCCTGCCGTTGACCGGCTATGCGCTGTGGCGCGCCGAGCGTCGCCATCCCCTGCCCGTGCTGGCCTGGGCCACCGCCGGCAGCGGGCTGGGCCTGCTGCTGGCCGGCGCGCTGGCGCTGCCCTCGCATGACTGGGAAACCCCGCTGACCGTCACCGGCAGCCTGCTGCTGGCGGCAACGCATCTCTGGAACGCCCGGCACCGCCATCGGTAATGCCGCCCGGCAACCGCATGAACCCCGAACGTACCCGGTAATGCCGGCTGCTGGCCGGCAACCCATGAACCCCAAACGTACCCGGCAATGCCGGCCGCTGGCCGGCAACCCATGAACCCCAAACGTACCCGGCAATGCCGGCCGCTGGCCGGCAACCGCATGAACCCCGAACGTACCCGGTAGTGCCGGCCGCTGGCCGGCAACCGCATGACCTCCGGCCACCGCCTGACGATGCCGGCCGGCGGCCGGCACTACCGGCCTATTTGCCGTAGCGGCGCAGCAGCTCCACCAGCACCTCGGCCTCGGCAGCCCGCTGCTGCGGGTCTTCCGCCCCCACCACATGCTCCTGCAGATGCTCGTGCAGCAGCTCCATCAGCAGGCTGTGGGCGGCACCGCGCACGGCGGCGACCTGCACCAGCACGTCCGCGCAGTCACCGGCCTCACCCTCGGGCTTGTCCAGCGCCTGCTCCAACGCCGCCACCTGGCCGCCGATACGGCGCACCCGGGTCAGCAGCTGCTTTCGATTCTTGTGTACATGGGCCATGCGCGTATCGTATACCCTATGGGGGTATCCTTCCACCCTCTGGTTTCCCCATGCACCTGGACGCCCTCGCCGCCGCCCGTCGTCACGAACACCGCTTCGACGACGGCAACCCGCTGGCCGAACGCAACACCCGCCGCGCCCTATGGCTCACCGTCAGCATGATGCTGGTGGAGATCGTCGGCGGCTGGTGGTTCAACTCCATGGCCGTGCTCGCCGACGGCTGGCACATGAGCTCACACGCGCTGGCGCTGGGCCTGTCGGTGTTCGCTTACCGCTGTGCGCGCCGCTATGCGCACGACCCGCGTTTCGCCTTCGGCACTTGGAAGATCGAGATCCTGGCTGGCTACACCAGCGCCATCGCCCTGCTCGGCGTGGCCGCGCTGATGGCGGTGCAATCACTGGAGCGGCTGTGGGTGCCGGCGCCGATCCACTATGACCAAGCCATCGCCATCGCCGTGGTCGGCCTGGGCGTGAACCTGCTGTGCGCGTGGTGGCTGCATGACAGCCCGGGGCATGCGCATCACCACCACGGGCACGGCCACGACCATGGCGACCACCACGGGCATGATCACGATCACCACGATCACTCGCACGGCCACGACCTCAACCTGCGCTCGGCCTACGTGCACGTGCTGGCCGACGCCGCCACCTCGGTGCTGGCCATCGTCGCCCTGCTCGGCGGCAAGCTGCTGGGCCTGACCTGGCTGGACCCGGTGATGGGCCTGGTCGGCGCGGTGCTGGTCACCGTGTGGGCCATCGGCCTGCTGCGCGACAGCGGCCGCATCCTGCTCGACGCACAGATGGATGCGCCGGTGGTGGCCGAAGTGCGCGAAGTGATCGAGCAGGGCCCGTGGCCGGCACGCCTGGCCGACCTGCACGTCTGGCAGGTGGGCCGCGGCAAGTACGCGGTCAGCGCCAGCGTGGTCACCAGCGACCCGCAGCTGGACGCCGACAGCGTGCGTCAGGCGCTGGCCATCCACGAAGAGCTGGTGCACGTCACCGTGGAGATCCACCGCAGCACGTGAACCCATCGGTAGTGCCGGCCGCTGGCCGGCAACCCCATGGACTGCGAATGCCGGCCAGCGGCCGGCACTACCCCTTAGAGCTTCAACAGCATCCGCAGCACGTACATCAGCAGCGGCGCCGCACTCAGTACCGCGCCGCCAATACCGATCCATGGCCAGCGCTCACCGCGCACGCGCGAGGCCACTGCCAGTCCGCACCCCACCAGCGCGGCCCCCAGCACGCCCACGCCCAGCCCTGCGGCCAGCCCATTGCCGCCGGCCGCAACCGACGCCTGCGCCGCCAACGTGCCCGCGCCCCAGCCCACTGCAATGCCCAGCCAACTCGCCACGCCGCACCACGGTGCCTTGCCCTGCGCCATCCGAAAACCCCTCTGACCTTGCCGAATTTCTGTACGGGCCACGCCGCCTGCTGCCTACACTAGCCGTACCCGCCCTGTAGGGACATCCCATGCGCACGCTCCGCCTGCTGCTGCCCGGTGCCCTCCTGCTGCTCACCGCCTGCGGTGGTGAGGCAGGGCTACCCTTCTCTGCCGACCCATTGCAGGGCTGCTTCGCCACCAGCGCACGCAAGCCCGCCGATTTCCGCATCGACAAGGAAGGCGGCCAGTACTTCGTCTCCTTCGGTCGCGATGGCCAGTGGCAACGCGACCCGAATGCCCTGCACAAGGCCAGCACCAGCGAGATCGGCCGCTACTTCCGCGATGACGCCGCACAGATCGACAGCGCCCTGATCCGCATGGCCGGCGGCTTCGGCATCTTCCACTTCAACAAGGGCGCCACGCTGAAAGGCAAGGCCAGCGACAGCGACTACATGGCACTGATGCTGATCGGCGCCGGGCCGGTATATGCGGTGAAGTGCCCGTAAGTTGCAACGATTCTGATGGCCGCTCTCGGCGGGCGAACACACACTTCCCTCTTTGGGCGGTGGACGATGCTGCTGCTGTTCCTTCTGGTTGCGACAAGCACCGCAAAAACCCAAGGCGCGTATGACGAAGTACGCGAGATGCCCGATGGCCAGACCCTGGTGATGCGCACACTGGATTGGGACCACGGCAACGGCAGCCATGAGCGCGTTACCGTGCACTGGCTGCTGCTGGAAGACGGCCGCATGCGCTACGATTTTCATCGGCAGCCTCCGGGGACCCAGGATGCACACCGTCGCTCATGCGCGCTGCTGGATATGGAGCCCTCGCTGGGCGAGGCCATGATTTCAGGGGAAGGCGCCACACACGGCTTCAACTGCACGCGTCTCGAGCCCAGGCCCGGCCCGTGTGACAGTAGATCCACGCCATGCGTGGATGCAGGCACGGTGAAGCCGAGCATGGGCTCGGCTCTACAACAGCTGCGGTACCATGCCCTCCCCCGAACCGCCCCGGTACCCGCCGTGCCCCATTACACCGGCCCCCTGCTGACCCGTGACAGCGCCGACACCCTGCGCCGTGCCCATGACAAGGGCGCCACCGACTGGCAGGGCTCGCTCGATCTGGGGCGCAGCCAGGATACGGTTGCACTGGACGCCGAAGGCTTCGGCTTCCGCGGCCAGCACTACCCGTGGCCGGGCAAGCTGAAGGACCGCACGCTGTACTACTGGGATGGCGAGGACTTCGCGCCGATCTCGCGCTACAGCGGCTCACTCATCAAGCTGGTGCCCACCGAATGGGGCGCGCCGACCTTCGAGATCGACGGCATCAAGATGCTGCCCACCTCCAAGCTGTCGCCGTTCGAGGATGCGCGACGCAAGGTCGAGCTGGTCGCCCCGGCCGGCAAGATCATCCTCGATACCTGCGGCGGCCTGGGCTACTTCGCCGCCTGCGCGCTGGAGGCCGGCGTCGGCCAGATCCGCTCGTTCGAGAAGAACGCCGACGTGATGTGGCTGCGCACGCTCAACCCGTGGTCGCCGGATCCGGATTCGGCGGCTGCCGGGGGCCGCCTGCAGTTCAGCCACGGCGATGTCTCGCAGCAGATCGAGCAGGTGGCCAGCAACAGCGTCGACGCAATCCTGCACGACCCGCCGCGCTTCGGCATTGCCGGCGAGCTGTACTCGCAGGTGTTCTACGACCACCTCGCCCGCGTCATCCGCAAGGGCGGCCGCCTGTTCCACTACACCGGCGCACCGAACAAGCTGACCAGCGGCCGCGATGTGCCGCGTGAAGTAGCCAAGCGGCTGGAAAAGGCCGGTTTCAAAGCGGAACTGGCACTGGATGGCGTGCTGGCGGTGCGCCGCGCCTAGAGCAAAGGTTCAAGATCATTGCCGGCATGCCGATAGCGTAGAAGGCCCCTCGGAACACCAGCATGTCCAACCCACAGCCATGGAAGGCAGTACTCACCAATCTAGGCAAGTTCATCGGGGAAGTCATCAGCAAGATCGTGATTCCAACCTGCATGGTCTTCATTGCATTCGCCGCTCACCAGTTGGCATCGCGCTCCGAAGAGCAGCGGCGGGAGGAACAGAAGCAGACCGGGATCGATGACAGAGCGTTCAAGAATGCAAGCATCGGCCACCAGCAGAGCCAGGCCGATAGACAGCTTGATCAGATGATCATGGCATTCATGGAAAAGTATGAAGCCCAGATCGTGTCCCGGGACGAGCAGGTATTCCTGCACCTCCTCGACCGAGCAAAGGCTTACTTCTCCGAAACGGATTTCCGGCTCCTCCAAGTGCGCATCATCTCCTTCCGCGCGAGCGCATTGAGCCTCTCCAACGAGAACGACGCAGGCCAGGCTTCGGCCAACGTCCCCGCGCCAGCTGCCTCTCCTCCGACGGCCGAGGATTATCTGAGAGCAGGCAGAGATGCGCTGGTCAGCGGAAAAGCCAACCTTGCTTTTCAGTACTTCCAGGCCGCCACAACCGTTGATGCCTCCAGCGCAGAGGCGTGGAACGCGCGTGCATATGCCGGTCTGCGCACATCCAATCTTGCTGATGCGAACGAGAGCATCGTCAGGGCCATTCAGCTGTCGTCCGGCGCAACCGGCAGGGTTCGCATGGATACTGTCATCAACGCAGCCAAGATCCAGTGCGTGGGCATCGGCCGTGACACGGGTATTCGCTACCTCGAGGCACACTACGAGAAGGTACCTGGGCTGAGAGAGCGAGCCTCACAGGATGGGGAACTGCCAAAGATGTGCGCAAGCGGCACGATCGGCTGATCAAGGACACTGAAGCATTGGACTACGCGCCCCATTCTCCAGCTGGGTGAACGGGGCAGAGCTGATGCTTCAGCGTCGGGGGCGATCTCCGCTGCCGGCAACACCCGCAGCGCTGAGCCTCACTCCGAATCCACCTTCGCCAACTGCATCACCCACGTCGGCACCACCGGCTCGCCGGCGTAGAACTCCTTCGGCTTCTTCTCCGCCATCGCCCAGCGGTGCAGCCAGCTGGGGCCATAGCGGCCGTTGTAGCCTTCGGCGCCACGCGCATAGGCCGGATCGCGCATCGCCTCGTCCAGCGACACGAAGCGATAGCCACGGCGCTGGGTCGCCGCCACCAGTTCGGCGAACGTGGCCGCGTTGAGTTCGTTGGCGTGCATCAGCCACACCTGCGGCAGCGCGTAGCCCAGCAGTGCCTGCGACTGCTTCTCGTAGTAATCCAGTTTGTTCAGCATGTACGGCACATAGCCCTTGCGCAGCTGTGCCAGCGTGGCCTCGCGTGCAGGCGAATCGGGCTGCTCGTTCATCACGTTGGCGTAGGCGAACGCCCACACCCATTCGCCGTTGTCCACCGTCACCGGTGCCACGCGGTAGCCATGCGCTTTGAAGAAGGCGTCCATCTGCGCGCGCTCTTCCGGTGTACGACCGGCGCGCAGGTAGGGATGGCGCATCCACTGCGGCGCCTGCCCGCGCTCGGCCAGCAGCGGCCGCAGCACGGTTTCACCGCGCAGGAAATCCTGCTGGAACGCCGCCACGCCCTTGGCATTGAGATCCATGTGCGAATAAGTGTGGTTGCCCAGCACGTAGCCGGCCTGCAGCCAGTCGCGCAGCATCTGCACCCGCGCCGGCTGCACCTGCCCGCCCACCTCCAGCTTGTTCTCGTTGACGAAGCCGACCACCGGCACGTTGGCCTGGTGCAGCTGCGCCATCAACGCGGCATGCCGCGCCTGCAGATCGGCCGGTACGATCTCGTCCACCCGCGCCCAGGGCAGGTCATCGATGGTCACCGCAATGCGGCGATCGACCTCGGCGGCCTGCACGGCCAGTGACAACAACAGCAACGGCAGGGCTCGCAACAACGCACGCATCGGTACTTCCTTGTCGGGACACTGCGTGGACTGTAACGCGAATGCATGCGTTCGCCGAGATGGTCCTCAGCCGTCGGCGGATGCACTGCCGCGCGCCACAGCCCGCCACAGCGCAAGACTGGCCACCATCGCCATCAGCAGCAGCGTGGCCAGTACCAGGGCCAGATCGTCGGGGTTGCGCTGCAGCGGCGCATGCTCGCGGGTGAGAATGTGGAACATCACCTGCTGCGCCTGGGCCAGCGGCACCTTGCCATGCTCGGTCAGATCCACCAGGCATGTCGCAGGTGACAGGGTGGCCAGACTGCTCCAGGCGTTCTCGTACAGGTGCAGCGTCCAGCTCGCCAGCGCCAATGCGGCGCCATGCAGCAGCGCCAGCAACCCGCCCGCTGCACGCCATCGTTGGGCGAAGCGCAACGCCTGGCTGGCGCACAGCGTCATGGCGCCCAACAGTGCCAGCACGATGCCCAGCAGTGGAATCCAGCGCAGGGGTTGCCAATCGTCCAGCGCCTCGGCACGGGCCATCAGCTGCTCGGCCACCTGCAGCCGCGCCGCCGCATCCGGCCCGCCGCAGGCCGGGCTGAGCGGCTCCAGCAGCAGCGCAACGCGATGATGGAAGTAGCCGGCCTCCAGGCCCAGCGCCAGCAGCGCGAGCACCTGCAACAGGAACAACATCAACGCTGGCCCGAACAGGCGGCCAAGACGGGAGGCAGTCGCGGGCATGGGTACATCCATTACAACGGGGGGCCATGCTAACCAAGCATGCCGGCGTTGTCGGCTGGCAGATGCGACACGCACGGCGCGTACCGGTAGGATGTGCATTCGGAAAGAGGCACGCGTGCAAGGAGTGCGCACGATGGTGACGCTGTACCTGGCGGTGCGCACGCTGCTGCCACTGTTGGCATTCGCGCTGGTGGCCTGGCTGTTGTCACGCCTGATCAATGCGCGTGCCGCGCGCCTGCCGCCGATGCCACTAAACCTGCCCGCGCACAGCCGCAGTCCGCGCAAAAAGGACCGCCGCCTGTACGCGCGCGCACTGCGCCGCCGCCCGGGCCTGCGCAGCGCCACCCTTCCGGCCAGCGCCCCGCGCCGCTGGTACTTCGCCGCCGCGATGGTCGCACTGGCGGCGCTGGCGGCTACGGTGGTGGCGATGCCCGATGGCGCACGCTTCCAGGTGATGGTCGAGAGCCTGCGCGGCTATCCGGTCACGATCGCCGAAGTGCGCGTTCCGGCGGCGGCACAGTCCGTGGTGCTGCAACGATGGCAGCCCGCACTGGCGCCGCTGGCACGCCCGGTCGTGATGCGCTATCCGATCGGCCGCTTCGGCGGCGACCATGAAGCGCGCGCCGTGCTGCCGGTACAAGTTCGGCACCTCGATGATCGACTACAGGTGGCCATTCCCACCGCCGTGGATGCGATTGCATTGCAAACCGAACTGGCGCAGTTGGGCGGCCTGCCAGCCAACGCAGTGTCGGTGCAGCCGGCACAGCTAGCCCCCTGGACCGACACCGGCTGGGCGCCACTGATCCAGAGGTAGAGCCGAGCCCACGCTCGGCTACCCCCATCAATCACCGCGCGGCAGCTTGGCCGCCCACATGTTGTCCACCAGATTCGGGTACGGGCGCCCGTTCTCCTCCGCCCGCTGTCGCGCCGCCTCCTTCTGCGCGGGCGACAGCGGCTGGGATTTCTGGCCCTTGGGGTTGGGCTTCTTCCAGGGTGGGGTCTGGTTCTTGCGCATGGCGCCAGATTACTTCTTCAGGAAGTTCAGCAGCGCCAGATTGAAATGGTCGGCATGGCTGGTGTTGCAGCCGTGCGGCGCGCCTTCCAGGATCACCACCTCACTGCCCGCAATGGCCTCATGCGTGCGCTCGCCGGAGCCTTCAAACGGCACGATGGCGTCGCTGTCGCCGTGCAGGATCAAGGTCGGCACGGTGATCTTCTTCAGGTCATCGCGGAAATCGGTGGTGGCGAAGGACTGCATGCAGCCCAGCGCGGCGGTCTGGTCGGACTGATGGCACAGCGCGATCGCGGCCTGGCGCTGATCTTCGGTCACCATCAGTTTTCCGTCGGCGCTGAAGAAATCGCGGGTGAAGCCATCGAAGAACGCCTCGCGGTCCTTCTCCAGGCCACGGCGCATCTCATCGGCCTTGTCCTGGGTCAGCGGGCCGTCCGGGTTGTCATCACTTTTCAGCAGGTACGGCGGCACGGCGGCGGCGAACACCACACTGTGCAAGCGGTCCTCACCGTGGTTGGCCACGTAACGCGCCACCTCGCCACCGCCCATCGAGAAGCCGACCAGCGTCACCTCGTGCAGGTCGCGCTCTTCGATTAACGCCGCCAGGTCCGCCGCCAAGCTGTCGTAGTCATAGCCGTCGGCGGGCTTCTCCGAGCGGCCGAAGCCACGACGGTCGTAGCTGATCACCCGGTACTGGGCATCGCGCAGGATCGACACCTGCGATTTCCAGGCATCGGCCGACAGCGGCCAGCCATGGATCAGGATGACCGGGCGGCCATCGCCGCCGGTGTCTTCAACGTGCAGGCGAACGTGCAGGCGAATAGGGGAAGCGGACATGGGGGCTCCTGTGGAAGGGCAGAGTTGCAGGCTAGAGCCCTATCCCTATGCCGCCCGTGAGGGAATCGCGGCGCACTGTGACACGGCGTGCACAGGGTAGCCGGGCGGCCGTGCCGCCAAAACCGAGTTTCATCGCGCCCGGTGGCGGTTTCGTCGCAGCACGGCAGCGGCGCGCAGCGGGTCGTGCCAGCCTGCGTGGACCACCTCCGGGAGATTCGCCATGCTGCTGTTCACCCTGCCCCTGCTGGCCGCCGGCCTCGCCGCCGCCCCGACCGCGCCGGACACCCTGCGCGAACAGATCCGCCAGGCCGATACGCAGTTGTTCGCCGCCGCGTTCGACGCCTGCGACGCCGACAAGGCCGCGTCGATGACCACCGAAGACATGGAGTTCTTCCATGACAAAGCCGGCAAGTCCGCCAGCAACCGCGACGACTTCCGCCGCAGCGTGGCCGCGCTGTGCGAAAGCACCCGCGCCAACCACACGCATCTGCGCCGTGAACTGGTGGAGAGTTCGTTGCAGGTGTTTCCGCTGCACGACGAGCGGGCGCTGGAGATCGGCGACCACCGCTTCCACGAACGCGATGCGAAGGGCGTGGAGCATTGGACCGGGCAGGCGCGCTTCATCCAGGTCTGGCGGCGCGTGGATGGGCAGTGGCAGGTGGAGCGGGTGATCAGCTACGACCATCGCCCGGCGGATTGACGAAACCGCTGCGTGGCGTGATGTAGAGCCGAGCCCACGCTCGGCTGCAGTCCGGAGAACGGCAAGGTCGTCCCGACCCGCTGGCTCACAGCCCCAGCTTCTTCGCCTCGGCCACGATGTCCACCATGACCCGGCGTTCCGCCTACATGGTTGTAAGCAGTCGGCAGCCGCTCGCCATGGCGCGCAAACGGCTGGCCATCGATCAGAAAGGTGTGGTCGCCGGTGACGATGGCGAAGAAGCCACCGTGCTGCGGGCTGCTGGCCGTTTCGCCCACGCGGGCGACGGCGATGTTGTTGATGAAAGTGCTGGGCGCACCTGTCAGCACTTCGCCACCGCCGATGGTGCGGTCGCCGAGGACGATCATGACCCGTTGCATGCGCTCTCCCTCGCCGCATGCTGGGGAGGGAAGCCAGTGGGGTTTATGGGTGTGAGGTCGAAAAGGAGGGCCTTTGCAAGTAGTCGCAGAGAATCCTCAACGAGCGCACGCGCATAGCCCGCTGACTGCGACATCAGAGCTTGCAGCGTTGAAGCGCCGCGCTTCGGTTGCATATCCCCTGTAAGGTCTGAGCCGGACCCACCCATGGAATGACATGGTGACCTCCAGGCTAGCCGCAAAGCTATGGATGATTAATCGCGCTTGGCGTTGGAAGTTCACTATGCGTCACCTTGGTCATCTGCTCCCACCTATGCTTCGTGACATCTGCACTAATTCACCACTAAAAAATTGCTCACGTCGGCCGATCTAGTCGCGAGAGCCAGCCTCAGACCTGGCTTATCTCGACCTACACACTGCGCAAACGAAGGGAATCACAGTGACCGATACGCAATCATCCCCCAGCACTGAAGTTAACGCGGTCTTCAAGCTATGGCTTCAACAGCTCGCAGACTCCTTCTCATGGGCAGAGAAGCATCCCGTAAAACTCGCTGCTGCATCTATTGCCCTGCCAAGCCTAAGTCTGTCTTATTACCTTCAATCCGAGCACATACCCCTCAGCATACTTTCTTCAGATGTAATATCAGGACTACCATCGCTGCTAGTTATGATATGCGCCATCACGTTGATGCTATTTGCCCTAGCATTAATGCCCCTTATGGTCATGTTTGAGGAAGCAGATGCCTCGAATGATGGAAGCCTGCACGTTCTTAAACGATCATCCGAAAGAGGGCTGAACATCTTTCAATGGCTCACGGCATTGATATTACCGGGAGCAATACTGGCAATCGCCGTCGTCCTGATGGCCAGCCATCCTGGAAACGACAAATGGGGCATCCCGGTATCTATTGCCCTGGCCGGACTAGTGTTCGTCTTCGCGACATTTTTCTTCAATGGAAACAAGAAGAAACGTCATTGGCTGGACCGCACATGGTCTGCCATTTCCTCAAATCTTGTTCAGATGATTTTTGCACTTTTTGTTATGAAGGGTGCAATGGAATATTTCCGGGAAATCGAAAACTCCTGGGTGATTCTTGGACTACTTCTCCTTGTGATGGCAGCGGCAACATTGATACAAGTATTTTTCGTTAGACTCATCGAGTTGGGCAGCAAGGACGGAAAGATCATAGCGCGAACGTTCCACGCAAGCTTGATCATCATCACCACAATATGCATTTTCCCTACCACTGGTGGCTGGCTTGCAGGAAAGGTCATTTCTAGCAGCGGATCCGGCGGCATGCCGTGCCTGCACCTAATTGTCACGGGCGAAAAATCAGATTTTTCCGAAGTAATCGACTGGCACGACAAGACTCGGTCAATCACGAAGGAACTTGGAATTCGGGCAGCCACTTCCTCCATGTACTACGTGAGACTAAAAAGCGATGCCAAAGGTATTGCAACGATTCCTACCGACCGTGTAGCCAATTTCGTAGAGTGTCGTCTAGCGAACGAAGCTTCCGAAGCGTCATCGATCCCGGGCTCTTAACTCGGCTAGGCTTAGCCTCCCCCCTGCAATGGCACATCTGACCAGATGTGCCATTTCACCTCACTACCTGCCGATCAGCCTTTCCCGATGCTCGCTCAAGTAACGCATCTGCTCTGCGTTGAACGGCTTCGGCGCGACCTTCTGCTCCAATCCCCACTGAGCCCGAAGCCCATCCGGCAGCGCCTCACTGAAGATCATCACACCATCATCAGTGAAAGATATGAGCCAACGATCGAACAGTCGATCGATGTGGGGGGCAAGCATCAGCCCGTTGTTGCCATCGAGGCGTTCGTGGTTATCGCTCTCGGCCCAACGCTTGATGTGACTGGCGATAAGGAACTTTTGGTTCGTCGTTCCCGTTGCACGACACATCGGCTCAATCTCGCACACGTTGCTGCGGAACTTACCCTGCCCAACGCGCGCATTGATCAGCTGCTTCTTCTGGGTCGTCGAGAGCGTGGCATCGTTCTGAATCGAACGAATCGCACTGGAGATCGGCACGTCCTCTTGCCACTGACGAAGCTCCTCGCGATCGGTCTTCAGCAGATCAAGAAGGTCGTCTGCCATCGCCTCTGGCACGGGGCAAAGATACGCCTCGTTGGCCTTTCCGCTCGTCTTGATGGGTGCGTAGTTGTAGGGCAGATGTTGACCTAGCAGATCCATGTGATTACGCACCTCAAGCGGGACGTCAACCAGCTGGTATTGCACCGGTACCGTCCAGCCATCGTTGTTCCAATCACTATCAGCAGTCTTGAAGCTCTCGGGGCGCGCCATCTCGGCATGCGCTCCGCTCACGACGGCAAGAGCCCTGATTTGCTTGTCCGCAAAGGCAAAGATCACGTCACCCGGCCGCACCAAGGTCATGTTCTCGTAGAACGCAAAGCGATGTCCGTTGGTCTTCTTCTTCGGCGACCACAGAAAGCCGCCCTTTGCCGAGGCTTCAAAGGTCTTCTTCTGGTTCACCCACCAGTACGCCATCCCTGCTTCCCCTGTCTCATCTAATTGACACGGCCTATTGGCCTTAGAGACGGGATAGTACCTTCCGATGTCGTAATCGGCACGTTTTTGCCGAATACAGAGAAGGCAGGGGGATGCCCTGCCTTCGCTACGCCTAAGCTCTGTGGAATGCCTTACAACTGAATCCGCGCCACGCTCTCGTTCGCGTCCTTGGCATCCTTCTCGCCGTTCTTGATGCTCACGAACAACACGTTGTTCTTCGCATCCAGCGCCAGGCTGTTCGGGTGAGTCGGCACGGTGTAGGTGGCCACCTTCTGGTAGCTGTCACTGTTGTACGCCGTCACCGTACCGGCTTCGCGGTTGGTCACGTACAGGCGCTTGCGCGGTGCATCCAGCAGGATGCCCAGCGGGCCGGCGTCGGTGGGGATGCTGGCCAGTTCCTTGCCGGTGCTGCGGTCCAGAACCAGCACGCGCTGGCCCGGATGCTTGCTCACCAGGCCGCTGCTCTTGGCCTGGTAGCCGCGCAGGAACTCCGAGCCCTGGTCGGTCACGAACAGGCGCTTGCCGGCTGGGTCCAGCGCGATGTTCATCGGCTGCTCGGCGGCGATCTCGTGCTGGGCCACTACCTTGTTCGAATCGGTGCCCACCACCACCAGGTCGGCCAGCAGGTTGCTGGTGTACACGCGCTTGTTGGCCGCATCCAACGCCAGGCCCGGCGCCTTGGCATTGCCCAGGCCGTCGATGGTGTTGATCACCTTCTGCGTGGTGGTATCAATCACGAACAGCACGCTGCTCACATCCGGCTGGCTGCTGTGGCCGGTCACGTACAGGCGGTTGGCGGCGCTATCCACCACCAGTTCGCGCAGGTCGTGGGTGTAGGCGGCCTTGCCGTCCTTGCCGGTCTTCTTTTCCATCAGCTGGATGGTGCCGATGGCCTTGTTCTGCGCGGTGTCGACCACGGTCACCGACAGGTCCACGGTGTTGCCCACGTACAGGCGGTTGTGGGCGTCGTCCAGCACCACACCGAACGCCTTGCGCTCCAGCGGGATGCGGGTTTCCACGGCCAGCGTGGTCGGGTTCAGGCGCAGCACCTGGGCCGGGCCGGCGTCATCGCCGAAGCCACCGGACGAGGCGACGAACACGGCGTTCTGTTTCGGGCTGTAGGCCAGCTCGTACAGGCCCTTGGCCACGGCTTGGCGCTGCACGGCGGTGGTGGCGTTGGCGGCGGGCGCGTTATCGGCGAAGGCGGCCGGCGCGCCGAGGCTGAGCGAGACGGCAAGGGCCAGGGCGGCCGAGCGGAAAGCGGAATGACGGAACATGCAAGCATCCTTGAAAGGGCACGGGAGGGTGTCCTGGCTCGCTGGGCCGTACGAAGACGGCCGTTCCGGCGTGTGCGCACGGAAGGGCTGGCTGGGTTAGCGGGGGGAATGGTAGCAGGAGACAGGGGGCCGGGGTGGGCTCCTATACCGGGCACCCGCGTAATCCCTGCCAAACGCCCAGGGGCCCGCCCTAAAGTTGCACCCGTTGCTGCCGCCTAGCACTAGGTGCTGCAATCATCCCAAGGCGGAATGAGTCCGCCCGCATCGTCAAGGAATGGAAGGCCCGATGTCCGAATTCTTCACGCAAGAACATTTCAACCTGCTGCAGTCGCTGCAAGGGAAGAAGTTCGATCAAACCGATGCCGCGCATCAGACCGCCTACAACAAGCTGCGCCAGGCCTACGATTTGACGCAGGACTGGGCGAACCGCATCAAGGCGGCGCGCTTCTCCAATGGCCGCGTCAGTATCCGCCGACGCGCCACCAACCAGGGCAATCACTTCGCTGGCTACAACTGGGCGAAGATTTATCCCGATGCCGCGTCGCCGCCTTCACTGGCCTACACCGTTGGCCTTAACGGCCATGACGGCTTCGTCGTCAAGATCGACACGGTGAAGCTGCAAGACAACAACCCCATGCGTGAGGCCTATCTGAAGTTGCGTGGTCCGTTTCAGTCCTCACCCATTGTTAAAGTGCTACCGATCGACCAAGGGCTGTCGCTTGGCATGGAAGATCTGGTGGCGTGGAGTTTGAACGCCATCGCCGAGTTCGGGCTGAGCTACGACGAAGTGGCAAAGCGCATTGGCCAGCCCGATGAAGTTGAGCCGGATGCCGTGCTGAAACACTTCGATATCAACGAAGACTTCCGCACCATGCGCAAAGGCTGGACCTCAGAAGACACAGAGCAATTCTGCAGACTGGCTCGGCTGGTGCATTACTCGGGAATGGACTGGTGGTTCGCAGGTACCCACACCCATCTGCGCTTTGGCCGGAAGAACGCCGGCAGCGGGCGGGCCGTTTCGGTGGTTGGGCTGGTGACAGGTTCGCTCGCCTGCCGGGTTACCTGGCGACCTGAGTTGCCAAGCATTTCCAAGTTCGTTCGCAAGGTCATCTCAGAGAAGATGGTCGACAACATCGCGACCGCGCTGGATGCCGATGATGAAGCCCTGCAGGAGCTGATTCGAACCGACGAAGAGCGCGAGGGCTTCTGGCCTGGCCAGGCCGATGATGACGCGTCTACCACCTCTGATCCGTCGGACGTAGACGACAATGATGAAGGACTGCCCGCGGTGCAGAGCGAGGTCGCGGAGAGGCTTGCGTTTAATCGCATCTACTTCGGTCCGCCAGGAACCGGCAAAACGTACGAGCTCAAGTTCCTGCTGGATGATCAGTTCACAGCTGAGGCGGACGAAAAATCGGCGTTTGAAGGCGAGACCGAGCGCTACACCTTTGTCACCTTCCACCAGTCCTACGGCTACGAAGATTTCATCGAAGGTCTGCGCCCGGTCATCGAGGATAGCGCCCAGGGCCAAGTGCGCTATGAAGTTCGTCCGGGCGTGTTCCTGAAGCTCTGCGAGCGTGCGCGCAAATATCCCGATGAAATGTTCGCCATCGTCATCGACGAGATCAATCGCGGCAACATCAGCAAGATCTTCGGCGAACTGATCACATTGATTGAACTGGACAAGCGGACCGGCATGAAGAACTGCCATTCGGTCACGCTACCCTACTCACAGCAGCTGTTCTCCGTTCCGCGCAATGTCAGCATCATCGGCACGATGAACACGGCCGACCGATCCCTGGCATCTCTGGACACCGCGCTTCGCCGCCGATTCGAGTTTGAGGAAGTGCTCCCCAACTCAGAAGATGGCGACCTTGCTCCCTTGGGCGGCCTGCGCGTTAACAGGGATGACGTCTCCATTCATATCCCAAAGCTGCTCTCTGCGATGAACCAGCGCATCGAAGCACTCTACGATCGCGAGCATCTGATCGGCCATGCTTACTTCATGCCACTGAAGAACATCAAGGAAGACAGCGAGCGCATGACGGCCCTGACCGCGCTGTTCGAGAAGCAGATCTTGCCTTTGCTGGAAGAGTACTTCTACGACGACTGGCAGAAGATTCGGTTGGTACTTGGCGACAATCAGAAGCATTCGAGTCTGCAATTTGTGCAGGAGACCACCAACGATGACCAGACATTGGAACGCCTGTTCGGCGCCAATGCTGCGGCCGAGGGACATGGTGCACGGCCGCGTTTCAATCGAAATCCTGATGCCCTGAGCAAGCCAGACGCCTACGTGGGCATCTACAACACGCTGTTGGGCAACGAGTGAGCACGGCAGCCACGCTCACCCTGCACGAGTACGACGTACTCGTGCCGGCATCGTCATCGGGCACAGCGCCAGGTGGTGCGCGCGTCGTGCCCGATGGCGTTTACCGGTGGCTGGAACGGCAGTCGTTGGAACTGATCGACGGCAAGCTCTCCCCATGGGTGCGCCGTTGCCGCCGCGGTGTTCAGGTCACCAGCCATGTGGGCGTGGTTACCGCGCCAGGCGGCCAACAGATCGAGATCCTGCCCAAGGTGGGCAAGGCGCTGGATGCCGGGGCCGGTGAAGCGCGCGGCCTGCTGTTGAGGATGTTGCGTTGCCTGCAGCAGTTCTCGCACCTTCGGTTCGGCAATGCGCAGCTTTCCGCCGACAGCATGCCGCTGCTGGACGTGTTCGTTGGCGAGTTCCTGCGCACGGTGGTGGCGGTCACCCGCACCGGGCTGCGCGGCCAGTACCAGACGCGCGAGGATGATCTGCCCGCGCTGCGCGGAAGGCTTCTCGTTGCCCAGCATCTACGCCGCAATCTGGTACGTGCTGATCGCTTCCACACCGCCCATGATGAATTCAGCATCGACAGGCCGGAGAACCGGCTGATCCACACGGCGTTGCGCAGGGTGCTTGGCGCGACCCGCATGACCAACCATCAACGGCTGGCGCGGGAACTGCTGGCGTTCTTCGCTGAGGTGCCGGTCAGCCACACCCCAGACCAGGACATGCAGCGGGTGCAGCTGGACCGCAACATGCGCACCTATCGCGAAGCGCTGGATTGGACCCGTTTGATCCTGCAAGGGCTCTCGCCCACATCGGCGGTGGGCGCGCAGCAGGCACCGTCGCTGCTGTTCCCGATGGAACGGCTGTTCGAGGCATACGTGGCCAGGCACTTCCAGAAGCAGCTACCGGCGCATCTTGCGCTGGATACCCAGGTAAGGCGGCATCACCTGGTGCATCACGGCGGTGCGAAATGGTTCCAGCTGCGCCCGGACATGGTGGTGAGCCGGCAGAAGACAGACGTACTGGTGCTGGACACCAAGTGGAAGCTGCTGGACGCCGGCCAGGCCAATGGCACCGACAAGTACGGCCTGCAGCAGGAAGATTTCTACCAGTTGCACGCCTATGGGCGCAGCTATCTGGATGGACAGGGTGTGGTTGCGCTGGTCTACCCGCGTACCGACAAGCTGAATCAGCCGCTGCCGGTGTTCGACTTTCCCGGCAGCGAAGGGCTGCGGTTGTGGGTGCTGCCGTTCTGCCTGACGCGGGCCGAGGTATTGCTGCCTGAGGGGTGGGTATGGCCGGAGGACAGTGTGGCGGGTTGAATCCAACCTCTTGAGACGAGGACGCGTCATCTTCCCCGCCCCACTGGAGGATGACCATGACCCGAATCGACGCCGCGTGGCTGGAAGCCTTCGACAAGGAGTTGCTGCATCTGTTCGCCATCGACCATAGCGATGCCGGCATGGATGAGTATCTGCTGGGTTGCTACGCGGATCTGCCACCGCGCGAGGCAGCGCTGGCATTCGGCAGCGACTACGACCTGGAGCGTGACGATGCCTTGTGGCCACGGCCGGGTGTAGCGCCGAAGCGTTAAGCCGTGTCGCAATTGGCACACCTCGCCTGCCGACGCTTTGAGCTGAGTGTCGCTTTTGGAACCGCGGGCGGCGGCAAACCGTGCTTTTAGGAGCGCATTCGGGCGGTAACTTAACAACGGCCGAGACCGCTGCACCGCAAGGATTCCGCCGTGCGCCTGCCGTGCAACAATGCCGTAAGCGTCAGCATTTGTGGCCCCTGCGGCCTACGGTTTCTTGGCATCTCGCAACCATGCGAGTACACCTTGGCATGCCACCACGCACAAGGTGGCGCGGGACTCGAAAACCCGTCTGAATACCCAGTGCTTCACGCTTGCCAGTCGGCGTCATCTTCGGATGGCGTCGGCTGGCAATCCGTTCGCGTTCCATGGCGGGCGGTGCGTGGGGGCCTTCGGGTCCGCCGGCTTGGGTATTCACCGGTTTTCGAGCCACGCACCGTCCGCCACCTCTATCGGTGGCGCTGCTATCTGTCCTGTACGGAGCATTGCCATGAGCACCTCGGATTTCCGTTCCCTGCACGCGCTATACGATCCGGACAACGCCGACGCCGACGCCGAGCGCGAACCCTCCCCCGATCCCAACTCCTTCGTCGCCACGCTGCGCCGCATCGGAACCGGTGCGGCGGCGGATGGCCAGCCTTGGCCGGAACGGCATCAGCTGCCTGGGCGTTGCCTCCAGCTGGCAGATGCGGACTGCGCCGTGGCCGGTCTGCGTGTGGTCGCGGAGTTGATGCTGGCAGCGGAGCGGACGCGGCAGAACGGCGCGCCGGAGGAGTATTTGGGTGATCGGATGATGGAGGGGTTGAAGATGGCTTGCGTGGCGTTGACGGCGCAGGTGGCTGAGCGACTACAGGTGCAGCGATAGAAAGCAATCGGAAACCAGCAAAGACACCTCACCATCTCTCGCATCTGTCAGGCCGCCAAGCCTGGCGGCCCATCTATAGGCAGATCTAAAGATCTGCCCAATTGGAACTGCACCCGCAAATGAAAGGAGTTCCTTTCTGCCTCCCCAAGCAGAGCACTAGTTATGCTTTCCGATGGAATCGGAACCGGAAAGAAGAAAACAATACGAATGATTAGTCGACCAATAATAGGCCATTTGAACTGGAAACATCACCCTATAACTCCAGCCATCTACTGATAATAATTTAACTGAGTCAACCGCGCCTCCGCTACCGCCCCCAGCACGGACCTCATACAAGAATAGAACTCTGGCGGTGCTTGATTCGGAAACAGAATCGTACAGGCCTCCTCCAAATCGACACCGCTGCTATTGAGATCCGCTATCGCGTCAAGGGTTGCTTCAATCGCCTCGCGTCTGAGTCGACGAAGCCGATTGGAATCCAAGCCAAGGTGAACAATTGTCTCCCCTGCGGACGCTTGCAGCGCCCCGGGACAACTCGGCGAAACACTAATTGATCCATCCACCGAAAAACTAAAAAGCATGTCAGATCCAATAAAATCCGACAGTGGATTTAATATAACTCCGACCAAATTCTGATTTGCCTTTAGCGCATCACAAGAAAGATCGGGCGCCGAGAACCGGCCAGGCTGAGGAACTGACTTATGTGCTCCACCATGGCAGCAACCCAGCATATTGAGCCACATTGCAGCGTAGTTTGGCGGAACAACATGGGGACTCTTAGGGTGAAAATGCTCGACCCTGAAATCCGAGCTATCCGGATTGCTTTCGTCTATTATTAATCTTATCTCGCAGTATGCGCAAAGTGACTGTTGATCCTCAAAAAGAAATTTTCTAATCTGAGCATATCGCGAGCCATTCTTCCGAATCACACTCCAAGTCGCCGATGGATTATTAGCAACAAACGCCGCAAGCTTCGGCGGAGAGCCACCCTTATTTAACCTTCGCATTATTAACTCTCCCACTCTCCGCAACTCTAATTTCGACATCAATTCGCCGCAGCTCGGGTTCATCTCGCCATCCCCAGGCATCCAACTCGTTACGAAGCTCACGAGCCTCCTGGGAGCTCCACTCGCCCGCACGAACTAGCGTCTTGTATCGATCAAGCTTCGCTGTAATCGCGTTGGGGGGGCGCGCATCAACCTCCTGAACATTTTCCATAACATCCACACTTCGCGCACCCATCGCAAAGCTAGGGATGGATACACCAGTTTCCACTTCGTTGACAACTAGCTTCCTTACGCAACGACTCTCTACGCTACTCATAACTTGCGGACTATGTGTCGTAACAATGAACTGAGCATTTGGGAAAACACGGAGGAGATCAGATATTATGACTTGCTGCCAGGAAGGATGAAGGTGCAGATCCACCTCATCAATTAGAACAATCGCCTCAGCTTCCAGCGGATTTTTCATAACCTCAGATGGGTTGGCCTCAACCATGCGGCAAGCTAGATCTGCCACCATCGCGAGACAGGTTCTGTAACCATCGCTCAGCTGATTGAGGTCAAAGGTTCTCGTCTTGTCCCCCTCCGCCTTGTCCACAACGAATCGGAGGGGCCTCAGAACGGTCCGAGGCTCCTTGAACCCAGGAAGAAATCTCTCGATCGCATATCTAACTGCATCCAGCTCTTCATCAGAGTAATCAAAGGAGCGAAGTTTCTTTTGCTTGAATGCCTCTTCAGTCTCTTTCGCATGAAACCATTCAAAGACACGCTTAAAATTTGAGTTAGAGTTTAGGGATCCGGTTAAGCTATCGAAACGAGGAAAATGCGTCTTGAAGTTTCTCCTGCGAAGCGGCGTCTCAAAAACTGCACGATCTGTTCCATAATATGCGATCACAGGCATCAAATAAGATTCTCCGCCAGAATCAGCCGTGATCAACTTATCAACGAAGCCATCCAGCTGCTTCACTCCAATGACGTGCTCTTGATTCAACTGATCCAAAAGTGAGTTTACTGTTTTAGGTGTTCTCTCCCTAAGCTTGGTTCGAGAAACCTCAATTAGCACCTCGCCATCGTCGATAGAACCAGAGAGCCCCGAGCTCTCTTTCGTCACATCAAGCCGTGCCCATACGTGCAATCCTTCACTTGGTTGCAAGGCAGAATCAATTCGAATATCACCGGCCCGCGGCGAAATTCCAGTTAGACCGGGAAATCTCGTATGCATTCGACCGAATATGTCGCGTATGGCCCCGAGAATACTTGACTTACCCTCGCCATTATTTCCGGAAATAATAGTAACGTCACCTTCAAAGCTCAACTCAAGCTTTCGATGAGATTTGTAGTTGTAGAGAGCCAGCTGCTTTATCTTCATTTCCACCCACCGACAGGGACTGGATGACACTCAAGAAAAAAGGCGGTAGAACCGCCCTTTTTCTACACCTCAATTGCGACCTAATCAAACCCCAACAGGATTAGCCTTCTCCGGATCAATCTTGTACTGCTTGATCGCCCGGGCCACGTCCTTCGCGGTCATCTTCCCTTCCTTCGCCAGCGCCGCAATCGCGGCGTGCGCGATGTAGTAGCGATCCACCTCAAAGAACCGGCGCAGGTTCGCACGCGTATCCGAACGGCCGAAACCATCGGTACCCAGCACCGTGTACGACATCGGCACGAATGCGCGGATCTGGTCCGCATACGCACGCACATAGTCGGTAGCGGCAATCGCCGGGCCCTGGCGGCCTTCCAGCAGCTCGGTCACGTAGGCCTTGCGCTGCTCACCTTCCGGATGCAGGCGGTTGGCACGTTCCACGTCGAAACCATCGCGACGCAGTTCGTTGAAGCTCGGGCAGCTCCAGATATCGGCGGTCACGCCGAAGTCCTTGTCCAGCAGCTCGGCCGCGGCAATGGCTTCGCGCAGGATGGTGCCGGAGCCCAGCAGCTGCACGCGCAGCTCGCCCTTCTTCGGCTTGCCGGCGTCGGTCAGCAGGTACATGCCCTTGACGATGCCTTCGGCCGCGCCTTCCGGCATTTCCGGGTGGGTGTAGTTCTCGTTCATCAGGGTGACGTAGTAATACTCGTCCACCTGGTCTTCCATCATGCGCTTGGTGCCGTGCTGCAGAACCACGGTCACTTCGAAGCCGAAGGTCGGGTCGTAGCTGCGCACGTTCGGAATGCCACCGGCCACCAGATGGCTGAAGCCATCTTCGTGCTGCAGGCCTTCACCGTTCAGCGTGGTGCGGCCGGCGGTGCCACCCAGCAGGAAGCCGCGGGTACGCATATCCGCCGCCTGCCAGGCGATGTCGCCCACGCGCTGGAAGCCGAACATCGAGTAGTAGATGTAGAACGGCAGCATCGGCACGTTGCTCACCGAGTAGCTGGTACCGGCGGCCATCCACGAGCTGATCGCACCCGGCTCGCTGATGCCCTGCTGCAGCACCTGGCCGCTCTGGTCTTCGCGGTAGAACATCAGCTGGTCGGCGTCCACCGGCTTGTACTTCTGGCCGAACGGCGCGTAGATGCCGATCTGGCGGAACAGGCCTTCCATACCGAAGGTACGGGCTTCGTCGGCCACGATCGGCACGATGTGCGGGCCCAGTTCCTTGTCACGCAGGGTGATGTTCAGGCTCTGCACGAACGCCATGGTGGTGGAGTAGCTGCGCTCGCCGCTGCTCTTCAGCAGGCGCTCATAGGCTTCCAGCTTCGGTGCCACGAAGGTCTTGTCGGCCTTGCGGCGGCGCTGCGGCAGGTAACCGCCCAGCGCGGCACGGCGTTCCTGCAGGTACTGCACTTCTGGCGAATCCGGGCCCGGGTGGTAGAACGGCACCTGGCCGTCGGCCAGCTGCGCGTCGGTCACCGGAATGTTGAAGCGGTCGCGGAAGTGGCGCACCGCATCGTCGTCCAGCTTCTTGGTCTGGTGGGTCGGGTTCAGCGCTTCACCGGCGCTGCCCATGCCGTAGCCCTTCACGGTCTTGGCCAGGATGACGGTCGGCATGCCCTTGGTGTTCACGGCCTGGTGGTAGGCGGCGTACACCTTGTGCGGGTCGTGGCCGCCACGGTTCAGGCGCCAGATGTCGTCGTCGCTCAGGCCGGCAACCATCGCAGCGGTTTCCGGGTACTTGCCGAAGAAATGCTCGCGGGTGTACGCGCCGCCGAAGGCCTTGCAGTTCTGGTATTCGCCGTCGACGGTTTCCATCATCAGCTTCTTCAGGACGCCGTCGCTGTCCTTGGCCAGCAGGGCATCCCAGTAACCGCCCCACAGCAGCTTGATCACGTTCCAGCCGCCGCCACGGAACACGCCTTCCAGTTCCTGGATGATCTTGCCGTTGCCGCGCACCGGGCCGTCCAGGCGCTGCAGGTTGCAGTTCACCACGAAGATCAGGTTGTCCAGGCCTTCACGGCCGGCCAGCGCGATGGCACCCAGGGTTTCCGGCTCGTCGCTCTCGCCGTCGCCGATGAAGCACCACACCTTGCGGTCGGACTTCTCGATCAGGCCACGGTTTTCCAGGTAGCGCATGAACTGCGCCTGGTAGATGGCGGCCAGCGGGCCCAGGCCCATCGACACGGTCGGGGTCTGCCAGTAATCCGGCATCAGCCACGGGTGCGGGTACGAGGACAGGCCACCGCCGTCCACTTCCATGCGGAACTTGTCCAGCTGCTCTTCGCTGATGCGGCCTTCCAGGAAGGAACGCGCGTAGATGCCCGGGGCGCTGTGGCCCTGGATGAACAGCAGGTCGCCCGGGTGGCTTTCGCTTGGGGCGCGCCAGAAGTGGTTGAAGCCCACGTCGTACAGGGTGGCACCGGACGCGAACGAGGCGATGTGGCCGCCCAGGTCACCCGGCTTGCGGTTGGCGCGCACCACGGTGGCCATCGCGTTCCAGCGGATGATCGAACGGATGCGCCATTCCAGCTCGGCATTGCCCGGGCTCTTGGCCTCGAGCTGCGGCTCGATGGTGTTGACGTACTCGGTGGTGGGAGAGAACGGCAGGTAGGCGCCCGAACGACGGGTCAGTTCCACCATGCCTTCCAGCAGCTGATGCGCGCGCTCGGAGCCCTCGACATCAATAACGGCCTTCAACGACTCGATCCACTCCTGGGTTTCCACAGGATTCGGGTCGTTGTTCAGCACCTCGTTCAACCAGTTCATTAGCGCTCCCATAACCGCACGCACGCGCGCGACTGTTGTATAGATTTCTAGACCGCAAAGTGTAGCGCACCAAGGGCTTTCGTCACTTGGCTACGCTGGCGTATGGACGCAAGCGGCCAGTGTCCGCAAGGGGCTTGCAAGCGCCCTTGATGGCCCTGCGGCGGGCCTTGGCGGCTGCGTGGGCTGTCGCTTACGGACCGCTGCGCCCATGCGCAGGACGCAGTGTTACTGCTGCCGATGACGGTTGTGGGGCACGGTCGGTGGCGCTGCCGGCACGTTCCGGGGGCGGGCGCTGAACCGCCGCCAACATGTCGCACCTTCCTCTGGATCGGGGCTGGCAACCGGCCCAGGGTGGTTGGCGAGTCATGGGCTTGGCGGCCCTGTCCCCTTCCACGATTGCCGCCAGGGGCGCCCACACGGGCGCCCCTTTTTCTGCCCGCGCGCCGGGGCCGTGGCCCAAATCACCCCTGCTTGTGGCCGGATCGGGTGTTGTCGCTTTCGACATATCGATATATCGTTTTCACACTCGTTTACCGATATATCGAAATGAGCCGTTCCCCTTCTCCCCGAGCCCGTTCCACCGATTCGGCGGTGCCGCGCCGCAACGGCCAGCCGCGCGTGCTCAGCCGTGGTGACCTGCGCCTGCTGGTGCTGGCCCTGATCGGCGAGCAGCCGCGCCATGGCTACGAGCTGATGCAGCTGATCAGCAACCAGTTCATGCAGGCCTACACGCCCAGCGCCGGCACCATGTACCCGCTGCTGGCCAGCTTCGAGCAGGCCGGCTGGATCGAGGCCGAGGAAGTGGATGGCAAGCGGATCTTCCGCATCACCGCCGCCGGCGAGTTCGAGCTGAAGGTGCAGCGCACCCAAGTGCGGCTGGCGCAGCGACGCGCCTTCGACCGCGCCCGCGAGATCACCAAGGCCTCGCTGCCGCCGCCGCTGGCCACCGCCCTGCGCGAGTTCAAGCGGGCGCTGGTGCACCACCACGGCCGCTGGGCCGAGGGTGAGGCCGACGAAGTGGCGGCGCTGCTGACCCGGGCCTCGGCCCTGCTCAACGGGACTGCCGGTAACGAGACACCCCCGCTTTCAACGACCCAGCCAGACTGATTCCAGCCAGGTCCTCCCCTACGCCGCGCAGCACTGCGCGACACCTTTGCAGGTACCCCCATGACCGAACACAACAACACGCGCCTGCGCCTGGATGTGCGCTTCCGTGAACTGACCGTGCTGCGCACTGAAGAAGTCACCCCGCACATGCGCCGCATCGTGCTGGGCGGCGACGACCTGGCCGGTTTCGATTCGCCCGGCGCCGACGACCACATCAAGCTGTTCTTCCCCAACGCCAGCGGCGAGATGGTGCTGCCGGTGCTGACCGCCGAAGGCCGCAGCTACCCGGAGGGCAAGGAGCCCTCGCCCGCCCGCGACTACACCCCGCGCTGGTGGGACCACCAGACCGGCGAGCTGGCCATCGACTTCGTGCTGCACGACCAGGGCATCGCCGGGCCGTGGGCCGAACGCGCGCAGCCCGGCGACCCGCTGGTGATCGGCGGCCCGCGCGGCTCGTTCGTGGTGGCCGACAGCTACGACGCCTATGTGCTGATTGGCGATGAGACCGCGCTGCCGGCCATCGCCCGCTGGCTGGACGTGCTGCCGGATGGTGCCGAGGTGCAGGCCTACATCGAAGTGAGCGATGAAGCCGAACGCCAGGACCTGCCGCAGTACGAGAACGTGCGCATCCACTGGCTGGAGCGCAACGGCTTCCCGGCCGCCAGCAGCACGCTGCTGGAGGACATGTTGACCGACTTCGAGGCACCTGAGGGCGACGTCTTCTACTGGATCGCCACCGAATCGCGCCGCGCGCGGATGATGCGCAAGTTCATCGAAGGCCACCTGGGCGTGCCGCGCGACTGGATCCGTTCCACCGGCTACTGGAAGGCCCACCCGGACGAAACCGACGGCGATTGACCGCATGCACCTGGGTAGGTGCGGACCGTTGGTCCGCACGCCCTTGACGCACCTTCCTCGGTAGGTGCGGACCGTTGGTCCGCACGCCCTCCGACAGGTAGTGCCGGCCGCTGGCCGGCAACCTCATGAACCTTCGGCAGGAACCTGCAGCTGCCGGCCAGCGGCCGGCACTACCACGCCGGTCCCCGCCTGCCGCGTCCATCCGAACCGATGCGCGGCCCAGATCTCCAGCGCCACCAGCAGCAGGATCAACAGCCACGGTAGCAGCAGCCCGAAGTACACGCCGGGCATCATGCCGTTGATCTGCGCCTTCACCAGCCGCAGCACGCCGCGCGTGTGGAAGGCCCACCCGGACGAGACCGACGGCGACTGACCGCATGCACCTGGGTAGGTGCGGACCGTTGGTCCGCACGCCCTTGACTATGTAGAGCCGAGCCCACGCTCGGCTGCTTTTCGAGCCGCCCTCGCGCTGCGCGCGATAAGCCGAGCATGGGCTCGGCTCTACAAGTGCTCCGTTACCGGTTCAGAGCCCAAGCCGTTGGAAAGTGGCGCCACCTTCCGCGTCCATCCGAACCGGTGCGCGGCCCAGATCTCCAGTGCCACCAGCAGCAGGATCAACAGCCACGGCAGCAGCAGCCCGAAGTACACGCCGGGCATCATGCCGTTGATCTGCGCCTTCACCAGCCGCAGCACGCCGCGCGTGTGCAGCAGCTCATCCACGTGCATGGTCAGGGCCTCGCGCACCACCTTCGGCTCCACGCCCAGTGCGCCCGCCTTGTCCACCAGGGTGTCTTCCACCAGACCACGCAGCACGCCTTCGCGCACCTTGCCGATCACCCAGCCCGTGGCACGTGCCAGTACGCCGTCACCCAGGCGGTCCAGCGCCGGCAGCGGGTGCTCGCTGAGGTAGGCCGAGGCCACCGCATCGGCCACATCGCCCACCGTGCCCTGGCTGCGCAGCGCCTCGCGCATGCGCGGGTCGTCCAGCGAATCGGTGAAGCCGTGGCTCCATTCGGCCACCAGGGTCTGCAGGTGCGGCTGGAAATGGTCCAGCTGCTTGAACAGCGCGCGGTGGGCACCGGCGGTGAAGCCCAGCTGCAGACCGAAGAAGGCGGTGGCCAGCGGCAGCAGCACCATGTAGCTGGCCAGCAGCCAGTGATGCCAGCGCTTGCGCCGCTGCAGCCAGCCGCGGCGGCGCAGGCCATACCACACGGCCAGGCCAGCGATGAGGCCCAGCAACGTGCCCAGCACGCTGCCCAACGCCAGATCGAGCACGCTCAAGCCGGCCCAGAATTCGTTCAACCAGTACTGCGCGTCCTGCATGGGTCGTTCTTCCGTGAATGAAACAGCGGCCCATTGTAGAGCCGAGCCCACGCTCGGCGGTTTCCTGCCTTCGGTGGGTGCGGACCGTGGGTCCGCGCGCCTCCCTGCAATTGCCGGCCAGCGGCCGGCACTACCGAGCGGGCGATGCGACTGCGGCCGGCACGACCGAGCTCGCAATGCGACAATCGCACTCCCTTCCTGCAGCAACGAGGCCCACATGGCCAAACTGACCCTGGCCAGCGTGGACGCGCTGCGTACCCGTTTCGCCGATGACACCGCCTGTGATGCGGCGCTGGCCGCGTTCACCGACACCGCCGCACTGCGCGCGCCGCTGCGCGACCTGGTGGAGGCGCAGCACCGCTACCTGCAGGCCGAGTTCGAAGTGGCGCAGGTGGCCGACGTGCTGCGTCGCGACCAGAAGTACGCGCCGGTGGGCCGCCCGTCGGTGCATATCGTGCAGCTGCGCAAGCAGCAGGCCGCGACCAAGCAGGCGGCGCTGATCGCCCGCCAGGTGGTGGCGCAGGCAGCGCAGACCTTCGTACGCGTGAGCGGGCTGACGGTGAAGGCCAAGCAGAGCCCGAGCGAAGCGTGCGTGGCGTGGATGGGCGCGCTGCGCTGAGGGATCGTGCGGACCAACGGTCCGCACCCACCAGATGCAGGTCCGCACCTACCGGGTAGTGCCGGCCGCTGGCCGGCAAGCCCATCAGCATCGGGCACCTCGCATGCAGCCGGCCAGCGGCCGGCTCTACCGGAACCCAAAAAGAAGGCCCGCTTTTCAGCGGGCCTTCTGCCTTCTCACGACGAGTGAGCGGGGTGCATCAAGCCGCCGGCTTTTCGCCAGTGGCTTCGGTGGTGATGCGGATCTTCACTTCATCGCTGACGTTCGGAGCATACGCACCGACGCCGAAATCGCTGCGCTTCAGGGTGGTGGTGGCATCGAAGCCGGCGGCCGGAACCTTGGCCATCGGGTGCTCGCCGCCACCGTTGACGGTGACGTCCAGGACGACCGGCTTGGTGGTGCCCTTGATGGTCAGGTCGCCGGTGACGGTCAGCTTGTTGGTGCCCGCCGCTTCCACCTTGGTGCTCTTGAAGGTGGCATCAGCAAACTTGGCGGCGTCGAAGAAGTCGGCGCTCTTCAGGTGCTCGTCGAACTTGGCGGTGAAGCTGTTCAGGCCGCTCAGCGGCAGCTTCACTTCCACGGTGGACTTGGTCACGTCTTCGGCGTTGTACACCAGGGTGCCTTCCACGTTGCCGAAGTGTGCGCTGGGGTTGGAGAAGCCGAAGTGGCTCCACTGCGCCAGCACGTCGGTGTGGCTCGGGTCCAGCTTGTAGGTGCCCGAGGCGATCTTGATCGCTTCGGCGGCCGGGGCGGCAGCGGCAGCATCGGCGGCCGCAGCCGCCGGGGCAGCGGCCTGTTCGGTGGTGGCCGGGGCAGCAGCGTCAGCGGCCGGGGCAGCGGTGTCGGCCGGCTTGGAGCAGGCGGCGATGGCCAGGGTCAGGGCCAGCGGCAGCAGCAGTTTACGGGTGGCGCTCATCTGAGGAACTCTCCGGATCGTAGGGTGGGTACACGGTGCAGCAAGAGCCCGCCGAGCAACGGCGGGCCCGAAACCGATACAGCGACTTACGCGATGCGCGCCGCTTCGTCGAACGACAGGCGCGGCAGACGCGGGAACAGGCCCGCCGAGTCACCGTAACCCAGGTTGACCAGGAAATTCGACTTGATGGCGGTGCCGGCGAAGAACGCCTCGTCCACCTTGGCGTTGTCGAAGCCCGACATCGGGCCGGCATCCAGGCCCAGCGCGCGCGCGGCCAGGATCAGGTAGGCGCCCTGCAGGCTGCCGTTGCGGATGGCGGCTTCATGGCGGCCTTCACGCGGGCCCTCGAACCAGGCCTTGGCATCGGTGTGCGGGAACAGGTACGGCAGCTTCTCGTGGAAATCCAGGTCGAAACCGATGATGACGGTGACCGGGGCGGCCATGGTCTTGTCGTGGTTGCCTTCGGACAGGGCCGGGGCCAGCTTGGCCTTGGCTTCGGCCGACTTCACGAAGACGAAGCGGGCCGGCGTGGTGTTGGCTGCGGTCGGGCCCCACTTCACCAGCTCGTACAGTTCCTGCAGCAGGCTGTCGGACACCGGCTTGTCGAGGAAGGCGTTCTGGGTGCGGGCGGTACGGAACAGCTGGTCCAGGGCGGCAGCGTCAAGCGCGTGGGACATCGGTGGATCTCCAGGGCGGCTAAGGGAAGTCAGTGCCCGCGGGCGGCGCGGGGCGAATCGACGAGCCGCAGTGTAGAGTGTCGCGACTGTTGCAACACCCAGCAGGGCTGAAACGAATTAATGCCAATGGTGAAACGATCGAGCGCGCCCTGGACGGTCACCGACGGCCGCGCGGGCAATGTCCGCCAGGCGGTCGCGCTGGCCTCGGCGCTGCGTCAGGGCGCCCATCGGCCGCTGCTCCTGCAGCCGCGTGCACCGTGGCGCTGGCTGTCACCTCGCCGCCTGCCCGGTGATATGAACGGCTATGGCGAGGCATTGGCGACACTGGCTGCCGACCCGCCGGCATTGGCGATCGGCTGTGGCCGCCAGGCCGCCGGTGCCCTGCGCGTGCTGCGTGCACGCGGCAGCCAGGTGGTGCAGATTCTTGACCCGCGCCTGGGCGCGCGCCACTGGGATGTGGTGGTGGTGCCCGAGCACGACCGCCTGCGCGGCAGCAACGTGCTGACCCTGCTCGGCAGCCTCAACCCGGTGGACGATGACTGGCTGGCCTGGGGCCGCGCCGCGTTCGCCGGCTTCAGCACCCTGCCCGGCCCGCGCACCGCACTGCTGGTGGGCGGCCCGACGCCGCTGGCGCCGTGGGACGAAACCGCGATGGTCGGTGTGTTCCGCGCCCTGGCCGAGCAGATCCGCAGCGAAGGCGGCAGCCTGCTGGCCACCACCTCGCGACGCACGCCGCCGGCGCTGGCCGAGATCCTGCGCGCGACCTTCGCCGACCTGCCGCACGTGATCTGGGGCGACGGCGGCGACGGCGTGAATCCGTATGGCGGCCTGCTCGGCTGGGCCAACCGCGTGGTGGTATCGCCCGATTCGGTGAACCTGCTCTCTGAAGCCTGCGCCACGCGCATGCCGGTGATGGTGGCGCTGGCCGATACGGTGCAAGGGCGGCTGGCGCGCTTCCAGCAGCAGTTGCGCGAACGCGGGCGCTTGCAGACGCACTGGCTGGACTGGCAGTACGACCGCATCGAACCATTGCGCGAGACCACGCGGATTGCCGCCGAGGTAAAGCAGCGCCTGGCACCTGGGTAGTGCCGGCCGCTGGCCGGCAATGCTCTATGCGCTACCGAAGATCCTGACGTTGCCGGCCAGCGGCCGGCACTACCGGGGTGCCCAGCGATTTTTGAACATCTCGATCGGGCCGCACGGTTAGAGTCCAGCTTCCCCCATCGGACCGGATGTCCCCATGCGTACCCTGCTTCTGCTGCCGCTGGCCCTGCTCGCCGCGTGCTCCACCGCGCCCACCGAGCTGGACCCGATTTCCTACCAGTGCCAGCAGCAGCTGGATGCGTACCGCGAACAGCCGGCCCTGCGCAATCCGCGCGACGAGCGCCCGCCACTGCCGGTGGCACCGATCAGCGAGGCCTGCGACCGCGAGCTCAAGCGCAAGGGTGTGGACCGCCCGCTGCGCTGACCGGCGTATGATCAGCGCGCGGCCCTGACCGCCGTTGAAGGTACCGACATGGATCGTTTCTATCGCCTGCCCCGCGCCGCGCTGTTGTTCGCCAGCCTGCTGGCAACCACACCCGCCTGGGCCAACAGCACCGAGTGCCGCGAGCACTACCCCAGCGTAGCGTCGCAGGCGGCGATGCTGGACGTTGCCTGGACCACTGCCGAACGCCTGGACGCGCTGCCCGACGTAGAGGTGGTGATTGCCGCGCGCGGTGGCCAGGACCTGAGCCGCTACGGCCTGCGCCACAGCCATCTGGCCTTCCTGCTGCGCGAGGACGACGGCCGCTGGCGCGCCATGCACCTGCTCAACCGCTGCAAGACCGACAGCTCGCAGCTGTACCACGAGGGCCTGGGCAACTTCGTCGGTGAAAGCGCGGGGCATACCGATGTGCGCATCGGCATCCCTTCGCCGGCGTTGCGTGCGGCACTGAAGGCGATGCTGGCCGCGCCGTCGATCCAGCCCAAGGCGCTGCACGAAACCAAGTACAACGTGGTGGCCTATCCGTTCGCCACCGATTACCAGAACTCCAACCAGTGGGTGCTGGAAGTGCTGGCCGCGGCGATGGCCCAGGCCGACGGCGCGCCGGCCATCGTCAAGCGCGAACAGGCCCAGCAGTGGCTGCGCCAACAGAAATACCAGCCCAGCGTGCTGCATATCGGCCTGGGCAAGCGCGTGGGTGCGCGCCTGTTCGTGGCCAACGCCACCACCACCGACCATCCCGCCGGCGAACGCATCTCCGGCAACTACTCGGTGGTGACGGTGGAATCGGTGTTCGACTTCCTGCACCAGCGCAGCCAGCTGCAGCAGGAACTGGTGATCCCTCATGTGCCGGTGGCTGGTGCTGCCGCCGCCGCGCCCTGAATCCTTTCCTTTTTCCTCGCTCCCTGGAGGTCTGCATGTTCCGTTGCCTGCGTGTTCCCGCGTCCGCCCTGCTGCTCTCCGCACTGCTGGTGCCCACTGTCCATGCCGGCGCTGCGCCGCAGTTGAACAGCAGCCAGGCCAGCGTGATCGTCACTTCGTTCGTGGTGCTGTCGTTGCCGCTGGCGGCCTCGATGGGCCTGTCCGAGCTGTCCAAGGCGCCGTTCGAGGCCAGCGAGCGCCACGGCAAGTCCACCCGCACCAAGGCGGTGCCGCTGCCGCCGATGGAGGTGAAGAAGGTGGAGACCACGCCGCAGGGCGAGCGCAAGGTGCAGTTGCAGGTGCCCGACAAGGCCGACCAGACCGCCACCCTGCACTGGCCGGTTACGCCGAAGGACCAGGACCCGACGGCGGCCTTCGTGGTCGGCCAGCAGGTGCGTTTCGAGCCGACCCCGGCCGGTGCCGGCTGGAACGTGAAGGGCGCCCAGGGCCAGACGCTGGCCTACGTGCCCACCGCCTACGCCGCCGGCGATGTGATGAGCGAAGCGCTGTAAAGCTGAACGACCGGTTTTGGCTTTGCCGCGGGCCGGGCGGATAATGGGCGATTCCCCTTGTCCCCCTGGCTCGCCATGTCCGTGCGTCCTGCCCCTGTGTTTGCCCCGCTGACCCCGCGCGCCCTGGTGCTGGCGGTGCTGGCGATGGGCGCGGTGGTGCTGCTGTCGAACGTGCTGGTGCAGTACCCGATCAATGACTGGCTGACCTGGGGTGCCTTCAGCTATCCGGTGGCGTTTCTGGTCAGCAACCTGATCAACCGCCGTTTCGGCCCGGGCCCGGCACGCCGCGTGGCGTGGATTGGTTTCCTGGTGGCGGTGGTGCTGTCGGTGTGGGTGGCCACCCCGCGCATCGCTATTGCCTCGTGCTCGGCATTCATCGTGGCGCAGCTGCTGGACATCACCGTGTTCGACCGCCTGCGCCGTGGCAGCTGGTGGCGCGCGCCGATGGTGGCTACCACCTGCAGCGCGACGGTGGACACCACGATCTTCTGGTCGATCGCATTTGCCGGTTCGGCGCTGCCGTGGATGAGCTGGGCCGCCGGCGACCTGGCGGTGAAGCTGGCGATCGGCGTGTGCCTGCTGGCCCCGTTCCGCGCGCTGCTGTGGAAGATGGCGCCGCTGCGCGCCGCCGGCTGACCGCCATCGCTCTGGTAGGTGCCGACCGTTGGTCGGCACGCTGTTGCCGGGGTCATGAGCGCTGATGGCCCGTGCCAACCAAGGTTGGCACCTACCAAGAGCGGGTCATCGGCGGGTCATGGCTCCAGTGGGTGCCAACAGCGGGGCATTGTTTTGGTAGGTGCCAACAGCGGGGCATCGTTTTGGTGGGTGCCGACCGTTGGTCGGCACGCTCTTGCCGGGGTCAAGAGCGCTGAGGGCCTGTGCCAACCAAGGTTGGCACCCACCAGAAGCAGGCCATTGCCCAGCCATCGCTGCCGGTCAGGCGAACGGCAACTCCGCTTCAACGCAGGCCGAAGTGATCGCCGCGCAGGCCTCTTCAATGGCCGGGGTGGTCGCTGCCAGGCGTGGCCGCCGATCCAGCGTGCAGGCCAATCCCACCTCCAGCAGCGCGGCATGTGCGCTGTGCAGCGCCTGCGCGGTGCCATCGGGCAGGAATCCGGCAACGGCCAATGCATCGATCAATGATGGCGTATCACGCGGCTGCAGCAGCGCCGCATGCTGCGCGCTGCGCGCCAACACGCCGGTCTGCAGCAGGAACTCCAGGTCCACCACGCCACCGGCGCCCTGCTTCAGGTCCAGCCGCGCGGCATCGCTGCGGTCCAGCTCGGTGCGCATGCGGCCGCGCATCTTCAACACATCGGCATACAGCGTGGCCTGATCGCGTTCGCGACCCAACGTCTGCGCGCGTACCTGTTCGAAGTCGGCCAGCAGGCTGGCATCACCGGCCACACCACGCGCGCGCACCAGTGCCTGGTGTTCCCAGGTCCAGGCGCGTTCGCGCTGATACTCGGTGTAGCTGGCCAGCGAAGACACCAGCGAACCCTTGCCGCCATCCGGGCGCAGGCGCACGTCGATGTCGTACAGGCGGCCTGCTGCAGTGACCGCGCCGAGCAGAGCCATCACCTTCTGTGCCAGGCGCGCATACCAGCGCCCCGGTTCCAGCGGGCGCGCGCCATCGCTGGCATCCACGCCGGCCGGGTTGTCGTGCAGGAACACCAGGTCCAGATCGGAACCGAAGCCCAACTCAAGACCACCCAGGCTGCCGTAGCCGATGATCGCGAAGCGCCCGCCGGGAATCTCGCCGTGCGCGGCGCGCATGTCCGCTTCGGCCATCGCCAGCACCGTGATGACGACGGCCTGTGCCAGCTCGGCCAGTTGCCGGGTGCTGTCCACCGCGCCCTGACGGCCGTCCAGCGTGGCCATCGCCATGCGGAAGCTGAGCGCCAGCCGCGTCTCATTGAGCCAGCGCAGCGCGGATTCGGGATCCTCCACCGTGAGCACCTGCCGGCACTCGGCCAGCATGCCGTCCGCATCCGGCATCGGCCCGGACACGCGCACGTCCAGCAGTTCATCCAGCAGCAGCGGATACGCGGCCAGCCGTTCGGCCAGCAGTGCGCTGCGCGCCAGCACGTCCACCAGCCGCGCCAACGCGCTCGGCTGTTCGTCCAGCAGCGCCAGATAACTGGTCCGGCGCAGCACTGCCTGCAGCAGGCCGAGCACGCGCTTGAGCGCCGCGTCCGGTTGCGGCGAGCGCGTGGCCGCATGCAGCAGCGCCGGCAGCACGCGGTCCAGGCGTGCACGCGCAGCGTCGGACAGCGATTTCACGCCGGTGCCCTGGGCGAAATCGCGCAGCGACTGGTCGGCGCCGTTGGCATCGAGGAAACCGGCTTCGGCCAGCAACGGTGCATCGCTGCCGTCAGGCAGACTGCGCCAGTAGTTGGCCAGCGCGTCGGGCGCGGCCTGGCCCTTGCGCGGGGCCAGCAGCGCGGCGAATTCGGTACTGACCCGTTGCTGCTGCACGGCCAGCGCCGCGCGCAGCACGTCCCAGTCCGGGTAGCCGAGGCCGATCGCGATGCGCTCGCGGTCCAGTGCATCGCTGGGCAGCACGTGGGTCTGCGCATCGCGCAGCATCTGCAAGCGGTTTTCCAGGCGGCGCAGGAACAGATAGGCCTCGCGCAGCGCGCTGCCATCTTCCGGCGCGATCTGACCGGCGGCCATCAACGCATCCAGCGCCACCAGCAGGCGGCGTTCGCGCAACACCGGTTCACGGCCACCGCGGATCAGCTGCAGCGCCTGGCACAGGAACTCGATCTCGCGGATACCACCGGCACCGCGCTTGATGTCTTCATGCAGTTCGCGGCGCGCGACCTCGGCGGTGATCGCCGCCTTCATCTCGCGCAGGCCATCGAGCGCGGTGAAATCGAGATAACGCCGGTACACGAACGGACGCAGGGTCTGCAGCCACGCTTCGCCGGCCTCGATGTCGCCGGCCACCGCACGCGCCTTCAACCAGGCATAGCGTTCCCAGTCGCGCCCCTCGCGCTGGAAATACTGGTCCATCGCCGCGAATGACAGCGCAACGCGGCCGGCGCTGCCGAACGGGCGCAGGCGCAGGTCGACGCGGTGGCTGAAGCCATCGACCGTGGTTTCGTCCAGCAGTTTGGCCAGGCGCTGGCCGAGGCGGGCGAAATACTCTTCGGCGGCCAGCGCGCGCGGGCCGTCGGATTCACCGCCGTGCGGGTAGGCGTAGACCAGGTCGATATCGGAACTGAAGTTGAGTTCGCCGCCGCCGAGCTTGCCGAGGCCGAACACCACCAGTTGCTGCGGATGGCCCTCGGCATCGCGGACCACGCCGTGGCGCTGCGCGAACTCCTGCTGCAGGGCCTCCAGCGCCAGCCGCAGGCAGTCTTCGGCCAGGGTGGTGGCGCCGGCCAGGGTCTGCGCCACGTCGTCCAGACCGGCCAGGTCGCGCCAGATCAGCCGCGTGGACATCGCCGCACGCCAGCGCCGCAGCTGCGCCGGCCAGTCGCTGGGCTGCAGCGGGTCGAGCACCGGCGCCGGGATCGGCGGGCAACCGGGGGCGGCCAGCTGCGCCAGCAGTGCCGGTTGCCGCACCAGGGTGTCCAGCGCGAAGTCGCTGGCCACCGCCAGCCGGGTCAGCAGCGGCTGCAGCTCGGCCGGGACGGGCTCGGGCAAAACCTGGGTCAATCGCGACAGCGCGCGCTCGACGACGGGCTGCAGGGAGGCGGGCAGTTCAGCGGGGGCGAGGGTCATGGGCTGATTGTATCGACCGGCCGGGGTCGGATCCCTTGGCCATGGGCAAAGAGCTCTGACCCCAAGGGCCTGTAGCGTCGAGCTTGCTCGACTGGCTTTCACCCATGCCGCCCAACGGCAGTCGAGCAAGCTCGACTCTACCGGCAGCGTGGATGGGGTCAGAGCCTTTTGCCGTTGGCAGAAGGATCCGACCCCGCTATTGCGTATTCATACTGGGCGACAGGCAATAAAAAAGCCCGCTTGCAGCGAACTGCCAGCGGGCTCTGCTCCCTCCCCCACGTCGGGATGCAGGGCCATCGTGCGGGCTGCGAAAGCACTTTGCACGCTGCACTGCAAAACAAAACCGGCGGGTATGGGTGCCCCCTCCCGGGAAAAGCCATTCCACGAAGGTAGAACCCCCCGTACGGATGAGGATGGCCGATAATCGGGTTTCCCCCCAGAAACACTGTCGTCATGTCTGTTGATCGCATCGCCAACGCGCGTCTCCGTGACCGCGTGGTCTCTGCCGAGGCCGCAGCCGCGCTGATCCAGCCCGGTGAAACCGTGGCCATGAGCGGCTTTACCGGCTCCGGGTATCCCAAGGCCGTTCCCGTCGAACTGGCCCGCCGCATCGAAGCGGTGCACGCCCAGGGCAACCCCTTCCAGATCAAACTGATGACCGGCGCCTCCACCGCGCCGGAACTCGATGGCGCGCTGGCCAAGGCCGATGGCATCGCCATGCGCATGCCGTTCCAGAGCGACCCGGATGCGCGCAACCGCATCAACGAGGGCAAGCTGGATTACATCGACATCCACCTCAGCCACGTCGCCCAGCACGTGTGGTTCGGCTTCTACGGTGAGATCGATACCGCGGTGATCGAAGTGTCGGCCATCCGCGAGGACGGCTCACTGGTGCCGTCCACCTCGGTCGGCAACAACAAGACCTGGCTGGACCTGGCGAAGAAGGTGATCGTCGAGGTCAACGAGTGGCAGCCGGCGGGCGTCGACGGCATGCATGACATCTACTACGGCACCGCGCTGCCGCCGCACCGCAAGCCGATTCCGCTGGTGAACGCCAACGACCGCATCGGCGACACCGCGCTGCGCTGCGACCCGGACAAGATCGTGGCGGTGGTGCGCACCAACGGCCCGGATCGCAACAGCCCGTTCAGCCCGATCGATGCGACCAGCGAACAGATCGCCTCGCACCTGATCGAGTTCCTGCAGCACGAAGTGAAGAAGGGCCGCCTGCCGCCGAACCTGCTGCCGCTGCAGTCGGGCGTGGGCAATATTCCCAATGCGGTGCTGGCCGGCCTGGCTAAGAGTGGTTTCCGCGACCTGGCCGCATTCACCGAAGTGATCCAGGACGGCATGCTCGACCTGCTGCGCGACGGCGTGCTGAGCTATGCCTCGTGCACGGGTTTTGCGCTGAGCCCGCAGGCGAACGAGACGTTCAAGGAAAACATCGATTTCTACCGCGAGCGCATCATCATGCGCACGCAGGAAATCTCCAACCATCCGGAACTGGTGCGCCGCCTGGGCTGCATTGGCATGAACGGCATGATCGAGGTGGACCTCTACGGCAACGTCAATTCGACGCACGTGATGGGCACGCGGATCATGAACGGCATCGGTGGTTCCGGCGACTTTGCCCGCAACGGCTTCCTGTCGGCGTTCCTGAGCCCGTCCACGGCCAAGAACGGCACCATCTCGGCGATAGTGCCGATGGCCAGCCACGTCGACCACACCGAGCACGACGTGTCGGTGATAGTCACCGAACAGGGCCTGGCCGATCTGCGCGGGCTGACCCCGCGCAAGCGTGCGCAGGTGCTGATCGACAACTGCGCGCACCCGGATTTCCGCGCGCAGCTGCAGGATTACTTCGACCGTGCCAGCCGCGAGAGCTACGGCAAGCACACCCCGCATCTGCTGCCCGAAGCGCTGTCGTGGCACCAGCGCTGGCTGGATACCGGCACGATGAAGGGTTGAGGCCCGCTTCTGTAGAGTCGAGCCATGCTCGACTCTCCTTCCCTGTGCAGCCGAGCATGGCTCGGCTCTACAAAGGGGCAGCAGCATGACCCCAGGTACGGACATCGGGTAGAGCCGGCCGCTGGCCGGCTTCCGCAACAGCCGGCCAGCGGCCGGCTCTACCTTCAGGCGGTGCGCAGCGCCGCCAGCGACTCGGCCTGCAGCCGCTCGTAGATCTCGAACTCGTCATTCACCGCCACCCCCAGCGCCTGCTCGAAGGCCTCGCGGTTGGCATGCGCGGCATAGGCACGCTGTTCTTCGCCGCCCAGGTTCGACTGGAAAATGCCTGCGGCACTGACCGGCAGGAAGTCTTCGTAGACGATCGGGTCGGCCGTGGCCAGCCCAGCGGCCACCAGCACTTCGGCCGGCAGATCGGCCACGCGCTCGGGTGCGGCGCGGCCGGCCTCGGTCAGCTGGTAGCGGTAGTAGCCCAGGCCTTCCTGGCGCAGGGTGTCGTGGTCATCCGGGAAGCTGGCAAACACCGCCTGCAGGCGCTGGCCGTAGTCGCCGCCGGTGCTGCCGGCCCCACCGGCATCGCGCGCCTGCGCCAGCAGCTGGTCGTACAGCGCGCGGCCCTTCGGGGTCAGGGCCAGGCCGCGCTGTTCGATCTCGCCGAAGCGCGCGGTATGGGTACCGGCATCGCCACCCTCGCTGTCCGGGAAGTGCACGGCCTCTTCCAGCGCCTTGAAGCTGGTCTGGCGCAGCAGGATCGGGCAGGCGCGGCGCGGCGGGCCTTCAATCACCGCCTTGGCCGCCATGCCGTGTTCGATCATGGCAGTCTGCGCGGCATCGATATCCAGCGTGCGCGGGGTCAGGTGGTTGATGTGCGGGCCACGGAAGCTGACCACGTCGGCCACCAAGCGGTGCGCGTTGTGCAGCGCGTGGTAGGTCGGCAGGTCGACGGTGGCATCACCGTGCCAGCGGAACGTTTCCAGCGCCTGCTCGACAAAACGCTCGGCATCGGCCTGCGACAGTCCGCCGTCACGCTCGGCCTGGTCGATCAGTGCCAGCGCGCCGTCGGTGAAGATGCGGCGGCGCGCAAGGATCTTCGCCGATTCGGCACGCAGGGCTTCGTCTTCGATCAGCTCCAGGCGCAGCAGCGAGGTGAACACGCGGAACGGGTTCTGCGCCAGCGCGGCGCCGGTGAGCGGGCGGAACGCAGTGGAATGCACCGGCACACCGGCCACCGACAGATCGTAGTAACCCACCGGGTACATGCCCATCACCACGAACAGGCGGCGCAGCGTGGCCAGTTCCTGCACGGTGCCGACGCGGATCGCGCCATGGCGCTCTTCATCCAGGCGCGCGCGCTCCTCGTTGCGCTGCAGCTGCGCGGCCAGCGCCGGGTCCTGGGCCAGCACCTGCGCGTTGATCCGCTCCACCAGTTCCACCAGCGTGCCGTACAGCGGCACTTCGGTGCGGTACATGCGGGACATGGCCTGCGCGAACAGGCGGCGGATCACATCGGGCGAAACGAAAGAGGCGCTCATCAGTCACTCGATTACGGGAACGGGGAACAGCTCGGGCCCGTATTGTCGCCGGAGCGCGGGGCGGCGGCGATACGCAGAGCAACATGAAAGAAATCGGTAGTGCCGGCCGCTGGCCGGCAACCTCCGGATGCCTGGATTGGTGCAGTTGCCGGCCAGCGGCCGGCACTACCGGTTCAGCTGCCGCTTCAAGGTGGCATCCAGGGTGATCGGCCGGTCCCAGTGCTGGTAGCTGGCCACGATGGCATGGCGTACGGCGCGCACATGCACGTTCTGTGGTTTCACCGGCATCCGCTTCACCACTGCCTCCCAGCCGCCCTCCGGGTTCTGGCTGAAGGCGCGCACGCTGTCGCGGCAGGTCTGGCCACTGGCCTTGGCCCAGAAACAGGCGAAGTAGATGTCCCCGGCCTGCCAGCCATGGGTGGTGAACAGCGCGCTGATGTAGCCGCGTGGCACGCCCGCGTAGCGCGACACTTCGTCAAGGAAGGCGTCGGGGTAGCGTTCGGCGTAATGGTTGATGTCCTGCAGCTGGGCATCGACCCAGCTGTCGCCGGTCTCCACCTCATACACAGCCGAACGTTCGGCGGTCTGCTGGGCCAGCACGGTGGCCGGCGCCAGCAGCAGGGACAACAGCAGGGCGCGCAGTCGCAGGTTCATGGCCCGATTCTGCCGCAGCCGCCGGCGCCTGTCAGGCCGCGGCGGCGGCCTTGGCCTCGATCGCGGCCAGCGCGGCCGGCCAATCATGGGCGCTGTCGGCGGTGACCATGCGCGGCTCGTCGTCGGCCACGCCGTGCTGGGTCTCGTGCGCCCAGGTCACCGCGTACGGCGTGTGCACGCCCCAGCCACCGAGGGTGACCACCGGTTCGATATCCGAACGCAGCGAGTTGCCGACCATCACGAAGCGCTGCATCGGCAGGTCGAACTCGGCCAGCACGCGGGCGTAGGTTTCCGGGTCCTTCTCCGAGACGATCTCGATGCGCGGGAACAGCTCGGCCAGGTGGGCGACCTTGATCTTGGCTTCCTGATGGAACAGATCGCCCTTGGTGATCAGCACCACCGGGTAGTGCTCGGCGATGGCCGCCACCGCTTCGCGCACGCCGTCGATCAGCTCGACCGGATGCCCCAGGGTGGCATGGCCGATATCGAGGATGCGCTGGATGTCCTTGGCTTCGATGCGCTGGCCGGTGATGTCGATGGCCGCTTCGATCATCGACAGGGTCATGCTCTTCACGCCGTAGCCGAAGGTCCCCAGGTGGCGCTGCTGCACTTCCAGCAGGTGGCGCGCGGTCTGGGTGTCATGCACATCGACGTAGCGCGACAGCAGGTCAAGATAATCCTGCTCGGCCTTGCGGTAGTAGTCCTCGCTCTTCCACAGCGTATCGTCACCGTCAAAACCGACCAGGCCGATGGCGCGCGACGGCGCAGGCGTGGAGGTATTCATCGGCCAAGGATACAGGGGCCATGGTGACGAGAAAAACCCGGGCGGCCGCAGCCGCCCGGGTTCCCATACGCCCCGATGCAGGTGTTACCTGCCCTGCGCGCCCTGCGCAGCGCCGCCCGCACCTGCCTGCTGGGCGGCGACGTAGGCCTTGTACTCATCGGCGCTCAACTCGCCGTCCTTGTTGCTGTCGGCCTGGTCGAACACCTGTGCCAGGCCCGCGTTCACCTGCACCTCGGTCTTGCTGATGGTGCCGTTGCCATCGGTATCGATGCTGGCCCAGGTCTGGCCACCGCCATTGGCCTGCGCCGATGCCGCCGCGGCCGCATTGGTCGCCTGGTCAGCGGCCTGACCGGCCTGCGCCGCTGCCTGCTGGGCCTGCGCGGCCTCGTTCTGCGCATGCGCGGCCTGCTGCTTGGCCGACTGCGCCATCGCCGGAATGGCCAGTACGCTGCCGGCGGCGACGATCAGGGCGATCAGGGGCTTGCGGTTGCGAATAGTCATCAGGGGTGTCTCCTACCTATTGGGTGGTGTTGCGCGGCCTGTTGTCTCCGCACGGCACCTACCCTGCCACCGCCTTTCTGAATCGATTTTGCGCAGCAACCGGCGCCCACACGCGCGATTAACCACTGGCCCGCGCGCATGCATTAGTGCGCTGGTTAGGGCCGGGTGAGTGGCTCATAAGATGTGCATTCAGTGCGCCCGGATTTAACCGGGTGCCAACGAAAAACCTGCGTCAGTCGACGGTTTTTTCCGATGACCGCGAACTGAACATCACCCATCCCAATGCCACACCGGCCAGCGCGCCGGCAATTTCCAGCACCACGCGGCTGCCCAGTTCGTTCGGATCGTGGATGGTGGACAGGAAGATGCGCGCGTACAGCGGTGATTCCAGCCGCACGATGCCCATGTAGAACAGCTTCCACGCATCGATGCCGGCCGAGATCACTACCGAGATGACGCAGGACCAGCCAATCGCATGGCCCATCGACCAGTGCAGCAGCCGGCACAACCGCGACCACAGCAGGTACACCAGCAGGCCGACCAGTAAGGCGATGCCGCCAGCTTCCAGGGTACCGAGCAGGCCGAAGTGCAGGGGAAGGTTCATCGGGTGGGCAGCGGTGGGAAGGCGGCCAGTGTAAGGGGTATCGCCCGGCACCTGCGGTAGTGCCGGCCGCTGGCCGGCAACATCAACCAGAGACCGCGCGCGGAATCGTTGAGGGCGGAGCTACCGAGCCGACAGCGGTTGCCGGCCAGCGGCCGGCACTACCGTGTCGCCCCTACCGCACGGGAACGTCGTAGGCGGTGCCGGGGTCCGGTTCGGGCTGGAACGTGTAGTGCCACCACTCCTGCGGATAGTTCACAAAGCCACGCCGCGCCATCGCCTGCACCAGCTGCTGGCGGTTCGCCTGCTGTGCATCACTCAGCCCGGGCGTCTGCGTATGCGCACGCGGGCCGAAGAAATCGAAGTCGGTGCCCATGTCCAGCACCGAGCAATCACCGCTGCGGCAATCCAGCAACCCCAGATCCACCGTGGCACCGCGACTGTGGCCGGAGCGCTCGGCGATATAGCCGTCGGCCAGCAGACGCGGCTTGTCCAGGTCCGGATACTGCATCGCCTTGCGCGACAGTTCGCGCGGATCGTTCACCCAGGCCATGAAGGCCTGCACCGAACGCACCGGCCGATAACAGTCGTAAACACGCAGGCCGAAGCCCTGCGCGCGCAGGTCCTGCTCCACCTGGGCCAGTGCCTTCGCGACCGGCGCCAGCAGATAGCAGGACGGCGCCTGGTAGCCAGGGACGCGCGCGCCGGTGAAGTTGTTCAACGTCGCATAGCGGATGTCCATCTCGATGTGCGGCGACAGCGCGCGGATCTCCACCAGTCCGGCCGCGACAGCATCGGTGGCCGGCGAAACGCGCGGTGGCTCAGCGGCGTGGGCGGTCGCGGCCAGGGCAATCGCCAGTACGAGTGAAATGCAGGTCCTGGAAGTCATAGCTGAAGTCGATGTCCGGATCGATGGCGCGCAGGTCCAGCGTCGGCACCGGGGCTTCGCCCGGTTGCAGCCATGCCTGCGCTTCGTTGCCCAGCCTATCCCAGCGCAGCAGCCAGCGTCCTTGCTGTTGCAGCACGGCGCCCTGCAGCTTCGGCGATTTGTCCACGCTGAAACGCAGGCCGCCCTTGCCCGGGCACAGCGAGGCCGGCCCCAGCCAGGGATCGTGATAACGGCCCTGCCAGCGCGGCAGATCGACCGCGCGCGCCGGCTGCGCCGTCGACGTCACAGGCCGCTGATGGCCCGACGCTGCCCGCGTGGCCTGCTCGGTCTTCAGTTCGGTCAGATAGGCCTCGGCCGGGCGCGCATCATGCGGAGCGGTGAAGCGCTTCAGCAGCGCCTGCATCAGCGCCGTGCGTGCATCTTCGCCCTCGCCGTTGATCAGCATCACCACGCCCACCTTGCGGTCCGGCAGCAGGGCCAGCGAGGAGTACATGCCTGACAAGGTGCCGGTGTGGGCTACCTTCCACTGCCCGTCCATGTCCGACACCCGCCAGCCATAGCCGTAGCCGTAGAAGTGCGCGTTGTCCCAGCGCCGCTGGCGTTCGCCCAGCGGCATCGGCATGTGCAGGGTCCACAGCGTGCGCCGCTGCTCGGCATTGAGCCAATCAGGGACCAGGGAAGGCTCCAGCAGCACCTGCATCCAACGCGTCATGTCACGCAGGGAACAGCGGATGCCGCCGGCGGCCATCGAGGTCAGGTCGGGGCTGGTTTCACCATCGGCGTTCACCACCACGTTGCGGCCCGCGCGCCAGGCATGCGGCTGGGCCACGTTGCCCATCTGCTTCACCGACCACGCGCCCACCTGGCAACGGTCCATGCCGAGCGGCTCGAACACCTGCTCGCGCATCAGCTGATCGTACGGTTTGCCACCGGCAGCGGCCGCCACTTCGCCGGCCACCACATACATCAGGTTGTCGTAGGCATAGCGGCTGCGGAAGCTGCTGACCGGCTTCAGGTGCGCCAGGCCGGCAATGATGTCGGCGCGGGTGAAGGCGTTGGGTTCCGGCCACAGCATCAGATCGCCGGCGCCCAGGCCGAGGCCGCTGTTGTGGATCAGCAGGTCGCGCACCTGCATCTGCTGGCCCACCCACGCGTCATGCATGCGGAAACCAGGCAGGTGCCGCTGCACCGGGTCATCCCAGCGCAGCCGGCCCTGCTGCACCAACCGCGCCAGCAGCGCTGCGGTCATCGCCTTGCTGTTGGAGGCGATCTTGAACAGCGTGTCCTCGTCGATACGGCCGCCATCGCCGCGCACACCCTCCGCATGGCGATAGACCACCTGCCCGTTGTCGACCACGGCCATGGCCAGCCCGGGCAGGTGCTCGTGCTGGACGATGGCCGCAACGTCGGCATCGATGGAGGCCGTGGGAACCGCCAGCACCGCAATGCACAGGTAGCGTCGAGCACGGTCGAGCGCGCTCGGCGCCGCACGCGGCGCTGGCCTCAGAAGTTCCAGGTCACCACCAGCTGGGTATAGCGCGGGGCCTGCCAGCGCGTGCCGGTCGCAAAGGTCGCCTCACGGTACTGGCCGGGCTGTGCTTCATAGCGCTGGTGCACGTTGATGGTCTTCTGGTTGTTGGTGAGGTTGTACACCGACAACCGGGCGCTCAGGTCGATGCCTTCCACCGGCAGGCGCCAGGTCACGTTGGCGCCCAGGGTCCAGGTCCACGGCAGGCGACCAAACGCACCGCGCGGGCTGTATTCGAACTGGCGCTGGTTGTAGGGGCCCGCGCAGTTGGCCACGCACAGCCAGCCGGTGCCACCGCCGCTGCCTTCACTGGACGTGCTGCCACCGGCGATGGAGTCGTTCGGCCACATCACGCCGTAAGCGGTGATCGGGCCACCCGACTGCACCTGCAGCGTGGTGCCGAACGACCACTGCTTGTTCAGTGCATACGCGGCGCGCAGCTTGAACTGATGGCGGAAATCGTTGAACAGCACGCCATAACGTTCGTTGGTGGCCGGATGATCCCAGAACTGCACCATGCCGGTGTCACCGTAGTTGGTATCGGAGTTCACCGGACCTTCGAAGTTGCCCTCGCTCTTGGACCACAGATAGGACGCGTTGAACATCCACTTCTCGTCCCAGGCACGGTCGATCTGGAACTCCAGCGCCTTGTAGGTGCGCTTGGGCTTGGAATAGCCGATCACCTCGCCGCTGCCACCCTTGCGGTAGCCGCTGTTGGCGGTATCGATGGTGATCCAGCCTTCGTTGGCGCAACCGATGCTCTTGTCACCCCAGATCGTCAGGCTCTCGCCGGGGTTGGCGATCGGCCACAGCGTGCTCGGGGTCGGGCCGCACGGGGTGTAGTTGATGCGGATGTCATCCAGTGCGCGGGTCATGCGCCGGTAGGTGGCATTGACGCCCCACGACCAGGCCTGGTTGATCATGTTCTGGAAGCCCAGGATGTACTCGTCCTGGTAGACCGCCTTCAGATCACGGTCCACGCTCTGCCGCAGGTCGGCTCCGCCGGTATTCATGCGGGTGTCGGTCGGGCCGATCTGCTGGCCCACGATCGGCGCCATGTACGGCGATCCGGTGGGCGAGGTCTTCTGCTCCCAGCCGTTGAGCACGTAGTAGCTGTATTCGTCGGTCAGGCCGCCAGCGAAGTTCACGTTGATGTTGTTGGTGACCGGCAGGTAGTAGCGACCGGCGTTGCCGAACAGCTTGGTGCTGCCGTCGCCGCGCATGTCCCAGGAGAAGCCGACGCGCGGTGCGATCAGGTCGTCCATCTTGATGAACGCCTTGCCGGCAGCGGTGCGGTTTTCGAAGCGGTCCCAGCGCACGCCGAGGTTCAGCATCAGGTTCGGGGTGATGTTCCAGATGTCTTCCAGGTAGAAGGCATTGGCCTCGGTTTCGAACGTACCACCGGACCTGCGGTTGCGGGCGCGCAGCATTTCGGTGACGCCGGCCGGCACGTAGGCGTTGGCGCCGTCCCACACTTCATCGCCGGGACGCGCCACGTAGGCGGTGTAGCTCAGCTCGGTCGGACCCGGGTAGCGGGTGGACTGCTTGGTGGTCATCAACTCGCGGTCCACACCGAAGCGCAGCAGGTGGTCGCCGAGCTGCCATTCAAAGTCCAGGCGCGCCACATCGCGGGTATCGTCACGCTCGGCCACGGCCGCACCGGTCGGATGACAGCCGGCACGCAGCCCCTGCAGCTTGCTCAACCGCGGACCGTAGGTGCTGTCGGTGAACACCGGGCTGCAGGCCTGGTCCAGCGACGAGTTGGTGAACGCGCGCTGGTTGTTCTGGCCCACCATGGCGCGGGCGGTGAAATTCTGGCCAAAGTGGCCGGTGTAGGTGGCCGACCAGTTGCGGCCGCCGGTCTCGGTAACCGAATCGCCGCCCCAGGCACCGAGCTGGTCGGCATTCCAGTTGTAGCCGTACGAGGCATTGGTGACGTCGCCTTCGTCGGAGAATGCCAGCAGTGCCAGGCTGTGGTTGTCGTTGATGTTCCAGTCCAGCTTGGTGCCCCAGAAGCCGTTGCCGGAATCGTTCTTGAACCAGGTACTGCCATCGGACGAGGTGTTGTGACCCTTGTCGCTGCGGTCTTCGTACATCGCGAACAGGAACAGCTTGTCCTTGATGATCGGCCCGGAACCCCAGACATTGGTTTTCAGGAACGAGTTGTTGTCACGGCTGCCATAGGAATGCGGCGTGCCATCACGATGGAAATGATCGCCGCCGCTGGCACGCCATGCACTGGGCTCGGCGGTGACTTCCACGCCGCCTTCGAATTCATTGCTGCCCGAGCGGGTCACAGCATTGATCACGCCACCGGTGGAGCGACCGAACTCCACCGAGTAGCCGCCGGTCTTGACCTGGAACTCGTTGAAGAAGGCAAACGGCGCCGTGCTGAAGCCACGACGGGTGTACATGTCGGTGACGTTCAGGCCGTTGATGAAGACCGCATTCTCGGCCACCGATGAACCGGCGAAGGACAGGCCACCAAAGGACGAGTTGCCCCCCACCACGCCCGGCGCCATCAGCGCCACCGCCGACAGGTCCTGGGCCACCGGCAGCCGCGAGATTTCCTGGCGGTTGATGTTGAACGAGGTTTCGGTGGAGTAGACATCCACGCGGTTGACCACGCGGGTGCCGACCACCTGCAGTGCGTCAAGATTGGTGACGCCACCACCACTGGCCAGGTTGACCGTGGTGGTACCACCAACGGCAACGCTCACCGAGACCTGATCGCCCAGCTTCTGGCCATCGCGGCTGAGCTGCAGCTGGTAGTCACCCACCGGCAACTGGCCGAGGCGGTAACTGCCATCGCTACCGACGGTGACGGTGCGGGTCAGGCCGGTGCTGCTGCTGACCACGGTGACCTGGTCACCAGCAGTTGCGCGGCCAGCGACCGCGCCGCTCACGTTCTGCGCCATCGCAATGCTGGGCAGCATTACGCCCAGACACGCCCCCAGGGCGACGCACAACGCCGCCCGCTTGATGCTGTAAGCCTTCATCCCCTGCTCTCTCCTGCAAGAATTGAATGGTGTGGAATGCGATGTGTCGCGCTAGCGTTGCCCGGCTGGCAGTACCCGCCACTGGAAGTCGTAGCTCCATTGGTCGAAGTACAGGTTGTCGCCTGCCCACTCGGCCTCGCCACGCTGCGAGTCGACCGTTTCCGAGCGGTAGTGCTGTTTGGCCGGCACGAAGGGCTGGCCGAAATCATCGTTGAAGGCGATGCGGTAGCCGTCGAGGCCACCCAGGTAGAAATCGCGCAGTGCGGGCACGTCGCTGGCCAGAGCGCCGGTGGTCACGTCCATTGGCAGCCAGCCATACGGCGCCAGGTAGACCTGCCCCCAGTCATGCAGGTTGTTGTAACCACTGCCATCGCCGGAGAACACCATGCCCGACTGCCAGCGCGCGGGAATGCCGTTCAGGCGCAGCAGCGCGATCAGCAGCAGGGTCTGCTGACCGCAGTCGGCATGGCCGGCACGCAGCGCGTAGTCGCTGATGTTGCTGATCGTGGAATATTCGCGTGCACCGGCCCAGGGAATGCGGTCGACCGCAGCAAACAGCTTGCGGACCACTTCATACGGGCGCGTCTCGCCCTGCAGCACCTGGTCGGAGAACAGCTTCAGCGCAGGGGTGAAGCGCACATGTGGCAACTGCTCGGCCAGATAGGGCTTCAAGGCCGGATCGACCGGGGTCGGTTGCACCTTGGCCGGATCGATCGCGGTATGCCGGGCGAAGATCGTGACCGCGTAGCGGACCTCGAAACGGGTTGGCTGCCCGGCCACCGCTTTGGTTTCCAGATAGGCCGTGCGTTGCAGGGTGCTGGCCGGTGCCACCCGCGCCTTGCCCGGGCTGCTGCCCAGCCACTGCACCTGCTCCTGCTGGCCCGGGATCTCGCGCGGGTACGGAATCCAGGCACGTACGGTCTCGCCGGCCGGCACCGCATCGGCCTTCACCGTGAGCGATTGGGTGAATTCGATGCGCTGCGGCAGCACCGACGCCCGGCCACGCTGTTCGGCCGCGGCAACCACGCGCGCGTGGTGTGCGTTGAGCACTTCGTTGGGCCCCGGAGGTGGCATCGGCGCATCCGCGCGGCGGCGTGCGCGTGCTTCGTCGCTGAGCAGGAACAGGTTCGACGGTGCGCGCTTGAAGTACCAACGCTCGCCATCGATATCGAGATGCTCGATCAGGCCGAGCTGGTCCCAGCGCGCGAATTCTTCGTCGGTCAGGTTGGGAATCCAGCGCCGCACAGCGGCCTTGGCCGCGGTTTCGTCGAGGCTGAAATCCAGGCGGATGCGGCGCATGCGTTCTTCCTGGAACGCGATGTCGTCGAAACTGACGCCAGGCTCCGCCGCGTCGGCGGCCGACCAGGTGTTCAGTTCGCTGTGAGCTTCAAAGAACCGTCCCGCGTCGATCATCTGCACGACGCGCGCAAACCGGACGGCCGAGGGCGGCGGCTCCGCTCCCGCCGACCACGCCCACAGCAGCAGCGCGGCACACAGGCCGGCAGCAGCAGGCAGACGCGGTTTGCGAACGGCAGGATCCACAGCGACACTTCCCCAGCGCGGGTGGTAATGGCTGTGTAACACGGGCCGGGATGCCGGTCAATAATTTATTCTTGCTTTCTATGCCGAAAGGAATAAATATTCCAAAAGGCATTCGAGGAGGGTGTGCTGCGCATGATCCTGGCTTCCCGCGAACCGCAACGGCAGTGGCGATGGCCGCGCCGGTTGTCCCTGGCCGCGTGCCTGCTGGCCGCACCGGCCTTTGCACCGGCCGCACCGGCACCCGATCCTGGCGCGCCGCTGCCGTATGTGATCGGCCTGCACGAGGCCTACCTGACTCCGCAGTACTGGGCGGCCCGGCTGGACAACGCCGATGCGCCGATCCTGGACCGCGCGCAGATCGATGCGCAGAACGCGCGGATGCGCGCGCAGGACAGCCACATCCAGGACATCGCCGCGCTGCCCGCACAGCTCGATGCCGCGCAGGTACGAGCCAGCATCAGCGCATTGTCGCGCTGGCCCGGGCGTGCACTGTTCAACGAGCGGGGCCAGGCCATCGCGCCTGCGCTGCGCAGTGGCATCGAAGCCAACCTCGGCCTCGATGCGATTCCCGCACACGTCGCACCCGCCTACGGCCTGGTGGTGAAGCGCGCGGCGCTGCGCACCTTCCCCACCCGCGAGCGCGTCTTCAGCACTGCCGGTGACACCGACATCGACCGCTTCCAGGAGTCGGCACTGTTCCCCGGCGACAAGGTGGCGGTGGTCCATCGCAGTGCCGATGGCCGCTGGCTGTTCGTGCACAGCGAGCGCTACAGCGCGTGGATCGAGGCCGACGCCATCGCCGGCGGCGACAAGGCCACGGTGCTCGGCTATGGCACGAAGGGCCCGTACCGCGTTGTCACCGGCGCCACCGCGCAGACCGCCTACACCCCGGAGGAACCGCGCGTCTCGCGCCTGCAGCTGGACATGGGCGTGCGACTGCCGGTGCTGGCCGACTGGCCCGCTGCCGAAGCAGTGAACGGCCAACAGGCGCATGCCTCGTGGGTGGTACAGCTGCCGGTGCGCGAGGCCGATGGTCGCCTGAAGCTGGTGCCGGCCCTGCTGCCGCGTTCGCAGGACACCGCGGCCGATTACCTGCCACTGACCCCGCGACTGCTGCTGCAGCAGGCCTTCAAGTTCCTCGGCGAGCGTTACGGCTGGGGCCACGACTACGACACCCGCGACTGCAGCGGATTCGTTTCCGAGATCTACCGCAGCTTCGGCGTGCTGCTGCCGCGCAATACCAGCGCGCAGGCCATCAGCCCGGCGCTGGACCGCCTGCCGTTCACCGACAAGGACACAAAGGCCGCGCGTGACCGTGCTGTGACCGATCTCCGGGTGGGCGATCTGGTCTACATACCCGGCCACGTGATGATGGCCATCGGCCACGTCGACGGCCGCACCTGGGTCATCCACGATACCGCGGGCGGCAGCTGGTCCGGTGCCGACGGCAAACGCGTGCAGGCCCACCTCAATGGCGTTTCGGTGACGCCGCTGGAGCCGATGATGGCCAGCGATACCGTCCGCTACATCGACCGCATCACCAACATCCAGCGCCTGCGCGCCAAGACTCCTGAATGAAGATCACTGCCATCGAACTGGGCATGCTGCGCGTGCCGCTGAAGACACCGTTCAAGACCGCCCTGCGCACGGTGGAGACCGTGGAAGACGTGGTGGTGCTGATCCGCACCGATAGCGGCCACACCGGCTATGGCGAAGCCCCGGCCACGGCGGTGATCACCGGCGATACGCACGGCTCGATCATCGAAGCGATCCGCCATTTCATCGCCCCGCGCCTGATCGGCCAGGACGTGGTCAACCTCAACCGCCTGTGCGGTCTGGTGCAGGGCGCGATGGAGCGCAACACCAGCGCCAAGGCGGCAGTGGAGATTGCGCTGTACGACCTGTGGGCGCAGCTGCATGGTGCGCCGTTGTACCAGATGCTCGGCGGCGGCGACCCGGTGATCACCACCGACATCACCATCAGCGTGGACTACATCGACAAGATGGTGGCCGATTCGCTGTCGGCGATCGACCGCGGTTTCGAGTCGCTGAAGATCAAGGTCGGCAAGGACATCGGCCTGGACATCGAACGGGTCAAGGCGATCCATGCCGCCGTCGAAGGCCGCGCCCTGCTGCGCCTGGACGCCAACCAGGGCTGGACCGCCAAGCAGGCGGTGCATGCCATGCGCACTCTGGAAGAAGCCGGCGTGGTGCTGGAGCTGCTGGAGCAGCCGGTGAAGGCCGCCGACATCAGCGGCCTGAAGTACGTCACCGACCGGGTCAATACACCGGTGATGGCTGACGAAAGCGTGTTCAGCCCGAGCCAGGTGATGGACCTGATCCAGCAGCGCGCTGCCGACATCATCAACATCAAGCTGATGAAGACCGGCGGCCTGTCCAACGCGATCCGCATTGCCGACATCGCCGGCATCTACGGCGTGCCGTGCATGATCGGCTGCATGATCGAATCCAGCATCAGCGTCGCCGCCGCCGTGCACCTGGCGGTGGCCAAGAGCGATGTGATCACCAAGGTCGACCTGGATGGCCCGTCGCTGGGCCAGTTCGACCCGGTCAGCGGCGGCGTGCACTTCAACGAATCGGAGATCAGCATCAGCGATGTGCCGGGGCTGGGCATCACCGAAGTGCGCGGGCTGGAGATGCTGGGTTGAACCGTAGATCCACGCCATGCGTGGATGCTCTTGCTTTTGCCCCACCCCGTATCCTCTTCGCGGCTGGCACGCGCGCGATCTGTCCGGGGTCGGGCGGGTGGGATTTGCAGGGGTGTCCGCGCCATGGATGGCGCGGCCAAGCCTCCATGGACGGATTCACGGCGTCCCCTGCAAACCCCACCCGCCCGACCCACCACATAATCTGCTCTACGCGACCAACCGCAACGCGCCTATCCATGCCCGGACGCCCCGCATGCCGCCCCTGCTGAAGATCCGTTCCGAGCGCGGGCAGATGTCGGCCATCGAACGCCGCATCGCCGACTTCATCCTCGACAACGCCCACCTGCTGCGCGACTACTCCTCCCAGCAACTGGCCAGCGCGCTGGGCATCAGCCAGTCCAGCGTGGTCAAGTTCAGCCAGAAGCTCGGCTTCAAGGGCTACCCGGATCTGAAGTATTCCATCGGCCAGGATGTCGCCCGCGCCGGTGCCGATCCACAACAGGCACCCCGCGAACCCGACAGCGGCGATGACTACCTGCGCCTGGGCGACGCCCTGCGCCGCAGCAAGGCGCAGGCCGAAGAGGAAACCCGCCAGGCCAATCCGCGCGAAGAAATCGAGCGCATCGTGCAGCTGCTCGATGGCGCGCCGAAGCTGTTCGTCCATGGCCTGGGCGATGACGGCCTGTTCGCGCGCGAGTTCGCCATGCGGCTGTCGCTGCTCGGCCTGCTGGTGGTGCCGCATACCGATCCGATCCTGATGCTGGCCAACCTGTCGGCCGCGCGCCCCGGCGATGCGCTGCTGGTGTTCTCCGAATTCGGCAACCTGCCGCAGCTTTCGCAGTTGTCGCGGCAGTTCCAGGACATGGGTGGCAAGGTGATTTCGATCACCCGCCACACCGCCAACCCGCTGCGCGCGCATGCGGATGCGGCACTGGTGGTCTGCGCGCACGATCGCGCGCCGCAGGTGGCGCAGCTGCTGTACCGTAGCGCCATGCACGCCCTGCTCGATTTCCTGTTCGTGCTGCTCTGCCACGCCAATCCGGACCGCCAGCAGCAGCTGGCGGTGAACCTGGAGCGGATCGACCACCTGCTGGATTCCTGACCGGAGCGCACGTTGATGAAATCGCTGGTCCGCCTCGCCACGACAGCCCTGCTGCTTGCCGGCTCGCTGTCCGTCCACGCCGCACCGCTGGACGGCGCGCGCCAGTTGATCGTGGTCACCAGCGACGGCTGGGACAGCACCCAGGGCCAGTTGCAAGCCTACGTGCGCGACGGCAAGGGCTGGCGCCGGCATGGCCAGGCATTTCCGGTGGCGCTGGGCCGCACCGGCAGCGCCTGGGGCCTGGGCCTGCATCCGGCGCAGGCCGAGGGCCCCCAGAAGCACGAAGGCGATGGCCGCAGCCCGGCCGGCGTGTTCGCACTCGGCAGCGCGTTCGGCTATGCGGTCACCCGCCCCGGCACCGCGATGGCCTACCAGCCGATGCTCGACAGCAGCTACTGCATGGATGTGCCGGCCTCGCCGTTCTACAACCGCATCGTCGACGCGAAGAAGGTGGGCAAGGCAGCCGTGGCAGGTTCCACCGAGCCGATGCGGCTGGACCTGCACAACAAGGGCGACGTCCGTTACCAGGAAGGCTTCGTGATCGCCCACAACCCGGACAACCAGCCTGGCAAGGGCAGCTGCATCTTCGCCCACCTGTGGCGCCAACCCGGTGAGGCCACCGCCGGCTGCACCGCGATGCCGCAGGCGCGCATGCAGGCGCTGCTGGACTGGCTGCGGCCGCAGGATGCGCCGCGCTTCGTGCTGCTGCCGCGCGCCGAGTACACGCGGCTGCAGGCGCAGTGGCAGCTGCCCGCGCTGGCCGGAGACGCCCGTTGAGCGCGCAGGACGAACCACAGCTGCAGCGCGCGGTCAGCCGCTGGCAGATCGTCGGCCTGTCGATCAACGATGTGATCGGCAGCGGCATCTACCTGCTGCCGGCCGCCACCGTCGCCCTGCTCGGCCCGTTCAGCCTGTGGGGCGTGGTTGCCGCCGGCATCGTCGTGGCCCTGCTGGTACTGTGCTACGCGCAGGCCGCCAGCTACTTCGATGAGCCCGGCGGCAGCTACCTGTACGCCCGTGAGGCGTTCGGGCGCTTCGCCGGGTTCGAGATCGGCTGGATGATCTGGCTGACCCGCATCAGCTCGGCCGCTGCGCTCAGCAACGCGCTGGCCGATGCAGTTGCGCGTTTCTGGCCGTGGGCCGGCGCTGGCCTGGGCCGCATCGCGGTGATCGTGGTGTCGCTGGGCTTCCTCACCGGCATCAACATCATCGGCGTGCGCTCGGCCGCGCGTACCGGCGTGGTGCTGGTGATCGGCAAGATGCTGCCGCTGCTGCTGTTCGTGGCCATCGGCGCGTTCTACATCGACCCGCAACTGGCGTTCTCCGGCCAGCGCCCGGACCCGCATGACCTGCAACGCATGGGCGAGGCTGCGCTGTTGTTGCTGTACGCCTACGCCGGCTTCGAAAACATTCCTGCGGCCGCCGGTGAATACCGCAACCCGCGTCGCGATATTCCGTTCGCACTGATCACCATGATCATCACCGTCACCGTCATCTATGGCGCGGTGCAGGTGGTGGCACAGGGTACGCTGGCCGGCCTTGCCAGCTCGGCCACGCCGCTGGCCGATGCCGCCGCCGGCTTCGGTGGCGAAGCATTGGCGCTGATCCTGACGGTCGGTGCCACCATCTCCATCCTCGGCACCAACAGCAACACGATGATGATGGGCCCGCGCTTCCTGTTTGCACTGGCACGCGATGGCTACGGCCCGAAGATCCTGGCGCAGGTGCATCCGCGCTTCCACACCCCGGCCGCATCGATCCTGTGCCAGGGCCTGATCGCGCTCGGCCTGGCCCTGTCCGGCTCGTTCGTGCAGCTGGCGTTGCTGTCGATGACCACGCGCCTGTTCGCCTACATCGGTACCGCCGCTGCGGTGCTGGTGCTGGCCAAGCGCTACGCCGATCGGCCGGGCGCATTGAAGCTGCCCGGTGGGCCGCTGATTCCGGTGCTGGCACTGCTGCTGTGCGTGGCGCTGTTCGCCAGTGCCAGCTGGCAGAACATCGCCGCTGCGCTGGTGGCATTTGCCATCGGCGCGGTGATCTACAAGCTGCCGCGCAAGGATGCCGACGCCGGGTGACCGGTAGCGCCGGGCCATGCCCGGCGGATTGATCTGGTGATCACGCTGTCGGACCGGGCCGTTAACCGCCACGCAGGCACGATCAGGCTTCGTACACAACGGAGCCTTCCATGACCGAGTACCAGATTCCCGGCCGCGTACCGGATGACAGCACGCCGCGTGATGCGGTCAGCAACTACTGGCGCGAGCGCTACAGCGCCGAGCCGTACTACGACGACCAGCTGTTCTTCGAGGATTACGAACCGGCCTACCGGATCGGCCACGCGGCCCGCGCGCAGGACATGATCCGCGCCTACGAACAGGTGGAAGCCGAGCTGGAATCGCGCTGGGCCAACGAGCGTGGCCACAGCCGCCTTGAGTGGGCACAGGCACGCAATGCGGTACGCCGCGGCTGGGAAGACGCGCAGCTGGCCGATCCGCGGTTGAAGCGATAACGCCATGCCCCTGTAGAGCCGAGCCCATGCTCGGCTGGGAGTCGAGCATGGCTCGACGCTACAGGTGCGGCAGAAGAGCCGAGCACGGGCTCGGCTCTACGGAGTCACTCCTGTTCCGGCAACGGCGGCACGATCGCGCTGCGCTTGCTCTGCCCACCGCCAGCGGCGATCAGGTCGCGAGTGTTCTTCTGCACCGCCACCGCGCCGAACAGCGACAGCGCGTAGGCCATGCCGTAGAAGCCCTTCTCGCTGGGAGCCAGAGTGGCGTTCCACAACCCGACCAGCAGCAGCATCAACGCCGACAGCAGCGCGAACCAGCACAGCGCGTAGTACAGGGCGCTCACCGGAATGCCCTCGACGCGGTCGCGCACGCTCTTCTGCAGCGATACCGCTGCGAACAGGCCGAACAGCAGCAGGGTCAGGTAGTAGCCCTTCTCGTTGAGCGCCATCGCGGCGTTGAACAGGCCGATCAGGTAGGCCGCCGCGCCCAGCAGCAGGGCAACCCAGGAGGCGGCGATGAAGGCGGTGGACGGCTTGTGCGGCATGGCAGTGTTCATTGCAGATCCTTGGCAGGCAGACGGGCACGCTTTGCCCGGGCGCCAACACCCTAGACGATCCCGCCGCCCTCGCACAGGGGTTGCAGGACCTTCGGGCCACGACGGTCACACGCCGGGTGGTGTACAAGGGACAGCCCGGCCATCCGCATCCCCGCCCTGGAGATACCCATGACCCGCCCCTCCCTGCTGCTCGCCCTCGGCCTGGTGCCGATCCTCGCCACCTCCGCCTGCAACGCCGCCGACCCGGCCGCCAACGGCGCCCAGGCCGCCGCGCCCGCAGCCTCCACCGCCGCCGACCAGCGCCCGTTCACCGCCACCGAAGTCAGCCGTTTCGACCAGCCGTGGGCGATGACCTTCCTGCCTGACGGCAGCCTGCTGGTCACCGAGAAGCGCGGCAAGCTGCAGCATCTGGACCTGGCCAGCGGCCAGAAGCACGAGATCACCGGCGTTCCCAAGGTGGCCTACGGTGGTCAGGGGGGCTTTGGCGACATCATCCTGCACCCCGACTTCGCCCGGAATCATGTTGTTTACCTCAGCTACGCCGAGGAAGGCACGCTGGACACCCGCGGTGCCGCCGTGGCCCGCGCGACGCTGGCGTTGGACGCGAGCGGCGCTGGCCAGCTCAAGGACCTGAAGGTGATCTGGCGGCAGAGCCCCAAGGTCAGTGGCGAAGGCCACTACGGCCACCGCCTCGCCTTCGGCCCGGACGGCAAGCTGTGGATCAGCTCCAGCGAACGGCAGAAGTTCGATCCGGCGCAGGACATGGGCGGCAACCTCGGCAAGATCGTGCGCCTCAACGACGATGGCAGCCTGCCGGCCGACAACCCGTTCGCCTCGCAGGGCGGCGTGGCCGCGCAGGTCTGGTCGCTGGGCCATCGCAACATCCTCGGCATGGCCTTCGATGCCAACGGCAAGCTGTGGGCGCATGAGATGGGCCCGGCCGGCGGCGACGAACTGAACCTGATCGTGCGCGGCGCCAACTACGGCTACCCTGTGGTTTCCAATGGCGACCACTACGACGGCCGCCCGATTCCCGACCACAGCACCCGCCCGGAATTCGCCGCGCCGAAGGTGACCTGGACGCCGGTGATCTCGCCGGCCGGCTTCGTGATCTACAGCGGCGCCCTGTTCCCGCAGTGGAAGGGCAGCGGCTTCATCGGCGGGCTGTCGTCGACCTCGCTGGTGCGCGTGGCCTTCGACGGCGACAGTGCGCGCGAAGCCGAACGCTTCAACATGGGCGAGCGCATCCGCGAAGTGGAACAGGGCCCGGATGGCGCGCTGTGGCTGCTGGAAGACGGCAGCAAGGCACGCCTGCTGAAGCTGACGCCGAAAGCCTGAGGTAGCGCCGGCCGCTGGCCGGCACGCTTCTCCGCAACGGCCCCGCACGCGGGGCCGTCTGCATTCATTGGATGGTGATGACCTTCACTTCGGTCTTCGTGCAGGCCTGGTCCAGGCACTGCCCGTTCAACCATACCTGGCCATCACCGATCATCACGCCCTGCTGGTTGGCGAAGACCTTGCCGAAGTCCTGTTCGGACACCGCCTTGACCACGGCCGGGGTGATGATCTTCTCGTAGTTGCGCTGAAACTCACCCGGGCCGGTGATCTTCTTCCCATCGGCGATGTTCAGCGGGAAGCGCACCTGCTCGACGACGGCGGCGCGGTCACCGCCGACCACGGCGGTCTTGAATGCGTTGAACACCTTCTCGTACTGCGCGGCATCGCCGAGCACGGCGTCGATACGCGCACGTGCATCTTCGGCAGGCGCCTCCACTGCGGGCGCGGCAGGTGTGGAGGTCGCGGGTTCAGCGGCAGGTGCTGCAGGCGTTGCCGGGGCACTGGCCTCCATCGGCGGCGGTGCATCCGCAGCAGGCGCGGCCGGCGGTGCCGGCTGCGAACAGGCGGCCAGCATCAGGGTGGGAATCAACACGGCAATCGTGCGCATACGCGGACTCCATCGGATCGAAAGCCCGATGGTAGCGCCGGGCCACGCCCGGCGTGTTCGTGCATCGTGAGCAAGGCAACGCCGGGCATGGCCCGGCGCTACCGCTTGCAGTAGATCCACGCCATGCGTGGATGAGCGCGCAATCAGCCCTTCAGCAGCTCGAACTGCACCGCTTCACCGGCGGCCGACGAGGCGCACACCCACACGTCGAACACACCCGGCTCGGCGCGCAGCACGCCGTCACGACCGGTGAAGGCCAGCTGCTCGCGGGTCAGGGTGAACACCACCTCGGTGGATTCGCCCGGCTGCAGGGCCACCTTGCGGAAGTCCTTCAACTCGCGCACCGGACGCACGCGGCTGGCCACGCGGTCGTGGATGTACAGCTGCACCACTTCCTCGCCGGCCACATCGCCGCGGTTGGTCAGCGTGGTGGTGAGGGTCAGGGTGTCATCCCAGCCGAGCTGGGCCGCACTGGGCTGCGGCACGCCGTAGGCAAAGGTGGTGTAGCCGATGCCATGGCCGAACGGGTACAGCGGCTCGTTGGGAATCTCGCGCCAACGTGCCTTGAACTCCGACATGGTCGGCAGTTCCGGGCGGCCGGTGCGCGGGTGGTTGTAGAAGTACGGCTGCTGGCCGGACACCTGCGGGAAGCTGACCGGCAGGCGCCCGGACGGGCTGTAATCACCGAACAGCACATCGGCCACGGCATGGCCGGTCTGCGTGCCCAGGTACCAGGTGACGGCCACGGCGTGCGCGTTGCGCACCGCGCCCTGCAGGGCCAGCGCGCGACCGTTGCGCAGCAGCACCACGAGCGGCTTGCCGGTCATCGCCACCGCCTCGGCCAGCGCCTGCTGCGCCGGCGGCAGGGTGATCTCCACGCGCGACTGCGCCTCACCGCTGTAACGCTGCGGTTCTCCCAGCGCCAGCACCACCACGTCGGCGCGCAGCGCGGCGGCCACAGCCGCTTCGGTGCCACCCGGAATCGCGTTTTCCAGATCACAGCCCGGCACGATCTCCAGCAGCGCTTCGTCGCCAATAGCGGCACGCACGCCGGTTTCCAGGTCCACATAACGCTGCTTGTCACCGAACAGCGTCCAGCAGCCTTCGATGTTCTCGCGGTCCTGCACGAACGGGCCGATCAGCGCGATCTTCTGCCCGGTCTTCTGCAACGGCAGCACGTTGTCGCGGTTGTTCAGCAGCACGATAGAACGGCGTGCAGCGTCGCGCGACAGTGCGTCATGCGCGGCGATGTGCGAGGTATCGGCTTCGCGCGCCGGGTCCAGCGAGCGGTACGGGTCGTCGAACAGGCCAATGGTTTCCTTCAGCCACAGGATGCGGCGCACGCCTTCATCCAGCACCGCCATCGGCACCTCGCCGCTCTCGACCAGGCCCGGCAGGTGCTCGGCGTAGAAGCCGCTCTGCATGCTCAGGTCCAGGCCGGCGGTGAACGCCTTGGCGGTGGCATCGCGATCGTCAGCCGCATAGCCGTGCGCAACCAGTTCCATGTCGGCGGTGTAATCGGAGATCACCACGCCCGGGAACTTCCACTCACCGCGCAGGATGTCGGTCAGCAGTTCGGCGTTGGCGCTGGCCGGCACACCGTTGATGTCGTTGAACGAGGACATCACGGTGATCGCACCGGCGTCGAAGGCGGCCTTGAACGGCGGCAGGTGCACGTCGCGCAGGGTCTGCGGCGAGATGTCCACCATGTTGTATTCCATGCCGGCCATCACCGCGCCATAGGCAGCGAAGTGCTTGGGCGTGGCCAGCAGCGAATCGGCGGCGCGCAGGTCGCTGCCCTGGAAGCCGCGCACGCGGGCGGCGGCGAACGCACAGCCCAGCACCACGTCCTCACCGGCACCTTCGGCGCCACGGCCCCAGCGCTGGTCACGGGCGATATCCACGGCCGGCGCATAGGTCCAGTGCAGGCCGGCGGCGGTGGCTTCGACGGCGGTGGCGCGCGCGGTGCGTTCGGCCAGGTCCGGTTCGAAGCTGGCGGCCTCGCCCAGCGGAATCGGGAACACGGTGCGCATGCCGTGGATGACGTCGGCGGCCAGGATCACCGGGATGCCCAGCCGGCTTTCCTCGGTGGCGACCTGCTGGATGCGACGGCCCAGCTCGGCGCCGACACCGTTGAACAGCGAGCCGACCTTGCCCTCGCGCACCTGCTGCAGCACCTGGTCGGCATTGCGCACGTTGGCTTCCGGGTTCACGTCCGGGGCGAACGGGCGGACCATGTCCGCGAAGACACCCAGCTGGCCGACCTTTTCCTCGACGGTCATCTGGGCAATGAGGGATTCGATGCGATCGGAGGCCACCAGCAGTCCTTGATGAAAACGTTTACAAGCCCGGCATTCTAGCGATCCGGAGCCATTTGGCGAGAGGTTTCGTCGTTCAGTTTCAACCTCCAGCCGGATCCGTACGGTCCGGCCGGAGGCCTCGCAGCTTACTCCGAGCCGGCCAACTGGCGCTGCCCGGCCATCAACATGGCGTCGCTGGAGGCCTGGAACACCCGCAGCCCGAAGGCCGGCAGGATCGCCAGCAGGTGGTCGAAGATGTCCGACTGCACCGCCTCGTACTCGCCCCAGGCGGTGCTGCGGGTGAAGCAGTACAGCTCCAGCGGCAGGCCCTCGGTGGTCGGCTGCAGCTGCCGTACCAGCAGGGTCATGTCGGTGTGGATGCCCGGATGGCTGCGCAGGTAGCGCTCGACGTAAGCGCGGAAGGTGCCCAGGTTGGTCACCCGGCGGCTGTTGACCTCGGCCACGCCCTGCTCGCGCAGGCGCCCGTTCCACTGCCCCAGTTCCTGTTCCTTCTCACGCAGGTAGTCGCCCAGCAGCGCGAACTGGCCGAGGAAGGCCAGGTCGCCCTCATCCAGGAAGCCGACGCTGTGCTGGTCCAGGTACAGCGCGCGCTTGATGCGGCGGCCACCGGCTTCCTGCATGCCGCGCCAGTTCTTGAACGACTCGGTCACCAGCTTCTTGGTCGGGATGGTGGTGATGGTCTTGTCGAAGTTCTGCACGGTGACGGTGTGCAACGCGATGTCGATGACATCGCCATCGGCGTTCTGGCTGGGCATCTCGATCCAGTCGCCGATGCGCACGCGGCCATCGCCGCTGATCTGCACGCTGGCCACCAGCGACAGGATGGTGTCCTGGAAGATCAGCATCAGCACTGCGGTGGCGGCGCCCAGGCCGGTGACCAGATAGCGCAGGTCGACACCGGCCAGGGTGGCAACGATCGACAGGCCGGCGATCACGAAGATGACGATCTTGGCGACCTGCAGGTAGCCCTTGATCGGCTTGTTGCGCGCTTCGGGGCGACGCTCGTACAGGTCGTTGGCCGCATCCAGTGCATGCGAGATCGCCAGCACCACGGTCAGGATCGCCCAGGCCTGGCAGGCGCCGATGATGAAACTGACCAGCCCCGGCGGCAGGTCCGGCACGATGCGGATACCCGAGGCGATCACCTGGCTGGGCACCACATTGGACAGGCGCGAGATCACCCGCATCAGATGGCTGCCGCGGCCGGTGTCGGCGCCCGGCAGCCGGCTGAGCAGGCGCCGCAGCCCGCGCAGCAGGATGCGCTTGGTCACCCAGTTGGCCAGGCCGGCGGCGATCAACAGCGCCGTGATCATCAACGCCAGGTAGGCGCCAGGATAGGGTTCCAGTGTGTTCTGCAGCTTTTCCAGCCACTGTACCGCCACCACCGCGTCCACCATCGGTTGTCTCCTGTCTGTTTCGTTGTTGCCAAGGTTGCCGGCCGGCGGCCGGCACTACCGGGTTTCCGGCCTGAGGCCGGGTTTACCGGGTCAGTCGCGCGTGCGCTCGATGATCACGCCCACTGCGCGCGCGCCACGCACCGCACCGGGCTTGCTCAGCTTCAGGCGCAGCCACTTCACATCGAACTCGTCCAGCACGATCTGCGCGCAACGCTCGGCCAGGGTCTCGACCAGGCCGAACTCCGATTCACGCACGAACTGCTCCAGGCGCTTGCTCACCGCCTTGTAGTTCAGGGTGTGGGCGATGTCGTCGGTAGCCGCGGGGCGACGGTTGTCGAAGCCCATTTCCAGATCGAACACCAGGTCCTGGCGGATCCGTCGTTCCCAATCGTAGATACCGATCAGGGCGTCGATCGTCAGCCCCTCGATGAAAACCTTGTCCATTGCGGTTACCAGCGCCAATACAGGCGGCCATGGTAACGGCACGGCGGTGACCCTGCCCGGAACGGGCGGTGGGCGTCCCGCATGGGGCGGGCCCGGAAAAGACAAAGGGCCCTGCTAGCGGGGCCCTTTGGTATTACCGTTTGTCCCCGGGGGGAGCTTTCTCAAGCCGCGAGTCCCGGTGGCGCAGGTGCCCAGACTAGTCAGTGACCAACCGGCGGGTCAAGGCCAATCACGACAACGCAGATCCGTGTTCCCGCCCCGGCTGAAACGCGGGAAACAGCCCACGTACACAAGGATGTTTCCTGATGGTGACCGGCTCGGCCCCTCGGCAACATCCCGCTTCCCTCCCTCACCACACATCACCATGGCTGCATACGATGCATTGAGGCGCGCGTTGTCGGCGGAGCGACTGTCGACCTACGAGAGAATCGCATCAACCTGCAACGCTGACGTCACTGCCGAATGCCTGTACGTGTGGAACATGCGGATGTGCGGTGCACTCATGATGCCGGTGCATCTGTGCGAAGTGGTCATTCGCAACGCAGCGGCGTCGGTCCTGGCCCGACAGCACGGCCCGCGATGGCCGTGGAATGAAGCCTTGCGGCGCAGGTTGCCCGCCGCTTCATCCACCTCGGCGAGAATCGCGCTGGAGCAGGTCGCCAGCCGCGCAACAGAGGCCTCCGAAGTCGTCGCCAACCTGCCGATGGTCTTCTGGCAGCAGCTCTTCACCTGCCGCTTCGACGCCACATTGTGGATACCTGCACTCGGCGGGGTTCTACGTCATGCGCCTTCGGCGCATCCCAGTGTCATCAGGAAAGCCATCCACGCAGACATTGGACGCATCCGCCACCTGCGCAACCGCATCGCCCACCACGAACCCATCCTGGAGCGCGACATCGGCGCAGACCTGGCCGCGATCGGGCGGCTGATCCATGCACGCTGCCCGCATACGCTGGGGTGGCTGCAGCGGCACGAGCGGGCGACGACGGTGTTGGCGGCGTCGCCGTTGGGTGCCCGCCCGTAGCGTCGAGCTTGCTCGACTGCCTCACCGCCTTTGTAGCGTCGAGCTTGCTCGACTGTTGTTGCCTGGAACAGTCGAGCAAGCTCGACGCTACAGACAGCGGATCACACCGCCGGCAGGGTCGCCATGTCCCAGCGCGGGGTCACATCCACCTTCGGCGGGCTGTGCTGGCCGGCCTGCAGGCGCAGCGCGCCGGCGAAGGCGATCATCGCGCCGTTGTCGGTGCACAGCGCCGGCCGCGGGAAGCAGGCACGGCCGCCAAGACGTTCGGCCATCTGCTGCAGGCGCGCGCGCAGGCGCTTGTTGGCGCCGACACCGCCGGCCACCACGATCACATTGGTCCCGGCCGCTTCCAGCGCGCGCTCGCACTTGATCGACAGGGTCTCGACCACCGCATCTTCAAAGCCACGCGCGATGTCGGCGCGGGTCTGCTCGCTCTGGTCGCTGTCGCGCCAGGCCATCAGGACCTGGGTCTTCAGGCCGGAGAAGCTGAAATCCAGCCCCGGGCGGTCGGTCATCGGCCGCGCGAAGCGGTACGCGCCCGGCGTGCCCTGCTCGGCCAGCTTGGCCAGCTGCGGGCCGCCCGGGTACGGCAGGCCCATCAGCTTGGCGGTCTTGTCGAAGGCTTCGCCAGCCGCGTCGTCCAGGGTTTCGCCCAACAGGCGGTACTGGCCGATGGCATCGACCGCCACCAGCTGGGTATGGCCGCCGGAGACCAGCAGTGCCACGAACGGCGCCTGCGGCGGGTCATCTTCCATCAGCGGGGCCAGCAGATGGCCTTCCATATGGTGGACGCCCACCGCCGGCACCTCCAGCGCCCAGGCCAGCGAGCGGGCCACGCCGGCACCCACCAGCAGGGCGCCGACCAGGCCGGGGCCGGCCGTGTAGGCCACGCCGTCGATGTCGCCCACACCCAGGCCCGCTTCGGCAAGGGTCTGGCGCACCAGCGGCAGCAGCTTGCGGACGTGGTCGCGGCTGGCCAGCTCGGGCACCACACCGCCGTACTCGGCGTGCAGGGCGATCTGGCTGTAGACCGCATGGGCGCGCAGGGCCGCGCTGCCGGCCAGGTCGGTGTCATACACCGCCACGCCGGTCTCATCACAGGAAGATTCGATGCCAAGGACTCGCATGCCTGCTATTATGACGCCCCTGCCGCCCCCTCGGGGGATGTGCAGATCTCACTGCTTTCGAACTTCCGGCCCGTATTCAGGGTTGGCCGCTTGCAGTTTGTCTATTCGCCGCTATAATGTGCGGCTCGCCGGGCGTGACCCGGTTCTACTGTGTCCCGGAGATTCCATGCCCAGCGTCAAAGTCCGCGAGAACGAGCCCTTCGAGTTTGCTCTTCGCCGCTTCAAGCGCACTTGCGAAAAGGCCGGTGTGCTGGCCGAAACCCGCAAGCGCGAGTTCTACGAAAAGCCGACCCAGGAGCGCAAGCGCAAGGCCGCCGCTGCTGTGAAGCGTCAGCTGCGCCGCTCGTCGCGCGACGTCACCAAGCGTCAGCGCCTGTACTGATCGGACGCATCTTCATTGCGGCAGGCTTGTCCTTCCGCGGTGAAGCCGAAGCCGGCACGCGCGAGCGTCGCCGGCTTTTTGCGTTTCCGGGTTCGGGCATCCGCCCCGCCCCACCACCACCACGAGGTTCCTCATGAGCATGAAGCAGCAGCTCACCGACGACATGAAGGCCGCCATGAAGGCGGGCGAGAAGCACAAGCTGGGCGTGATCCGCCTGATCAATGCCGCCATCAAGCAGCGCGAAGTGGACGAGCGCATCGAGCTGGATGACACCGCGGTGATCGCCGTGCTCGACAAGATGGTCAAGCAGCGCAAGGACTCGGTCAGCCAGTACGAAGCGGCCCAGCGCGAAGACCTGGCCGAGATCGAACGTGCCGAGATCGTGGTCATCGAAGCCTACCTGCCGGCCAAGATGGGCGAAGCCGAGATCGTGGCCGCCATCCAGGCTGCCATCGCCGAGACCGGCGCCACCGGCGCGGCCGACATGGGCAAGCTGATGGGCGCACTGAAGCCCAAGCTGGCCGGCCAGGCCGACATGGCCCTGGTGTCCAAGCTGGTCAAGCAGGCCCTGGCCGGCTGATCACCGCACCGCCCGCTGCATACGACAAGGCCCGCGCTATGCGGGCCTTGTCATTACTGCAGGCAGGGGCGCTGCCGCTTACGCCTGGCGGCAGTTGCGCAGGGTCATCGAGCTGCCTTCGATCGAACTGACCTCACCTTCCAGCTTGGCCCAGTCACGCTCACGCAGCACGCTGAAGTTGGCCGCCTGGTCCGGCGCGAACTCGCAGCGGATGGTGTAGTTGTTGTTGTTGAAGGTGTCGTTCTGGCGGATCCGCAGCAGGCCGCGTTCCGGCGTCACCAGGTAGTTGATCGATCCCACCTCGCCCGGGCGGGTGGAGTAGCTGTTCCGGTTGACGGTATAGATCTGCCCGTCGATGCGGTACCGGCGGCCGATGTACTTCGCATACAGCGGCAGGAAGGTGGCCGAACGATCGCCCAGGTCTTCCTTGTTGGTGGTGGTACCCAGCATCAGGTCCTTGAAGCTGCCGGCGGCATTGTAGGCGGCCATCGTGGAGCGCACTTCCTTGCCCATTTTCTTGGACAGGTCCGGTGCGGCCACGTCTTCCAGCGCAGGCATCGGCTGCTTCGCGCGCGCCGCGGCGGCAAGCGCCTCACCCTGGCTGCCGCCCTTCAGCTTGTCCAGCATCGCGCACATCGACTGCCGCGCCTCGTCCTGGCCGATCGTCTGGCCACGCGCCAGCTTGGTCGCCAGGGTCACCCGGCCGGTATGGTCGGCGGTACCGATCAGCACCAGCGGCGTACGCAGGCCCTTGGTCTGGATCAGGTACTGGTTGCCGGTGTTGCCTTCCACCAGCTGGCCACCGATCTCGAACTGGTCCTCGGCACCGATCTGCCGCAGCTGGTCCAGTGCGCTCTGCACCTTCAACCCCGGCACCGTCACATCGGCCATGTACATCGCGCCGTTGCGCGGATCGCCTACCGTCTTGAATGCCTTCTCGCAGGCAGCCGAGGCGGCGGTCGCCGAGCCGCTCACCGTCGCCAGCAACACCATCGTGGTGTAGACCATCCCTTTCATAACGCGTCCTTTTGCAGAGAAATTGGAATGTCGCGGCCCTGCGCATCGGCAGCCGGCCCCGGATACCGTGGCGGCAGCCCCCTGCGCACCCACGGTCGGGCAGAAGGATAGCGCGGACGCTGTACGGCACAACGTCTGAATAGGCACTTCACCCAACCCAACGCCCTGATTTGCTAGAAAAAGCATCATCCACCTGCCTTCTCCTGCTTCGATGCCGCATCCCCACGCCTTTCTGCCTGCCGTCCGATCTCGCCTGGGAAAGCTGCAGGACAGCTTCCCGATGGCCGTGGCCAAGCGCTTCGTCGAGATCGACGTGCTGACCCAGGCCGCCTCGGTCTCCTTCTACGCCCTGCTGTCGATGGCCCCACTGCTGGTGCTGCTGCTGTGGCTGACCGCCTCGCTGTACCCGCCGGCGCAACAGGCACTGATCGGCCAGATCGGCTCGGTGGCCGGCAGCAGCGTGGCCAGCGTCGCCGACACCGTGCTGCACAACGCCAACAGCCAGCCCAGCATGGGCTCGCTGGCCGGGCTGTGGAGCACGCTGCTGCTGTTTGTCGGTGCCACCGCGGTGTTCGCCCAGCTGCAGAACGCGCTGAACCGCATCTTCCACACCAGCGGCCAGCGCCTGGATGGCATCAAGGCCTGGCTGCGCAAGCGCGTGTTCTCCTTCGGCGTGGTGCTGGCGCTGGGCTTCCTGCTGATCCTGTCGATGACCGCCACCACCGCGCTGCAGGTGGTGTTCGCACAGCTGCCCTCGGTGCTGCCGGCCATCGGCTACCTCACCTCGTTGCTGCTGTACACGCTGGCCTTCGCCTTCCTCTACCACTACCTGCCCGACCGCCGCGTGGCCTGGCGCCAGGCCTTCATCGGCGGCGCCATCACCTCGGCACTGTTCGCGCTGGGCCGCTATGGCATCGGCGTCTACATCGCCACCGTGGCCCCGGGCAGCGCCTACGGCTCGATGGGCGCGCTGGTGATCTCGCTGGTCTGGATCTACTACGCCACTGCGGTGTTCTTCGTCGGTGCGCTGATGACCGCGGTGATCGACGAACGCCTGTACGCCCGGGCGCAGCTGGCCAAGGGCGGGGACACCACCGAAGAAGCGGGCCCGGCGGCCACCAGCGAGTAGACTAGGGAACCTGCCTTCCCTTCTGCGCGGCCTGCCGGCTGCGCCCTGCCCTGTTGCCCATGGCCCGTATCCCCGACGCTTTCATCGACGACCTGCTGGCCCGCACCGACATCGTCGAGGTGGTGGGCAGCCGCGTGCCGTTGAAGCGCCAGGGCAAGGAGTACGCGGCGCGCTGCCCGTTCCATGACGAGCGCTCGGCCTCGTTCACGGTCTCGCCCACCAAGCAGTTCTATCACTGCTTCGGTTGCGGCGCGCACGGCACCGCGATCAGCTTCCTGATGAACTACGACCGCCTCGAGTTCCTCGATGCGGTGGATGAGCTGGCCAAGCGCGCCGGCATGGACGTACCGCGCAACGAGAACCCGCGCAGCCCGCAGCAGCAGGACGACAGCCGCGAGCTGTACTCGGCGCTGGATGCGGCCACCAAATTCTTCCAGAAGAACCTGGAAGGCAGCGACAAGGCGCGCAGTTATCTCGATGGTCGTGGCGTCGACGAGGACAACCGCGCGCGCTTCCAGATCGGCTACGCACCCGATGGCTACAGCGGCCTGCGCGATGCCCTGGGCAAGGACGAGCGGCGCATGAAGCTGCTCGACCGCGCCGGCCTGTTCTCCAAGAACGATCGCGGCCACGTCTACGACAAGTTCCGCGACCGGGTGATGTTCCCGATCTTCGACCGCCGGGGCCGGGTGATCGCCTTCGGTGGTCGCGTGTTCGAGAAGGACGACGGCCCCAAGTACCTCAACTCGCCCGAGACCGCGCTGTTCCACAAGGGCCGCGAACTGTACGGCCTGTGGCAGGTGCGCCAGGCCAATCAGAAGATCGAGCGGCTGATCGTGGTCGAGGGCTACATGGACGTGGTTTCGCTGTTCCAGTTCGGCGTCACCCAGGCGGTGGCCACGCTGGGCACCGCGACCACGCCGGACCATGCCGAGCTGCTGTTCCGCAACGCGCCGGACGTGTTCTTCTGTTTCGACGGCGACGCTGCCGGCCGCCGCGCCGGCTGGAAGGCGCTGGAATCGGTACTGCCACGCATGAAGGACGGCCGCCAGGCGTTCTTCCTGTTCCTGCCCGATGGCGAGGACCCGGACACCATCGTGCGCAAGGAAGGCGCCGAAGCGTTCAACGAACGCCTGAAGCAGGCCACGCCGCTGTCGCAGTTCTTCTTCGACGAACTCACCCGCGAGATCAACCTGGGCACGCTGGACGGCAAGGCCCGCCTGGCCGAACGCGCAAAGCCGATGCTGGCGCAGATTCCCGATGGCGCCTTCGGCGATCTGATGAAGCAGCAGCTGGGGCAGCTGACCGGCCTCGGCGGCAACGCCCAGGCGGCACGTTCGCCGATGCCGCAACGGCCGCCGGCGCGTTCCATCCAGCCGGTGGCCAAGCGCAGCCTGGTGCGCGGTGCGATTGCCGTACTGCTGCAGCAGCCGTCGCTGGCGCTGACCCTGGGTGGCAAGCACCACTTCCAGGGCCTGCGCCTGCCGGGCGTAGAGCTGCTGCTGGAACTGCTGGGGCTGGTCGAACAGCGCCCGGACATCAGCACCGGCGCCCTGCTGGAGCACTTCGACGGCCGCGAGGAACAGGCCTCCCTGCATACCCTGGCCGCGCAGACGATGCCGGGCGACGAGGCAATGTGGACCCAGGAACTGCACGATGCCGTGGCCCAGCTGGAGAAACAGCTGCTGGTGCAACGTCTGGAGGAGTTGTTGGCAAAGCAGCGCCAGCAGGGCCTGGACGATACTGACAAGTACGAACTGCGCGAGCTGCTCAAGGCCCGCGCCGGACTGCGCCTGTAGCGGCAGGACGTTTTCACGGAGAAGACCATGCTGCTGCGCCTGACCTGCCTGCTGTTGTTGTCGCTCTGCCTGCCGCTGGCCGCACTGGCCGAAGACGCGGCGCTCAACCAAGTCCGCCCTGGCCTGTATGCCGGCGGCCAGCCCAGCGCCGTGCAACTGCGCGAGCTTGCCGCGCAGGGCGTGCGCACCGTGATCGATCTGCGCCAGCCCGGCGAGGACCGTGGTTTCGATGAAACCCGCGAGGCCGAATCACTGGGCCTGCGCTACGTGCGCATTCCGATGGCCGGTGCCGAGGGCCTGGACGCGGCCAACGTGCGTGCCGTGCACCAGGCCCTGCAGCAGAGCCAGGGGCCGGTGCTGCTGCACTGCGCCTCCGGCAACCGCGCCGGCGCCGTGCTCGGCCTGGTCAATGCACGCTACGAACAGGCCAGCCCCGAACAGGCGCTGCAACTGGGCCAGCGTGCCGGCCTGAAGTCGCTGGAAGCCGCCACCCGCCAGCGTCTGGCCACGCCTTCCACTTCGCCCTGACTCCACCGCACCAAGGACCCTGCCCACCATGACCCGCTGGTGGTCGCGCCTGCGACCGGACAACTTCACCCTCGCCCTGCTGTGCACCGTCGGGCTGGCCTCGCTGCTGCCGATGAAGGGCGCTGCCGCCATCGTCCTCGACGACGTCACCACGGTGGCCATCGCCGCGCTGTTCTTCCTGCACGGCGCGCGCCTGCCGCGCGAATCGATCATCGGCGGCATGCTGCACTGGCGGCTGCACCTGACCATCCTGGCCTGCACCTTCATCCTGTTCCCGCTGCTGGGGCTGCTGTTCAAGCCGCTGTCGGGCTGGCTGCTGACCCCGGAGCTGTACCTGGGCGTGCTGTTCCTGTGCACGCTGCCGTCCACCGTGCAGTCGTCCATCGCCTTCACCTCGATGGCGCGCGGCAACGTGCCCGCAGCGGTGTGCAGCGCCTCGCTGTCGAGCATCCTCGGCGTGTTCCTCACACCCCTGCTGCTGACCGCACTGGCCGGTACATCCGGCGGCGTGCACGACCCGCTGCATGCCATCGGCGGCATCATGCTGCAGCTGCTGGTGCCGTTCGTGGCCGGCCACCTGCTGCGGCCGTGGATCGCCGGCTGGGTGGAGCGGCAGCGTGCGCTGCTGCGCTACACCGACCAGGCCACCATTCTGCTGGTGGTGTATTCGGCGTTCGGCGAAGCGGTCACTGAAGGGCTGTGGAGCAAGACGCCGTTGTTGTCGCTGTTCGCGGTGGCGGTCGTGGCCGCCGTGCTGCTGGGCATCGCCATGCCGCTGATCACCTTCATCGCCCGCCGCCTGCGCTTCAACCGCGAGGACGAGATCGCCATCGTGTTCTGCGGCTCGAAGAAGAGCCTGGCCACCGGCGTGCCGATCGCCAAGGTGCTGTTTGCCGGTGGCAGCCTCGGCGCGATCGTGCTGCCGGTGATGATCTACCACCAGATCCAGCTGATCGTCTGCGGCGTGATCGCGCAGCGGTATGCAAAGCGCGCGCCCTGATCGGGCGCGCGGGTTGTTGCCGGAAACGCCATCCACGCATGGCGTGGATCTACTGTAGAGCCGAGCCCATGCTCGGCTGATGTACTGCGAAATGGGGTCAGATCCCCTTCGGGGATCTGACCCCGGGTTCACGGGTCAATCAGGGTGCCGACGCTCAGCTGCGGCATCCACACCCACAGGTCGTACTCGCGCCCGGCATGGGTGTTGACCTGCGCCGCGCGCGCCGGCCGTTCGAGCAGGGCCAGTGCCTTGCAGCGGTCCATGCATCCCCAGAAGTGCCCGCGCAGCGCTTCCAGCCGCACGCTGTAGATATCCAGGTCACGCAGCGCCGATGCCATCGGCCGGATCTGCATTTCCGGCGGCGCATCGGCGGGGCGTTGCAGCATGGCGTGCACATTGCCGGTCAGCACGACCATGCGTGCGCCGTCGGGCAGGCGCCGGTACAGGCGCCGCAGCTCGGCGGCCATGCGGTCATCGCGATCCTGGTTGCCGCCGTCGCTGCGGTTCACGTCGTAGCCCACCACCTCGATCGCACGGCCCTGCGCCTTCAGCGCGCGCAATGCTTCGATCATCGCCAGCATGTCGCGACTGCGGCGGCCATCGTGCTGGTCATCGCGCACGGTCCAGAACGCACGGTCATGCAGGCGTTGGCGTGCCGCCGTCCCGCCATCGGAATCCAGATAGTCGTGCAGCGCGGGGCTCTCAGCACGAGGCAGTTCCAGCGCCAGCAGCACCGGGGTACCGTCGCGGCTGTAGTCGTCCATCAGCTGGCGCACCAGCAGTGGTACTTCGCGGGTGCCGTGGAATTCGCCCAGTACCAGCAGGCGATGCTCGGCGGCGTGCTGGCGGATCTGCCCGGCAGTGTCGTTGGCATGCGCACCGAACGCCATGCCCAGCGCCAGCAGCAGCGCGGTGGTCCAGCGGAAGATCGAATGCATCCGTGCGCCTTCCTTTCCTTGGGGTCAGGAACAGCAATGGCGACGCATCAACCACAGTTCAAGGTGATCCACGCCATGGGTGGATGCTGCGGCGATCAGTCGAGCATGGCTCGACTCTACGGGACCACGCTCAGCGCGGCGGTTCAGTAGATCCACGCCATGCGTGGATGCTCCCGCTTTCAGGCGGGGTCAGAGCCCCTTCGGGGATCTGACCCCACGTCAGGCCCCTCACAACCAGGGCAAGATCCAGTGGTCGACCAGCAGGAAGGCAAACAGCGCCATCAGGTAGACGATGGAGTAGTGGAACATCTTCATCGAGAACAGTTCGTCCGGCGGGTCCAGCATGCGCCAGGCGTACCAGAGGAACACGGCGTTGAGCACGATCGCGCCGCCCAGATAGAACGCACCACTCATGCCCACCAGGTACGGCAGCAGGCAGACCAGCGCCAGCACCACCGAATACACCATGATCTGCTTGCGGGTGTGCACCACGCCATGGGTCACCGGCAGCATCGGGATCTTCGCCTTGGCATAGTCCTCGCGGCGGAAGATCGCCAGCGCCCAGAAGTGCGGCGGCGTCCAGATGAAGATGATCAGTACCAGCAGCGACGAGTACGCCCAGTCCGAGGAACCCTGCATGCCGGTCACCGCCGCCCAGCCCAGCATCGGCGGCATCGCCCCGGCCAGGCCACCGATGACGATGTTCTGCGAGGTCGCGCGCTTCAGGTACACGGTGTAGATCACCGCATAGCCGATCAGCGAGGCGAAGGTCAGCACGGCGGTGATCAGGTTCACCCACAGCACCAGGATGACCATCGACAGCACGATCAGCACGCCGGCAAACACCAGCACCTGCCATGGCTTGACCTTGCCCACCACCAGCGGACGCCACGAGGTGCGCGCCATCTGCGCATCGATGTGCGCATCCAGCAGCTGGTTGATGGCGGCGGCGGCCGAAGCGGCCAGCCAGATGCCGAGGAAGCCGAGCAGGCCGGCACGCACCTGCTCCCAGCTGGGCACGCCCGGAATGGCCAGGACCATGCCGACCAGGGCGGTGAAGACAATGAGGGCCACGACCTTGGGCTTGGTCAGGTCCCAGTACTGGCGATAGTTGGAAAACATGGAATCAGTCCGGGGCACGCAGGCGGGCCAGCAGGCTGACCAGCACGAACAACAGGGCAACGGCCACGCCGTTGTGGGCAACGGCCACTTCCAGCGGCAGCGCCAGCTTCACATTGAGGATGCCGAGCGTGACCTGCAGCACCAGCAGCGCGATCAGCGCGCTGGCCCAGCCACGCATGCTCGGCAGGCGGAACAGCCGCACGCCCAGCCACAGCAGGTAGACCGCCACCACCACCGCGAACAGGCGGTGCGCCATCTGGATGGCGATACGGGAGGCGCCGTCCAGCACGCCCCCCTCGTAGTCGACGCCGATACCGCGCCACAGGGTGAAGCCTTCGGCGAAGTTGTGCTGCGGCCACCACTGGTTGGCGCAGCGCGGGAAGTTGTCCATCGACAGGCTGCCACCGCCACAGGCCAGTGCGGCGTAGTTGGCGCTGACCCAGCCGCCCAGTGCGATCTGGGTGACCAGCACCGCCACGCCAACACGCAGCAGCCACTTCAGCTTCGGTGCTTCGGCCAGGGTGATCGGCACATGCGTGGCACGCCAGGCCATCCACACCAGCAGGCCGAACATCAGCATGCCGCCCAGCAGGTGGCCCATCACCACGATGGGTTTGAGCAGCAGGGTCACCGTCCACATGCCCAGCAGGGCCTGGAAGATCACCACCGCCAGGGTCAGCAGCGCAGCGCGCGCCAGGTCGATGTTGCTCCAGCGCAGCGCAGCGATCAGCAGGATCGCCTCGCCGATCAATGCCAGGGCGCTGGCCGTGCCATGCCAGCCCATCATGTACAACGGTATGCCGGCGGCCACCAGTACGCAGGCGGTCACCACCGCCGTGCTTCCGAAGCGTCGCTTGCGTGTGGCCAGCAGGGCCAGGGTCAGGATCTCGATGCCCAGCGCACCGGCCAGGAAGCGGTGCACCTGCTCACGCCAGGCCTTGTGGGTCTCCAGCGGGCGGATCTCCGCAGCCGGGTGGCCGACGGTCTCCTCGATGTGCTGCGGCCAGGTGGCGCGGCCATAGCAGGTCGGCCAGTCCGGGCAGCTCAGGCCGGCATCGGACAGGCGCACGAAGGCGCCGAACATGATCGTGCTCGCGGTCATGATCATGGCGAACCACGCCAGGCGGTGGAAATTGCGGTGCAGCGCCGGACGCGCGGAAAGGCTCATCAAACGGGACTCACTTCAGTTTCAGCAACGTGGCCATGTCCTTGCGCAGGCCACCGAGGTCGGAACCCGGGGCATGGCGCATGATCACGAAGCCGTTCGGATCGATCACGTAGACCGGCAGTCCCGCCGGATCATCGACGCCCGGCAACGCCGCGCGCAGGGCGGGCGACGGAGCCAGCGGCCGCAGCGCGGGCAGCGAGGCGATCGACGCCGGTGGCGTTCCCAGCCACAGGATCTCGACATTATCGGCGTTATGGCCGAACAGCTGCCACACCTTGCCCAGTCCCTGCGACAAAGTGACGCACTGCGCGTCGCAAGCCCCGGATGGCGCCACCAGCAGGCGCCAGGTGCGTGCCTCGGGGTTCCACGGATAGGCCTGGCCATTGGCCAGGGTCGGTGCCTGCTGGCGCAGGTCCACCGGCGGCTTCAGCAACTGGCCGGCATTACGGTGCCCGGTCGGCTGCCAGCCGGAGAAACGCAACACGGCGGCCAGCGCCATCGCGCCGAAGAACACGGCAAACAGCAGCACCAGGGTCCGGCGGCCGGAGCCGCGCGCCTGCGGGGACGTAGCAGTGTTCATGCGGGGCATTTTCTCATGGTTGGGTGGGGGATGCGGGTGTGGTGCCGGCCGCTGGCCGGCAATCCCTCGGATTCCTGGATGCCGGCCGGCGGCCGGCACTACCGGGCGATGGGCCGTCTCCTGCGCCGCTCCAGCACCAGCGCCACCACCAGTACGGTCAGGGCCAGCCCGAACCACTGCACGGCATAGCCCAGATGGCGTTGCGGCGGCAGTGTGTTGGGCAGCAGGTCCAGGTCGCGCTCGTCGCCGAACGGCAGTGCCGGGTCCAGCCGCAGCACCCGCTCTGGCAGCGCTCGCAGTCCCAGCGCGCGGGCCAGGCCTTCGGCGGGCAGACGGCTGGCCAGCCAGCGGCCCGCTTCTCCGGTGGCGGAGAATGCGGGACCCAGTGCCAATCCGGCCGCCGGTGGCGGTGCCAGCAGCCCGCGCACCGCCACCGGCGAGGGCGGCGGCGGCAGCTGGGGCAACGTGCGGTCCGGCGGCAGCGCGCGCCATCCCAGGTCGACCAGCAGCACGCTGCCATCGTCACTGCGGAACGGGCGATAGATCTTCACGCCGGCGCGGCCATGCCGGGTCTGGTTGTCCAGCAGCACCACGCCGGGCAGGAAGCGGCCGTGATCGGCCACACCGTGCAACGCACCAGGCGCTGCCAGGGCCTGCGCCAGCGACAGTACCTGCGCTGCAGCTGGACCTTGTGCATCCAACATCGCCTGTTTGGCATGCATGCGCTGCAGCTGCCACAGCCCCAATGCGGTGAAAGCGGCCATCGCCAGCACGGCCAGCAGCCATCCAATCACGCGTGTGTGCTGCCGCATCATGACAAGTCCGCGCAAACGCGGTCAGATAGGCGCATCCACCCTGCCCTCGAGCCGCGCATGAGTGATTCGCTGAAGACCCTGCTGGTAATCGCGTTTCTGATCGTCATCGTCTGGAATCTGGGCGCCGGCCTGTACTACCTGCTGGTCGACCGTGGCCAGACCAAACGCACGGTCAACGCACTGACGCGCCGCATCGCGGTGTCTGTCGCACTGATCGCACTGGTGATCGTGAGCATCTACATGGGCTGGATCAAGCCGCACGGCATCGGCGGCTGAGGCCACCGATGCGTGCGTGATCAAAGCACGTAGACAAACAGGAACAGCATCAGCCACACCACGTCGACGAAGTGCCAGTACCACGCGGCGGCTTCAAAACCGAAATGGTTGTCGCGGGTGAAGTGCCCCTTGGCCGAGCGCAGCCACATCACGATCAGCATGATCGTGCCCAGCAGCACGTGCGCGCCGTGGAAGCCGGTCAGCATGAAGAACGTCGAACCGTAGATGCCCGAGCCGAGCGTCAGGTTCAGTTCCTTGTAGGCGTGGATGTACTCCTCCGCCTGCAGGGTCAGGAAGCCCAGGCCCAGCACCACGGTCAGGCCCAGCCAGATCAGCAGCTGGCGGCGGTTGCCGGCCTTCAGCGCGTGATGGGCGATGGTCAGGGTCACGCCAGAGGTCAGCAGGATCAGCGTGTTGATCAGCGGCAGGCCCCAGGCCGGAATGGTCTGGAACGCACCGCCGATCGCGGCCGGGCCGTTGGTTGGCCAGCCGGCCGAATAGCCCTGCCAGAGCAGCTCGTTGGTCATCACCCCGCGGCCTTCGCCGCTGAGCCAGGACAGGCCCAGGTTGCGGGTGTAGAACAACGCGCCGAAGAAGGCACCGAAGAACATCACCTCGGAGAAGATGAACCAGACCATGCCCATCCGGAATGAGCCATCCACCTGGCGGTTGTAATGGCCCGCCTGCGATTCGCGCACCACGTCGCTGAACCACCAGAACAGGGTCAGCACCAGCATCGCGATGCCGATATAGAAGGTCCAGCGTCCCCAGCTGGCATCGTTGAGCCAGCTGGCCACGCCGACCATGGTCACCATCATCGCGATGGAACCCACGAACGGCCATTTGCTCTGGGCCGGAACGAAGTACACGTTGGCGTCGGTCGGTGTCTGGGCCATGTCGGTATCCGGGTCAGGGTGCGGCGTGCGCGCCTTCCGAGGTGGCGGCCGGGGCCAGCCGATCGGACAGCGCGTCGTTGCGGTAGAAGGTGTAGGACAAGGTGATCGTCTTGATTTCCGGCGGCAGGTCCGGATCGACGATGAAGCGCACCGGCATGTCGCGCTTCTCGCCGGCCTGCAGCGTCTGCGCAGTGAAACAGAAGCATTCGGTCTTGCTGAAGAAGCCCGACGCACGCGCCGGCGCCACCGATGGCACCGCGCTGCCGACCACCGCAGCCGTGCTGTCGTTGCGGGCGAAGTACAGTGCCTCGTTGAGTTCACCCGGCACCACGTCCATGGTCAGCTGCTCGGGATGGAACGACCACGGCAGGCGCGAATTCACCCCGCCATCGAATTCCACCCGCACGGTGCGCTTGCCCGCGGCGGCGCCGGTGCTGGCTTCACTGCCCGGGCCACGCTCCAGGCGCACGCCGAACACCTTCTCGCAGGCGATGCGGTACAGCGGCACCAGCGAGAAGGTCAGCAGGAACACCGCCACCGCCACGCCGATCAGGCGCGGCAGCCCGGCGCTGGGTGACGGTGTGCTGGCCGGTGCCTCGCTCATCGGCCGATCACTCCACTGAGGATGAAGCCGGCGTAGACCAGCACCGCGATCGCGCCGACCCAGGCGGCGGTGCGCCGGGCGCGCTGGCGTTGCTGTTCGACGCCGTTGCTCTCGCCCTGGTAGAGCCGACCGCTGGTCGGCTGCTTTTCGTCAGCCGAGCATGGCTCGGCTCTACAGGTTTGCAGGGGGCTTTCGTTATGCATGCCCCACCTCAATGCGTGATGTCGTCATGCGCCAGGTCCCCCGGGCGGATGGTCGGCGGCGTGGTGAAGGTATGTGCCGGTGCCGGCGACGGCAGCGTCCACTCCAGGCCCCGCGCGCCTTCCCAGCTTCGGGCCTCGGCCTTCTCGCCATTGCGCAGCGAGGACAGCAGGATCGCGGCCATCATGAACGGCGTGACGAACATACCGAACGCACCGATCGAACTGATCAGGTTCCAGTCGGCAAACGCCACGCTGTAATCGGGAATGCGGCGCGGCATGCCGGCCAGGCCGAGGAAGTGCTGCGGGAAGAACAGCAGGTTGACGAACACGATCGACCACCAGAAGTGCACCTTGGCCCACTTCTCGCTGTACATGCGCCCGGTCCACTTCGGCCACCAGTAGTACACCGCGGCAATCAGCGCAAACACCGCACCGGTCACCAGCACGTAGTGGAAGTGGGCGACCACGAAATACGTATCGTGGTACTGGAAATCCGCTGCCACGATGGCCAGCATCAGCCCGGAGAAACCGCCGATGGTGAACAGGATGACGAAGGCCACCGACCACAGCATCGGCGCTTCGAAGGTCAACGAGCCGCGCCACATCGTGCTGACCCAGTTGAACACCTTCACCCCGGTCGGGATCGAGATCAGCATGGTGGCGAACATGAAGTAGATCTCGCCGCCCAGCGGCATGCCCACGGTGAACATGTGGTGGGCCCAGACGATGAACGACAGGAAGGCGATCGCCGCCGTGGCGTAGACCATGGCCTGATAGCCGAACAGCGGCTTGCGGCTGAAGGTGGGGATGATCTCGCTGACCACGCCGAAGGCGGGCAGGATCATGATGTAGACCTCGGGGTGCCCGAAGAACCAGAAGATGTGCTGGTACATCACGGGGTCACCGCCACCGGCGGCGTTGAAGAAGCTGGTACCGAAGAACTTGTCGGTCAGCAGCATGGTTACCGCACCGGCCAGCACCGGCATCACCGCAATCAGCAGGAACGCGGTGATCAGCCAGGCCCAGCAGAAGATCGGCATCTTCAGCAGGTCGATGCCCGGCGCGCGCATGTTGAGCACGGTGGCGATGATGTTGATTGCGCCCATGATCGAGCTGATGCCGGCCACGTGGATGGCGAACACGCTGAAGGCCACGTTGTAGCCGCCCTGCAGCGACAGTGGCGGGTACAGCGTCCAGCCACCGGCCGGTGCACCACCGGGCAGGAACAGGGTCAACAACAGCAGGCTGAAGGCCACCGGCAGCAGCCAGAACGACCAGTTGTTCATGCGCGGCAGGGCCATGTCCGGCGCGCCGATCTGCAGCGGGATCATCCAGTTGGCCAGGCCTACGAAGGCCGGCATCACGCCGCCGAAGATCATCACCAGCGCATGCACGGTGGTCATCTGGTTGAAGAACTCAGGCTTGACGAACTGCAGGCCCGGCTGCGCCAGCTCGGCACGGATCACCACACTCATCGCCGCGCCGATGATGAACATGATGAAGCTGAAACCCAGGTACAGCGTGCCGATGTCCTTGTGGTTGGTCGAGAAGAACCAACGCTCGAAGAAGCCCGGATGGTGATGGTGATCGTCGTGCCCAACTGCCGAGTGCGCCATTGCAAAACACCTCTCAGAATCGGTTGTCACCGCGGCCGCAGGCGGCCACGGGCTTTACATCACGCGCCGCTGGCCGCGGTGGCAGGTGCGTTGCCGGCTTCAGCCGCCGCCGGGGCGGCCGGTGCCTCGGCGGCCGGTGCAGCAGGTTCTGCCGGTGCCGCAGGGGCCGCCGGTGCTGCGGGCGGTGCCGGCTTGCGCTGCGCCAGCCACCGCTTGAAGTCTTCCTTGGACACCGCCTCGACCACGATCGGCATGAAGCCGTGGTCCTTGCCGCACAGTTCGGCGCACTGCCCGCGGTACACGCCCGGCTGCTCGATGCTGGTCCAGGCCTCGTTGATGAAACCGGGGATGGCGTCCTGCTTCCAGCCCAGCGCCGGCACCCACCAGGCGTGGATCACGTCGTCGGAGGTGATGACGAAGCGCACCTTGGTATCGACCGGCAGCACCAGCCGGTTGTCCACGTCCAGCAGATAGTGCGGATGGCTCTCGCGGGTGGGCACCACGCCGCTCTGCCGCACGCGGTCGGACTCGCGGTCCAGGCGGCTGGTGAAGGTGACGTTCTCGCCGAGGTACTCGTACTTCCACATCCACTGGTAGCCGGTGACCTTCACCGTCATCTCGGCATCGCGGGTGTCGTACATCTTGATCAGGTTGGCCGTGGCCGGCCATGCCATCACGATCAGGATGATCACCGGGATCACCGTCCAGATGACCTCGGCCTTGGTGTTGTGGCTGAAGGTGGCTGCCACTGCGCCCTTGGACTTGCGGAACTTGAACATCGCATAGGCCATCGCGCCGAACACGATGACGCCGATGACCGTGCAGACGATCAGCGAGAGATTGTTCGATTCCCAGGCCAGGCGCGAGGTCTGGGTCACCCCCTTGCCCATGTTCAGCTGCCACGGCTTGGGATCGGCCGCCTGGGCCCAGGCCAACGCCGGCATCAGTCCCCCGGTCGCCAGTATTGCGGCGACCGCATTCACGCACTTCGTGCCCCACCTGCTGCTTTGCTTCATTGCCTAGACCCTTAGCGTCGTCGGTTGCCGCCATCGCTGGCGGCGAGCAAGCTTTCAAGTGTCTCTGCGAGCGTCTGACGTTCGGCCGGCGCGAGGAAACTCCCCACCTCCACCTGCCGGCCGCTGGATGCCAGCCGGACCCTCTCATCGTCGGTGAGCAGGCGCACCCAGTGGGGGTGAGCCCGGAACACCGGCAATCCACCGGGTACGGGGATGACCTCCACGTACGCCGGCACTACCCGGATCTCCTCCTGCCGTTCACCACTGCGCCACAAGGCACGCAGGGCCGCCGCCAGCACCAGGCTGTACAGCAGCGCGAACAGGGGGGCGAATGCATTGCCGGCCAACCACCCGAGGGCGGACACCAGCCACATCGCACCGGCCAACACGGTGAACAACAGGACGAACTGCCGGGCATCGAGCGCCCGTGGGGGACGCAGCCGCAGCTGCGTACCTGACCCATCCGGAGCTGGAAGCACCTCGATCATGTCGCAACCGCGTTCCTGCCGCGGGAAACGTCTCGATGGTAGCCCCGCCCTCTCGCCGGTAGCAAGGGTGCATTCACACTTTTTCCGATGCTGCAACACAGCATGAGGTCGGCGGCGCGAATGACGAATTCAGCATAAATATGGCCGGGTTTGCTGAACACGCCGAATCCACCACCGTTAGGGGCTATCAGCCCTTCATGAAGGTGTCTGCGGGGCACTTCCGAAGGGCGCAAAAATGATTAAAATCGCCAAGTTTTCCACTGGCCGGACCGGCATGAACGCACCCTCCTCCTCCCCTGCCGCCAGCGACGCCCCGCGTCCCGGCGCGCTGCTGTCGCCGGAACTGCCGGCGTCCCCCAACCCGTTCCGCCAGGCCATCACCGATGCCTGGTTGAAGGACGAGGCCAGCCATGTGCGCGAGCTGCTGGCGCAGGCCCGCCTGCCCGCCGAGGAACAGGCCCGGGTGCAGGCGCTGGCCGCCGACCTGGTCGGCCGCGTGCGCGTGCGCGCCAAGGACCAGGGCGCGATCGAAGCCTTCATGCGCCAGTACGATCTGGGCAGCGAGGAAGGCGTGCTGCTGATGTGCGTGGCCGAGGCGCTGCTGCGCATTCCCGACCAGGACACCGCCGACAAGCTGATCCGCGACAAGCTGGCCGATGCCGACTGGGAAAAGCACCTGGGCGGCAGCGACTCGGTGCTGGTCAACGCCTCCACCTGGGGCCTGATGCTGACCGGCAAGCTGGTGCAGATGAACGATGCCACCCGCGCCGATGCGCCCAGCGCGTTCAAGCGCCTGGTCGGCCGCGTCGGTGAGCCGGTGGTGCGCCTGGCCGTGCGCCAGGCGATGAAGATCATGGGCCACCAGTTCGTGATGGGCCGCACCATCAGCGAAGCGCTGTCGCGCTCGCACAAGGGCGACAACGCCAGCTACCGCTATTCGTTCGACATGCTGGGCGAAGGCGCGCTGACCATGAAGGACGCGCTGCGCTACCTGGAAGACTACCGTCGTGCGATCCATGCCATCGGCGGCGATCACAAGGCACGCGGCGGCCGTCCGGACGGCGACGTCAACAACGCGCCGGGCATCTCGATCAAGCTGTCGGCGCTGTACCCGCGCTACGAGCACGCCAAGCGCGAGCGCGTGCTGAAGGACCTGGTGCCGGGCGTGCTGGAACTGGCACAGCTGGCCAAGAGCTACGGCATCGGCTGCACCGTCGACGCCGAAGAGTCCGACCGCCTGGAACTGTCGCTGGACATCATCGAGCAGGTGTTCTCCGATGCCTCGCTGGCCGGCTGGGATGGCTTCGGCGTGGTCGTGCAGGCCTACCAGAAGCGCACCCCGTACACGATCGATCATCTGGCCGACATGGCACGCCGCGCCGGTCGTCGCCTGCAGGTGCGCCTGGTCAAGGGCGCTTATTGGGATGCCGAGATCAAGCGCGCGCAGATCGAAGGCTATCCGGGCTACCCGGTGTTCACCCGCAAGCAGAACACCGACGTGTCCTACCTGGCCTGCGCCAAGCGTCTGTTCACCCATGCCGATGCGATCTACCCGATGTTCGCCACGCACAACGCGCACACCATTGCCGCAGTGCGCAGCATCGCCAACGGCGGCGTGTACGAACACCAGAAGCTGCACGGCATGGGCGACGACCTGTACGCCGAAGTGGTGCCGGCCGACCGCCTGGGCCTGCCCTGCCGCGTGTACGCACCGGTCGGTTCGCACGAAGACCTGCTGCCGTACCTGGTGCGCCGCCTGCTGGAGAACGGCGCCAACTCCAGCTTCGTCAACCGCATCACCGACGAGCGCGTGCCGATTGCCGACCTGATCCGCGATCCGGTCGAGATGGTGTCCTCGTTCGCCTCAATCCCCCACCCGAAGATCCCGCTGCCGGTTGACCTGCTGCGCAGCCAGAACCACGACAGGAAGAACTCCATGGGCGCCAACCTCGCCAACGACAACGAACTGCGCGCCCTGGCCGAGCAGATCAACGCGGCTGTGAAGCCTTGGCAGGCCGCCCCGCTGGTGCCGGGTGCCAACCCGGCCGGCGCCGCGCTGCCGGTGACCAACCCGGCCGACACCCGCGAAGTGGTCGGCCAGTGGCTGGCCGCCGATGCCGCCACCGTGCAGAAGGCCCTGGCCAATGCCGTGGCCGCGCAGCCGGCCTGGAACCGCACCCCGGCCGCCAGCCGCGCCGCCATCCTCGAGCACGCCGCCGACCAGCTGGAAGCGCGCATGCCCGAGTTCATGGCGCTGTGCGTGAAGGAAGCCGGCAAGAGCCTGCCCGACAGCATCGCCGAAGTGCGCGAAGCGGTGGACTTCCTGCGCTACTACGCCAAGCAGGCGCGCGAGCAGTTCAGCCACGCCGAGAAGCTGCCGAGCCCGACCGGTGAATCCAACGAACTGCAGCTGCACGGCCGCGGCGTGTTCGTCTGCATCAGCCCGTGGAACTTCCCGCTGGCGATCTTCCTGGGCCAGGTGGCCGCCGCACTGGCCGCCGGCAACAGCGTCATCGCCAAGCCGGCCGAGCAGACCAACCTGATCGGCTACTACGCGGTGAAGCTGCTGCACGACGCCGGCGTGCCGGCCGAGGTGGTGCAGTACCTGCCGGGCGACGGCGCCACCGTCGGCGCCGCACTGACCGCCGACCCGCGCGTGGCCGGCGTCGCCTTCACCGGCTCCACCGAGACCGCCCGTGCGATCAACCGCGCGATGGCCGCACGTGATGCCGCCATCGGCGTGCTGATCGCCGAGACCGGCGGCCAGAACGCTTTCATCGCCGACTCCTCGGCGCTGCCGGAACAGCTGGTCAAGGACGCGATCGGTTCGGCCTTCACCTCCGCCGGCCAGCGTTGCTCGGCCGCGCGCGTGCTGTTCGTGCAGGACGACATCGCCGACAAGGTGATGACCATGCTGGCCGGCGCGATGAAGGAACTGAAGGTCGGCAACCCCGGCCTGCTGTCCACTGACGTCGGCCCGGTGATCGATGCCGACGCGCTGAAGATCCTGCAGGACCACGCCGCGCGCATGGACCGCGAAGCACGTCTGATCGCCGCCGCCGAGCTGTCCACCGAAGCCGCCAACGGCACCTTCTTCGCGCCGCGTGCGTATGAACTGAAGGACCTGGGCCAGCTGCAAAAGGAAATCTTCGGGCCGGTCCTGCACGTGATCCGCTGGAAGGGCGACCAGCTGGATGCGGTGATCGACCAGATCAACGCCACCGGCTACGGCCTGACCCTGGGCGTGCATTCGCGCATCGACGAGACCGTTGACCGCATCAGCAACGGCGTCCACGTCGGCAACGTCTACGTCAACCGCAACCAGATCGGTGCGGTGGTCGGCGTGCAGCCGTTCGGCGGCCAGGGCCTGTCCGGCACCGGCCCGAAGGCCGGCGGCCCGCACTACCTGCTGCGTTTCGCCACCGAAAAGACGGTGACGGTGAACACCACCGCCGCCGGCGGCAACGCCTCGCTGCTGACCCTGGGCGACTGATCCCAGGCGTCATGCGGTAAACGAAAAACCCCGCGAACGCGGGGTTTTTTGTGTCTTGCCCGTTGTAGAGCCGAGCCATGCTCGGCTTCAACGGTACAGCCGAGCATGGGGCTCGGCTCTACACGCGCATCAGCTTGCGCCAATGGCGCAGCGCCACCAGCGCATTGATCCAGAAGCCCACGTACAGGATCGAGGTCAGGTGCAGGCCGCGGCTGTAATACAGCGGCACCGCAATGGTGTTGACCAGCAGCCACACCCACCACGACTCCAGCTTGCGCCGCATCATCAGGATCTGCGCGATCACGCTCAGCACCAGCACCGCCGAATCGACGTACGGCGCATAGGCATGGGTCAGGCGGGTCAGCATCCAGCCGTAGCCGAAGGTAGCCACCACCGCCAGCGGCGCCAGCCAGGCCCACGCGCGCGGCCGCAGCGCGGTGATCGGCAGCGGCGCACCATGATCGCCCCGCAGCCACTGCCACCAGCCCAGCACGCTGATGGCGATGAAGAAGAACTGCAGCACCATGTCCGCGTAAAGGTGCGAACGCTCGAACACCGCAGCGAACAGCGCGCAGCCGACGATGCCCAACCACCAGGTGTGCACGTTGTTGCGGCCGGCCAGCAGGATCGAGCCGGCGACGGCGATGTTGGCGGCCAGCTCCAGCTGGAAGTTCGGGTCGGACAGGTTCATCGCCCTATTGTCGAGGATCGGCAACCCGGATAGCGCACCCGGTAGATCCACGCCACGCGTGGATGCCCTGGCGCGGCACAAAAAAAAGGCCCCGCTTACGCGGGGCCTCCTTCGTACTGCCTCAGGCAATCGCCCGAATCAGAACTTGTACTGCATCGAAGCAGCCAGCACGTCGCCGCTGACCTTGTACTTGCCGGTCACGGTGTTGGCGGTGGCCGAGGTCGAGTTGACGTTCGGATCCTTGGTGAACAGGTGGGTGTAGCCCACGCTGTATTCCATCTTCTCCGACGGTGCGTAGGTCAGACCCAGCGACAGCCACTTGCGGGTGGTGTCCGGCACGCGCACGTCGCGGTGGGCGTCGGTGGTCGGGGTCTGGTCATAGGCCAGACCGCCGCGCAGGGTCAGCTTCTCGTTCATGCGGTACTCGGTACCGATCGACGCGAAGGTGGTGTCGCGGTAGTGGAACGGCAGCACGCTGTCCGGCTGGTTGGAATCATAGTCGACGGTGACCTGGTCGAACTTGCTCCACGCGGTGCGCGAGACGTCGGCCATGATCTTCCACTGGTCGTTCACGCGGTGGGTCACGCTGACGGTGGCGCTGGCCGGCAGGGTGATGGTGGCGCGACCGTTGCTGTCGACGAAGGTGCCCGGAGCCGCAGTCCGCAGGAACTGCTCCGCGGCCGGCGTCATGGTGAAGTCAGCCTTGCCGTCGGTGATCTTGTGTTCGACTTCCGAGCGGTAGCTGAAGGCGATGTTGGTGCCTTCCACCGGGGTGACGGTCATGCCCAGGGTGTAGCCCACGGACACTTCATCGCCCTTGATGCGCAGGTAGCCATCGGCGGTACCCGGCGAGAAGCCGAGCTGGGCCGCCTGACGGCCGGCGGCCTGGGCGGCAGCGGCGGCCTGGGCCGGGGTGCGGCCAGCGGCCAGCGCAGCGGCAGCAGCGCGCTGCTGGGCGCTGGCATTGATCGCGGTGCCACCGTCAACGGCGCTGGTCAGGTCAACGTTCAGGCGCTCGGCGAACACCGAGGCACCGAACGACAGGTACGGGTTGACGTCGTAGGAGAACGCCACGCCCAGGTCGATCGCCTGCAGTTCGGTCTTGACGCCGTTGTAGCGGCCGACCCAGTCACGGTCGTATTCGGTCTTGAAGCCGAACGGCACGGTCAGCGAGGCACCGAAGTGCATGTTGTCGTTCTCGCCGAACGGCAGGTGGAAGTAGGCAGCCGGAACCGGGGCGATCATGCCGGCGTCGCCGCCGTTGCCACCGGAAATCGGAGCGCCGTTGGCGTACTTGCCCTGGCCACGGAACTTGGCGCCGAAGCTGATGGCGCTGACGTCGCCCTGCAGCATGGTGCCGTCGAGCAGGCGCATGGAGGCCGGGTTGGTGGCAACCACCGAGGCATCGCCTTCGGCGGAGGTGGAGCCGGCGAACGCGCGGCCCAGGCCCTTGGCACTGTTTTCCTTCAGCTGGAAGGCGGCGGCGTTGGCGTCAGCGGCGGCCAGCGCACCGGCAACGCCGACGGCCAGCAGGGTCAGACGGGCAATGGTGGAAGCGGTTTGCATCGTAGTTCTCTCTCTCCGGTAAGCGGTGATGTTGCTCTGAGTGCGCCTGCGCCCGACCAGCCCCGGAGGGCCCTTCGGAGCGCGCCGGATTCCCCTCCCGACATACGACGCCGTATGCGAGTATTACCCAGAGCTGTTAATGAAACAATAACAGCGCCGGCGCTTTTTCCGTCTCAAAAGCTGAACAGGACAATCCCCGCCCCAGGCGCCGTCACGCTAGGCTACTGCCCATGTTCGTCTCCCTCCCGTCGCGCAAGAAGACGGCCCTGCGCTGGGCCACGCCCGTGCTTTTTGCGTCACTGTGGCTGGCGTTCCTGTGGTCGATCTCGCGCCCGGACGATGCCCGCAGCAGTCTCTGGCTGGACTGGGGCGCGCTGTCCACCGGCCTGACCCACCCGCTGGACTGGTGGGCGACCCTGCAGGACGGCAGCGTGCTGCGCCTGTTCACCGCCCTGTTCCTGCACGCGGACTGGTCGCACCTGCTGGGCAACCTGGTCTTCCTGTTGATCTTCGGTCTGCCGGCCGAACGCGTACTGGGGCCGTGGCGGTTGCTGCTGCTGTTCCTGGTCGGCGGCGCGGTGTCCAACCTGGTGGCGATCTACACCATGGGCAGCCCGGACCAGATCATCATCGGCGCCAGCGGCGCCGTCTCGGCGTTGATCGGCGCCTATCTGGCCCTGTTCCCGGGCGCTCGGCTGGGCGTGGTCATTCCGCTCGGCCTGTTCCTGGAGTTCGTGCGCGCCCCGGCCTACCTGTTGATCGGCGTGTGGGCGGCGCTGCAGGTGGTGTTCGCCCATATCGGCCCCAGCTTCGGCATGGTGGCCTGGTGGGCGCACATCGGCGGCTTCGTGTTCGGCGTGGTGTACGGGGTCTACGTGCGGGCGGCGATCGCCCGTCGGCTGCGCAAGCGGCACGGGTTCTGACCGCCCCGGTAGTGCCGGCCGCTGGCCGGCAACGTTTCCTTGTTCCCCCCTTGGGCGGACGCCGGGCATGGCCCGGCGCTACCGTCAGGGCTTGGCCGGCACCGGAGCGGGCTTGGCTTCCGGCTTGGCTTCCGGCTTGGCTTCCGGCTTCGCTGCTGCGGCCTTTGCGGCCTTGGCTGCGTCCGCCTTGGCCGCTTCGGCCTTCAGGCGTGCCGCCACCGAACCCGGGTTCTTCAGTTCGGCCAGCGCGTCGTTGATCGGACCGTCGCCCGGCAGCACCGCGCCGGCGCGGTAGCCCTCGGTGCCTTCATCATCACCGCGCAGATGGCCCGGCAGGGTAGCTTCGCTGTAGTCGCTGAGGCTGGCCGGCAACGCATCGTCGGCTGGCGTGGCGGCCGGCTTCAATTCAACATCCGGCACGATGCCGGTGGCCTGGATCGACTTGCCGCTGGGCGTGTAATAGCGCGCCGTGGTCAACTTCACCGAATCCCCGTTGTCCAGCGGCAGCACGGTCTGCACCGAGCCCTTGCCGAAGGTGCGGCTGCCAACCACGCGCGCGCGCTTGTTGTCGCGCAGCGCGCCGGCCAGCACTTCCGAGGCACTGGCCGAACCCGCATCGGCCAGCACCACCACCGGTGCGCCCTTCAACAGGTCGCCCGGGGTCGCATCGAAGCGCGCATCGCTGATGCTGATACGGCCACGGGTGCTGACGATGTTGCCCTTCTCGAGCAGATCGTCGGCCACCTGTACGGCGGCAGTCAGCAGGCCGCCCGGGTTGCTGCGCAGATCGAGCACCAGGCCCTTGAGCTGGCCACCGGACTGCTTCTGCAGCTGCTGCACGTGCTTCTGGAAGTCCGAACCGGTGTCGGCCTGGAAGGTGCTCAGGCGGATGTAGCCATAGCCCGGCTCCAGCAGGCGGCTGCGCACGCTGGTCACGCGGATGGTCTGGCGGGTCAGGCTGACATCGAACGGTTTGGGCTTGCCGTCGCGCACGATGGTCAGCACCACCTTGCTGCCGGCCGGGCCGCGCAGCGGTTCACTGGCATCGATGGCGCTGATCGGCTTGCCGTCGATGGCGATGATCAGGTCGCCGGCCAGAATGCCGGCCTTGGCTGCCGGCGTGTCGTCAATCGGCGAGATCACCTTCATGCTGGCGTTGTCCGGCTGCTGCTGCAGCTCCACGCCAATGCCTTCATAGGCGCCGTTGGCCTGCTCGTCGAAGGCCTGCGCATCTTCCTTGTTGAAATAGGTGCTGTGCGGATCGAGGTCGAGCAGCAGGCCGCGCACCGCCGACTGCATCAGCTTCTTGTCATCGACCGGATCGACATAGGCCGCGCGCACGGCGTTGTACACAGCCACGAAGCGGCGGATCTCTTCCAGCGGCACCTTCGAGGTCACCGCCTCCTCGCTGTTCGCCGCCTGCCCACTGGTTTCCTGGGCCGGGGCGGGCGCGGTCTGCTGCGCCCAGGACAGCGCCGGCAACAGGGCCAGCAAAAGGGTGGCGGTACGGGCTGCGCGCATGGATCACTCCTGTCGACGGTGGCATCGTGCCCAAGGCACATGCCGCGATTATGCGCGAAGCACAGCTAAATTCCCGTTGAATCCGCAACGCTGGCAGCGGGGCCAGGTTCAGCGCCGCTGCAGCCAGCTGTCCGGGTTGACCGGCTGCCCGCCGCGACGCAGCTCGAAGTACAGCGCCGTGACGCCCTGCCCGCCGGAATTGCCAACCTTGGCCACGGCATCGCCGCGGCTGACCCGGGCCCCGGCGTCCTTCAGCAGCGTGTCGTTGTGCGCGTACAGGCTCATGTAGCCATTGCCGTGGTCAACGATCAGGATCATGCCGTAGCCGGTCATCCAGTCGGAGAACACCACGGTGCCATCGGCCACCGCCGTGACGGTACTGCCGGCCGGTGCACCGATCAGCACACCGCTGCTGGTACGGCCATCGGGCAGCTTGCCGCCGTAGCGGGCCAACAGATTGCCCGACAGCGGCCAGCCCAGGCCCCCGACCTTCGGCGCCGGGGCCGAAGCCACCGCAGGCGGCACCTTGGTCGGCGGTGGTGGACGCCCTTCCGCCTTCGCCTGCCGCGCGGCCTTCTCGGCGGCCGCCTTCTCCGCTGCCGCGCGACGAGCCGCAGCACGGCGTTCGGCTTCGGCACGGGCCGCAGCGGCACGCAGATTGGCCAGCAAGGTTTCCAGCGCCTTGGCATCCTGGCCCAGCGCCTGTTCCTTCTCGCGCCGGTCCTTGAAGCGCTCGTCCAGCGAGGCCACGGTCTGCGCGCGATCGCGACGATCGGCCGCCAGCGTCGCCGCCTGCTGCTTCTGGTCGCGCTGGGTGCCCTGCAGCTTCTGCTGGTGCTCGGCAATCTGCGTCTGCAGCCCTTCCAGTTCCTTCAGGTCGGCGGTCAGCGTGGTGATGCGCTGCGCCCGCTCGCGCTGCAGGTAGCGGTGATAGGCCAGCGCACGGTTGGCATCGGCCACGGTGTCCTGTGACAGCAACAGCTTCAGCGGTGCATGGCTGCCCAGCTGGTAGGCCGCACGCAGCAGGCCGGCCAGCTCGCGATGCTGCTGGGCCAGATTGGCCTGCAGGCTGCTGCGGCGGCGCTCGGCCTCGACCAGTGCCTGGTTCTGCTCGCGCAGTGCCGTTTCGGTCTGTGCCAGTGCCCGGCCACTGCGGGCCACCTTCTCGTCGGCCTCGCGCAGTTGCCGCGACGCCTGCCCACGCTGCCCTTCGATCTGCCGCCGTTCCTGCGCGACATCCTTCAGCTCGTTGCGCAGCTTCTGCAGCTTGCGCTCGGTCTCACGGGTGGTCTGTGCGGCACCGGGAAGGGGCACGGCCAGCATCAGGGCCAGACCCAACAACAGCCAGCGCCCGCCACGGGCTGCGGCGATGTGAGGTTGGCGTGATGGGAAGACGTTGTCGCGCAAGGGCTTTCCAGTGACTTCAGGCAGTTGCAGGGGGTACCGGGGAATGGTGACATCTCCGCACGCGGCCTGCCAGCCGCACTTCCATCGAGGGCGCCATGAACACTCTTTCCATTCCGTTGCTGTTGGGCGTATTGCTGGTCGCCACGCCGGTGGCGGCGCAGGACAACATCAGCAAGGTCAACGGCAGCATCAGCGCCGAACCCGGCCAGCGCTACGGCAAGCTGGACACCGTCAACGGCGGCATCCGGGTTGGCGAAGGCGTCGAGACCGGCAGCATCGACACCGTCAACGGCGGGGTGAAGGTCGCCGACCGCGCCCGCACCGGCAAGATCGAGACCGTCAACGGCGGCGTGCGGCTGGGCCGTGAGGTGATCGCCAACGGCAGCGTCAGCACCGTCAACGGCAGCATCTTCGCCGACCGCGGCAGCCAGATCGAAGGCGGTGTCGAGACCGTCAACGGCGGTATCGGCCTGGTCGAGAGCCGCATCGGCAAGGACGTGGAGACCGTCAACGGTGACATCACCGTCGGCATCGGATCACAGGTCAACGGCGGTGTGCATGTGCGCAAGCCGAACTTCAGCGTCTCGCTGACCGCCAGCCGCAAGCCGCGCGTGATTGTCGGCCCCAATGCCGTGGTCAACGGTCCCCTGCAGTTCGAGCGTGAAGTGGTGCTGTATGTACACCGCACCGCGCGGATCGGGCCGGTCACCGGCGCCGAACCGATCCCGTTCGACACCGAAACCGCCCCGGCGGACTGAGCGCACCGGCCCTCCCAGGTTCGGTGATACTCGCTGACACCGGTCGCGCAAGGCGTGCGGCCGCCCTTTGTTTCCCAGGAATCGACGATGCCCCGCAAACTCCTCCTGTGCCTGGCCGCTGCGGCCGCGCTCAGTGCCTGCAAAGGCGAAGACACTCCGGCACCCGCGCCGGCCACCGACGCCGCCGCCGCCACCACCAAGCCGGCGGCCCATTCGTTCTCGCCGGAGATCAACGCCGGCGACTTCGCCGAGATGGTCAAGACCCTGGCCTCGGATGAGTTCGAAGGCCGCTCGCCGGGCAGCAAGGGCGAGGAACTGACGGTCAACTACATCCGCGACCAGATGCAGCGCATCGGCCTGCAGCCCGGCAACGGCGACAGCTGGTTCCAGGATGTACCGATGACCAAGACCACGGCCGATGCCTCGACCGTGTTGAAGATCACCCAGGGTGGCAAGACCACCGAGCTGAAGTTCGGCACCGACATGGTGGTCGGCACCCGCACCGGCCAGGCCGAAGTGAAGGTCGACGCCAGTGACCTGGTGTTCGTCGGCTACGGCGTCGATGCGCCGGAACAGAAGTGGAACGACTACGCCGGCCAGGACTGGAAGGGCAAGACGGTGGTCATGTTCGTCAACGACCCGGGCTTCCACGTCGATGACGCCAAGCTGTTCGACGGCAAGCGCATGACCTACTACGGGCGCTGGACCTACAAGTTCGAGGAAGCCGCGCGCAAGGGGGCTGCCGCCGCACTGATCGTGCACGACACTGCCGGCGCGTCCTATGGCTGGGACGTGGTGAAGAATTCCTGGGCCGGCCCGCAGTACGACCTGCCGGCCAAGGACGATCCGGATGCGCGCATCCCGGTGCAGGGCTGGCTGAGTGCCGACGCAGCCAAGGCGCTGTTTGCCGGTGCGGGCCTTGACCTGGCGCAGGCCTACAAGGACGCCAGCAAGCGTGGCTTCAAGCCGGTGTCGCTGAAGGCTACCGCTGCGGTTGATCTGAAGAGCCAGATTGCACAGAAGCAGTCGCGCAACGTGGTGGGCGTGCTGCCGGGCAGCAAGCGCGCCGATGAGGCCGTGCTGTACATGGCTCATTGGGATCACCTGGGCAAGCACGAGGGTGAGACCGGCGACAACATCTACAACGGCGCCGTCGACAATGCGACCGGCGTGGCCGGCATTCTCGAGGTGGCCGAGGCCATGGCCCACCAGGATCCCAAGCCGGAGCGTTCGGTGGTGTTCCTGGCCGTGACCCTGGAAGAGTCGGGCCTGCTGGGGTCGAAGTACTACGTCGCCCACCCGACCTTCCCGCTGGACAAGATTGCCGGTGTGATCAACATCGATGCGATGTCGGTGGCCGGCCGTGCCAAGGACGTAACGGTGACCGGTTTCGGCAGTTCGGAGCTGGAAGACATTCTCAAGCCGCTGGCCGCCGCACAGGACCGCACCCTGCACGGCGAGACCTCGGTGCAGAGCGGCTTCTACTTCCGTTCGGACCACTTCAACTTCGCCAAGGCCGGCGTGCCGGCGCTGTACGCCGATGGTGGCGAAGACCTGCGCGAGGGTGGCGTGGAGGCAGGTCGCAAGGCCGCTGCCGATTACGGTGCCAACCGTTACCACGGCCCGAAGGATGAGTTCGACGCTGCCACCTGGAAGCTGGACGGCACCGTGGAAGACCTGCAGCTGATGTATGGCGTCGGCAAGGAGCTGGCCGGCGGTGATCGTTGGCCGAACTGGTACGAGGGCAACCCGTTCAAGGCGGCCCGCGACGCGATGATGAAGGACAAGGCCCCGGCCAAGTAGAGTCGAGCTTGCTCGACTGACCAAGGTTCAGGCCTGAGCGGCGCCCCACGGGGCGCCGCTTTTTTTTGCGCGCTCCGCCATTGGTGGCTGCCAACCTTGGTTGGCACCTCTTTCCATCCACGCATGGGGTGGATCTACCCACTGTCGATCACCGGTAGTGCCGGCCGCTGGCCGGCAACCACGATCTTTCCTGCGCACAAAGAAAAACCCCGCTGCGTGAGCAGCGGGGTTTTGGGTGTAAACCCTGGCGATGACCTACTCTCGCATGGCTTGAGCCACACTACCATCGGCGCAGCTGCGTTTCACTTCCGAGTTCGGGATGGGATCGGGTGGTTCCACAGCGCTAATTTCACCAGGGAGACGGTTGCAGCGGCGCTTTCAGCGCCAGCTTCGCGATCTTGCCCTTGGGGCGGAAGGTATCCGGAAAAGCGATGCCTTCACTTAATAAGAAAAACCCCGCTGCGTGAGCAGCGGGGTTTTGGGTGTAAACCCTGGCGATGACCTACTCTCGCATGGCTTGAGCCACACTACCATCGGCGCAGCTGCGTTTCACTTCCGAGTTCGGGATGGGATCGGG
>NZ_PYTV01000006.1:0-313529 GCF_003028475.1 Stenotrophomonas sp. Nf1 | reverse complement strand
TCTGAGACGGTAGTGCCGGCCGCTGGCCGGCTCTGAGACGGTAGTGCCGGCCGCTGGCCGGCTCTGAGACGGTAGTGCCGGCCGCTGGCCGGCTCTGAGACGGTAGTGCCGGCCGCTGGCCGGCTGTCATTGCCGGCCAGCGGCCGGCACTACCGGTTTCCGCTGCGCGGAAACAGAAACGCGCCCCGTGGGGCGCGTTTCTGCAGCTGTCGCTGGAAAGAAGGCTTACGCCTTCTTTTCCGCTTCCAGCTGCTTCCTGATCTGCGCATCCACCGCCGCGATGGCGGTCATGTTCAGGATCCGGCGCGAGGTCGCGCTGGTGGTCAGGATATGCACCGGCTTGTTCACGCCCATCAGGATCGGACCGATCGCCACGCCGTCGGTGAACACGCGCACCAGGTTGTAGGCGATGTTGGCCGCTTCCAGGTTCGGCAGCACGAACAGGTTGGCGCGGCCCTGCAGGGTCGAGCCCGGCAGCAGCTTCTGCCGCAGTGCTTCATCCCACGCGGTGTCGCCCTGCATTTCGCCGTCCACGTTCAGACGCGGGTTGCGCTTGAGCAGCAGCTCGCGCACCTGGCGCATCTTCAGCGCGTCCTTCGAATCGTGGCTGCCGAAGTTGGAGTGCGACAGCAGCGCCACCTTCGGCTCGATGCCGAACAGCTTCATGCGGTAGGCCGCCTGCAGCGTGGCTTCGCAAAGCTGCTCGGCGGTCGGGTCTTCCTGCACGTGGGTATCGACGAAGAAGAACACGCCCTGCTGGTTGATCACGCCGGTCATCGCCGAGGTCGAGGTGACCTTCGGTTCCAACGGCAGCACGCTGCGCACGTAACCCAGCTTCTTGTGGAAGCGGCCGACGATGCCGGTCAGCATCGCATCGGCTTCGCCACGGGCCACCATCACCGCCGCGATCAGGGTCGGGCGCGAACGCATCAGGTTCTTCGCCGCGGCCACGGTCACGCCACGGCGGCCGGTCAGGCCGTGGTAGTACTGCCAGTACTCGTTGAAGCGCGGGTCGTCGTTGATGTTGGTGACTTCAACGTTCTCGCCGATCTTCAGGCGCAGGCCGAGGCGCTCGATGCGCGATTCGATCACTTCCGGGCGGCCGATCAGGATCGGGTGCGCCAGGCCGTCATCGACCACGTTCTGCACCGCCTGCAGCACCACTTCCTCTTCGCCTTCGGCGTACACCACACGCTGCTTGTCGCTGCGCGCGCGGTCGTAGACCGGCTTCATCATCAGGCTGGTGCGGTAGACGAACTGGGCCAGCTTGTCGCGGTAGGCGCCCATGTCGGCGATCGGACGTGCGGCCACGCCCGAATCCATCGCGGCCTGGGCCACGGCGGCCGACAGCTCCACCAGCAGGCGGCGGTCGAACGGGCGCGGGATCAGGTATTCACGGCCGAAGCTCGGGGTTTCACCGCCGTAGGCCGAGCCCATGTCGGTGGCGGCACGGCGGGCCAGCGCGGCGATGGCGCGCACGCAGGCGATCTTCATTTCCTCGTTGATCGCGGTCGCGCCCACGTCCAGCGCACCGCGGAACAGGTACGGGAAGCACAGCACGTTGTTGACCTGGTTCGGGTAGTCCGAACGGCCGGTGCCGATGATCGCGTCCGGACGCGCGGCGCGCGCCAGTTCCGGCATGATTTCCGGGGTCGGGTTGGCCAGCGCGAAGATCACCGGGTCCGGCGCCATCGTCTTGACCATCTCGGCGGTCAGGATGCCCGGTGCCGACAGGCCCAGGAAGATATCCGCGCCGTCGACGATCTCGGCCAGGGTGCGCTTGTCGGTGTCGCGCGCATAGCGCTGCTTTTCCGGGTCCAGGTCGGTACGGCCGGTGTGGATCACACCCTCGCGGTCGAAGGCCAGGATGTTCTCCGGCTTCAGGCCCAGCTGCACCAGCATGTTCACGCAGGAAATGCCGGCCGCGCCCATGCCCGTGGTCGCCAGCTTCACTTCCTCGATCTTCTTGCCGGTGATCGCCATCGCGTTCAGCACCGCCGCGCCGACGATGATCGCCGTGCCGTGCTGGTCGTCATGGAACACCGGAATCTTCATGCGCTCGCGCAGCTTGCGCTCGACCACGAAGCATTCCGGCGCCTTGATGTCTTCCAGGTTGATGCCGCCGAAGGTCGGCTCCAGCGAGGCGATGATGTCGACCAGCTTGTCCGGGTCGGTTTCATCCACTTCGATATCGAACACATCGATGCCGGCGAACTTCTGGAACAGCACGCCCTTGCCTTCCATCACCGGCTTGCCGGCCAGCGCGCCGATGTTGCCCAGGCCCAGCACCGCGGTGCCGTTGGAGATCACCGCCACCAGGTTGCCGCGCGCGGTCAGCTCGCTGGCCTGCTGCGGGTCGGCCTTGATCGCTTCACAGGCGTACGCCACGCCCGGCGAATACGCCAGCGACAGGTCGCGCTGGGTCAGCATGGGCTTGGTAGCGGAAACCTTGATCTTTCCCGGCGGGGACATCCGGTGGTAATCGAGGGCGGCCTGTTTGAAATCTTCGTTGGACATCGATGTGGGTTACATGAATGGGCAGAAGGGACAGGGGATGATACCCCCGTTGGAGCGTCCGGACCTGTCGCTATCCTGTCGCAGCCATGCTGCGACCGCACAATTCCGTGCCGTATGCGACGGTACCGGGATACCAGCTTCGGCGTCTCCCATGACAGCCCGGGGACGCCCTGAAACGCCGCGGGGCCGCACCACTGTCGTGATCGGCCCCGCGGTACCACACACCTGGGTCAGCCCTTGGCCGGCAGCGCCTCGGGCAGCGCGTCCACCGGCGGCGGCAGCTCGCTTTCGCGGCCATCCAACGCCAGCTGCAGGCGGTTGCGGTCCAGCGCGCCTTCCCAGCGCGAGACCACCACGGTGGCCACGGCATTGCCGATGAAGTTGGTCAGCGAGCGGCATTCGCTCATGAAGCGGTCCACGCCGAGGATCAGCGCCATGCCGGCCACCGGCACCTCCGGCACCACGGCCAGGGTGGCGGCCAGGGTGATGAAACCGGCGCCAGTGACGCCGGCCGCGCCCTTGGAGCTGAGCATGGCGACCAGCAGCAGGGCGATCTGGTGGCCCAGGGTCAGTTCGGTATTGGTGGCCTGGGCGATGAACAGCGCCGCCAGGGTCATGTAGATGTTGGTGCCGTCCAGGTTGAACGAGTAGCCGGTCGGGACCACCAGGCCCACTACCGACTTGCTGCAGCCGGCGCGTTCCATCTTCTCCATCAGCGACGGCAGCGCCGACTCCGACGACGACGTGCCCAGCACCAGCAGCAGCTCGGCCTTCAGGTAGCGCGCCAGCTTGAACACCGAGAACCCGCACAGACGGCAGACCAGGCCCAGGATGACCGCCACGAACAGGAAGGCGGTGAGGTAGAACGAGCCCACCAGCCAGGCCAGGTTGATCAGCGAGCCGACGCCGTACTTGCCGATGGTGAAGGCGATCGCGCCGAACGCACCGATCGGGGCGGCCTTCATCAGGATGTGCACCAGCTTGAACACCGGGGCGACCAGCGCCTCCAGGAAGTTCAGCACCGGCTTGCCCTTCTCGCCCACCATCGCCAGTGCGATGCCGAACAGCACGGCCACGAACAGCACCTGCAGGATGTTGCCGTCGACGAAGGCGCTGAGCAGCGTCTTCGGGATGATGTCCATCAGGAAGCCGACCAGGGTCAGGTCGTGCGACTTCTCGACGTAGCTGTGCACCGCAGTCTGGTCCAGCTCGGCCGGGTTGATGTTCATGCCGGCGCCGGGCTGCACCACGTGCGCCACGATCATGCCGACGATCAGTGCCAGCGTGGAGAAGAACAGGAAGTAGGCCATCGCCTTGGCGAACACCCGGCCCACCGTGCGCAGGTGGGTCATGCTGGCGATGCCGGTGACGATGGTCAGGAAGATCACCGGGGCGATGATCATCTTCACCAGGTTGATGAAGGCATCGCCGAGCGGCTTCATCTTCTCGCCGATCAGCGGCTCGTAGTGGCCGAGGATGGCGCCCAGGACGATCGCCACGATCACCTGGAAATACAGCTGGCGGTAGATCGGCAACGGCTTGACAGGCGCCGGTGCTGCGGTCGGGATGTGCATGGCGGACTCCGGAAGGGGCGTTTTCAGGCACGTACGGGCCCGGGACTGCACGGGAACCGTTACCGTGGAAACTGCTCGCAGGCCCTGCGCAGCACGCGCAGGGTGCGACCAATGGACGCCTTTGTACGCGCCGGGCACGCCGGCGCAGATAACCTATTGGTACTAGCCCCCCGGTTCAGCTGGCAGTGATGCCTACACTGGCGCCGCACCGCCGCTCCCGGGGAGACCGGTGGCCCGTGCTGAACGGCCGGGCATGTCTTCGCGAAAGTTCTGGCCCTTGCGGCCGTTGTTGTCCTGTCCACACGCAATCTGAGAGAGCCGCACCCAACATGCGCCCGATTCCCACCTTGCTGGCCCTGTCCCTGGCCGCCCTTCCCGCCTTCGCTTCGGCTGCGGATTTCGACAACTGGCCGACCAAGTACGCCTTCGGCGACGGCACCGAGCTGGCGGCCACCGCCAACATCGCCTACGACTACAACGATTTCTCCTCGGGCAGCGGCCTTGAGGACGACGATGCCGTGCGCCGCAAGGAATTCGGCGCGACCCTGAAGAAGAAGGGTGTCTATGACGCGATGGTGTACTACGACTTCCAGGCCGACACCTGGCTGGACGTGTTCGTGCGCTTCGAGAGCAAAGCCTTCTTCGGCCGTGACGTCGGCCGCTTCCGCTTCGGCTACATGAAGACCCCGGTTGGCCTGGACGCGAATACCTCTTCGCGCGCCGGCAGCTTCCTGGAAACCGCGTTGCCGGTGCAGGCGTTCTACGCCGGCCGCCGCACCGGTGTGGAATGGGTGCTGGAGCGTCCGCAGTACCTGCTGCAGGCCGGCGCCTATGGCGGCAAGGACCTGCAGGGCGACAACCCCGGCACCACCCAGGCGGTGCGTGCGGTGTGGACGCCGGTGAAGGCACCGGGTGATGTGATTCACCTGGGCGTGGCCTACTCGCAGGAAAACCCGCGCGGCTACAGCGATGGCCGTGACGTGCACCACGAGGCCAGCGCGCGCCTGCGTGCGCGCCCGGAAGCCGGCCTGACCGACATCCGCTACGTCGATTCCGGCGCACTGGTCACCGCCGACCAGATCCGTCGTACCGGTCTGGAAGGCATCTGGATCCGCGGCCCGTTCTCGCTGCAGGCCGAAGCCCTGCAGGCCACCGTCACCCGCAAGGGCCTGCCCGACTACACCGGCAGCGGCCAGTACGCGATGGCCAGCTGGGTGCTGACCGGCGAATCGCGCCCGTACAACGCCGGCGCGGTGGCCAACATCAAGCCCGCCCACGATTACGGCGCAGTGGAACTGCTGGCCCGCTACAGCCGTCTGGACCTGGACGATGGCAGCATCCTGGGCGGCCGCCAGCACGACCTGACCATCGGCGCCAACTGGTACCTGACCAGCCACTTCAAGTTCCAGGCCAACTACGTGAAGGTCGACGCCAGCCGTCGTGGCGTGCACAGCACGCCGGAGATCTTCGAACTGCGCGCGCAGATGCACTTCTGACCCCTTCCACGTCAGATCCCGGCGGGCGTGCACGCCACGCCCGCCGGCCCTGCGTAGACTGCCGCCATGTATTGGCTGAGCCGCCACCGGATGCTGTTGCTGACCCTGCTGGTGATGGTCGGCGGCACCGTGTTGTGCGCGGTTGCGGCGGGACACTACGCCTGGCGCCGCGCGCTGGGCGAAGAAAGCAGCCAGGTGCAACGCCAGCTGCAGCTGTATGGCCAGGGCCTGCAGCAGCGCATCGACCGCTTCGGCACCCTGCCGCAGGTGCTGGCGCTTGATCCAGACCTGTTGCACGCCCTGCGCGTGCCGCCCACGCCTGCCGAACGGCAGCGGCTGAACCTCAAGCTGCAACGTGCCAACGAAGTCACCCGAGCGTCCACCCTGACCCTGGTCGGCCACGACGGCGTGGCGGTGGCCGCCAGCAACTGGGACCAGCCGACCACCAATGTCGGCGAGAACTACAGCTACCGGCCCTATTACCGCCAGGCCCTGGCCCAGGGCCGTGGCCGCTTCTACGGCATCGGCATGACCACCGGCGTGCCGGGCTACTACCTGTCGCAGGCCATCGAGGAAAACGGCCAGCGCCTGGGCGTGGTGGTGATCAAGGTCGAACTGTCCGCACTGGAACAGGAATGGCTGAGCAGCCCGGATGTGGTGCTGGCCAGCGATGACCACGACGTGGTGTTCCTGGCCAACCGCGATGCGTGGCGTTACCGGCTGCTGCGCCCGCTGGGTGCCGATGAGCGCCGCGAGATGCTCGACGCCCGCCAGTACGCCGATCGCGCCCTGCAGCCGTTGCGCGCGCGTACCGAAGACGTGCTGGCCGACGGCGGACGCATGGTGCGCCTGCTCGACCCCGCGTTGCCGCAGCCGATGCTGTGGCAGACCCTGGTGCTGCCGGCCGAAGGCTGGAACCTGCACCTGCTGCACGACGCCAGCGCCGCCAGCAGCGCCGGCCGGGCCGCCGCCGTCACCGGGGGCGCGGCGTGGCTGGCGCTGGGCTTCCTGGTGTTGTTCGTGCAACAGCGCCGGCGCCTGGCCAAGCATCGCCTGCGCAGCCGCCGCGAGCTGGAAACCCTGCTCAAGCAGCATGCACAGGAACTGCGCACCGCACAGGATGGCCTGCTGCAGGCCGCGACCGATGCCGACAGCGGGCTCAGCCGCAGCCTGGCGCACCTGCCGCAGGGCGTGGTGGTGATCGACCGCGAACTGCGGCTGGTGGCATGGAATGCACGCTATCTGGAACTGTTCCGGTTTCCGGCAGACCTGGTGCGCGTCGGCCGTCCGATCGAGGAACTGTTCCGCTTCAATGCCCGCCGCGGTCTGCTCGGGCCCGGCCCGGTCGATGAGGCCATCGAGCGCCGCCTCAACCACCTGCGCAGTGGCCGTCCACATATGCGCGAGAGCGAGAAGGACGACGGCACGGTGCTGGAGATCCGCGGCAACCCGCTGCCCGACGGCGGCTTCGTCACCAGCTATGCCGACATCACCAGCTACAAGAATGCCGCGCGCGAACTGCGCTCGTTGGCCGACGCGCTGGAGCACCGCATCGCCGAGCGTACCCATGATCTGGATGAGGCGCGTCGCGAGGCCGAGCAGGCCAACCGCTACAAGACCCGCTTCGTCGCCTCTGCGGTGCACGACCTGCTGCAGCCGCTCAACGCCGCGCGCATGTTCGTCTCGGTGCTGCGCGGCAAACTGAGCGACCCGGCGCAGCAGCAGACCGCCGACCATATCGACGCGGCGTTGGCGGCGCAGGATGCGATCCTCAACAGCCTGCTGGATATCTCGCGGCTGGAGTCAGGATCGCTGCAGATCCGCGTGCGCGCCTTTGCGATTTCGCCTCTGCTGGAAACCCTGGCCCGTGAGTTCGGCATCGCCGCCCAGAGCCGTGGCCTGCAACTTGACTGGGTGGATACGCGCGCGGTGGTGGTCAGCGACGAGGCCCTGCTGCGGCGCATCCTGCAGAATTTCCTGTCCAACGCGCTGCGCTACACCCCGCGTGGGCGCGTGCTGATCGGCTGCCGCCGGGCAGGCGACCAGCTGCGCATCGAGGTGCATGACCAGGGCCCAGGCATTCCGGAAAGCCTGCAGGGTGAGATCTTCGAAGAGTTCCGTCGCCTGAACGATGGCGTGGAGCAGGAACGTGGCGCCGGCCTGGGCCTGGCCATCGTCGAGCGCATCGGTCGCCTGCTCGGCCACCGCATCAGTCTGCGTTCAACACTGGGCAAGGGCAGTGTGTTCGCGGTGAGCGTGGCACTGGGGCACGCCGACGATGTGATCGCACCGCCGGCGGCGCCAGTCATCGTGACCGAGCCGTCTGATGACAGCCCACTGCGCCAGTGTCGGGTGTGGAGCATCGACGATGACCCCCACGTCTGCGCGGCGACCCGTGCGCTGCTGGAACGCTGGGGCTGCAATGTGGAACTTGCCGATGGGCCGCAGGGGGCACTGGAAATCGCCAGTGCATTGAACGTACCGCAGTTGCTGCTGCTGGACGTGCGCATGGGGCAGTGGCACGGTCCGGACCTGTACGAGGCGCTGTGCACGCTGTGGAAGGCGCGGCCGCCGGTGATCCTGGTGACCGCCGAGCGTGATGAGGCGCTGAAGGCGCACGCCGCCGAGAACGGCTGGGGCTTCCTGCTCAAGCCCGTGCGACCGCCCGCGCTGCGCGCGTTGATGACGCAGGTCTTGTTGCGGCATCGGGGGTAATACCGCTCTGCCATGTGGGGCATCGCCGTGCCGGTGCGCGGGCGGGGTCGCTCCCGGCTGATTCCGTACCGAATGCCTACGTCCCTTCGCGTGAGATCCGCAAAGTAAGAAGGAGCGAGACGCGCGACGTAGATGCGTAAGGCATGGACAAATTCCGAGCAAAGACAAGCAGTCCCCTGACAGACCGGCGCTACTAAAGCATGGAATATCTTGTTCCCCGGCCGATCGGCCGACCACACCGTAGGCGAAGAATGGACAAGCATTCACTGGGTAGCGTTGTTCTTGCAGCTGGCCTGGCACTGGCAACCGGCGAAGCAAATGCGGAGAGTGAAACGACCTTCAATGGTGTCAGATATCGCTGCACAAACAGCTGTGTCGTCAATGTTGACACTGCCGGAGCCTGGAAAGTTACCGATTGCTGTGGCGGACGCGTAAGGACAGTGTTCCAGACAACCCGACCACCGGACTGCAATGGTCCTTTTGATTGCCCTATTGATTGACACCCATAGCCCGCGCCCGAGGATCCACAATGAGCTCCAATCACATGCCCAGCTCCATCATACAGATCTCACATCTGATCACTGCAACACTACTATGCATATGCTGCGCAGGATGTACCGATGACAGAGCATCAGATGCGAACACCACTCACAATACGAGCGCGGCAGACGCACGAATCAATCAAGTCAGACCGAGCGATCTCAGCACACAGCCCTTGGTTGTGCGATCAAGAACAGACAACTCGACAGCGACCTCCCGTCGCGTAGCATCATCACTCGAGCATCTTCAGTCAGAATCTGCACTCATCTTCGAGGGCGGAATCTCAAGTCAGGTTGCCGGAGACCTCCTACGCTCCGGCAGAAGCACATCAGACGTGATCGACCGCATGACCCAGGACGCTGCAACCAGTACTGAGGCGCAGGATCTAGCCAAGCACTATCGATCCTCAATAACACGCGCGATGGGTGAGGACGCCCTACTGGAGCGCCTGTCATGCGGCCTTAGCATCTGCATCGGCATCGCTCGGGCCAAAAGCAATGCCGACCATGAAGCCTGGGGCCACAGGCTTGCGTCAGACCAATCCTCTCCCACCTACAGCTACGCCGAAGCATCTGAGAATCTTGGCGCTGGATACGAGAACAGATTCATATTCTCCACCGATCCAGTGATGAATTCGATCAGCGGCAACTAATCCTTCAATCAGGCTGAAGCGCTCCAGTGCGTAAGGCCACAAGGAGCTCGCACCCCTGATGAATCTGGAAAGAACCATCTTTGTACAGATACCGAGCTATCGAGACCCTCAGCTGTTACCCACGTTGAAGGACATGATAGAAAATGCCAAGTCGCCATTCCTGCTGCGCGTTGTCATCTGCTGGCAACACGGAGCCGAACAGGACATCCAGTCCTTCGAAGCGAACGGATTTGAATTAACCCATACAGCAACCGAAGAAGGCGCTACAGTCCATTTCTTACGGATACATGGTGCAAACATCGAGTTGATCGACATTGATTACATTCACTCCAAGGGATGCGGCTGGGCCAGAAACCTGGCCCAGCGGCGCTACCGGGGTGAGCACTACAACCTTCAGATCGACTCGCACCACCGCTTTTCAGGTGAATGGGACTTCAAGATGAAGAGCCTACTCGAGCTTCTGAGGGTGCGCACACCAAGGCCACTTCTAACAGGATACCCCCCCAGCTTCGATCCTGACACCTATCCTTCGGGGAGGCAGGAGTACACCGCTGCCATCATCTTCGACTCGTTCTCACCAACCGGAGTCGTCAGATTTCGATCTGTCCGTCTCCCCGCACCCGTCCATGGTGAGATTGCATTCAAGGCGAAGTTCGTAGCCGGCGGATTCATCTTCTCGGATGGGGCCTTCACACAGGAAGTAATGAGCGATCCTGACCATTTCTTCTGCACGGAAGAAATCGCAACATCCATACGGGCGTTCACGAAGGGATATGAGTTCTATCATCCATATGCGCCCCTGCTGTGGCATCAGTACGACAACCATGCCCGTAAGGTGTGGGACGACCAGTCAGAACCGCCAGCAGCCAACTCCGCCACCTCCATGACACTCGAAGATCGTTCCAGCGCGGCGCTACGAAAGACACTCGCTCTGGTCGGCCTTCCTACCGGATCTGAGATGGAAGACTTTGGAGTTTTTGGACTGGGCTCACAGCGCACACTGCGTCAATACGAGCGACACACCGGGATCAACTTTCGACTCCGAGCAGTTCACAAGCAGTCACTTGCTGTGCAAGAACCAGTCCTCTTGTCAGAGACCATTGAAGAGAATGAATGGAAGCGGAGTCTCGTCTACTTCCGCTCAATGCGAGTCCACATTTCCTGCACCACTCGCTGCCCTTCATTTCCGGCCTCGGTGCTTGTCTCTTCCTACTCGTCGGATGGCGCGAGGCAGTCAACCCGGGAGTTGTCCAAGTCCGAACTGAAATCTCTTTCAAGAGAAGGCCAAGTCCAGTATATCGACACACTCAGGGCACCGCTGGACCAACTGCCGGTCCGCTATTCGGTACACGTGCGCAGCGACGATGCGCTGACGGACCATCAGCTTTCGATCTTCGTTGAAGAGGTCCTTCTCTGACGACAGCGACAGACAAAGGATCTCCGTCTGAACGCCCTGCGTTGGTCAGCCATCCATCCCTGCCCGCGCATCCCCTTCCGGCTCCAGCGCCTTCACCAGCACGGCTGCCTGGGTGCGGCTGTGGCATTCGAGCTTCTTCAGGATCGCGGTGACGTGCACCTTCACCGTGTTCTCGGCCAGGCCAAGCTCGTAGGCAATCTGCTTGTTGAGCAGGCCATCGGCCAGGCACAGCAGCACGCGGAACTGCTGCGGGGTCAGCTGCGCCAGGCGGCTGGCCAGCAACGCGTCGGCCTCGGAGCGTTCGGCGGCCATCGCCGGGAACCACAGGCCGCCGTCGAGCACCGCCTGCACCGCCTCACCAATGGTCTCGGCCGGGGCCGACTTCGGGATGAAACCGGCGGCGCCGAACTGCTGCGCGCGGCGGATCACCCGCGGATGGTCGTTGGAGGAGAGGATCACCACCGGGATGTCCGGATGCGAACCGCGCACGTGCAGCAGTGCGGAAAAACCGTGCGCGCCGGGCATGGTCAGGTCGAGCAGCACCAGGTCCACGTCCGGATGCGCATCCAGCGCTGCGGCCAGCGCTTCGGCACTGGCCACCTCACGCACCTGCGCCAGCGGCAGGCTCTGCCGCAGGGATTGCACCACCGCCGAACGCAGCAGCGGATGGTCATCGGCGATCAGGATGGTGTATTCGCTCATGCCGCCATTGTACGGGCAGCCGCCGGGTCAGCGCCCTGCCGGCTCCACGCTGCTGCGCCAGGCGTCGAGGAACTGGCGGCGCTTGAGCGCGTCCAGGTACACCAGCAGGCCGGGCCCGAGCTGGATCGGGCGGCGGCTGCGGCCGGGGGCATCATCGGCGCGCGCGTTGCCGGTCACGATCGGCATCAACCGCGCCTCGCGTGACAGTACCTGCTGGCCGCGTGGCGACAGCAGGTAGTCGAGGAAGCGCCGGGCTTCTTCGGGGTGCGGGCCGGTGCGCGGAATCACCGCGGTGCGCAGCACCACCAGCGTGTAGTCCTCGGGTTCGACGATGGCCAGCGGCGCGCCGGCATCGACGCGGGCCTGCGCATAGGAGCCCAGCACGTTGTAGACCAGCGACAGCTGGCCGCTGGCCACCTGGTCCAGCAGCACGCCGGTGCGCTCCTCGCGTACCACGTCGTTGTCGCCGAGTGCGCCCAGCAATGCGCCGGCGATGCTGCCGCGCTGTGCATCCTGGGTGGCCAGCAGGTAGCCGACGCTGCTGCGCTCGATGTCATAGGTGCCTACCTTGCCGCGCAGCGGTGCACCTTCAGCGCGCAGGCGGTCGAGCAGCTGGCGGCGCGTATGCGGTACCTTCGCCGCTGGCAGCGCGCGGGTGTTGTAGACCATCACCACCGGCTCATAGCTGATGCCGAAGGCCTCGTTGCGCCACTGCGCCCAGGCCGGCAGCGCAGCGGTCTGCGCCGAGCGATGTGGCAGCGCGTGGCCATCGTTGACCAGCTTGGTCTGCAGGTCCATGCCGCTGGAAATCAGCAGGTCCGGCGAGGCCGGTCCGGCGCGGTCGTGCAGGTAACGCGCGTACAGGTCCTGGGTGATGATGTCCTCGTACACCACTTCGGTGCCCGGATGCAGGCGCTGGTAATCGGCGATGACCACCGCGAACACTTCGATGTCGGTGGTGCCGTGGATGCGCAGCTGCGCGGTGGCCTTGCCCTGCGCCGGAAAACGGCGCACCTCGCCGGGCGCGGCCAGCACCGGCAGGGCCAGCAGCAGGGCAATGGCAGCGGTGAACAGGCGGATCATGAACTACTCCGGGGCAGGCGGATGGTGGCGACCAGGCCACCCTGCGGGCGGTTGCTCAGATCGATGCGGCCGCCGTGGCTGTCAACCACGCGCTTGACGATGGCCAGGCCCAGCCCGGCACCGCCAGAGGGCGCCCCCTCGCCACGTGCGAAGCGTTCGAACACGCGCCCGGCATCAGCGGCGGCGATACCGGCTCCGTGGTCGGCAATGGTCAGCACCGCCTGCTCGCCCTCGACGGTCAGCGCGATCTGCAAGGGACCGTCCCCCCCGTATTTCAGCGCGTTGTCGACCAGGTTCTTGATCGCCTCACGCAGCAGCAGCGCATCACCATGCACCTGTACCGGTTCGGCGGTCATCGCCAGCTGCACGCGTGGTGCCGGGCCGGCCTGCGGCAGGGCTTCATGCAGGGCCTGGTGCACGGTCTCGGCCAGGTCCACCGCCGCGAAGCGCTGCAGATGCGAGCGGTGGATCACGCTGGCGTCGCTGAGCAGCTGGTTGAGCAGGCGGCTCATATGGGTGGCGTTGCGCTCGATCGCCTGCAGGCTGCGCCGCATGTCCTCCGGATCGTCATCGTCCAGCGCCAGCTGCGCCTGCGCGCGCAGCGCGGCCAGCGGGGTGCGCATCTGGTGCGCGGCCTCGGCCATGAACGCGCGCAACGTCTCGTTGCTGCTGGACAGCCGCTCCATGAAGCGGTTCAGTGCGGCCACCATCTGGTCCATCTCGCGCGGCACGCGCGCGTCCAGCGGCTTCAGGTCGGACGGCTCGCGCCGCGACAGCTCGCGCTCCACCCGCACCAGCGGGCGGAACGCGCGGTGCACGCCGAACGCCACCAGTGCCAGCAGCAGGCCGGACAGCACGCCGATCGACAGCAGGGCGCGGTTGACCATGTCCTGCGCCACCGCTTCGCGCGCACGCCGTGTCTGGCCCACCTGCACCTGCACCTCGCCCTGTGCCGAGGCGGCCGCGAAGCTGCGGCCGACCACCACGAAGCGCACGGTCTCGCCACTGTAGGGGGCGTCGAACAGCTGCGGCTGCGTGCCCGGCCGGCGCGACGGGACGGGCAGGTCGCCGTAGCCGGTGATCAGGTTGCCACGGCTGTCGGCCACCCGATAGAACACGCGGTCCTCCGGCGCCATCGCCAGCAGGTCCAGCGCCGCGTACGGCAGATCAACCTGCCATTGGCCATCGACCAGCGCCACCGAATCGGCGATGGACAATGCCGAGGACACCAGCAGATGGTCGTAGGAGCGGTTGGCCGCGCGTTGGCCGTAATCGCGTGCGGCGAACAGCAGTGCTACCGCGAACACCGCCAGCAACGCACCCAGATACAGCAGCAGCGTGCGCCGCAGCGAGCCCGGCGCGGCATTCGCGGCGCGTGCATCAACCATCGGCGTCGCCGCTGCCATCACTGGCTTCCAGCAGGTAGCCGACACCGCGCACCGTGGTGATGCGCAGCGGTGCACCGGCCAGTTTCTTCCGCAGGCGCCCGACGTACAGTTCGATGGCATTCGGGCCGGCCTCGTCATCGAAGCCGAACAGGCCGTTGCCGATCTCGTCCTTGCCCACCACCTGGCCCAGGCGTCCGACCAGGATCTCCAGCAGGCGGTACTCGCGGTTGGGCAGCTCGATCGCCTCGCCATCAAGACTGACCCGGTGCGCGGCGTTGTCGAACTGGAAACCGCCGATCTGCACCACTTCGCTGGCCTGGCCACGCGCGCGCCGCAGCAGCACGCGGCAGCGCGCTTCGAATTCGCGGAAATCGAAGGGCTTGCCCAAGTAGTCGTCGGCGCCCACATCCAGCGCCTGCACACGGTCCTCGATGCCATCGCGTGCGGTCAGCATCAGCACCGGCGTGCTGTCGCCGCGCTCGCGCATGCCGGCCAGCACGCGCAGGCCATCGAGTTTGGGCAGGCCGATATCCAGCACCACCAGGTCGAAGCTCTGGTAACGCAGCACGCTGGCGGCGGCCAGGCCGTCGGCCTGCCAGTCCACCGCATGCCCACTGCGACGCATGCGACGGATGATCGCATCGGCCAGATCCGGGTTGTCTTCGACCAGCAGCAGGCGCATGGGCACACCGGTGGGAGGGGAAGCGAATGCTACCGCATGGCGCACGGTCCGCCCGCCGCGCGTCGCCCGGCGCTACCGGGATACACCGCATGGGTAGCGCCGGGCCGTGCCCGACGGCCTTTTACGCTGCACCGCACAAACCGCTGACAGGACGATGACAGCTACGGCAACCCAGACTGCGGCCGCGCACCGTCCGGTGCCCACGATTGCCGCGCGCCTGGCGCGCACCTGGGAGGGTTTGTGGAATTCACGTTTGCCTGGCGGCGTCCTGCCGCCATGATGGCGCTGGCAGCCTTGTCGGCGCCGGCCTTCGCTGCCGAAGACGACCGTCCGGTCACCGCCACCCTGGGTGGCCGCCTGCACCTGGACTTCGCCACCTTCGACAACGACAACCGCGGCACCCCGAACAAGGACGACACCGAGATCCGCCGTGCCTGGGTCGACGTGTCCGGCAAGTTCTTCGTGGTCGACTACAAGCTGGAAGCCGATTTCTCCGGCGACCGCGTCGAGGCCAAGGACGTGTACCTGGCGCGCAGCTTCGGCAAGGCCGGCAAGCTCACCGTCGGCCAGTTCAAGCAGTACTTCTCGCTGGATGACCGCACCAGCTCCAACTACGGCAGCTTCCTGGAGCGCGGCAACGCCGGCACCACGCTGGCGCCGCTGTACCGGCTGGGCGCGTCGTGGCAGGCCAACCCGGGTGACTTCACCTGGGCAGCCAGTGTCTACAGCCTGGAAAGCATCGATGCCTGGCAGGTGAAAGGCCGTGCCGCCGGTGGCCGCGTTACCTGGGCTCCCTCGCCCGCCGACGGCGACGTGCTGCACCTGGGCCTGTCGCTGGCCCGCGAGGCCTATGACAACCCCGGCGCCAACGGCGTTCCGGGCCTGAAGATCCGCCCGCGCCCGGCCGGCCATCTGTCCGACAACAGCCGCCTGACCCTGGTCGACTTCTCCGCCGGCCGCGATACCGACGTCAACAAGTGGTCGCTGGAGTACGCGCAGGTGCGCGGCCCGCTGTCGTGGCAGGGCGAGTTCAGCGGTGCCACCTTCGATGACGGTGCGCAGCGCGGCGATGTGATGGCCGCCTACGGCATGGTCAGCTGGTTCGTCACCGGCGAAAGCCGCGCTTACGACCGCAAGACCGGCCGCTTCGCGCGGGTCAAGGACATCCGCCACAAGGCCGGCGCCTTCGAAGTGGCGCTGCGCTATGACCAGATGTGGGGCGCGCAGCATCTCGATGGTGCGCCGGACCTGCGCCGCGGCAGCACCGAAGCGTGGACGCTGGGCGGCAACTGGTACCTGCGCGACAACCTGCGCTTCATGCTCAACGTGATCGAAAGCCGCAACCGAGACCGCCTCGCCGGAATCACGGTGGACCGCACGCGCGCGGTCACCGGCCGCCTGCAGTACGACTTCTAAGCCCGGCTTCCCGGGCATGCCGCCCGGGCCCCTTCCACTCCCCCACGTCCTGTATTCGCAAGGAGTCCGCAGATGATGCTGAGCATCCTCGGCTTTGGCATGGTCATTACGTTCATGTACTTGATCATGAGCAAACGCCTGTCGCCGCTCGTCGCCCTGATCACCATCCCCATCCTGTTCGCGCTGATCGGCGGCTTCGGCGCCGGCATCGACGAGATGATGCTGGAGGGCATCAAGAAGATCGCGCCGACCGGCGTGATGCTGATGTTCGCCATCCTGTACTTCGGGGTGATGATCGATGCCGGCCTGTTCGATCCGCTGGTGCGGGTGATCCTGCGCTTCGTCAAGGGCGATCCGATGAAGATCGTGCTCGGCACCGCGGTGCTGGCGATGCTGATCTCGCTCGACGGTGACGGCTCGACCACCTACATGATCACCGTCTCGGCGATGCTGCCGCTGTACCAGCGCCTGGGCATGAACGCGCTGAACATGACCTGCGTGACCATCCTCGCCGGCGGCGTGATGAACCTGACCCCGTGGGGCGGCCCCACCGCACGCGCGGCCACCGCACTGCACGTGGACCCGGCCGATGTGTTCGTGCCGCTGATCCCGTCGATGGTGATCGCCTGTGCCGGCGTGCTGCTGCTGGCCTGGTACCTGGGCCTGAAGGAACGCCGCCGCCTCGGCGTGGTGACCCTGCCCAAGGGTGGCAGCTGGATGGACAGCAGTGTGTCCGACGACAGCAATGCGCTGCCGACCGTGGAAGACGCCGAAGACATCAAGCGCCCGAAGCTGCTGTGGGTGAACCTGGCGCTGACCGTGGCGCTGATGACCGCGCTGATCATCGGCGTGCTGCCGATGCCGGTGCTGTTCATGGTCGGCTTCGCCATCGCGCTGGTGATCAACTACCCGAACCTGGCCGAACAGCGTCGCCGCGTGGTCAACCATGCCGGCAACGTGCTGTCGGTGGTGTCGCTGATCTTCGCCGCAGGCATCTTCACCGGCATCCTCAACAACACCGGCATGGTCGAAGCGATGTCGCACAGCTTCCTGGCGGTGATTCCGGAATCGTGGGGCCCGTACCTGGCGGTGATCACCGCCGTGGCATCGATGCCGTTCACCTTCTTCATGTCCAACGACGCGTTCTACTTCGGCGTGCTGCCGATCCTGTCCGAGGCCGCCAGCAACTACGGCATCACTCCGGTGGAGATGGCGCGCGCCTCGCTGGCCGGGCAGCCGGTGCATCTGCTCAGCCCGCTGGTGCCGTCCACCTACCTGCTGGTGGGCCTGGCCAAGGTCGAATTCGCCGACCACCAGAAGTTCACCCTGAAGTGGGCCATCGCCATCTCGATGCTGCTGATGATCGGCAGCCTGCTGTTCGGCCTGTATCCCCTCGCCGCCTGACCCCTTGCCAAGGAGCCTTCTGCAATGACGCTTCGAATCGCTTACGTCACCAGTGGAATGGGCAGTGTCGGCACTGCCATCTGCCAGAGCCTGGCCCGCAGCGGCCACACCGTGGTCGCCGGCTGCGCGCCGAACTCACCGCGCAAGGCCAATTGGCTGCGCGAGCAACGCGAGCAGGGTTTCGATTTCATTGCCTCCGAGGGAAACGCCACCGACTGGGCCTCGACCAGCGCCGCGTTCGCCAAGGTGCGCGCTGAGGTCGGCGAGGTCGATGTGCTGGTCAACAACTCCGGTGGCAGCCGTGATCTGCTGTTCCGGCAGATGACGGTGGAAGACTGGAACGCGGTGATCGCCTCCAACCTCAATTCGCTGTTCAACCTGACCAAGCAGGTGGTCGATGGCATGGCCACCCGGGGCTGGGGCCGCATCATCAACATCGGCTCGGTCAGCGCCCACAAAGGCCAGATCGGCCAGGTGAACTACGCCACCGCCAAGGCGGCGATGCACGGTTTCAGCCGCGCACTGGCCGCCGAAGTGGCCTCGCGCGGGGTCACCGTCAACACGCTCTCGCCCGGCTACATCGCCAGCCAGGCGATCAGCAGCTTCCCGCCGGATGTACTGGACCGGCTGGCGGCGTCGGTGCCGGTGCGCCGCCTCGGTCGCCCCGAAGAAGTGGCCGGCCTGTGCGCCTGGCTGGCCTCGGATGAAGCCTCGTATGTGACCGGCGCCGACTATCCGGTCAACGGCGGCCTGTACATGGGCTAGGCCCTCCCCCACGGAGTGCGCGGGGCCGGAGAACCCTCCATCGCGAGGGGGCTCCGGCCCCTTTTTTCTGCCTGTACTGCGCCCGTGCTATACCGGCCATGGGCCAGGCACAGGGAGTGCGCGCATGCCGCGCTGGATGTGGACGATTGCGGTGATCGTGTTGGCCGCGCCGTGCAGGGCGGCAACACCGGCCGCGCTGCCGATGGCCGATGAGGTGCAGGCCGACCGGCTGGTAGAGATGAGCCGGCGCTGGGCGGCGCCATGGCCGCGCACACCACGGCTCGCCGACCTGCATGCAACCCTTCCTGCCTCAGCGGCGGTCATCGAAGCGCGCGGGGCGCCGCCGCACCTGACATTGCCTGCCATGCCGATTTCGCTGCCGCTGCGGGTCACCGCTGGCGTGGTGACGCTGTACCCGGACCGTCAACGCGTGCAGTCCGTGCACCTGGACATCAGCGGCGCCTGCGTGACCCGCCAGCAGATCAATCAGCGCCTCGGTCGCCCTGACCGGGTGCTGCCACCCAGCGGCCATGCACCGGAACAGGCGCTGACGCTGAGCTATGCCGAGGCCGACCGCTGGATCAGCTACCTGTTTCCCGGTGTGGATCATCGTTGCGTTTCGCAGGTGGTTCTCAGGCCGGCGGAGGCGATTGCTCCATGACAGTGGTGTTGCGCGGCACGCATCACGCCCCTGCATCGTTCGTTGGTTTTTCGTAAAGAAGGTTTCATGTTCCGTTCGCATAGTGGCCATGCACCGCGCACGCATGCCGGTGACCACCCCCAATGCAACGGACCACCATGCAGACCCGACACCTGACGATCGCCGTGGCGATCGCGCTCTCCACCGCCGCCAGCGCACATGCCGCCACCGTGGCCGACACCGGCGCCAACGCCAGCACCGAAGCCGCGCTGAGCGCGCAGACGCTGGATACCGTCTCCGTGATCGGCCAGGGCGAGACTCGCCAGGTACAGCGCATCACCGCCGTCGACAAGCAGGTGCTGCCGCCGGGCACCAGTGGCCAGAAGATCCTCGACCGCCTGCCGGGCGTGTCGGTGCAGTCCAACGACGCCTTCGGCGCCAACGAAGAATCGCAGACCATCAGCCTGCGCGGCTTCGACAAGAGCCGCCTGGGTTACACGCTCGATGGCATTCCGCTGGGTGACAACAGCTACGGCAACTACAACGGCCTGAGCATCGCCCGCGCGATCATCGCCGAGAACCTGGCCGGCGCGGAACTGTCGCAGGGCATCGGTTCGCTGGGCGTGGCCTCGACCAGCAACCTGGGCGGCACCATCCAGTACTTCTCGATGGACCCGTCCACCGAATTCGGTGGACGCGCCAGCGTCACCGTGGGCGACGACAACCAGCGCCGCGGCTACCTGCGCGTGGATACCGGCGATATCAACGGCTTCTCGGCATATGTCTCCGGCGTGCACCAGGACCAGGACATGTGGGCCGCGCCGTACCAGAACCAGACCACCCGCCAGTTCAACGCCAAAGCGGTGTGGAACGTTGGCGACCATCGCTTCGGTGCCTTCGTGGCGACCTCGCGCGCCAGCCAGGCCAACTACGCCTACCTGTCCAAGGACATGCTGGCTCGCGGCCTCGGCTATGACTGGAACATCTATGCGCCGGACTGGGACCGCGCCGTGGCGGCCGCGTACTGCGCGCCGGGCACCTACAGCAAGGCCCGCTGTGCGTTCAGCGGTGGCGTCAACAGCATCGACGATGCCTACTACCAGAGCCGCGCGCTGCGCGACGACAACCTGTATTCGGTTGATGCGGACCTGCGTCTGGGTGAGCAGGGTCGCCTGAAGCTGCTGGCCTACCACCATGACAACCGTGGCCAGGGCCACTGGTGGGCACCGGGCCAGCCGTCCTACCCGGGCACCGACAAGATGCTGCCGATCTCGATCCGCAGCACCAACTACACGATCAACCGCGATGGCCTGACTGCTGCGCTGTCGTGGACGGTGGGCATCCACGAGCTGGAGGCCGGGCTGTGGTACGAGCAGAACGACCATAACGTCTCGCGTAATTTCTACTACATCAGCGGCCCGTTCCTGGACGACCTGTACCTGAAGAACCCGGACCGCCTGCTGTTCAACCAGGACTTTGACATCCGCACGCGCCAGTTCTACGTGCAGGACCGCATGCGCTTCCTCGATCAGCGCCTGACCGTGGACGTGGGCATCAAGAGCCCGAACACCCGCATGCGCGCCACCGCCAAGCCGGGCGTGGAAACCAGCATCGCCTCGGGCACGCTGACCGCCAAGGAATCGGTGCTGCCGCAGGTGGGGCTGGGCTTCAAGCTCAACGCCAACAACGAGCTGTTCGCCTCGTACGCCGAGAACATCGCCGCGTTCGTCGGTGGTGGCAGCGGTGGCCCGCTGCAGGTGTCGCCGGAATCGTTCGCGGCCAGCGCCGGTCTGGAGCCGGAGAAGTCGAAGAGCCTGGAAGCCGGTTTCCGCACCTTCGGTGAGAAGTACCAGGCCTCGATCGCCGCGTACAACGTCAAGTTCGACAACCGCCTGCTGTCGCTGAACCCGTGTTCGAGCATCGAAGTGGGCACGCGCCCGGAGTGCGTGACGCGCTTCATCAACGTCGGCTCGGTGAAGAGCCACGGTGCCGAGCTGACCTTCATCCTCAAGCCGATCGACGGACTGCAGTGGTACAACGCGCTGTCCTGGAACAAGACCACCTACGAGGACGACTACACCTCGGGCGGCGCGATCGTGCCGGTGGCCGGCAAGATCACGGTGGATACGCCGCAGCGCATGGCGTCCAGTGAGATCAGCTGGAACCGCGACGGCTTCTTCGCCAGCCTGCGTGCCAAGTACACCGGCAAGCGCTACTACACCTACACCAACGACCAGTCGGTGCCGGGCGTGACCACCTTCGACGCCGGTGCGGGCTACGACTTCGGCCCGGGCTTCGGCCTGCGCAATGTGCGGGTGTCGTTGAACGCGACCAACCTGACCAACAAGCGCTATGCCGGCCAGTTGAGCTCGTTCGCACCGACCGATCCGAAGGGTACGCGCTATGCGATCCATGCGAGCGCACCGCGGCAGGTGTTCATGACGGTGGCGGCGGAGTTCTAAGTCAGAAGCGGGCGCTGCGGCGCGTTGATTGTTCCTGCATGGCGGGGGTAGGCAGGCCCATGCAGGACACGCCGTAAACCCATCCATGGGGGCTCGATCGGCGCATCCATGCGCCTCACGGTCCTGCATGGGCCTGCCTACCCCCGCTGGACAGTTCCCCGCGCCGGCGCGGAGGCAATGAAAAGCAAGAGCAAAAGCAAAGCGCCGGGCATTGCCCGGCGCTTTGCTTTTAAAGCCTGATCCCTCTGGTGGACCTGCTGCCGCGCACACAGGAAACTGTCTGGAGGAGGCGGGGCACCCTGGCCAGGACCGTTGGCGCCATGGGCCCGAGGCATGCCTCGGGCGGGTTGGGCAGGACGCCCAACCCCGGTCTTGCCGTGTGCGCAGGACCGCGCGCACGCGCAAGGCGCCATCGAGCACCATGGATGGGCTTTTGCGTGTCCTGGCCAGGGTGCCCCGCCTCCTCCCCACCGATAGCAGGCAGGCGCTGGAGGATCCGCCAACGCCTTTCATTCCGGCGCCAGCTGGTCCATCCGTATCCGGTTGGCAAACAGCGAAAACGCCAGCATGCCGGCCAGCCCATTCGCCCGGCTCACCCAGTGCGGCAGCCAGCGCGGCGGCTTCAACACACCGGCCTCGAACAACGGCGCGAACGCGATCGCATCGGTCAGGCTCATTTTTCCGGCGAACAACCAACGACACACCTGCAGGCGATCCTCGGCCAGCATGTGGCGGAAGAAAGTATGCACGGACACCAGACCGCGGAGGTACACCGTGTCCTTGGTGAAGGCCAGGCCTCCGCTGGGTGGCACGCCGCGGAACACGCGCTGCGCCGAAGCGAAGCTTTCTTCCACGTTCTGCCCGGCATCGCAGAAGTAGCGGAATACCTCGATGAAATCGGCGCCTTCGCGCGCCATCGCGATCGCTTCGGTACGCAGGCTGATCCGTTTCAGGCGCTCGATATCGATGCTGCCGGTGATCTGCTCGGCAAAGGTGGCCAGCCCTTCCTGGGTCGCGGTCACCCGTGGCGAGGACAGTGCCAGACTGGGCAGTACCGGCTGTTCGCGGCCATTCAATGCGGTCAGCGAATGCACCAGGGCCTCGTGGTGGAACAGCTGCGCGCGGTCGTAGGCACTGAAGCGCGCACTGGTGCGCAGGCGGATGCGGGTCGGGCCGGCGGCGGCCTTGGAGACCAGTTCCGGGTCCAGCTGCACCTGGATGATGCGCGATTCGAAGAACGCATCGAGGTCGTTCTGCAGCTGCAGTTGCAGGGCGATGGCCGAGACCGGCACCTGCTCTTCCGGCGCCAGCAGTTCGTGATCCAGCTCGGCGGCGATCTGGATGAAGTGCCGCGCCGCTTCGCGCGTGCTCGGGCCATTGCCTGGCAGCGGCTGCTCGGGCGCGCCGAACAGCTGCACCGAACAGGTATCGACGGCGGCGGTGCCCAGCCCTTCCAGCAACTGCGCGGCCAGGTCCCAGCTCTGCGCCGACTGCCGCACATAGTGGCCCAGCGGATGGCTGTCGTCGCAGTCGGCAGAGATCGCCGCCAGCGCGCGGCGCTCCTCGCTGAAATCCAATCGCGGATAGTCGACCTTCGGCAGCACCGGTTGGCCACGCGCCACGCTGTCCAGGAAGGGCGCCTGCAGGGTTGCCGGCCAGCTGGTCAGGCCCAGCAGGCGGATGCCCCCCACGGCCTCGACCAGGCGCGCATCAAGCGCTGCATGGTGGGCCACGTCACGGTCCAGCGTCGCGGTCGGTTCCATAGGCGGACTATAGCGCCCTGCCATTGCTTTGGTAGGTGCCAACCTTGGTTGGCACACGCCGTCGGCGGGCTGCGGACAGATTCGTGCCAACCAAGGTTGGCACCTACCAGGAGCAGGCAGAGACGGGTTACGGACACATCCGTGCCAACCAAGGTTGGCACCTACCAGGAGCAGGCAGCGGCAGGTTCATTGCCGGGGTCGGATCCCATTGCAGCGCAATGGGCGCTGACCCCGCGACTCCGATCAGCGCCGGCGCGGCTTTCCGGCCGGGCGGAACTGCTGGCCCTTGCCCTTCTTGCCACCGCGCTCCTGCGCGGTCTCGGCCTGGCGCACCGCCAGCTTGGCCGCAGCGGCCGCCACTTCTTCCTTCAGCTTGAAGTAGTTCAGCAGCCGGCTCTCTTCGATCTCGCCTGCCTCGATCGCCGCGCGCACCGCACAGCCCGGTTCCTGCTGGTGCTTGCAGTCATTGAAGCGGCACTGTGCAGCCAGCGCTTCGATATCGGCAAAGCCGCCTTCGGACAGCGTCTCTTCACCGGTCGGCTTCAGTTCGCGCATGCCGGGGGTGTCGATCAGGCACGCGCCCATCGGCAGCGGCATCAGTGCGCGATGGGTGGTGGTGTGGCGGCCGCGCGAATCGTTGGCGCGCACCGCGTTGGTCTTCATCCGCTGCTCGCCGAGCAGGGTATTGGTCAGTGTGGACTTGCCGGCGCCGGAGGAACCGACCAGCACCACGGTGCGGCCCGGGCCCAGCCACGGCTGCAGCACCGCCACGCTTTCCGCATCCAGGCCGTTGATCGCATGCAGCGCGATGCCCTGCATCTCCAGCTCTTCCAACACCGCCAGCGCGTCTTCGCTGTACTCGGTCTGGTCGGCCTTGGTCAGCACCACCACCGGTTCGGCACCGCCGCCGCCGACCAGCAGCAGGTAGCGCTCGATGCGGCGCGGATTGAAGTCGGCATCCAGGCCGCAGACGATGAACACCGTATCGATATTGGCCGCGATCACCTGCTGGTGGTAATGCTCGCCAGCGGCGCCACGCTTGATCGCGGTGCGGCGCGGCAACAGGGCGACGATGCGGATGCCGTCCAGCAGCACCCAGTCGCCCACCGCCGGCCGTTCATGGCTGGGGAAGCGCGGGCGCTGCCATTCCGGCAGCGACTCGGCCTTGATCGCCGCGTCCGGGCCGTCGGCCACCACATAGTGGGTACGGTGCTGCTCGATCACCCGCGCCGGGCGGGCCTGCGGGTGCGCGGCCATCGCGGCCTGCCAGTCGGCCTGCTGCGGCGGGCCCGGCCAGGGCCAGCCGATGGTCTGCAGGGCGGTGAAATCGGGGGTCTGGGTCATCGCCGCCATTCTACCCGTGCCGATGCCCTGCCAGCCCAACAACGGCAGGCCCTGGGGCCTTGCCATGCATTGCAGCAATTCCGGTAGGATGGAAGCCCCATGCCTTTTGACGGCCCATACCCCATGTCCACCTCCTCGCCCAAGCCCCTGGCCATCCGCGAGCGCCTTTCCGAAGTGCGCTACGAAATCCGCGGAGAACTGGCGCGGCGAGCCCGGGAGCTGGAGGCGCAGGGCCGCAAGCTGATCAAGCTCAACATCGGCAACCCGGGCAACTTCGGTTTCCGCGCGCCCGAGCACCTGCAGCGCGCGATCGCCGACGACATGGGCCGCACCGACCCGTACACCCACCAGCAGGGCCTGCCAGTGGCGCGCGAAGCGATCGCGGCGTACTACGCCCGTCGCGGCGCACCCGATGCGCACCCGGACCGCATGTTCGTCGGCAACGGCGTCAGCGAACTGATCGACCTGTCGCTGCGCGCACTGCTCAACCCCGGCGATGAAGTGCTGGTGCCCTCGCCCGACTACCCGCTGTGGTCGGCTTCGACCATCCTCAACGACGGCCGCCCGGTGTACTACCGCTGCGCCGCCGAAAACGGCTTCCAGCCGGACCCGAGCGAGATCGAGACCCTGGTCTCTTCGCGCACGCGCGCTATCGTGCTGATCAACCCGAACAACCCCAGCGGCGCCAGCTACCCGCGCGAACTGCTGGAGCGCGTGGTGGAGATCGCGCGCCGCCACAACCTGCTGTTGCTGGTCGATGAGATCTACGACCAGATCCTGTACGACGATGCGGTGTTCCAGCCGGTCGCGCCGCTGGCCGGCGACCACCCGTGCCTGACCTTCAGCGGCCTGAGCAAGGTGCACCGCGCCTGCGGCTGGCGCGTGGGCTGGGCCCACCTCAGCGGCGATGACGCGCGCCTGGGCGATTTCCGCGCCGCGCTGGACCTGCTCGGTGCGCTGCGCCTGTGCGCCAACGTGCCGGGGCAGTACGCGATCGAGGCGGCGGTGAATGGGCCGGACACCATTTCCGAGCTGTGCGCCCCCGGTGGCCGCCTGTATGAAACCCGCCGCGCGGTGATCGAAGCGTGCGAAGCCAGCGAGCACCTGTCACTGGTCGCGCCGGCTGGCGCGCTGTACGCGTTCCCGGCCGTGGTCGGCGCCGCCGCGAAGGGCTTCGACGACCACACCTTCGCGCTGGACCTGATGAACAACGAAGGCGTGCTGGTGGTACCGGGCTCCAGCTTCAACGTGCCCTACCGCCACCATTTCCGCGTGACCCTGCTGCCGGAAGCCTCGGTGATGCGCGATGTGTTCGCGCGCATCGACCGCGTGCTGGCGCGCCGTGCCGAGGACGCGACCAAGGTCGTGCCGATGAAGCCGCGCCGCTCGGTAGCCTGAGCCGTGGCGTTGTCCTACCTGGCGCTGGGCGATTCGTACACCATCGGTGAAGCGGTCGCGATCGAGGGCCGCTGGCCGCACCAGCTGGCCGCCGCGCTGCGTGCGCAGGGCGTGGACCTGGCCGACCCGCAGACCATTGCCACCACCGGCTGGACCACCGACGAACTCGGTGCCGGCATCGATGCGGTGGCGCCGCAGGGCCCCTTCGATTTCGTCAGCCTGTTGATCGGGGTCAACAACCAGTACCGTGGCCGCCCGCTGGACGAGTACCGCGAGCAGTTTGAAGCGCTGCTGCAGCGGGCAATCGGCTTCGCTGGTGGCGATGCCGGACGCGTGCTGGTGCTGTCCTTCCCAGACTGGGGTGCGACCCCGTTCGGCGCCGGCAGTGGCCGCGACCTGGCCGCGATCGAGATCGAGACCGATGAGTTCAATGCCGCCGCCGACGTGATCAGCACCCGGCACGGCGTGGCCTTCGTCGACATCACCGACATCAGCCGCGCACAGGGCGACGCGCCGACGATGATCGCCGAAGACGGGCTGCACCCCTCGGCGCGGATGTACGCGTTGTGGAGCGCGCGCGCCCTGCCGGTTGCGGCGCATCTGCTGGGCAGCACGGACTGAACCGATGGACGGCACGCCACGGAATGGCACGCCCCTGCCCTGCACGCCCCTGACGGCACTCCAGGCCCGTTCGATTGCCGAGGCTTTCCGCCCGGCGCAGGCCTGGGGCAGCCGCCGCGACTACTACTACACCCGCGGCAAACTCGGCAGTGACCCGCTGTACGACGGCGTGCTGCAGCAGCTGCCGGAGGATGGGCAGCCGGTGCTCGACCTGGGCTGCGGGTTGGGGCTGCTGGCCCATGTGCTGCGCCAGCGTGGCGGCACCCGACGCTACCTGGGCGTGGATGTGGATGCGGGCAAGATCGCCCGCGCACAACGTGGCGCTGTCGAGCTGCATGACGTGCGTTTCGACTGCCTGGATGTGCAGGCTCCTCTGCCGGCCCATCGCGGGCACGTGCTGCTGCTGGACGTACTGCAGTACCTGGACGCAGGCCCGCAGCAGGCGCTGCTGCGCGCCGCCAGCGAGCGGGTGGCACCCGGCGGCCGCCTGCTGCTGCGCACACCGCTGGCCACCGGCGATGGCCGCGACCGCACTACCCGGGTCGCGGACCGGCTGGCCTGGCTGGTCGGCTGGATGGGCACACGGCCGCGTCACTACCCCGACCCGCAGGTCGTGCAGGCGACGCTGGCCACAGCGGGATTGCAGGTCACCGCCCCGCGCCCCCTGCATGGGCGAACCCCGTTCAACAGCTGGCTGCTGGTGGCCGAACGGCCTGAGGTGTAGAGCCGAGCCCACGCTCGGCTGCTCTCCGGCGCTTTCCGGTGCTGCGCACCGCCGCCCGAGCATCGGCTCGGGCGCTACAGGATGATTACCCGCCCCTGTAGAGCCGAGCCCACGCTCGGCTGCTCTCCGACGCTTTCCGGTGCTGCGCACCGCCGCCCGAGCATGGGCTCGGGCGCTACAGGATGATTACCCGCCCCTGTAGAGCCGAGCCCACGCTCGGCTGCTCTCCGGCGCTTTCCGGTGCTGCGCACCGCCGCCCGAGCATCGGCTCGGGCGCTACAGGATGATCGCCCGCCCCTGTAGAGCCGAGCTCACGCTCGGCTGCTCTCCGGCGCTTTCCGGTGCTGCGCACCGCCGCCCGAGCATCGGCTCGGGCGCTACAGGATGACTACCGGCCCCTGTAGAGCCGGGCCCACGCTCGGCTGCTCTCCGACGCTTTCCGGCGCTGCGCACCGCCGCCCGAGCATGGGCTCGGGCGCTACAGGATGATCGCCCGCCCCTGTAGAGCCGAGCCCACGCTCGGCTGCTACAGAACCGGCAGCCGCGCCTTCAGCCCGCGCTCGTCCAGCGCCTGCAGCACGCGCTCGATGATCACCCGGTTGTGCCCATGGGCGGCGCCTTCATGCAGCAGTACGATGGCGCCGGGGCGCAGGTCGGGCAGCAGCCGCGCCAGCACGCCCTCCGGCGTGCAGCCGACGCCGTCGTAGCCGCGGGCACTCCAGCCCACGCGCACCAGCCCCAGCGCCTTCAGTACCGGCGCCACGAACGGGTTGGTCATGCCCACCACCGAACGGTACCAGCGCACCGGCCGCCCACCGACCGCCTGCAGCGCGTGCTGGCAGCCTTCGATCTCGGCGCGCATGGCAGACGGGCCCAGGCGCCAGAAACGGGCCTGCGGGTGGCTGAGGCTGTGATTGCCCAGATCGTGCCCGCGGCGCAGGATCTCGCGCACCAGCTCCGGCTGGGCCAGCGCGCGCTCGCCCACCAGGAAGAAGGTGGCGCGGGCCTGGTGGCGGTCCAGCAGGTCGAGCACCGCGCGGGTTTCCGGGCCGGGACCATCATCGATGGTCAGCCAGACACTCTCGCCGGCCTCGGGGAGGCGGCTCAGCACCGGCGCGTAGAAGCGGCTGTTGGGCAGGAACACCGGCACCATGAACAGTGCGTGGCTGGCCACCATCACGGGCAGGCCCCACTGCCAGCCGGCCAGGACCCAGACCAGGATCACGGCCAGTTGCGACAGCAGCAGCCAGGGCAGCCAGCGCCAGGGGCGGGCCGGGATGCGATGCAATGTTCCTGCGTTGCTCATCCCCCATGATGCCATGGGGGGTAGAATTGCTGATTCGAATTCCCGGAACCCCGACGTCCATGTCCCTCGATCCCGCCCTGCGTTCGCGCATCGAATCCATCCTCAACGCCAACCGCGTCGTGCTGTTCATGAAGGGCCAGCCGTCGCTGCCGCAGTGTGGTTTCTCGGCCAAGGCCGTGGGTGCCCTGCAGGATCTGGGCGTCGAGTTCGCCCACGTCAACGTGCTGGCCGACCAGGAAATCCGCGAAGGCATCAAGGCCTACGGCGATTGGCCGACCATCCCGCAGCTGTACATCGACGGCGAACTGGTCGGCGGCAGCGACATCGTGCTGCAGATGGCCGCCAGCGGCGAGCTGAGCAGCGTGCTGGGCCTGGCCGCGCCGGACCGCACCCCGCCGAGCATCACCGTCACCCCGGCCGCGGTGGAAATGCTCAAGGGCGCGCTGGCCGACGCCCCGGGCGCTTCCCTGCAGCTGACCATCGACGCGCGTTTCCAGCCGAACTTCCAGCTGGCCCCGCACGATGAAGGCGCGATCGCGGCCGAGTCCAATGGCCTGCGCGTGCAGTTCGACCTGGCCAGCGCGCGTCGCGCCAACGGCATCACCATCGACTGGGTGGACGACATCCGCGGCAAGGGCCTGGCCATCGACAACCCGAACGCGCCCAAGCCGGTGCAGGAAATCAGCGTGCGCGACGCCGACGATCTGGTGCGCGCCGGCAACGTGACCCTGGTTGACGTGCGCCCGGCCGACGAACGCGCCATCGCCGCCGTCGGCGTGCCGTTCAAGAGCTTCGACGGCAACGGTCGTGCCGAGCTGGAAGCCCTGCCCAAGGACACCGCGCTGGCCTTCCTGTGCCACCACGGTGGCCGCAGCGCGCAGGCCGCCGAGCAGTTCCGCGCCCTGGGCTTCAGCAAGGTGTTCAACGTCACCGGCGGCATCGATGCATGGTCGGACGAAGTGGACAACGGCGTGCCGAAGTACTGATCGGTCCCGGCATGGGGTCAGAGCCCTTTCCTACGGAAAGGGCTCTGACCCCGAAAAAGGGGACGGAGGGGATTAAGTCGTTTGTGGCGTAAGCGACTTAATCCCCTCCGTCCCCTTTTTTTACCCCGCAAACCCGCCTTCGGCCAGGTAGTCCAGCTCTTCGGCGGTGGGAAAACGGCCGAGCACTGCGTTGCGGTGCGGGAAACGGCCGAAGCGGCGGATGATGTCGCGGTGCAGTTCGGCGTACTGCAGGTATTCCTTGTCACCGAGCACGTCGAACATCGCCACCGAACGGTCCTGGTCCAGCGGATCTTCGGAGTGCTCGAACGGCAGATAGATGAAGGCGCGCAGCTTCGGCACCAGCTGCAGGTCCAGGCCTTCCTCGATCGCACGCATGGCGTAGTGCCGCGCCAGGCCGTCGGTGGCGTAGGAATGGGCGGTCCCGCGGAAGCAGTTGCGCGGGAACTGGTCCAGCAGCAGCATCAACGCCAGCGCGCCCTCGGCACTGCCCAGCCAGTGTTCGCGCGCGCGCGAGGCCGCAGCGAAATGCTCATCCAGAAACAACTGGCGGAACTGCGCGTCGAACGCATCGTCGCGGGCGAACCACTTTGCAGGGCCCGCCTCCTTCCAGAATTCCACCACTTGCGCGGCAACGTCCATCACCTACTCCCCAGGGCCGGCGCGCCGCGCCAGGCCGTCATCATCATTCGTCGAAGCGCAGGTGGCGGACCGACTTGCCGTTGCGCCGGATAAGCTTAAGCGCCTCGATGCCGATCTGGATATGGTTTTGCACGAACTGGGAGCTGACCTTGGCATCGGAGGCCTCGGTCTTGACCCCGTCCGGGATCATCGGCTGGTCCGAAACCAGCAGCAGCGCGCCGCTGGGGATGTGGTTGGCGAAGCCGGCGGCGAACACGGTGGCCGTCTCCATGTCGATGGCCATGCAGCGCATCGCCCGCAGCCGCTCCTTGAACGCCTCGTCGTGCTCCCAGACCCGGCGGTTGGTGGTGTAGACGGTGCCGGTCCAGTAGTCGTGGCCGAGGTCGCGGATCATGGTCGAGACCGCACGCTGCAGCGCGAAGGCCGGCAAGGCCGGTACTTCCGGCGGCAGGTAGTCGCCCGACGTGCCCTCGCCCCGGATCGCAGCGATCGGCAGCACCAGGTCGCCCAGCTGGTTCTTGCGCTTCAGTCCACCGCACTTGCCCAGGAACAGCACCGCCTTGGGCATCACCGCCGACAGCAGGTCCATGATGATCGCGGCGTTGGGGCTGCCCATGCCAAAGTTGATCATGGTGATGCCGTCGATGGTGGCACTGGCCATGGGCCGGTCCAAGCCGATGACGGGTGCGCCGGTCAGCTCGGAAAAGGTATGCAGGTAGCCGCCGAAGTTGGTCAGCAGGATGTGCTGGCCGAACTGGTCCAGCGGCACGCCGGTATAGCGTGGCAGCCAGTTGTCGACGATTTCCTGCTTGCTCTTCATGGTCGGTCCGGTACGGCGGGGGACCGGCTATTTTCAGCCAGCTGGGCGATGCCGTCGAGCCGCCCGCCACTGCCCTGTGAAGAAGGTCACTTGGCAAGCCCACCACCGCCCGGCTAGCGTCGGCGGCTGGACTACGCCTGGAGGGGAGCTGGATGACATCAACGATGCTGCGCGCTGGGGTGGGGCTGGCACTGCTGGCCATGGCCACCGCACCCGCCGTGGGCGCCTCGCGCTTCGTGGCAGACCCCTACCCCAGCACCTACCAGGCCCATCCCGATGCGCCGGTGCTGATCCACAACGCCACCGTGCTGACCGGTACCGGCCAACGCCTGGACAACGCCGACGTGCTGCTGCGCGACGGCCGTATCGCCGCCGTTGGCCGCCAACTGCAGGCCGACGCCGGGGTCACCCGCATCGATGCGCAGGGCAAATGGGTGACGCCGGGGCTGATCGACGTGCACTCGCATCTGGGCGTCTACCCCAGCCCCGGCGTCGGTGCGCACAGCGACGGCAACGAAGTGACCGCACCGGTCACCGCCAACGTCTGGGCCGAACACTCGGTGTGGCCGCAGGACCCCGGCTTTGCCACCGCGCTGGCCGGCGGCGTGACCAGCATGCAGGTGCTGCCCGGCTCGGCCAACCTGGTGGGTGGCCGCGGCGTGACCCTCAAGAACGTTCCGGCCATCACCTACCAGGCGATGAAGTTCCCCGGCGCGCCGTGGGGGCTGAAGATGGCCTGCGGCGAGAATCCCAAGCGGGTCTACGGCGAAGGCAAGGGCGTGGCCCCGGCGACGCGGATGGGCAACGTGGCCGGCTACCGCGCCGCCTTCATCGATGCCGCCGACTACATCGCCAAGAACACGCCCAAGGCGGCCAAGCGCAAGCGCTGGTTCGGCAGCGACAAGGGCGACAGCGCCGGCGATGCCGGTGGCAAGCGCGACCTCAAGCTGGACACGCTGGCGGGCGCGATCCAGGGCGACATCCGCGTGCACATCCACTGCTACCGCGCCGACGAAATGGCCACCATGCTCGACCTGGCCAAGGAATTCGGCTTCAAGGTGGCCGCCTTCCACCATGGTGTGGAGGCCTACAAGCTGGCCGACCGCCTGGCCGCCGACGGCGTCTGCGGTGCGCTGTGGGCCGACTGGTGGGGCTTCAAGATGGAAGCCTTCGACGGCATCCAGGAGAACATCGCGCTGGTCGACCGACCGAAGAACAGCTGCGCCATCGTCCATTCCGATTCGCCCGAAGGCATCCAGCGCCTGAACCAGGAAGCGGCCAAGGTGATGGCCTCGGCGCGACGCGCGCGCATGCCGGAGATCACCCCCGAACATGCCATCACCTGGATGACCGCCAACGCCGCCAAGGCGCTGGGCATCGAGGGCCAGACCGGCACCCTGGAAACCGGCAAGATGGCCGACGTGGTGGTGTGGAACGGCAACCCCTTCAGTTCGTATGCGCTGGCCGAGCAGGTCTTCATTGATGGCCGCCGGCTGTATGACCGCAGCGCGCCGGCGGCAACGCCACGTTCCGACTTCCAGCTCGGCCAGGAGGTGCACTGATGGTGGTGCTCAAGCAGTTGGCGCAGTCTGCCGCGAAGGGCAGCCGAGCATGGCTCGGCACTACAGTCATGGTGCTGGCCTGCATTTCCGCATCGGCATCGGCGCAGGACCTGCTGGTGCGCAACGCCACGGTGCACACCGCCAGCACGCGCGGCAGCCTGCACAACGCCGACGTGCTGGTGCAGGGCGGCATCATCCGCGCGGTGGGTGTCGGCCTGTCGGCGCCGGCCGGGGTGAACGTGGTCGAGGCCAATGGTCGGCCGCTGACCCCGGCGCTGTTCGGTGGCATCACCGAGATCGGCATCGAAGAAGTGTCAGGTGAATCGAGCACGGTCGACAGCACGCTGAAGATCGGCGAGCAACCGCTGCGGCCCGAGTTCGACGTCACCCTGGCCTACAACCCGGCTTCGGTGCTGATCCCGGTGGCGCGGCTGGAGGGCATCGGCTTCACCGCGCTGGGTGCGGCTACCGGAGGCGGCTTCGTGGCCGGCCAGGGCGGCGTGGTCCGGCTGGACGGCAGCGCCGATCCCCTCGGGCCGCACGCCCTGTTCCTGCGCCTGGGCTCGGCGGCATCAGAGCTGACCGGCCACTCGCGCGCCGCGCAATGGATGCTGCTGCAACAGATGGTGGATGAAGCCCGCGGCCAGGTGGCCGCCGATTCGCCGCATGCCCTGCTGACCCCGGCCGGGCGGCGCACGCTGGGCCGCTACCTGGCCGGCCAGGGCCGCATCGTGGTGGAGGTGGACCGCGCGGCGGACATCCGCCAGCTGCTGCGCTGGGCCGCGCGCGAGAAGGTGAAGATCGCCCTTGCCGGCGGCAGCGAAGCCTGGCAGCTGGCGCCGGAACTGGCAGCGGCGCACGTGCCGGTGTTCGTCGACGTGCTGGCCAACCTGCCGGCCAGCTTCGACCAGATCGGTGCCACCCTGGAAAACGCCGCACGCCTGCAGCGGGCCGGCGTGGCGGTGTCGTTCGTGCAGCGCGGCGATGCCTCGCACAACGCGCGCAAGATGCGCCAGCTGGCCGGCAACGCGGTCGCCAACGGCCTGCCCTGGGCCGACGGCCTGGCCGGCCTGACCCGGGTTCCGGCACAGGCGTTCGGCGTGGCCGACCAGATCGGCAGCATCGAGCCGGGCAAGCGCGCCGACCTGGTGCTGTGGGAAGGCGACCCGCTGGATGTGGCGCACTATGCCGAACAGGTCTGGCTGGGCGGCCGTGCGATGCCGATGCGCTCGCGCCAGACCGAACTGCGCGACCGCTACCTGCAGCGCAACGCGCAGCCCTGACCGCCTTCAAGGAAACCCTCATGGCCACGCTGCGCTGGTATTTCGACTTCGTCTCGCCCTATTCCTACCTGCACTGGCAGAAGCTGAAGCGGCTGCCGCAGGTCGGCCAGATCCAGCCGGTGCCGATCGCCTTCGGTGCGGTGCTGCATCACCTGGGCAACCTCGGCCCGGCCGAGATTCCGGCCAAGCGTCGCTTCATGTACCGCCAGCTGCAGTGGACCGCGCAGGCCGAGGGCACGCCGCTGCGTTTCCCACCGGGCCATCCGTTCAACCCGCTGTCGGCGCTGCGCCTGTGCCTGGCGGCCGGTGCCAGCGCGCAGGCGGTGGACGTGCTGTTTGACTGGATCTGGCGCGAGGGCAACGCCGGCGACAGTGCTGAGGCCCTGCGCGAGCCCGGCGCCCGGCTGGACATCGAGGACGTGGCCACCGCCATTGCCGATCCGGCGGTGAAGGAGCAGCTGCGGCGCAACACCGACGCCGCCATCGGCGCCGGCGTGTTCGGCGTGCCGACCCTGGCCATCGGCGATGAACTGTTCTGGGGCAACGATGCGCACCCGTTGATGGCCGCCGTGCTGGACGATCCGGGCCTGTTGCAGCAACCCGAGTGGCAGCGCCTGGACAGCCTGCCGGTGGCGGTGCAGCGCAATCGCTGAACAGGCACTGGCGTATTTCCCTCGCGCGCCGGGCGCGGTTTTGAGATAGTTTTCACATTTCCGAACCTACAACCGCCCTGGAGGGGGAGCCGCGGATGCGCATCGGAATCGTCGTCGACTCGGCCTGCGACCTGCCGCAGGACTTCATCGCCGAACACAACATCGTGCTGCTGCCGATCACCGTCCGCATCGGCGAAGCCGTGCTGGCCGATCACCGCGATGAGCAGGCCACGCTCAGTTTCCTGCACGCCCACGTGGCCGAGCATGGCGCTGAAGCGGAAACCATCCCCTTCAGCGTCAACCAGATCCGCGACCTGTTCCTGCAGCAGCTGGTGATCGACTACGACCACGTGTTCTGCATGACCATCACCAAGACCCGCAGCCCGATCCACGACAACGCGCTGCAGGCCAGCTTCGCCATCCTCAACGACTACAAGCCGGTACGGCAGGCGGCGGGCTACAACTCGCCGTTCGCGCTGCGCGTGCTCGACACCCAGAACCTGTTTGCGGCGCAGGCGGTGACCGCGATCGAGGCCGTGCGCCTGCGCGACAGCAACGCCAGCGTGCAGCAGATCCGCGAGCGGCTGGAGGAACTGGCTGGCAACGTGCATGGCTACATGGTCACCCGCGACCTGTACTACATGCGCGCACGTGCACGGCACAAGGGCGACCGCAGCGTTGGCCTGCTCAGTGCCGCGCTGGGCAGCGCGCTGGACATCAAGCCGGTGCTGCACGGCTACCGCGGCGAGACCGGGCCAGTGGCCAAGATCAAAGGCTTCGACAACGCCGTACAGAAGCTGTTTGCCGTGGTGGGCCAGCGTGTACGCGCCGGGCTGATGACACCGACGGTGTGCGTCAGCTATGGCGGTGAACTGGACGAACTGCGCGCCCTGCCCGGCTATGCGGCATTGAAGCAGGTCTGCGCCGAGCACGGTGTCAGCGTGTATGAGTCGGTGATGAGCCTGACCGGCATGGTCAACGTCGGCAAGGGCGCGGTCACCGTGGGCTTTGCCGATGGGCCGCATCGGTTTGAATGAAGGCCAACCGCGGCGGGAATCTGCACATCGATTCCACCGCGACTGTGCCAGCCTTGCCGCACTTCAAGGAGAACACCATGCCTGCGCAGTACCACATCAGCCTGCCCGACCCGTCCAAGGCCCGCGGCAACGATCCTGACCTGTCCTTCCATTCGCAGGGCGCCGCCGGCTTCGCCGAGGAACTGCAGAACGCCCTGCGCAGCGGCACGCTGTTCGAGCGCTGGAAGGCCAAGCAGCCCGACCCGGATGCGGTGGAACCGCAGTGGGGCGTGACCGATCCGGACGCCACCGTGACCGGCGAGCAGAAAGACCTGCGCATCAACCTGGTGGCCACCACCCGCATCGACAGTGACGTGTTCAAGCAGCGCCTGCGCCTGCTGGCCGGCAGCCACTGGGAACTGCGCGACGTGCGTTGAGGCCTGGATCTGGTAGTTGCCAACCTTGGTTGGCAACTACGGGGCGCGAGGTAGTGCCGGCCGCCGCCCGGCATCCACACACCCCATGAAGATGCCGGCCAGCGGCCGGCACTACCAGCCGCCGCCCAGCGCGCGGTACAGCTCCACCCGCGCGATCGCCGCCGTGGCCTGGCTGTTGGCCAGCGCGGCCTGGTTGTCCAGCGCGATGCGTTGGGTACTGAGCACATCCAGCATGTCGACCACGCCGGCCTGGTACTGCCGACGCGCCGCACCCAACGCGGTTTCGCTCTCCTCCACCGCCACGTGCAACTGCACGGTGCGCTGCTGTTCGGTGGCATAGCCATCGATGGCGTCATCGACTTCATGCCAGGCCTGCAGCACCGTGCGCCGGAACAGCAGCGACGCCTGTTGCTGCTGCAGCCTGCTCAGCGCCAGGTTGGCCTTCAGCCTCCCGCCCTGGAAAATCGGCAGGCTGATCGACGGCCCGACACTGAAGCGATGCGCGTTCCAGCCATCGAGGTCATCGAGCTGCTTGGCCTGGAAACCGGCATCGCCATTCAAGGTGATGCGCGGCAGGAAACTGGCCTTGGCCACGCCGATTCCCGCCGTGGCGGCATGCAACGCCGCTTCGGCGCGCCGGATGTCAGGGCGGCGCTCGGCCAGTGCGCTGGGCACGCCCACCGCCACCGCCGGCAACGCCGGCCAGTCGCGACGTGCATCCTGCAACTGCGCATCCAGTGCCTGCGGGGGTTGCGCCAGCAGCAACGCCAGCGCATTGCGCAGCTGCGATTCGCGATGCCGCAGCGGCGCGATGCGTGCCTGCAACGACGCCACCTGCGCCGCCGCGCTGGAGACCTGCAGCGTGCTGGCCACGCCCTGGCGCTGGCGTGCTTCGGTCAGACGCTTGATGTCGTGGGCGATGCTCAGATTGTCCTCGGTGATCGCCCGCAGCTGCCGCGTCGCACGCAGCTGCAGATAGTCACGCGCGGTTTCCGCCAGCAGCGCGGTGCGCACCGCACGCGCATCCTCCTCGGCCATCTGCACGCGCGCATCGGCCGCTTCCAGCTGGCGCCGTACGCGCCCCCACAGATCCAGCTCCCAGCTCAGGCCGATGCCCGCCTGGAACAGCCCGTAGTCATCACGACCGCCATTACCGGAGGGATCGTTCAGGCCCACCTCACTGTTGCGTGCACGCGCGCCACTGGCGCTGGCGCTGACACTGGGCAGGCGGTCGGCGGCGCTGACACCACGCGCGGCGCGGCTCTGCTGCACGCGGTTGGCCGCCAGTTGCAGGTCGATATTGGCCTGCAACACCTGCCCTGCCAGCTGGCCCAGTAGTGGATCGTTGAAGCCGGCCCACCAGGCGGCGTCCTGATCGATTGCACTGGCGGTCACCGCCTCACCCTGCCAGTGGCTGGGCAGTTCCGCCTGCGGGCGCACGAAGTCCGGGCCCATCGTGCAGGCGGCCAGCGCCGTGCACACGGTGGCCGCGAAGAAGGTGCGCAACATGGTGACTGCGCTCATGCCCCCTCCCCGGCCGCATGACCCGGACTGTGCTGCATGCTCTGCGCGCGTGCGCGGCTGTCCAGGTCGACACTGGCTTCCACCGACATGCCGGCGCGCAGCTGGTCCAGCAGCGGCTGACCCGGCTCCAGCACGATCTTCACCGGGATGCGCTGCACCACCTTGGTGAAGTTGCCGGTGGCGTTCTCCGGCGCGACCGCGGCGAAGGTGACGCCGGTGGCCGGGGCGATGCTGTCGATGTGCCCGCGCAGCGGCTTGCCCGGGAACACGTCCACCGTCAGTTCGACCTGCTGGCCGGCCTGCATGCGGGTCATCTGCGTTTCCTGGAAGTTGGCGACCACGAAGGCGCGCTGCAGCGGCACAACTGCCGCCACCGGCGTTCCCGGCGTGAGGTAGGCCCCCACGCGAACCGCGCGACGTCCGACCATGCCATCGATCGGTGCACGCAGCACGGTGTGCGAAAGATCCAGCTCGGCGCGCGCCTGCGCCGCTTCTGCACGCTGCACCGCTGCCTGTGCGGCCTGCACACCGGCACTGAGGATGTCGGTGCGCTGGCGCGCGGTCGACAGCGCCGCCTGGCCCTGCTGCAGATGCGCACTGGCCACGGCCTGCTTCGACTGCGCCTGCTGTGCGTTCTGCACGGTGCCGGCGCCATCACGGGCCAGCTCGCGGTAACGCTGCTGGTCGGCGCTGGCCAGGGTCAGCTCGGAACGGCTGACATCGACACTGGCCCTGGCCTGTTCGATCAGCGAGCCCTGCTGGGCCAGCGCGGCCTGCGCGTTGGCCAGCTGTGCATGGGCATTGGCCAGGTCGGCACGTGCCGCCTGCAACGCTACTTGGTAGTCGCGGTCGTCGATGCGGGCGAGTACATCGCCCGCCTTCACCGCCTGGTTGTCCTCCACCTCCACGGCACTGACGAAGCCGGGAATTTTCGGCGCCACCAGCGTGTAGTCGGCAACAACATAGGCATTGTTGGTTCGCTGGTGGCCACCGTCGCGCAGCAGCAGCCAGGCGCCGATGGCCAGGGCCAGCACGCCCAGGCCCAGGCCGGTGTGGAGAGAGGTTCGATGGATCGTCATGAGAGGTTCCTGCGAAAGATTCAGGCCACGGCACGTGGCGGATGGATGCGGGTCGGCATCCAGGCAATGAGGGGAATGAAGGCCAGCGCCACCAGCGCGACCACCCAGTACAGGTCAGCCGAGGTCAGCGCCTGTACCTGTGCATGCAGGCGCGCCCCCAACTGCGGGCCCTCGGCCAGCCACGGCTGCTCGCCGAGGCGGTCCACCAGCACGGTGGAGTGGAAGTGGCGGCGGCCCTGGGCCACAGCGTCCAGTACGCCACTGGCGAGCACCGCGGCGAAGCCCTTGACCGTGTTGAACCATGCCGAGGCGAACGGGCCGTCCTGCGGGGCCAGGCCGCCGGTGGCCAGCATCAGCAGCGGCAGTACCGCCATCGGCTGCGCGAACACCTGCAGCACCTGCACCCACAGGAAGTTGTCGCCGATCCAGGCCACATCCAGATGCGAGCCCAACCAGCAGGCCAGCGCCAGCATCGCCAGGCCGGTGGCCTGCACCCAGCGGCAATCCACTGCGCGAAGGTTCAACAACGCCGCCACCAGCGGCAGCGCGATCACCTGCGGCAGCGCCACCCACAGCAGCATCGGTGCGGTCTGCAACGGCCGGTAGCCCTGCACGCTGGCCAGGAAACCGGAGGGGATCGAGATCACTGCCAGCAGCACGAACAGCACACCGCCCAGCGTCACCAGCGAGTAGCTGAGGTTGCGGTTGGCCAGCAGCTGCAACTTGAAGAACGGCAACGGGTGGAACCATTCGTTGACCATGAACAGCACCATCAGCCCAGCGCCGCCCCCGAGCATCAGGGTGATCATCGGCGAGTCGAACCAGTTCAGGCGCGGGCCCTGCACCAGGCCGAGCACCAGCAGCACCAGTGCGGGCAGGCCGAGCAACAGGCCGACCGTATCGAACTGGGCGAAGCGCTCCAGCCGCAGCGGGTCCTGCGGCAGGCCCCAACTGACCATCGCCACCGCCGCCAGGCAGTACGGCACGATCTGCCAGAACGCCCAGTGCCAGCCCACCTGCTCGACCCAGAACGCGGCCAACGGCGTGCCCATGCTCGGGCCAAAGGTGGCGGTCAACGCGTAACCTGCCAGGCCGTACAGCTTGATGCCCGGTGGCAGGAAGCGCAGTGCCACGCTCATCAACAGCGGCGGCAGCGCGCCCCCGCACAGGCCCTGCAGCGCGCGCAGCAGCAGGAAGGTCTGCAGGTTCGGGGCGAGCGGACACAGCACGCCCAGCACCATGAAGCCGGCGATCATCGCAAGTGCGAAGCGACGCAGCGAGAAGGTGGCCGCGCACCACGGTGCGAAGGCCATCGCGCTGACCGACATCGCGCTGTACAGCGCGACGATCCAGCTGCCGTCATCGACGCTGAAGCCCATTGCACCGCGGATGTCGGCCAGCGCGACCTTGGTGACGTTCTCGTTGAAGCCCGACACCAGCACGGCCAGCAGCACGCCACACAGGCCGACCAGGATGCGGCGGTCGAGCCCGGGGGCGGGGGCAGGTCGGGGCGCTGCGGTGGCTGGGACAGCAGCGGCCGGCGTACTCATCGCCGGGCACCTATCCGTGCAGTGCACGGCATGTTGGTGGTCATTGGAATGCGCTCAGTGAAACTCTGGGGAGCGCAGTCTAGGGAGGGGATCTGCTGCGAAAAATGGCGTAGCCGGCATGCCAGGCGTGCGTTGGACGCACGGATTGCGGTACTGGATGGATCGGCGCTTCGTGGTGCACGACTGATCGTGCTCCATGGATCGGTGCTTCGTAGAGTCGAGCTTGCTCGACTGCCGTGCGCCAACAGCAGTCGAGCAAGCTCGACTCTACGGATGGGCTGAGGCAGTCGAGCAAGCTCGACTCTACGGATGGGCTGAGGCAGTCGAGCAGGCTCGACTCTACGAAATGTTGGTGTCGCACATATTCTTGATCGCGCGCCGCAGCCACTGATGAGCCGAATCGTTGTCCAGCCGCGGATGCCAGGCCTGCACGATGGCAGCCGTGCGCACCGGGATCGGCAGCGGGAACAGGCGCAGCGGCAGGCGCATGCCGACGATGCGCTCCAGCATCACGCTCGGCATCTGCGGCAGGATCAGGTCCGATTCGGCGGCTGCGAAGATCGCGCCATGGAAAGTCGGGCTGATCAGCGACACCCGGCGTTGCAGGCCGAGCGCGGCTAGGTCGTCATCGATCGGCCCGCGCGGCAGGCCTCGGCGCGAGACGGCGATGTGGTCGCAGGCGGCAAAGCGCTCGGCGCTGATCTCGCCATCGAACAGCGGATGGTCCTCGCGCGCGGCGCCCATGAATGAAGTGCTGAACAGGTTCTGCACCTTGGTGTCCGGCGCATGCTTGCCGGCGGTGCTGATGTACAGGTCGATCCGCCCCTGTGCCATCGCATCGTCATCGGTATCGCCCTCGGGCACGAAGCGCAGCACCGCGCGCGGTGCCTGCTGGCGGAAGATCTCGCGCAGGCGCCCGCCGAAGCCGCCGATGAAGACATCGTTGGCGCGCACGCTGAAGGTGCGTTCCAGGGTGCGCAGGTCGATCTCGCGGCCGGAATGGAACACGCGATGGGCCTGCTCGATCACGTCGCGCACCTGCTCGCGCAGCTGCAGCGCGCGTGGCGTCGGCGCCAGCCCACGGCCGGCGCGCACCAGTACCGGATCGCCCAGCGCGGTACGGATCCGGCCCAGAGTACGGCTCATCGCCGGCGCACTCAGGTTCATCCGGCGCGCGGCGGCGGCCACGCTGCATTCATCGATCAGCACATCCAGTGCCAGCAACAGGTTCAGGTCCGGCAGGGGCATGACAGTCTCCAGTAGATCAGATGACTTTACGGCACGCCGGACCACGGTGGATTGCGTTTGGCGCATTCATTGACTGCCGCGCACGGCATGGGTGCGCGCGGTGACATCGGCGACCATCCCCGGCCTGCCAAGGAGACATCCATGTTCAACACCCTGCTGGTCGCCCTCGATGGCGGCCCCCAGCACGCGCGCGTGCTGGACCTGGCCGCGGCCATCGCCGGCCCGCGCAGCCGCCTGCACCTGCTGTGCGTGCTCGACCCCGAATTCGCGCTGGCCGCCGATGCCAGCGAAGCCGACCGCATCGAGTACCCGGAAGCCGCCCGCCAGCGCTCGCGCGCCGAAGCGGTGCTGGCCGAAGCGCTGGCCGAGCTGCGTGAACGTGGCGTCGATGCCATCGCGCAGATCCCCTCCGGCGAGCCCGGCGAAGTCATCAGCGACCAGGCCCGGCGCCTGAAGTGCGACCTGATCGTGATCGGCCATCGCCACCTGTCGCGCCTGGAACGCCTGTTCGAGCCCTCGGTCGGGCAATGGACCATCCACCACGCGCCCTGCCCGGTGCTGGTGGAAACCCGCGACCGGCACGGCTAGCGGCCATGGCCTCCCGCGCTCCGTTGTTCCCCACCCGGGTCAGCTACCGCGCCTTCGGTCGTCAGTTCGGCCGCGGCGAGCAGGCGCTGCTGGCGGCGATCCGCCAGCTGCGCGAGCCCGAGCGGCGGGCCGAGGGCCTCATCGGCCTGGGCGATCTCGGCCTGGACCGGCAGGGCTGCGATGCGTTTCTGGGCCTGCTGCCCCTGCTGGCCACGCCCTCGGCGCCGATCGACCTGCTGCGGCCCGGCTCCCCGTTCATCGCCGCCAGCGAACTGGACCTGCTGGTCTGCCTGCTGCGCATCGCCCAGTGGCGGCATGCGCGCCCGCGCGCGGACGACCCGCTGGCGCCGCTGCGTCTGCAGCTGGCGCGCTGCGCCCAGGCGGTGCAGGCGGCGAACCTGCACCTGCGGCCACGCTCGCTGTCGCCGGTCGGGCTGCGGCTGCTGGATCCGGCCGGCTGGCAACGACAGCGATGACCCCGCGCCAGCGCGGGCGTGGGGCTGGCCGGTTGTTCTCAGCAGTCCAGGGTGCCGTGCGCGTTGCCCTCATCGTCGAGGACGTGCGCGTGCAGCATCACCTGGTTGCGGCCAGCGCGCTTGGCGGCATACAGGCCGGCGTCTGCATCGGCCAACAGCTGATCGGCGCTGGCCAGCGCGGGTGGATGCAGATAGCCCACGCCAACACTGATGCTGATCGATCCTTCTGGCAACGGCAGGGCCTCCACCGCCTCGCGCAGGCGCTCGGCCAGCGCCAGCACCCCCGACAATGCACTTCCGGACACGATCACCGCGAATTCCTCGCCACCGTAGCGCGCCACACTGTCGCCGGCGCGGCCGGCCGTTGTCTTCAGCACCGCCGCGACCGCCTGCAGGCAACGATCGCCGGCCGGATGGCCGTGCTGGTCGTTGAACGCCTTGAAGTGGTCGATGTCGACCAGCAGCAGGGCCAGCTCGCTGCCATTGCGCCGCGCGCGGTTCCATTCGGCCTGCAGCACCGTGTCGAACTCGCGGCGGTTGGCCACCCCGGTCAGGCCGTCGCGCCGGGCCAGCTCATCCAGTCCCGCCTGGCGCTCCAGCAGATCCATCTGCAGCACGGTACTGCGCAGGCTGAAGCCCAGTGTGGCGACCACGAAGCCGGCCACCGCCAGCCATCGCGCGTGGTCCACCACCAGGGTGCCGACCACCAGCAGCAGCAGCGGCAGGATGATCGGCCCGCCGGCCTGGACCAGCCGCGAAAGGCGGGGGTGCAGCACGAAGCCGGGCGCCGGTGCCTGGCGCAGCGCCAGCACGGCCAGCAGCAGGAACGGCAGGTCGATCAGCAGGTCGTTGTAGGCACCGAATGACTGTTCGGCGGTGTAGTGATTGATGTAGAACGCCACCGCCAGATAGACCAGCGCATACAGCGCCAGCGCGCGGAAGAAGCTGCGCCGCTCGGGCACGTCGCCGGCCAGCCAGCGCACCACCGCGAAGACGGCGATGCACAGGTTCTGGATGTCGAACATGCGCTGCATGTTCGCCATGGCCTGGTTGTCGATATCGATGCGGTCGGCGAACGACTGCGTATGCACGAAGAACAGCACGCCCAGCAGCGCCGCCATGCCACCGTCGATCACGCTGATCGACCAGCGCTCACGGCGCGCACGCGCCAGGATGAACACCAGCGGCACGCCGTACAGCACATACAGAAGCAGGCTCACCCGCGGAGTGATGTCGGCGCGATCGGCGCCAAGGGCATCGAGCATGTTCACGCCCATGCCGCCGGCCCACAGCAGCAAGGCCAGCGCCGTGGCCCGCCAGCCCAGCGCCGCGCGGTCGCGTTGGCCACGCCACAGGCAGGCCGCTGCGGCCAGCAGGGGGGCGCCGGTCAGGAAAACGAAGGACCCCGCGCCCGCCGATCCCGGCCACAGGGTCAGCACCAGGCCATGGCAGAGCACATACAGCAGCGCCAGCACTACCGGCATGCATCCCCCGATCCACAAAGCCGTACGCGCGCACGATAGCCCGGGGTGGCGCCACGATGGTGTGATCCATCGCTAAAAAAGCGGGGTATAACCGTAGAGCCGAGCCCATGCTCGGCTGCCATCCAGTCGGAGGCCCAAGGGAGAGCCGAGCGTGGGCTCGGCTCTACCGGGAGTCAGCCGTGCAGGGCGCGGGCGTGATGGGCGATGTGCTCGCCGATGAAGCTGGCGATGAAGTAATAGCTGTGGTCGTAGCCGGGCTGCAGGCGCAGGGTCAACGGATGACCGACCGCCTCGCAGGCCGCCTGCAGGCGCTGCGGCTGCAACTGGGTCTGCAGGAACTCGTCGGCCTCGCCCTGGTCGACCAGCAATGGCAGCCGTTCTTCGGCCGTGGCCAGCAGCGCGCAGGCGTCCCACTGCGCCCAGTCGGCCGGGTTGGCGCCCAGATAGGCGGTGAACGCCTTCTGTCCCCACGGCACCTGGCTGGGCGCAACAATCGGCGAGAACGCCGACACGCTGCGGTAGCGCCCGGGATTGCGCAGGGCGATCACCAGCGCACCATGGCCGCCCATCGAATGCCCGCTGATGGCGCGCGCAGCTGTCACCGGGAAGTGCGCCTCGATCAGCGCCGGCAGTTCCTGCGCCACATAGTCGTGCATGCGGTAGTGCTTGGCCCACGGCTGCTCGGTGGCGTTGAGGTAGAAGCCGGCGCCCTTGCCCAGGTCGTAGCCTTCGGCATCGGCCACCTCGTCGCCGCGCGGGCTGGTGTCGGGCGCGACCAGGATCACCCCGTGCTCGGCCGCGTACCGCTGCGCGCCAGCCTTGGTGATGACGTTCTGTTCGGTGCAGGTCAGCCCGCTCAGCCAGTACAGCACCGGCAGCTTCTGCGTGGCCGCCTGCGGCGGCAGGTACACGGCGAACTGCATGTCGCAGCCCAGCGTGGAGGACGTGTGGCGGTAGACATCCTGCCAGCCGCCGAAGCAGGCGCGGTGTTCAATGCGTTCCATGAGGTTCTCCTGCGCGGCGCGTCGGCGCACGCATGCTTCTGGTAGGTGCCGACCTTGGTCGGCTTATCCACGCCCGGCGTGGATGCCTTTGTTGATCAGTTCATCCAGCTGCGACAGCAGGCGCAGCAGCGGTTCGACGCCGGGCTGGCCGTCCAGGTTGCGGTACGCGGCCACCGCCACCTGGCTGCGCGGCGGCCACTGGCCGTCGGCACGGGCTTCGTGCAGGCGCGGCAGGAACACCTGCGCCAGCCAGTGCTCGAACGGCATCTCGTCGATACCGAACGGTGAATCCACGGCACGCGGCGGCCCGACCGGTCCCTCGACCCAGCCCAGCGCACGCAGCGCCTGCTCGATCGGTTCGACCAGGGCCGCGCGCGGATCGTCCGCGCGCGGCCTGCGCAGGGCATCGAACCAGCCCATGCCGCGGCTCAGTAGTGGACCACCGAACGGATCGACTTGCCTTCATGCATCAGGTCGAAGGCTTCGTTGATCTTGTCCAGGTCCATGGTGTGGGTCACGAACGGGGCCAGTTCGATATCGCCCTTCATCGCGTCCTCGACCATGCCCGGCAGCTGGCTGCGGCCCTTCACGCCACCGAAGGCGGTGCCCATCCACTTGCGGCCGGTCACCAGCTGGAACGGGCGGGTGGAGATTTCCTGGCCCGACCCGGCCACGCCGATCACCACGCTCTGGCCCCAGCCACGGTGTGCGCATTCCAGTGCCGCGCGCATCACGTTGACGTTGCCGATGCACTCGAAGCTGTGGTCTACGCCCCAGGTGGTCATTTCCACGATGACCTGCTGGATCGGCTTGTCGAAGTCCTTCGGGTTGATGCAGTCGGTGGCACCGAATTCGCGCGCCAGTTCGAACTTGGACGGGTTGGTGTCCACCGCGATGATGCGGCCGGCCTTGGCCTGGCGCGCGCCCTGGATCACGGCCAGGCCGATGCCGCCGAGGCCGAACACGGCCACGCTGTCGCCTTCCTGCACCTTGGCGGTGTTGTGCACCGCGCCGATGCCGGTGGTGACGCCGCAGCCGAGCAGGCAGACGTGCTCCGGGTTGGCGTCCGGATTGATCTTGGCCAGCGACACTTCGGCCACCACGGTGTACTCGCTGAAGGTCGAGCAGCCCATGTAGTGGTACAGCGGCTCGCCGTTGTAGCTGAAGCGGCTGGTGCCATCGGGCATCACGCCCTTGCCCTGGGTGGCGCGCACGGCCACGCACAGGTTGGTCTTGCCGCTCTTGCAGAACAGGCACTCGCCGCACTCGGCGGTGTACAGCGGAATCACGTGGTCGCCCGGCTTGACGCTGGTCACGCCCTCGCCCACTTCCACCACGATGCCGGCGCCTTCATGGCCCAGCACCACCGGGAACAGGCCTTCCGGATCGTCGCCGGACAGGGTGAACGCATCGGTGTGGCAGACACCGGTGTGGGTGATCTTGACCAGCACTTCGCCGGCCTTCGGCGGGGCGACGTCGATCTCGACGATCTGCAGCGGCTGGCCGGGACCAAAGGCGACGGCGGCACGGGACTTCATGGTGGCTTCTCCAAAGACAGGCAGTAACAGGATGGGCGGCGCAATGTTGCGCCGTGGTTTATTTCAGGTACGAGCGGATCAACGCGCTCATGTCGCGCACGCGTTCGGCGTGCTGTTCATCGGAGGCCGCGGGCTGGCCGAATTCCTCGCGCAGATGAGCCTCCATCACCTCGGACATCAGGCCGTTGACCGCGCCACGGATGGCAGCGATCTGCTGCAGCACCGGCCCGCAGTCAGCGCCGGCTTCCAGCGCGCGGTCCAGCGCATCGCACTGGCCGCGGATACGGCGCACGCGGGCCAGAACCTTCTTTTTCTCTTCGGGGGAGTGCGGCATGGCAGGGCCACCTCGGAACTATACTGGGGGATAGTATACACACCCCGCCACCGTGCTCAATCCGCGGGGGTCAATCAAACACGCCCTGGCCTGCGAGCCGGGTCAACTCATCCACCACATAGCGCACCTTCGGCCGCAGGTGCCGGGTTGGCGGCCACAGCGCGTGGATGTCGATATGGCGCTGCATGTGCGCGTCCAGCAGCGAGTGAAGCGCGCCGGAGTCCAGGTGCAGGCGCACCAGGGAAACCGGCATCTGGCAGATGCCGAGCCCGGCAAGGGCAGCCTCGATCACCGCGTCGCCGTCGTTGAGCTGGTAGGTCGCGTTGGGGATGAACGTCCCTTCCGCATCATCGCTGCCGACCCGCCACGCCACCGGCTGGCCGTGGCGGAAGCCGACGATGCTGCGGTGCTGCGCCAGTTCCTGCACGGTCTGCGGAGTGCCGTGCGCCTGCAGGTACTCCGGCGATGCGCAGGTAACCAGGCGCTGGCGCCCGAGCCGGCGCGCCACCAGATGTTCGGCCTGGTGCAGGCCACCGAAGCGGATCAGCAGATCGATGCCCTCCTCGACCGGGTCGACGAAGTGATCGGTGAAGGTCATCGTCAGCTGCAGGTCCGGGTACTGCCGGCACAGCCGCAGCAGCACCGGCAGCACCACCAGCCGACCGAACGAGGACGGCATGTCGATACGCAGGCGCCCGCTGGGCAGGCCGGCCGAGCCCAGACAGGCTTCAGCGGCGGAGATCTCCTCCAGCGCCGCTGCACAGGAGGCGTAATACGCCTCGCCGTCGGTGGTCAACGCGATGCGCCGCGTGGTGCGGTGGAACAGGCGCACGCCCAGCCGTGCCTCCAATCGCGCGATGGCCTTGCCCACCGCCGAGCGCGAGATGCCCAGCGCGTCGGCGGCTTCGGTGAAGCTGCCCGAGCGTGCGGTGGTGACGAAGGTCACCAGGCCATTCAAGGATTCCAGCGGCAGCATCGTTCGCACTCCATTGGGGACAAATAGTCCCGCACCGAGGGAGATCGAAGCGCTTTATGCGCCCGCATGTCAACTCCATCCTGTGTGCATGGCGCCGCTGGCGCCCCTTCCCCGCACCGAGACGACCGACATGACCGCCGCCCTGTTCCACCCGTTCGACCTGGCAGGCACCGTCCTGCGCAACCGCATCGCGATGGCCCCGATGACCCGTGCCCGCAATCCCGGCACGGTCGCCAACGCACTCACCGCGCAGTATTACCGGCAACGCGCCAGCGCCGGCCTGATCATCAGCGAAGGCACGCCGGTCTCGCCGCAGGGACAGGGCTACATCGACGTGCCGGGCATCTGGTCCGACGAACAGGTGGCCGGCTGGAAACTCGTCACCGAGGCCGTGCATGCCGAGCAGGGCACGATCTTCGCCCAGCTCTGGCATGTCGGCCGCATGTCGCACAGCTCGCTGCAGCCCGATGGCGGGCAGCCGGTCAGCGCCGGCACGCGCCCGGTGGCCAGCGCGCCGAAGAACACCTCGTTCGTGTACCTGGCCGACGGCAGCCGCGGCCATGCCGATCCGACCCCGGCGCGTGCGCTGGGTACCGCGGAGATTCCCGGCATCGTCGACGACTTCGTGCGCGGCGCCGAGCATGCGATCGCCGCCGGATTCGACGGCATCGAGCTGCATGCTGCCAATGGCTATCTGTTCGAGCAATTCCTCAACCCGCTGATCAACCAGCGTGAGGACCGCTACGGCGGTTCGCTGCCGAACCGCGCGCGGCTGATCCTGGAGACCGTCGATGCGATGGCGCAGCGCATCGGTGCACACCGCATCGGCGTGCGCCTGGCACCGAACAACCTCACCTTCGACATGCCGCTCTACGACGACAACGAAGCCACCTACCTGTACCTGGCCGAGGAACTGGGCAAGCGCGGGCTGGCCTACGTGCACCTCAACGACAACCTGCAGCAGGGTGAATCGGTGCTGGGTGAGGCGTTCCTGCAGCAGTTCAAGCAGGCCTACGGCGGCACGCTGATCCTGGCCGGCGGCATGACCCGCGCGCGCGCGCTGCAACTGGTCGAAGCCGGCACCATCGATCTGGCGGCGTTCGGCCAACCGTTCATCGCCAACCCGGATCTGGTCGAGCGCCTGCGCCGCGACATCGCGCTGGCCACGCCTGACCGCAGCACCTACTACGGTGGCGGTGAGGCGGGTTATCTGGATTACCCGGCCGCAGGCTGATCCCGCACGGGGTCGGATCCCCGCCACAGGCGGGGATCCGACCCCGGCGCTCAACGGAAAGGGCTCTGACCCCTGTCCGGCGAAGAAGGGGTCAGCGCCGCGCCGCGCGCGGATCCGACCCCGGCCTTCAGGCGTCCTCGCGCACGTAGGCGAACGACGCGTCCAACTGATCGAAGCCGATCACTTCGGCAACGATGGCCTGCGCGTCGTCGTCGCTGATGTTTCCTTCTTCGATATCGTCTACACGGGCGAACAACCGCTGCAACGCCGCGTGCTGATCACTGCGCAGCACCGGCTGGTGGGTCTGCAACCAGCGCTGCAGATTCCCGGCCAGGTCGCCGTGCGAGAGCAGCGAGTACGGCGGCTCGTATTCGGCAACCGCTTCAACCATCTTGCGGAACAGGAAATCCTGGTAATTGGCGGCCAGCACATCGGCACGATCATCGTCATGCCACACCAGCACCACCGGTGGTTCGGCAACACCGGGCGCGTTGCTCCAGAAGCAGTAGCTGTCGCCTGCTCCGGTTCGCGCGAACGGCAGCAGTTGCAGGTCGGCGCGCAGGGGATTGTAGTGATCCTCCGCGGTCAACTCCTGCCATGCCTCCAGCAGCTCGTCAGATTCCAGCGGCTCATAATCCTGGGCGTACAGCAGCACCGGCGGATCAGCTTGCAGCGCCGGAAACACCGCTTCGGACCATTGCGGGTGGGGGCTGCCCCAGCTCAACCGGCCCGCTGCATGCAGCTGCTTGAACAAAGGGGGGAAGGCCTGCCCGGTGGCCTGTTCGATGTCAGGGAGTGCGCTCATGGAAGTCCTTGTCGACAGAGGTCGCCCAGCTTGCCCGAATCCGTGCAGGAGATGAACCGGCAACAGGCCGTGGCAGGACTAGACTGCAGGCCACCGACTGCCGTGGGTCGCTACCATGCATTCCCCTGCACAGAGCTTCATCATCAACATCGACGTGCCCGACCTGCCCACCGCCGAAGCGTTCTATGTGGCCGCCTTTGGATTGCGCGTCGGCCGCCGCCTCGGCGCGGGGGCGGTGGAACTGCTGGGTGGTCCTGCGCCGTTGTATCTGTTGCAGAACGACAGTGGCAGCCCTGCCACCGAAGACGGCGACGTGCGCGATTACCAGCGCCACTGGACGCCGCTGCATCTGGACTGGGTGGTGGATGACATCGAAGTCGCGCTGGCGCGTGCGGTTGCGGCCGGTGCGATCCTCGAACAGCCGGTTGGCGAGCGCCGCTGGGGGCGTATCGCGGTGCTGGCCGATCCGTTCGGGCATGGTTTCTGCCTGATCCAGTTTGTCGGCCTGGGGTATGACGCGCTGGTGGAATGAGCGATCACGGTAAGGGGTGGCTGTGGGGGGTGCCGACCGTTGGTCGGCCCTGCATCACCCACCGCGATTCACTCCCGCAGCATATCCACGAACGCGCGCAGCGCACCGGGCATCTGCCGCTGCTTCGGGTAATACAGTGCAAACCCGGCGAACGGTTCGCTCCAGTCTCCCAGCACCGCCACCATCTGCCCGGATGCGATGTACGGCCGCGCGGTATCTTCCAGCACATAGGCCAGGCCGATGCCATCGAGCACCGCGCCGACCACGGTGCCCTGCTCGCCCAACGTGAGCCGCCCCGGCACGTCGATTTCCAGCGCCTGCCCATCACGCTCGAACTGCCACTTGTACAGATGCCCGCTGGCGAAGCGGAAGCGGATGCACTCGTGGCCGGCCAGGTCACGCGGATGCTGCGGGGCCGGACGTCGACGCAGATACTCCGGCGATCCGACGATCAAGCCGCGCAGTGGCGGCCCCATCGGCACCGCCACCATGTCCTCGGGTACGAACTCGTGCAGGCGCACGCCGGCGTCGTAGCCTTCGGCGACGATATCGACCAGGCCATCGTTCTCGGTCAGCTCCACCCGCACATCCGGATGTGCGTGCAGGAAGCGCGCCAGCCTTGGCCCCAACTGGGTCGCCACCGCCGCCCGCGTCGCGTTGATCCGCAGCAGGCCAGCCGGGGCGGCGCGGAACTGGTTCATCTCTTCCAAGGCGTCATGTACCTGGCCCAGCGCCGGCTGCAGGCGCTCCAGCAGGCGCTGCCCGGCCTCGGTCAGGGCCACGCTGCGGGTGGTGCGATGGAACAGGCCAACGCCCAACCGCTCTTCCAGCGCGCGGATCGCATAGCTCACCGCCGAGGTCGACAGCGCCAGTTCGGCGCCGGCGCGGCGGAAGCTGCGATGACGGGCGACCGCGGCGAAGGCGGCCAGGTGGGTCAGGTTGTCAGTGGCCATGATTGTGCAGTTCCACTTGATGAATCATGCCGATATCCGGGCTTCTTGCCGCTGGGTACGGGGCGTATTGTAAAACGCCTTTCGACAAACCCTGCCAAGGATTCCCCATGTCCCTCGCCCGTGGTTACGCCGCCCATTCACATACCGACCCGCTGATTCCGTACGAGTTCGAACGCCGCGCGGTCGGCCCGGACGATGTGCGCATCGAGATCCTCTACAGCGGCATCTGCCACTCCGACCTGCACCAGGCCCGCGACGACTGGGGTGGCTCGATCTACCCGATGGTGCCGGGCCACGAGATCATCGGCCGCGTCACCGAGGTCGGCAGCAACGTCACCCGTTTCAAGGTCGGCGACCACGCCGGCGTTGGCTGCATGGTCGATTCCTGCCGCCACTGCGACGCCTGTGAGCACGATCTGGAACAGTACTGCGCCGAAGGCGCGACCTGGACCTACAACGGCCGCGAGCGTGAAAGCGGTGCGCCGACCTACGGCGGCTATTCCGACCACGTGGTGGTCGAGCAGCGCTTCGTGGTGAAGGTGTCCGACACGCTGGACCTGAAGGCCGCCGCGCCGCTGCTGTGCGCCGGCATCACCACCTGGTCGCCGCTGCGTCACTGGAAGGTCGGCCCGGGCCAGAAGGTCGGCGTGATCGGCCTGGGTGGCCTCGGCCACATGGGCGTGAAGTTCGCCAAGGCGCTCGGCGCGCACGTGGTGATGATCACCACCACCCCGGAAAAGGGTGCCGACGCCAAGCGCCTGGGCGCCGACGAAGTGCTGGTCTCGCGCGATGCCGCGCAGATGAAGGCCCACGCCGGCAGCTTCGACTTCCTGCTCAACACCATCCCGGTCGGCCATGACACCAACCCGTACATGGGCCTGCTCAAGCGCGAGGCCACCATGTGCCTGGTCGGCGTGCTGACCGAGCTGGACCCGCCGCTGACCGGCGGCAGCGTGATCTTCGGCCGCAAGCACCTGACCGGCTCGGCGATCGGCGGCATGGCCGAGACCCAGGAAATGATGGACTTCTGCGCCGAGCACGGCATCGTCAGCGATGTCGAGATGATCGACATCAAGAACGTCAACGAAGCCTGGGAACGCATGGCGAAGAACGATGTGCGCTACCGCTTCGTGATCGACATGGCGACGATGAAGAACGCAGCCTGATCCAAAGCAGATGCAAAAATGAAAAACCCCGGCAATGCCGGGGTTTTTCTCTGGGTAGTGCCGGCCGCTGGCCGGCACCACCGCGAGGCGATCAGTACGCGAACTCGCGGAACACCGGATCGACATCGCCGTGCCAGCGGCCATGGAACAGCGCCAGCTTGCGCTCGGCCGGGGTCAGCCCGGACTCGACGATTTCCTGCAGCACGTCCAGGAACTTGCTCTCATCCTGTCCGTCGGCATTGCGCGCGGCACGGCGCTTGAGGCCCTCCACCGAAATCTTCACCGCTTCGCGGGCCAGGTCGCGCACCGTGCCGGTGCGGAACGGCAGGTTCATCGCATGCTTGGGCACGCCGTCGCGCAGCGCGTGGCGCTCGGCCAGGCTGAAGTCACGCACCAGATCCCACGCCGCATCCAGCGCGGTGTCGTCGTACAGCAGGCCGACCCAGAACGCCGGCAGCGCACACAGCCGGCTCCACGGGCCGCCGTCGGCGCCGCGCATTTCCAGGTACTTCTTCAGGCGCACTTCCGGGAACGCGGTGGTGGTGTGGTCCGACCAGTCGCGCAGGGTCGGCAACGCACCCGGCAGCACCGGCAGCTTGCCCTGCATGAAATCGCGGAAGCTCTGCCCGCTGGCGTCGTGGTAGATGCCATCGCGGTAGGAGAAGTACATCGGCACGTCGAGCAGGTAATCGACATAGCGCTCGTAACCGAAGCCATCCTCGAACACGAAGTCGAGCATGCCGGTACGGTCGGCGTCGGTGTCGGTCCAGATGTGCGAGCGATAGCTCAGGTAGCCGTTCGGCTTGCCTTCGGTGAACGGCGAATCGGCAAACAGCGCAGTGGCGATCGGCTGCAGCGCCAGCGACACGCGGAACTTCTTCACCATGTCCGCTTCGCTGGCGTAATCCAGGTTCACCTGCACGGTGCAGGTGCGGGTCATCATGTCCAGGCCCAGCGAACCGACCTTGGGCATGTAGGCGCGCATGATCTTGTAGCGGCCCTTCGGCATCCACGGCATCTCATCGCGCGCCCACTTCGGCTGGAAGCCCATGCCGAGGAAGCCCAGCTGCAGTTCACCGGCCACCTGCGCCACTTCGTTCAGATGGGTGCCGGTCTCCACGCAGGTCTGGTGGATGGTTTCCAGCGCCGCGCCGGACAGCTCCAGCTGGCCGGCCGGTTCCAGCGTCACCGAGGCGCCGTCGCGCAGCAGGGCGATGGTGTTGCCGTTCTCCTGCACCGGCTGCCAGCCGAAGCGGACCAGGCCCTTGAGCAGCGCTTCGATGCCGCGCTCGCCTTCGAAGGTCGGCGGGCGCAGGTCATCCAGGCGGAACCCGAACTTCTCGTGCTCGGTACCGATGCGCCACTGCGCACGGGGCTTCTCGCCGGAGGCGATCTCCGCAACCAGCTGCGAGCGGTCGGTAATGGGCGTATCGGCGACGTGGCTGGGGCTCGACAAGGGGAGGACTCGCTGGACAGTGGCAGGGGATGTGGGGCCCATGGCCTTCCATCGCAAGGGCGCACTATAGCGTGGCACCCCGTTGCGTCATGCGACGGTGACGGGTTTCAGCATCCTACCGACGCCCTCTTGACCCCCGTACACTCAAGATCATGAGCCGCCATTCACGACACCCTGAACTGCACCGCTCCGAGCGCGTCGGCTGGTTGCGCGCCGCCGTGCTGGGGGCCAACGATGGCATCGTCTCGGTGGCGGGGCTGGTGGTGGGCGTGGCCGCCAGCGGCGCCTCGGCCAGCACGATCCTGGCCACCGGCGTGGCCGGCACCGTGGCCGGCGCGATGTCGATGGCGGCCGGCGAGTACGTCTCGGTGCAGACCCAGGCCGATACCGAAGACGCCGACCTGGCGATGGAAAAGCGCGAGCTGCACGAGGACCCACACAGCGAACTGGAAGAGCTGAGCGCGATCTACCGCCACCGCGGCCTGGACCCGGCGCTGGCCCGCCAGGTGGCCCAGCAGCTCACCGCGCACGATGCGCTGGGCGCGCACGCACGTGACGAGCTCGGCATCACCGACACCCTGCGCGCGCGTCCCTTGCAGGCGGCGCTGGCCTCGGCCGGTGCGTTCACCTGCGGCGCCGCACTGCCGGTACTGACCGCCCTGCTCGCGCCGGTGGACAAGGTCGCGCTGATGACCACCGCCAGCACCCTGCTCGGCCTGTGCCTGACCGGCGCGATGGCCGCGCAGGCGGGCGGCGCACCGCCGTTGCGTGGCGCGATCCGGGTGATGTTCTGGGGCGCGTTGGCGATGGCGGCCGCCGCCGGCGTCGGCCGCCTGCTCGGCGCCCACGTGTCATGACCGTCATGCTGCCGCCCGCCTCCGCGCTGCTGGCTGAAATGGCCAGCTTGGCCGGCTGCGAACGCGCCGAAGGTTATGCCTGCATCACCGCACGGCGCGAGCATGGCGCCAGTTCGGTGGAGATCCCGCAACCACAGTTCGCGATCCTGCTGGAAGGCCGCAAACAGGTACGTACCGCGCACCAGTCACTGGAATTCGTGCCCGGCGACATCCTGCTGCTGACCCAGCGCTGCCGCATCGATGTGGTCAACCGCCCCGATCCACACAGCGGCCGCTATCTCAGCGCGATCGTGCCGCTGTGCGCCGAAGTGCTGGCGGCAGCGCGCACGCTGTGGAACGAGGAGCTGCCCAGCGCCGGCCCGGTGATGGCACGGCTGCCCCTGGCCGAACATGGCGCGGTACTGCGGCAATGGCGGCAGTCGCTGCAGGACGGCCGCTACAGCGAAGCACGGCTGGCGCTGGCCACGCTGGTGTTGACCCTGTGCCGCCAGGGCCACGGCAACCTGCTGCTGCCACACGCACCGAGCCTGGGCGAACAGATCCGCGACCGCATCGCCGCCGAGCCCGCGCGCGACTGGCAATCACGCGATGTCGAGGAACAGTTCGCACTGAGTGGCGCCACGTTGCGCCGTCGCCTGGCCGCCGAGGACACCAGCCTGCGCCAACTGCTGACCGAAGCCCGCCTCGCGCATGGCATGCAGCTGCTGTACACCACCGACCTGCCGCTGAAGACCGTGGCAGCGCGCGCGGGCTACCGCTCTGCGGCGAGCTTCAGCAAGCGCTTCGCCGAGCAGTACGGACTGGCTCCCACAGACATTTGAGGGGGTTCGGCAGGGCTGCGCCCTGCACCCGCCGAGGCAACAGCAAGAGCCGAAGCAACAGCAACAGCGTGCATTCCGTGGGATGGCGGGGCGGTGTGGGTGGGCAGGACACGCCGTAAACCCATCCATGGGGGCTCGATGGCGCCATCCATGGCGCCAACGGTCCTGCCCACCCACACCGCCCCACCTCTGACAGATTTCTGCGGCTGTTGGTAGGTGTCGACCTTGGTCGACACGATTCTTCTGTCAGATATCGAAATCGATCTGGGGTCAGATCCGTTTTCCTGCGGAAAACGGATCTGACCCCAAGAGCATTTCCGAAAGATCGCGGAAAACTGTCGAAGGCGGGGTGGGTCCGGTTGCGGGAGTGTCCGCGGCATGGATGCCGCGGCCAAGCCCCCATGGGTGAGGGCGCTTTGCTTGCGAAGCACTGCTTCGCAAGCGCCCGAACGCACAGCCGCCAGCGGCTGGGCCGGACCGCGGAGCGGGGTTTACGGCGTCTCCCGCAACCGGACCCACCCCGCCTACCCACAGGAAGCCCGCCGTTGCTTCGGCTGTTGCTGTTGCCTGCAGCGGGTGCAGGGCTGCAAGCCCTGCAAGCAACTCCTCCCTGAGCATTCCGCGCACTGCTTTGAGCGCCGTGCGCATGCCGGCCACGGCACGCTAGGCCAACCGAACCACCCGTCATCCACCGAGAACCGCCATGACCCTGCGTCACCTGCCGCTGCGCTCCACCCTGCTGCTGGCCCTGTCCTCCCTGCCCCTGGCCGCACTGGCCGAAGCCACCTCGCCCGCCCCCACCCAGCAGGTGCCCGGTGTCTACCACCAGCACATCGGCGCTCTGCAGGTCACCGCCCTGTTCGACGGCGTGGTCGCGCTGGGCCGGCAGGAAGTGGTCGACGTTGCGCCCTCGCTGGTCAGCCGCCTGCTCGATGGCCGCTACGTACCCGAAGACAAGAAAGGCCTGCAGACCGCGATCAATGCCTTCCTGGTGCGTCAGGGCAACCACCTGACGCTGGTCGATACCGGCACCGCGCAGTGCTTCGGCCCTGGCCTGGGCCAGGTGCTGGGCAACCTGCGTGCGGCCGGCGTGGATCCCGCCGAGGTGGATGACGTGCTGCTCACCCATGCCCATCCGGACCACCTGTGCGGCGTGCTCGACGCCGAGGGCAAGCCGGCCTACCCCAATGCTACGGTGTGGCTGTCCAAGGCCGATGCCGATTACTGGCTCGATCCCGCCAGCGAGGCCGGCGCACCGCAGGGCGTGCGCTTCGCCTTCCCGTTGGCGCGCAACGCAGTGGCGCCTTACCAGGCCAGCGGTCATCTGCGCACCTTCCGCCCCGGCGATGCCCTGCCCGGCGGCGCGGTGGCGATGGATACCCACGGCCATACGCCCGGCCACGTCTCCTATCGGTTCGACAGCCAGGGCCAGTCGTTGCTGGTGTGGGGCGACGTGCTGCACTTCCATGCGGTGCAGTTCGCGCACCCGGAGGCGGCGTTCGAAGCGGACTCGGACCGCAAGGCGGCCACCGCCAGCCGTCGCAGCCTGCTGCTGCAGGCCACCGCCAAGGGGTGGTGGGTGGCCGGTGCGCACCTGCCATTCCCCGGCCTGGGCCACGTGCGCGGTGAAGGCCAGGCCTACGCCTGGGTGCCGGTGGAGTATTCGCCGCTGAAATGAGGTGCCGCCGTGCATGGCGACGTTGCCGGCCAGCGGCCGGCACTACCAGGAAACAGGTCGGTAGCGCCCGGCTGCCAGCCGGGCAACCAGAAATGCCTTATGCCAGACCCAACCAGCCGCCGATCACGCCGCGGGCTTCGTCCACGCCGGTGCGGTCCTCACCGGAGAACACCTGCACGCTGACGCTGTCGCCGTAGGCCGAATGCAGTTCTTTGCGTACCTTCTGCAGGGTCTGCATCTGCTGGCTGCGGCTGAGCTTGTCGGCCTTGGTCAGCAGCGCGTGCGCCGGCATGCCGCGCTGCACGGCATAGGACAGCATCTGCCGGTCGTAGTCCTTCAGCGGATGGCGGATGTCCATCACCACCACCAGGCCCTTGAGGGCTTCGCGGGTGCGGAAGTACTTGTCGATGAAGGCCTGCCAGTGCGCCTGCAGTTCCAGCGGCACCTTGGCGTAGCCGTAACCGGGCAGGTCGACCAGGCTGGCTTCGGGGGTGATCTGGAAGAACACCAGCTGCTGGGTGCGGCCGGGCGTCTTGGAAACACGGGCCAGCGCGTTCTGGCGGGTCAGCGCGTTGAGCGCACTGGACTTGCCGGCGTTGGAGCGGCCGGCGAAGGCGACCTCGGCCCCTTCATCGGGCGGCAGCTGCCGCGCGTTGTGGGCCGAAAGGTGGTAACGGGCGCGTTCGATGAGCAATGACATATGCCTAGGATCGCATGTTGCGGCGCCGCGCGCCCGTTCCGGGGGCCGCGCGGGGCATTTTGCTGCACTGCTGCGTTGACCGTGCGCGGAAACGCCGTTGATAATCCGGGCGATGCCGGCGGCCACCGCCCGGCCCGGTCCATACGGAGCTTTAGCATGCGCCACGCTCGCGTTCTTGCCGTATCCGCCCTTGCCACTGCTGTCGTCGTTGCCGCCGCTGCGTTCGCGCAGACCACGCTGACCCCGCTGCCCGACAACGGGCCGATCAACACTGCCTCGCTGGAAGTGGATTTCAGCAAGACCCACTGGGGCGATGCCAAGGCCGGCCAGACCAAGGCCTCGGCCTGCGCGGCCTGCCATGGCGCCGACGGCAACTCCACGGTCGAGATGTACCCGTCCATCGCCGGCCAGAGCGAGCGCTACGTGGCCCAGCAGATGGCCCTGATCGCCAATGGCCAGCGCAGTTCCGGCGCGGCGGTGGCGATGGTGCCGTTCGTGCAGAACCTTACCCCGCAGGACATGCGCGATATCGGCGCGTTCTTCGCCACCCAGAAGGCCACCGCCGGCATCGCCGACGATACGGTCGTCGCCGACGGCCCCTACAAGGGCATGAAGTTCTACGAGATCGGCCAGCAGCTGTACCGCGGCGGCGACGCCAAGCGTGGGCTGCCGGCCTGCATGGCCTGCCACGGCCCCAGCGGCGCCGGCAATCCGGGCCCGGCCTATCCGCACATCGGCGGGCAGCACGCCAGCTATGTCGCCCGCCGCCTGCAGGAGTACCAGGCCGGGCAGACCCACGAGACCGACAAGACCCACTTCCAGATCATGGCCACGGTGGCGCAGAAGCTGAGCGAACAGGAAGTGCAGGCGCTGTCGAGCTACCTGCAGGGCCTGCACAACAAGGCCGACGATGTGGCCGCTGCGGCCACGCCGGCACAACCGGTCGCCGCCCCCTGACCACCACTGGTCGGCGCGGGCCGCCACCAGCGCCCGCTCCTGCGGTATGTTTCCTTCACGCCGGCGACTGCGCCGGCGTTGTTTTTTTCAACGGAGATGCGTGTCGATGAGGTTGATTTCCCGCCTGCTGTTGTCCCTGCTGGTCCTGCTGCCGCTGGCCGCGACCGCCGCCCCCGCCAGCGCGCCGCTGGTGGAAGGCAAAGACTACGAACGCATCGCCCAGCCCGGCCCGTTCCAGCCGCTGGCCGGCAAGATCGAGGTGGTCGAGGTGTTCGGCTACACCTGCCCGCACTGCGCCCACTTCGAACCGCAGCTGGCGGCCTGGGCGGCCAAACTGCCCGCCGACGTGCGCTTCACCCCGGTCCCGGCTGCCTTTGGTGGGCCCTGGGATGCCTGGGCCCTGGCCTATTACGCCGCTGACGAAGTAGGCGTGGCCAAGCGCAGCCATGCCGCCGTGTTCAAGGCCCTGCACCAGGACGGTTCGCTGCCGATGCAGAACGTTTCAGCCGATGAGCTCGCCACCTTCTACAAGGCCTACGGTGTGACCCCGGACCGCTACCTGCAGGCGCTGCGTGGCGAGGCCGTGCAGAAGAAGGTCGATGCCGCCCGCGCGTTCGCCCAGCGCACCAAGGTGCCGGGCACCCCGGCCATCATCATCAATGGCCAGTACCTGGTGCGTGGCAGCAACTTCGACGACCAGCTGCGCATCGCGTCGGCGCTGATCGCCCAGGCCCGCGCCGCCCGCGGCCGCTGAACCAACCCCTACCCTCGACACGGCGCTGTCGCCGCCGCGTGTCATCATTTCCCCTTGGCCGGTGCTGCGGTGCCGGCCCCACCTTTCCAGATGCTGGAGACGTTTCCATGAAGACCCGTTTCGCCGCCCTCGCCCTCGCAGCGCTGCTGCCGATCCTGGCGGCCTGCAAGGCCGACGACGGCACCGCCAACACCACCGCGGCCCCGGCCGAACCGGCCGCTGCGCCGGCCACCACTGAACCGGCGGCGCCTGCCGCGGGCGCCGAAGGCGCTGCACCGGCCGCTGCCGAAGGCGACAAGGCCGCTGCCGAAGCCGCTCCGGCCGCCGCGCCGGCGCCGACCACCACCGCACTGACCGGCCCGGCCCCGGTGGAAGGCGCCGACTACCAGCTGATCCCGAACGGCCAGCCGTTCCAGCCGGCCGCCGGCAAGGTCGAAGTCGTCGAGATCTTCGGCTATGTCTGCCCGGCCTGTGCCGCGTTCCAGCCGCTGGTCGGCCCGTGGAAGGCCGGCCTGCCGAGCGACGTGAACTTCGTCTACGTGCCGGCCATGTTCGGCGGCACCTGGGACAACTACGCCCGTGCCTTCTACGCCGCGCAGACCCTGGGCGTGCAGGAGAAGACCCACGAAGCGCTGTACGCCGCCATCCACTCGCAGAAGACCCTGAAGGGCGAGCGCGGCACCGATTCGGTTGACGACATCGCCAAGTTCTACGGCGCCTACGGCGTGGATCCGAAGCAGTTCGCCGCCACCATGGGCAGCTTCGCGGTGAATGCCAAGACCAACTCGGCCAAGCAGTTCGCCCAGCGCAGCCAGATCAGCGGCACCCCGTCGATCATCGTCAACGGCAAGTACCTGGTGAAGGGCAAGAGCTTCCCGGACATGCTGCGCATTGCCGACCACCTGATCGCCCGCGAGCGCGGTGCGGCCCAGGCTCACTGATTCAAAGGACGTTGTTCCCGGCCGTGAATTCCCCCCGTACACGGACCCTGCGCTTGCTGACGGCCAACATCCAGGCCGGCTCAAGTACCCGCCGCTACAGCGACTATGTGACCCGCAGCTGGTCACATGCGCTGCCGGCGGGGCGCAAGCGCAGCAGCCTGGACGCCATCGCCAGCCTGGCGCGCGAACATGACATCGTCGGCCTGCAGGAGGCCGACCCGGGCAGCCTGCGCTCGGGTTTCACCAACCAGACCCACTACCTGGCCCAGCGCGCCGGCTTCAACTACTGGAGCCACCAGCCGAACCGGCGCATGGGCGGGGTTGCCTCCAGCGCCAACGGCTTGCTGAGCAAGCTCGAACCGGTGGAAGTGCAGGACCACGCCCTGCCCGGTCGCATCGGCGGGCGCGGCGTGCTGCTGGCCAGGTTCGGCGACGGCGCCGACGGCCTGGCCGTTGCGGTGGCGCATCTGTCACTGGGTGCGGGCTCGCGGATGTCGCAGCTGGGCTTCATCGCCGAACTGCTGTCCGATCACCCGAACGCGGTGCTGATGGGCGATTTCAACTGCCTGGCCGAGCGGCCGGAAATGCAGGTGCTGTACCAGAAGACCCGGCTGCAGCCGCCAGGCTGCATCGTGCCGACCTTCCCCAGCTGGCGGCCGGACCGCGCCATCGACCACATCCTGGTCAGCAGCGGCCTGCAGACCCGCAGCGTGGAAGCCGTACCGGCCGCGTTCTCCGATCACCTCGCCCTGGCCATGGCGATCGACGTCCCGGCCAACGCCCTGCGCTGACCGCTTCTGGTAGGTGCCAACCTTGGTTGGCACGCCGCTCTGGTAGGTGCGGACCGTTGGTCCGCACGCTCTCCGGCGCTACCCGGCCTGAACCACCGGCACCTTCAGCCGCCGCGCGGTCATCGTGCTGCCCACCGAGGCCAGCACCGTGCAGCCGATCGCCAGCCACTGCAGCCCATGCAGGTGCTCGTGCAGCAACAGCATCGCCCACAGCGCGGCCACCGCCGGTTCCATGCTGATCAGGATGCCGAAGGTCTCCTTCGGCAGCCGCTTGAGCGCCATCATCTCCAGCGACATCGGGATCGCGCTGGAGACCAGCGCCACCAGCAGGCCGGCCGCCAGGATCTTCGGATCGAGCAGCGCGGCACCGGCATGCACCACGCCCACCGGTACCACCACCAGCGAGGCCGCCAGCAGGCCCAGCGACACCGAATGCCCGGCGTGCAGGTGTCCGGCGCGCTTGCCGAACACAATGTACAACCCCCAGCAGGCCGCCGCGCCCATCGCGTACAGCACGCCGGCCGGGTCCAGTGCCGGGCCGCCGCCGATCGGCAGCAGCAACAGCAGCCCCACCGCCGCGCAGCCCACCCAGAGGAAATCGATCGGCCGCCGCGACGACAGCATCGCCACCGTCAGCGGCCCGGTGAACTCGATGGCCACCGCGATGCCGAAGGGAATCGTGCGCAGCGCCATGTAGAACAGCAGGTTCATCAGGCCCAGGGTCAGGCCGTAGCGCAGGATGGTGATGGCGTCCGGGCGGCTGGTCTTCCAGCGCCAGGGCCGCCAGAACAGCAGCAGCAGCAGCGCCGAAAAGCCCACGCGCAGCGCGCTGGTGCCCTGCGCGCCGATCAGCGGAAACAGCTGTTTTGCATAAGAGGTGCCGATGGCCAGCGAGGTGACCGAGCCGAGCACCGCCAGCGCCGGCAACATCGGCGCAAGTCGTGAGGTCTGCATGCGCAAAGTCTATTGCGCCAGGGCCGAGCACTTGGCTCAATTGACAGCCTGTTCGTGCAACTTCTGCTCACCATGGCCACCGCCCCCGTGCTCGACAGTTTCGACCGCGCCATCCTCGACCTGCTGCAGCGGGACAACACCCTGCCGCAGCGCCAAATCGCCGAGGCCGTGCACCTGTCCACCCCGGCCGTGCAACGCCGCATCAAGCGCCTGCAGGACAGCGGCGTGATCGCGGCCAATGTGGCGGTGGTCGCCGCGGCCAAGGTCGGGCGACCGTTGACCATCATCGTCGAGGTGCGCGTGGTCAGTGAGCAGCGTGAACGCGTGGCGCCGTTCAAGCGCCGCGTGCAGGACGACCCGGCCGTGCAGCAGTGCTACTCGATCACCGGTGATGGTGACTTCCTGCTGCTGCTTTCGGCCGCGTCGATGGAAGAGTACGAGGCGATCACCGAACGCCTGTTCGGCGCCGATGACAACATCGAGCGCTTCCGTACGTCGGTGGCGCTGGGCACGCTGAAGCGCAGTTTCGAGGTGCCGCTGCTACCGGTGCAGTAGAGTCGAGCTTGCTCGACTGCCCCTTGACGACTGCCCCTTGACGACTGCCCCTTGACGACTGCCCTTTGACCGCAAGGCAACCGCAGTCGAGCATGGCTCGACGCTACAGTCGGAAACCATGAATACACCGCCCTCCCCCGCCCATCGCCTCCGCCGCTGGCTGCTGCGCGGCCTTTTCCTGGCCAGTGCCATCGTTGCGGCCGTCGCGTTGTGGAACAGCCCGTGGGCGGCCGCACCGCGCATGCTCTGGTCGCTTTCGCAGATGCCGGCCGCCACGCACCTGCCGGTCCCGGTGGACGGCGTACGCCCAAGCCAGATCGCCGACACCTTCGGCGCATCACGCGGTCGTGATCGCTCGCACGCCGGCATCGACATCTTCGCCAGGCGCGGTACACCGGTGCGCAGTGCCACGGCCGGCGTCATCGCTGATGTGCGCGATGGAGGGCTGGGCGGCCGCCAGGTGTGGGTCATCGGTCCGGCCCGCGAACGCTACTACTACGCGCATCTGGAGAACTGGGCCGGGGGCCTGGCGCGCGGCCAGGTGGTGCAGGCCGGTGACCTGCTCGGCCAGGTTGGCGACAGCGGCAACGCCAGGGGCACGCCGCCCCACCTGCACTGGGGCATCTACGGCGCCGACGGCGCACGCGACCCGCTGCCGCTGCTGCGCTGACCCAACTGCCCGCATGAACAATTGCCCCGTTCGTTCATGATTTGTAAATAGGAATAGTTCGTATTAACATTTCTTTCGTTTCCGGTGGTGCCAGGACGGCCTGCCCGCCCTTCCCCCACCCGTAGCGCCTCGCCTCCTGGATGTCGGCCGAACGCGCGTGCTCGTCCAGGAACTCCATGACCGCTCCCACCTTCCGTACCCCGCAGCCGCAACGGCTGTCCGTTGCCGTGCTCGTTGCACTCTGTGCCCTGGCCCCGGCCGCTTTCGCCGAAACCGCCGCCGACCCGACCACCCTCGACAAGGTGGTGGTGAAGGGCGAGCGTGCCGAAGGCTACTCGGTGCGACGCACCTCGGCCGGTACCCGCTTCGACCTGGCGCCGCGCGAGATTCCGCAGTCGGTCAGCATCATCAGCCACCAGCGCATCGAAGATCAGAACCTGGACGACATCATCGACGTACTGGGCAATACCACCGGCATCACCAGCACCCAGTCCGACAGCGAGCGCACCGAGTTCTACGCGCGTGGCTTCTACATCGACGCCTACCAGTTCGATGGCCTGCCCACGCAGATGGTGCAGAACTGGAGCTACGGTGACTCCGGCCTGGACCTGGCGCTGTATGACCGCGTGGAAGTGGTGCGCGGCGCCACCGGCCTGCTCAGTGGCGCCGGCAATCCGTCCGCATCGGTGAACCTGATCCGCAAGCACGCCGACAGCGCCGAGCTGGCCGGCAGCGTGTCGGTCAACGTCGGCAGCTGGGGCCGCACCCGCACCACCGTGGATGTGGGCAGCGCGCTCAATGCCAGCGGCACCGTGCGCGGCCGCGTGATCGGCAGCTACCTGGACACCGACGCGCAGATGGACCGCTACAACCAGCACAAGACGCTGGGCTATGCAGTGATCGACGCCGACCTGACCCCGGACACGCAGCTGAGCGTGGGCTACGACTACCAGCAGAAGCGCGCCAACGGCGCCACCTGGGGTGGATTCCCGATGCTGTACTCCGACGGCTCGCGCACCGGCTACGACGAATCGTTCAACGCCAGCCCGAACTGGACCTACTGGGATACCACCAGCAAGCGCGCCTTCGCCACCCTGCAGCATGCCTTCAGCAATGGCTGGAAGTTCAAGGTCGGCGCCACCCACGATGAGACCAAGGCCGACGACAAGCTGTTCTACCCCGCCTACAACGACTGGACCAGTGGCGCGTCGTACTTCGACAAGACCACCGGCGCGGGCATCTCGCCCTCGGCGGGCTTCTACAACACCGAGCGCAAGGTCACCGGCGTGGACGGCTATGTCGACGGTCCGTTCCAGCTGTTCGGCCGCGAACATCAGTTCATGGCGGGCCTGAGCTACAACAAGCGCGACTACGCCAACTACGGTGACTACCAGATCGGCGGCGCCGGCCAGACCTGGAACCCGTTTGCCAGCTACCTGAACTGGACCGGCAACATCAGCGAGCCGAACTGGAACCCGCTGGCACTGGCCAGCGAAGGCACCATCACCCAGAAGGCCGGTTACGCCGCCGCACGCCTGTCGCTGGCCGATCCGCTGAAGCTGATCATCGGTGCCCGCTACACCGACTGGAAGAGCGAAGGCGAAGGCGCCGACCGCGCGCACAAGGTCACCACGCCGTATGCCGGCCTGGTGTTCGACATCAACGACACCTGGTCGACCTACGCCAGCTACACCGAAATCTTCCAGCCGCAGACGCTGAAGGACCGCAACGGCAGCTACCTGGATCCGGTCGATGGCAAGAGCTACGAAGTGGGCGTCAAGGGGGCCTGGTTCGACAACCGCCTGAACGCCTCGCTGGCAGTGTTCCGCATCGAACAGGACAACGTCGGCCAGTCCACCGGTGAGCCGGTCATCGGCGGCACCGGCGGCGAAACCGCCTACCGCGCCGCGCGTGGCACGGTCAGCCGTGGCTTCGAGTTCGAGCTGAACGGTGAATTGGCCCCGGGCTGGAATGCCACCTTCGGTGCGTCGCGCTACGTGGCCAAGGACATCAACGGTGCCGACATCAATACCAACCTGCCGCAGACCGCGCTGAAGCTGTTCACCAGCTACACCCCGCAGTCGCTGCAGGCACTGACCGTCGGTGGCGGTGCCAACTGGCAGAACCGCATCTACTATCCGGTGCCGGCCTACGGCCGCATCGAGCAGAGCGGCTATGCGCTGGTCAGCGCCTTCGTGCGCTACCGCATCTCGCCGGAGTTCAGCGTGCAGGCCAACCTCAACAACCTGCTGGACAAGCAGTACCTGTCGCAGATCAACGGCTACGGCGCGTTCGGTGATGGCCGCAACGGCTCGCTGACCTTCACCTGGTCGTTCTGACGCCCCGACAAGGTGGGAAGGACCGGCAGTGTCCGGTCCTTCCCCTGCCCCTTCCCGGCCTGTGCGGAGGGGCACTATCGCGGCAACAACGAAGCCTCTAAGCTTGCCGCCAGCCGGCCGCAGGATCGCGCCGGCCCCAGGGAAGTCAACCCGACCAGGCAGGGAGTGAGCGATGAAGAAGTGGATTCTGATCGTTGCCGTACTGACAGTGAGTGGCTGTGAAACCCTGAAGCCCAGGACCGTGTCATCGGCTGAAGCGGGCGAGGCATCGCGACTGGAATTCCAGTCCGGCCCGGACAGCGCCGCGGCCGCCGCCAAAGCCGCCATTGCCGAACAGAAGTGGAAGCTGCTTTACAGCGGAACGGAAAGACCGAAAGACGACCACGGCTTCCAGAGCAACAACCACTTCAGTGGCGAAACCGACGACCAGCTTGCGTGGAGCAAGTCTGATCAGGCCGGCCTGAAGCCCACCGCCTATCTGCAGGCAAAGACACCCACCAGCGCCTTCAGCTGGGGCGCGGAACTGTTTGTCGTTGTGTATGCCACCGACACCGGCGGCAGCACCATCGCCATCTCGGCCTCGACCAGCCAGGCCCTCGAGAAGGACAAACTGGGCAGTTACATCCGCCAGCTCGGCAGCGCCATCGACCAGCGCCTGGACTGACCCCCAGGCCAGGCCGACACCGACTCCAACCGGAGATTTACACGATGAAACTGCGCATGTATGTGTCAGTGGCGATGGCCGTGGTGGGCATGAACGGATTCTCCGCCCATGCCGTGGATGCACCCTCCGCGCTGCAGTTGCAGGACCTGAAGACGTTCTTCCAGTCCGAGCAGATCGACTACGTGACCGGGCAGTGCCTGCAGCGCTCGCCCGAGCTGGGCAAGCAGATGCAGACCGCCTCCACGCAGTGGCGCCGCGACAACGCTGACGCTGCGCAACGGGGCAGCGACGCAGCGTTGAAGCTCTACCCGCAGCTGGGGGCGGACATCGCCACACAGCGCAGCCGCGTACGCGAGCAGACCGCCACGCAGCTGGAGGCGGGGCTGGCGTCCAACCCTCGGACCTCCTGCCAGCAGGCCCTCAACGGCATCCGTTTCAATGTACCGCTGGAGATGCAGGGGCCGACGTTGACCAGCCCCGCGCTGCGCGCAGACATCTTCAAACAGGCCTCTACCGGTGCGGCCACGCTGCTCGACTGCACAGCCCTGCAGAGCATCCAGACCGAGGTGGTCAGCGATGCCGGCAGCGGCGCGCAACGCCGTATCCAGGAGCGCTGGACGTTCAAGGGCTGCGACAAGAGCGTCGCCGCCTCGGTGCACTATGCACCGGATCAGGGAGGAACATCGCTGGTGGTGGGTTTCCCGGCAACAAGCGGCAGGAACTGAACCGCACAACCATGATCCCGACGGCGCCGCGCCGTCGGTAGAGTCGAGCTTGCTCGACTGGCTTGCTCAACCCGGTCGCGCAGAACAGTCGAGCAAGCTCGACTCTACAAGCGCAAGTGCCGCGCCGGGAGAATCCCGGCGCGGCATCCCACCATCAGAAGCGCAGATCCGCGCGCAGGTACCAGTAGCGCCCACGCGGGATGTCGTAGGTCGAAGCGTCGTAGCCGTTCAACGAGCACGACAGGCAGATCGGCGGATCCTTGTCGAACACGTTGTTCAGGCCGGCACTCAGCTGCAGCCCCTTCATCCAGTCGATCTTGTAGCCCACCTGCAGGTCGTGGAAGGTGGTGGCCGAGAGCGTATTGGTACCGGCCGCCTGGTTGCTGCACACCGGGAAGGCCACCGCGTCACCGCAGTTCTCGGTCAGCTCGGAGATATGCCGCACCGTCCAGTTGGCGCTCCAGCGGTCCAAGGTCCAGGCGATGCTGGCATTGCTGGTCCATTCCGGAATCGAGCTGTCGGCCACTTCCACGCCCGGCTTCTGCGGCTGCCTCTGCCCGGCCGCGCCGGTGGCCTCGTAACGGCCGACGAAGGTGTTCTTCCAGCCCAGCTTGAACTGGCCGATCGAGCTCTGCGGCAGTGTCCAGAACAGGTCCACGTCCCAGCCATCGGTCTTGATCGAACCGAGGTTGGTCAGGCGGTTGTTGAAGCTGCTGACTGCACCGGTGCTGGCGCGGGTGATGCCATCGCAGTAGACCGGGTCGAGCGTATCCACGCACAGATCCAGCTGGGTCTGCGCGTTGATCGCCTGGATCGCACCATCGATGGCATGGCGGTAGAAGGTCACTTCCACGTCGAAGCGCTCCGACCACGAGGTGTTGTTGCCGAACCACGGGCTCCACACGAAGCCGGCGCTGAAGCTGCGCGAACGTTCCGGCTCCAGGTCGCGGTTGCCGCCGGTGGTCACCGAAATCTGCGAGTTGGCCTGCTGGAAGCCGGCCGGCACACCCAGCGCAGCGCAGTTGGCCGCGCTGCCGCGCGGCGGCGTGCCACCCAGGCCCACCGAGCACGGATCGAACAGTTGCAGATCGGCACGCGCGGCCGAGCCGTACAGCTCACCGATCGACGGTGCGCGGAAGCCCTCGGCGTAGGTGGTGCGCAGCACGAAGTCATCGGTCACCTGCCAGCGCAGGCCGTACTTGGGGGTGAACTCGCCGCCGAAGGTGGAGTAGTCCGAATAGCGGCCGGCCAGGCTCAGGTCCAGCTTCTTGCCCAGCGCGGAGTCGGCGAAGATCGGCACGCTCAGCTCCAGGTAGGCCTCGTTGACGTCATACGAACCGGAAGTCGGCTGCGACGGCACGCCGTTGTAGTGGCCGATCACGGTCAGCGGATCCGGCTGGTACCAGCCCTTGTACTTGCGGTACTCGTAGCCGCTGGCGAACGACACCGCGCCGGCCGGCAGGGTGAACAGTTCGCTGGACAGGTTGGCGGTGAACAGGCTCAGTTCGTTCTGGCTGCGGTCGCGCACCACCGGCTGGATCCACTTCAGCATGTCCGGGGTGATCGAACCGGCGCCGCCGAAGATGTTCAGCGGCACGCAGCCCGGAGTGGCCGTACACACCGCCGGGTCACCCAGGGCCATGTTGACGTTGTAGATGTTGTAGCTGCCGTAGTTGGTCTGTTCGGCCTTGTTCTTGCTGTACATGCCGTTGACGTCCCAGTACCAGTTGCGGTCGGCAGCATGGAAGTCACCGACCAGGCCGGTGGCCACGTAGGTGGTGTTCACCTCCTGCTTGAACACGCGCGCGCCGCCTTCCACCGGACGCCGGCCGATCAGGCTCATGTTGCCCGAAGACACCAGGTCGAAGCCGAACGGGTTGTACGGGTTCAGGCGCGAGACCACGATGTTGTCGGCCAGCGGATTGCCGGTAGCGCCGTCGGGACCGAAGAACAGCGGTTCCGGGCCGGCCTGGTTGGTCGACTCGCGGCGGTTGCCCAACGCCTTGATGTACCACTGCACGTTGTCGGTGATGTCGAAGCGGAACTGGCCGAACAGGCCTTTGCGTTCCGACGGTGTCAGCACCATGTTGTATTCGGCGAAGTTGAAGCGGTCGGCGCTGGTGAAGCAGTGGTAGTCATCACTGCGGTTGCAGCCGGCGCTGCCGTCATAGCGCGGGTTGCTCACGCCGGTGTTGGGCACGATGTCCTGCTCGGCACCGGTGTTGGGGTCGACGAAGGCGAAGCGCCCCTGCGGAATGCCGCCGCTGCCGAAGGCCAGGCCGGTGCCCGGAATCGGGAAACGCGACTGCTCGCGGTCGCGGGCGAACACCGGGTCCTGCTTGGTCCAGCTGGCACCTAGGAACAGGCTGTAGCGGTCACCGCTGGTGCCCCAGGCCAGGTCCACGCCCTTCTGCGTGCCATCGCCCTTGCTGTACTCGCCGTAGTTCAACGTGACCTGGCCGCCATCGAACTCGCGGCGGGTGATGATGTTGACCACGCCGGCGATGGCATCGGAGCCGTACAGCGACGATGCGCCGTCCTCCAGCACTTCGATGCGTTCAACGATCGCCAGCGGAATGGTGTTCAGATCGGTAGCCGCGCCCACGCCCGACGCCGAGGACTCGTTGACCCAGCGGATGCCATCGACCAGCACCAGCACGCGCTTGGCACCGAGATGACGCAGGTCGACCTGGGCCGAACCGGCACCCACGCCGCTGCCATCAGGCGGGAAACCGAAGTTGCCGGACGAATTGAACTTGGCGTTGAGCGCCGAGCCGGAACCGGTGAGCTGCTGCAGCACTTCGCCAATCGAACTCAGGCCGGTGCGCTCGATGTCGCCGCGGGTCAGGGTCTGGATCGGCACCTGGCCTTCCACTTCAGCACGCTTGATGCGGGTGCCGGTGACTTCCACCGCGTCCAGATTGGTGGTGGATTGCGCAGCGGCACCCAACGGTGCCAGGGCCATCACGCACAGCGCAACGGCAACCGCCAACGGGCGGTGGTGCAGGTGATTCATTCGCTCTCTCTCCAAAGGAATGTCGGGACATGGGCTGCCGCGCTCCCCCCTGCATGGCGGCAGCGTCTCCTTTGTAAACAAGCGGTAAAAATCACGGCGTGATGACGAACACCCTTTCACGTGGATTTGACGCAATTTTCTGCTGATTGCGTCAGAAACCCAGCCATCAAGACCGGACGGTACTGTTCACTGGAAGCGAGCTTGATGCCGGCTGCGACAACACGCGCCGAGTTCCGCCGCTTTCAAAGAGAGGTAGTGGCGCCCATACCGCAACGGCGGCCCACTGAACGCAGGCCGCCCCCAGTCAGCCCTACTGGACGAACGCGATGCGCTGCATGTCACTTGCCTGGGCTGCGGCCAGGATCCGCGCCATGCCTTCGTACTCCGCGGCTGGATCGGTGGCGATGCGCAGCTCCGGCAGGTTGCCTGCGTGTTCGCTCACTTGTGCCTGCAGGCGCGCCTGCAGCTCGTTGAAGGCCATCGGTTGGCCATTCCAGCTGAGCTGGTTGGATGCATCCAGGCGCAGCTCGATCGGCGGCGGCGGTTCGGGGCGATCGACCACGCGATCGGTGGCCTGTGGCAACTGCACGGCAATCGGCCGGGCCACGATCGGCGCGGTCACGATGAAGATGATCAACAGCACCAGCATCACATCCACCAGAGGCGTGACATTGATCTCCGCCAGTGGGCCGCTCCTTCCTGCGCTACTGAACGCCATGTGCCGCTCCCTGCAGCCGGGCGGTTCGCCCAAGCCCGACGTTACGACGGGCGACCGTGCCCGCGGCAGCAACGCTGCAGCGTCATTCAGCTGTCGTTGCCGGCGCTGCACGTGCACGCGATGCGAAACTGAATTCAGCCAACGCCCGCTATGCTGGTCGCCATGACCCGACGCACTTCGACCGCCCTGTCCCTGCTGCCCTTGGCCACCACGCTGCTGATCGGCTGCGCCAATGCCCAGTCCCTCGACGCCCAGAACGCTCAACTGAAGGCGGCCATCGCCGCTGCCGAACGTGGCCAGTTCGATCCCGGCCAGGCCGCCGCGCTCAGCCGCCATCCCGCCTATGGCTGGCTGGAGTACGCCAACCTGCGCCGCAACATCGACACCGTCGATCGCGCACAGGCGCAGGCCTTCCTCAAGCGCTACGACGGCCAGGCCGTGGCCACGACCTTCCGCAGCGTGTGGCTGCCCTCGCTCGCGCGCCGCCAGGACTGGCCCACGCTGCTGGCCAACTGGGCGCCCACCGACAACGTGGGCCTGCGCTGCGCGCAGCTCACGGCCCGCCAGGTGACCGGCAAGGTCGATCCGCAGTGGATCAGCGAAGCACAGGATCTGTGGCGCAAGAATGGCAAGTCGCTGCCGGACGGCTGCGACGCGGTGTTCGCCGTGCTGCAGGCGCAGGGGGGGCTGAGTGACGCCCTGCGCTGGGAACGCATCGATGCCGCCGCCGACGCACAGCAACCGGCAGTGATGCGCAGCGCCGCGCGCGGCCTGCCTGCCGCCGAGCTGACCCAGGCCAACAGCTACGCCGCCTTCGTCGACACCCCCAATGCCAGCGCGCTGAACTGGCCGCGCACCGAGCGCAGCCGGCGCATCGCCACCGATGGCCTGGAAAAGCTGGCCAAGGCCGACCCGGGCGCCACCGAACAGCAGCTGCCGCAGTACGCGCAGGCGCTGGGCCTGAGCGCCGCGCAGCAGGGCCAGGTGCTGTACCAGATCGCGCTGTGGACCGTGGCCTCCTACCTGCCCGATTCGGCACGCCGCCTCAACGCAGTACCGGAGTCGGCCTACGACGAGCGGCTGCACGAATGGCGCGTGCGCGAGGCAATGTCGCGCGGCGATTGGCCGGCAGCGCTGACCGCGATCCGCAAGATGGGCAGCAAGCAGCGCAGCGATTCGCGCTGGGCCTATTTCGAAGGCCGCATGCTGGAAAAGACCGGCCAGGCATCGCAGGCGCAGCCGCTGTTCCGCGACGCCGCCCGCGCGCCCACCTTCCACGGCTTCCTGGCCGCCGACAAACTGCAGCAGGGCTACACCCTGTGTCCGTGGAAGCCCAACGACAGCGCCCAGGCGCAGGCCACGATCGCACGCGACCCGGCCATCCAGCGGGCGATGGCGCTGTACCAGATCGACCGCACCGGCTGGGCCGTGGCCGAATGGAACAGCGCGTTGTCGCGCTTCGATGACACCCAGCGCCGTCTTGCCGTGCGCGTAGCACAGGACAACGGCTGGTTCGACCGCGCCGTGTTCGCGCTCGGCAAGCAGCCGCAGGAACAGCGCCTGTACGACCTGCGCTTCCCGCTGCACCACGACGCCACCATCCGCCGTGAAGCCGCACGCAATGCACTGGACCCGGCCTGGGTGGCCGCCGAGATCCGCGCCGAGAGCACCTTCACCCCGCGCGCGCGCTCGCCTGCCAATGCGATGGGCCTGATGCAGGTACTACCGACCACCGGCGCCGGCGTGGCCAAGTCGATCGGCCTGACCGGCTACGGCGGTGCCGACAGCCTGTACGACCCGGACACCAACATCGCCATCGGCACGGCCTACCTGCGCCAGCTGATGAACAAGTACGACGGCCTGCCGTACGTGACCATCGCCGCCTACAACGCCGGCCCGACCCCGACCGCGCGGTGGCAGAGCCAGCGCCCGGGCTACGACCCGGACCTGTGGATCGAGACCATCAGCTACAAGGAAACGCGCGAGTACGTGGCCCGCGTGCTGGCCTTCAGCGTGATCTACGACTGGCGCCTCAACGGCGATGCCCTGCCGCTGAGCGACCGCCTGATGGGTCGCCTGGTCGACAAGCGCAAGAACTTCAGCTGCGCCGCCAACGCCGACCAGGGCGGGGATTGATCACACCGCGGTCGTGCGATGATCCCGCCATGAAGATCTATCTTGTCGGCGGCGCCGTGCGCGACCGCCTGCTGCAGCATCCTGCCGGCGACCGCGACTGGGTGGTGGTCGGCGCCACGCCCGCGCAGATGGAGGCGCTGGGTTACACCGCCGTGGGCCGCGATTTCCCGGTGTTCCTGCACCCGAAGAGCGGCGAGGAATACGCACTGGCGCGCACCGAGCGCAAGTCCGGCCGCGGCTATCGCGGCTTCGTGGTCGATGCCGATCCGGCAGTGACGCTGGAAGAGGACCTGCTGCGCCGCGACTTCACCATCAATGCGATTGCCTGCGACGAGGACACCGGCACGCTGGTCGATCCTTATGGCGGCGCGCGCGATCTTGAGCAGCGCGTGCTGCGTCATGTCGGCCCCGCCTTCGTCGAAGACCCGCTGCGTGTGCTGCGTGCGGCGCGCTTCATGGCGCGCTTCGCGCCGCTGGGGTTCACCGTCGCGCCGGAGACCCTGGCGCTGATGCGCGAGGTCGCCGCCAGTGGCGAGCTGGATGCACTGGTGCCAGAGCGAGTGTGGCAGGAACTGCGCAAGGCCCTGGTCAGCGCACAGCCTTCGGCGTTTCTGCGCACGCTGCACGACGCGCATGCGCTGGGCCCGATCCTGCCCGAACTGGAAGCCCTGTACGGCGTACCGCAGCGTCCCGAGTTCCACCCGGAAGTCGATACCGGCATCCACCAGGAAATGGTCAGCGACATGGCCGCGAAACTGGCGCCGGGCGATGACCTGGTCGGCTTTGCCGCCCTCACTCACGATCTCGGCAAGGGCCTGACGCCACCGAACGAATGGCCGCGCCACGTCATGCACGAGCAACGCGGCATCGAGCCGCTGAAGGCCCTGTGTGCACGACTGAAGGTGCCCACCGAACACCAGCAGCTGGCCGAAGCGGTCTGCCGCGAGCACCTGAACGTGCATCGCATCGACGAACTGCGCGACGCCACGGTGCTGGAACTGCTGGGCCGTTGTGATGCGCTGCGCCGCCCCGAGCGCGTAGCCCGCATCGCCCTGTGCTGCGAGGCCGACAAGCGCGGCCGGCTCGGCTTCGAGGATGCCGACTATCCGCAGGGCGAGACGCTCAAGCGCCTGCACCAGGCGGCACTGTCGGTACAGGCGCGGGACCTGGATACGACGCACCTGAAAGGCCCGGCAATTGGTGAAGCGCTGGCCAAGGCGCGGGTGAAGGCGATTGCGGCCGCGCGGTAGGGATGTACGGTTTGCTTACGGCAGTGCGGTGTCAGCAGCTGTTGTTCAGTACCTGAAGTAGGTGTCGCCCAAGGCGGGGTGGTCGCCCGGCTGACGCTTCTGCTTGGTGATACGCCTTAGATTGATGCGTTTTGCATTGGGCCAACCCAGCGTTTCGAATATCGCATCAGCCATCTTTGCGAACCGCGTGAAATGGCGGCCAATTCTGTATCCAAGGTAGAAGCAAACCAGAACGCATATCAAGTACGCATCCGCGATCATCTCCAGGGGTGCCAGTCCGTCTCCCGTGAGAGCGTTGATCAGAAAAATCACGATGTAGATCATGTACAAGGGTACAGATAGAGCCAGCGAGTACCTGGTCACCGCGATCCAGTGGGCCCAGCTACCTGAACTGACATACGGATAAGAGACGATGAGTCTCTTCTGCTCATCAAGCACAGACAGGGCGATGAAGTTCCCCGCCTTGTCGCGACGCCCGACCACCCGCACGGAGTCACCCTCTTTGAAGGGCCAATTCCAGAACAGCCCCTTCACCAGCATTTCGCCAAACCGGAATTCAACTCTGGTGGCGGGCTCTTTCGTTTCCTCATTGGACATCATCGCCATGCCAGCGGCGGGCCCGCTGAGGCCCAGCGCGGCGGCAACGGCGCCCGTGGCCGCCATCTTCTCGCGATCCCCGTCGCGCCAGAAGACGTTCTGCACCACGTGTCTGACCCGTAGGTTGGAAATGACACCGGCATCTGTTTCGAACAGCACTTTGCCAGGTGTCCGCAATCGACTTTGGGCACTCACTACAATCTCCGTAAGGCACAGGCCTCCCAAAGGCGACAGATATCAGCCGCCTTCAGCACGCATAACCTCGCAACGTTAATAGAAGCATGCGCCACCAAGTGCAACGCGGCCATCCGAAATTCCCTGACCAAGGAAAACTGACTTTAATTTCCCAACAAACTCACATCGCTCAGTACCTGAAATAGGTGTCGCCCAATGCGACATGATCACCTTTTTGACGCACCGCCCTTGTTATCTTCCGCAAGTCAATTGCCGCCCCTCGATTCCAATTAAGCGCAGAGAATATAGAATCTGCCATCTTCGCATAGCGAGTGAATCTGCGCCCAATCCGGCAACCAACCACAAGAGAAAAAGCCATCCCCGCAAAATATGCGCACACTAGAATCTCAACCGACAATGATGTGACCACATACAAAATACCCAAGAAAACTGCCCAGCATGGAACGGCGAACATAAGAGAATACTTCACTACAGAAATCCAGTGCGCCCAACTTCCCGCACTTACATGCGGATAGGAGACGATTAATCTCTTACTCTCGTCAAGCACTGATAGAGCGAAGAATCTCCCTTCACCATCTCGCTTTCCGACGACCCTGACGAAATCTCCCTCACTGAAAGGCCAGTTCCAAAGCAGCCCTTCAACAGGCACCTCACCGAGTAAAAACTCAACCCTCGCAACCGGCTCTTCCATTTCCTCTGAAGACATCACCGCCATTCCGGCAGCGACGCCACTATGACCCAGCGCAGCGGACAAAGCACCGGTCGCAGCCATTCCCACGCGTTCTCCCTCTCGCCAGAAAACATTCTCCATGACGTACTGAACCCTCTGGCCGGAAATAGTTCCGATCTCTGTTTCAAGCAACCCGTCCTCGTCAACACTCACTTGAGCACCCCACCTATTGAGACCGAATCGAAACCGAACCAATAGCTCTGTCAAAGGCCAGCTGCTGCTCCTGTGCAGTCGCATAGACATCGTCAGGCGAGCGACGCCCTCTCGACCTGTCACTGGTCTTCTTGCCGAAGACGTTGGCCATACACCACTTCTCCAGATCATTCGAACTAACAGCCCATATCAAAAATTCGACGATCAGAAGACCCAGAGCCACCTCCCATCCACTCAATCGCAAGATCAACATGCAGACACGTTTCATGGCTTGCGATGCGGCTACATGTCCGCCCTCCCTTCCTGCGGTAACTTCAAGTCCAGCATGCAGCCCTCTCAGGCCTAAAGTAAGTGCACCTCTCCCGACCAAAACTAATCTTCGTTCAGTACCTGAAGTAGGTATCACCAAGCGCAGCAGGATCATTCGGGCTTTTCTTCATTCTTGTAATTCGCCTCAGATTCACGCCCTTGCCGTCATCCCAGCCAAGCGAACCAAAAATGGCGTCAGCGAGCCTCGCGAACCGGTGAAATCGATAGCCGACCCGAATCCCGACAGTGGCAGAGACGAGCAAAAGCCCACCAAATATGCAAAGTAGCAATTTCAACAACATCCATCCGTCCTCGAGGATGCCGAGAGAATTCAGGCCAATTCCAACGGTGGACAACGTACATATTGGCAATGAAATCAGTAGCGTGTACCTCGATACAGAAATCCAGTGAGCCCGACTGCCGGCACAGATATGCGGATAGGAGACAATCAACCTCCTACACTCATCCAGGACTGAGACAGCAATAAATACCCCTTCCGGGTCGCGAGCCCCCACGACCCGCACTACATCGCCCTCTTTGAAAGGCCAGTTCCAAAGCAGACCTTTCACAGGCAAATCGCCCAGCTCGAACTCAACTCGGAAGACTGGCTCCCGCATCTCCTCAGCGGACATCATGGCCATGCCGGCCGCAGAACCGCTGAGACCGAGTACAGCAGCAACGGCGCCCGTGGCGGCCATGCCCTCACGATCCCCATCGCGCCAGAACACATTCTCCAGTATGCGCTGAACGTGCAAATTGGAGATAACCCCAGTTTCGGTTTTAAATGGCGCGCACCCACTTGCGCTCATATTCCGCTCAGTGATCATCGCGGTCTCACAGACACTGAACCGATGGCTTTGTCAAAGGTGACTTGCTGTTCCTGGGTCGTTGCAAAGTGCTTCCCACCATGAAGCCCTCTCTGCAGGACGTCGCGAGAGCTCTTCCCAAACACACTGCTCATGCACCACTTCTCCAATTCATTGGGGCTAAGAGTCCAGATAAGCAGCTCAGCAGCCAGAATTGCCAAGCTGACCTGCCACCCGCTCAGCCTCAGCACCCATACGCCGACACGTTTCATCGCTTGCGAAGCAACTACTTCAGCACCTTCCACAGCAGCTGCCGCCTCCAGCCCAGCCCTTAAACCCCTAAGCCCCAAGCTAAGTGAGTTGCGTCCAAACCATTGCTCAATCACCGGAGCCGTGTAGGCAAGCGCGGTCAGAAACTGAGCACCACCCACCGCCCCTACCGTCGCCCCCCGGATGTTAAGAAGGACATAGGCCGCATAGTCTGTTCGTTCAAGCGCGAGGTTCGCATCTGAGAAGCTGTAGCAGGCCCCAATAAAACTACCCGCCCCTGCCATCACGCTCCCGGCAACCTTCATCCGTATGGCACTGGCGCTACCCGCACCAAAAAACTCCTTCGCCACTGCCTCGTGTACACCGGTATACACAGCCACAAGCGACATTCCAGAGGCCAATAGCGTCGCGTAGTCTCGCGTCTGCTTATCCACCTTCGTGGCCAGATGGATGAAGTTCGCCATTTCCAGCACGCCGGTCAGCGAGTTCAGGCGTACCACGTTGCGACTGCTCTCTGCCGCAGCCTGCCAACGCTTGCGCATCGCCAGCGCGCCGTGATGCAGCTCCAGGTCCCGAAGCGCGAACTGCATCGGTAGCGCGCTGCCCTTGGTTCGGTAGAACTGGATGCGCTCCAGGAAGTAGCGCTTGCCCTGCTGGCCGCTGCTCAGTTCTTCGGCCACCAGGCTGATGGCCTCATCGCGCTCCATCAACGCCCGTGTCAGAAGCACAAAGCGGACCATGGCATTGCCGGCGGTGTCCTGGATGCCCTTCATCGGGAATCGATTCAGCAGGAATGCGCCGGCGGTGGTGACGAAGCGATCAACACCACTGGCGCGGAGGATGCGGGCACTGGCGGTGGATGGCACTGCCTCATTCTGCGCAGCCTCAATCTTGCGATAGTTGGAGATGAAGGTCTTCAGATGCGCCGTCCCGGACACAAAGGCCGCCCAGCTCGCATCTGCAGCGGACAGCATGGTGTTGGCCCCAGCCTCGGCCGCCTTGAGCGTCTGCTGCAGCTCCAGCCGGGCAGCGTCCTGATTCTGTGCAATGACTCGCCACAGCAAAGACGATCTTCCGGTCACAGCCAGATCGCCAGCCAGTTCAGTCAACAGCGTTCGGCCTATCTCGTGCATGCCAAGCACCGCGATGGCGTCGGCGATGATCTCCTCGAACCACACTCCCTGCGCCGCAGACTGACCATCAAAGTCCTCCAGCGTCGCCAGCAGCAGATCGTGGCGGAGCCATGCAACCAGCACCGACATCTTCGGTCCCAGCCGGTCGAGTACCTGTTGCGTCATCTCGTCCACGTTCCTCTTGAACGCGGTGAAACGGGGCTCGTCAATCAGTGGCCAGTACTTGTTCTTCCACGCGTCCTGGGCGTCCTTCAGATAGAGCGGCAGGAACTGGCGCTCATACTCCCGCGCGAGTTCCCGCTTCTCCTCCTCGGAAAGCTTTACCTTGGGATCCCATGAGGGAAGCGACGGATTGCCGAGGCGGCGCTGACGCTCCACTTCGCGCACCGTCTGTGCCGCGTAGTTCCCTGCCATTACCGCACCATTGAGCTCCAGCAGGCGCGAGATCTGTTCGATCTGGTCAACAGCGCTGACTTCCAGCTCGCGCTCGCTCTTGAACTGGTTGATGCAGGCAACCAGGTCATTGCAATAGCCGCTGAGCTCGTGCACAACGCCAACTGCATCCCACAGGCCCAGCAGCATGGGCGGGTACTCCTGGCGATCACCGCCGATGCGCCCGTTGCTGCTGTGTTGCTGCAGGCGTTCAAAGCGCTGTTGGCGTGGGTCGATACCTTCGCTGCGAGGATAGTCCCGCCGTGACCAGGGGTAGCGCGTGCCATGCGCGTGCAGCCGCGCCTTGCGAAGCGCTCCGTCCGGATTAGTGGCACCCGGAAGCGCACTGCTGTACGGAAGGTCTGGCGGATCGCCTGAGGGGTTGTCCAGCCATCGATATTCCATGATCGAGGCCAGCCCGGCGGCATCCTTCAATGGCGCTTGATCACCTTCTGCCCTCGCCGACGTGATCCACCTAGCTGGCTCGATTGGCTGCATCCGCTCGGCGCGCAGGGCCGGATCAGCTCCATAGCGATCCAGCGTCGCTGGCGTCCAGGGATGTTGGGAGTAGGCGAGCCAGACCGTTCCGCACAGATGCGGGCGCTGGATGGTGATGAACTCCGTGCGCATCGGATCGTGGCCACTGCGGCCACAGCTGGGCAGGCCACCGCCTGCGATCGCGCGCGCACTGTAGGCGGTGGGTTGCCGCCACAGGGTGCCGTTTTCGGCGATGGCGTAGCACTCCCAGTACTTCGGACCGTAGGGACCCTGCTCGTAGTACAGGTACAGCAGACCCTGGCGCAACGTTCTAAGCGCGTAGGTGTATTCCGCCGCACTGACATCAACATCGCTGGCGTGTGCGGGCGACAGACCACCAAGGCCGGCGTTGCAGCTGGCAGGCACCACCGTGTAGCGCACCGGCAGGATGGCCAGTCCAGTGGAGCGACAGACGTCGCAGGCTGATTTCTCTGTCTCGTTCGGCAGCGTGGCGGCAACCGCCGGAAGATCGACGATGTCTGGACTTCCTGTGCTGCGGATCCCCACGTTGCTGTCACCCGTAAAGGGACCGTTGGAGTCGTACCCGTCTCTGCTATCGCGCGTCATGTGCCCCGTCTCCCTTGATCGCACTTGCGTGTGTGGACGCCGCGATGCGGATGTCCTTCCACTCCGCGTCGCCAATCCGTCGAATCAGCTCGCCATACCGCTCACCCTGCGCGACTTGCGCCAGCAGCGCCTGGACCGTGGGATGCCTGTGGAAATGAGGTCCGATGGAAAGCCCGTGCGTGGCGAACAGATCCAGATCCGTACCGCTGGACACACCGCAACGACGCCCCTCCCCGACACTGCGCTGCAGCTGCGCAAACGTGGCGCGATCCGGCAGCGTTCCGGCTCGCAGCGCGCCGATCCACGCCTGGTTCAAGGCACCGATGGATTCCAGCTCGGACCAGGACACGGAAGGGTCACCGCGCAGTGCAGGCGCGACGGCGTTGCTGATGGCCCACTCTCCCCATCGATCCAGAAACATCCACGTGGTGACACCTTCAAACCGATACGCCCGCTGCGAACGCGATGAGCACTGCAGGAACAGATCCGTCACCATCGGGTCGTAGAAGCGCAGCCACCGCTTCCGGCCCTGCGCATGCGGGCAGTGCGCGACCGCACGCTCGGCCAGCTGCCTGGCCAGCTGTGGTGTCAGCAACGACGTCCATACCCACGCACACGCACGTTGTGGGCGCGCGGCCAGCAGCGACGATGCCGAGCGCTGGGCCATCGCCATTTCCACCGCCTGGCCAGACAACAGGGAATGCGTACCTTTGCCCAGGTCGAGGGGGATCAGGGACGGCCAGAGGGCCTTCGGTATCTGTCGAATGGCGACGGGAACCGGCGTTATCCCGACCGATTCCAGCAACGCGTCGAAGGCCTCATCGCTCTTGCATCGATCTTCCGCCGGCTGCACCAGCAGGTGGCATTGCCCCGCACTGCTGCGGTCGATGGTGACCAGCTGTTCGCACAATGCTTCAACCGACATCGGCGCAGGCCTCCTGCCGGCGCACGGCGGCATTCAAGTGCGGCTCACAGCCCTTGAAGCGCCCTTCACGCACCTTCGCCGCCCCCGCCACACTCGCCGGCCCCACCCAATCGCGCTGGCTGGCCTTGAACTCCACCTTCCCCGGCGCGCCCAGCTCGATGTTGTCGCCCTCAATGCGGATGTAGGCGCCAGCCGCCGTCGCCAGCAGATGCTTGCTCGGTGCCGACAGCTGCACATCCGCCTCAGTACTGGCGATACGCACCTGGGTCTTGGCCGCCACGATCATCTGGTGCTTGTGCGCGCGCGTACTCACCTTGCCCTGCGCCGCGTGCAGCGCGATGCCGCGCTCCTGGTTCGGGCTTTCACCGCGGGGCTGCACGCCGGCGGTGTACAGCACCAGCCCGCCGGCCACCGCCATCGTCAGTGAGCCCTGCGTAATCCAGTTCAGCGCCACGCCGCTGGCCAGCGTGGTGTGGGTGCCGCTTACCCACACCTGGTCGGCCGGGGTCAGGCTCAGCACGCCGGCCACGCCACTGCCCAGCAGCACCGGCGCGCTCCAGCCGGGCGCTTCGCCGTCGCCTCCGGCGATGCTGCCGGCGGCACTGCCGCTGTGGGTGGCACGCAGCGCCTCCTGCAACTCGGTCAGCGTGCTGTCCACCGGCAGCTCGGTCGGGTCGTCGGGCAACTGCGCCTGCTGGTTGACCGCCGATTCGGCCAGCTGCTGCAGCAGCTGCTGGCTTTCCTGCAGCTGGCTCAATGCCTGCGGCGCGGCCATCTGCGGCGTGCCCTGCTCGGTGGTCAGCAGCAGGCCGCGACCGGCGCGCAGCGCGCCCTGGGCCTGGGTGGCAAGCTCCACGCCAAAGCCGCGCTCTCCCTCGCGCACGTTGTCTTGGCCGCCCTTCAGGTGGCCCAGGGTCAGCGTGGTCTCGTGCTGGGTGGTGGACAGCTGCGCGCGGCCCTGCCCGGGCGTGTCGTCGAAGCGCAGCTGCTGGTAACCGCCGGTACCGCCCTGGCTGTCGGCCAACGCCTGGCTCTTGAAGCCGGTATACACCGCGGCGTGGTCATTGCCCTCGAACCAGGCGGCGGCGTTGCCGGTGGCGCTGGCGCCGCCGCCATTGATCTGGTTGTGCTGTGCGTCCTGCTGGCCGCGCCCGTTGTAGACCGCACCGACCACCACCGGGCGGTCGATGTCGCCTTCCAGGAACGCCACCAGCACTTCCTGGCCGCGCCGCGGCAGCACCACGCCGCCCCAGTTGTCGCCGGCCCAGGGCGTCATCACCCGCACCCAGGTCCAGGCGCCGCCGTTGGCCGGAGCGTTGTCGTCGCCACCGGGATGGGCCAGCCCACTGCTGGCGTTGCCGCCGCGCTGCCACGGGAACTGCACCTTGATGCGGTGATCGCGATCGGACAGCAGCGGATCGCCGTCGCTGACCACGATCGCGCTGAGCGTGCCGGTGATGGTCGGGCGCGGATGCAGATGCGCACCGTGGCCGTCCTGGGTCTGCGGCCGGTAACTGACCTCGGCCGGAATGGCGACGAAGCGATTGTCGTAGAACGCGGTGGATACTTCGCCCGACGCCTGGCCATTGGCCAGACCGGACAGTGCGCCCGGCAGGGTCGGTGCCACCACGCTGGACGGGCCCAGTGCCTGCTCCAGTGCATCGAACACGTCGGCATCGAGGTTGTTGCGTGCCTGGTGGTGCACCGACAGGCACAGGAACTGTGCGTCCTCGCCCACCTGCGGATGCTGCGACAGGCCGAAGCGCGCGCCCGGTGCCAGTGCCCGCCATTGGCCGGCGCCGTCGATGGTATGCGCGCGCACGCGCAGCGCGTCCAGATGCTGCTGCGCGCGGCGCTGGCCGCGGGCGTTGTCCTGCCAGCCGTAGGGCCCGCAGGTGTCGCGGTCGACGATGCCCAGGTCGTTGCTCTGCGCGGCCTCGGCGCTGGCCTGGCGGCGCTCCAGGGTGCGGTAGTCCCAGGTGGCGCGCTCGACCTTGCCCGGTCGCCAGCGGTGCGCGGTGGACCACTGCTGCACGCTGTCGCTGCGCTCGCTTTCGTCGCGGCGATGGAAGCGCACGCTGCCCAGCTCGGCGGTGTCGTGGCTGTGGTCGGCCAGCACCAGCGTGTGCGCGCCGAAGTCCGTGCCGCCGGGCTCGCCGGCATGCTCGAACCAGTAATAGATGCCCTCTTCGGCCAGCAGGCGCTGGACGAAGGCCAGGTCGCTCTCCTGGTACTGGGTGGTCAGGCTGCGCCGGGCGTACTGGCTGGCGTCACCCAGCGACCAGCGCCAGGCCGGGGCCAGCCCGCTGTAATCGGCGAACAGGTCTTCGACGATCTCGACCACGGTCTTGTCGTGGAAGACGTAGCTGTCCACCCGCTGCGACAGGAACGCCAGCCACGGTTGCAGCCGCAGCCGATAGCGGGCCAGGCCGCCATTGCTGCCCAGCCGCTCGGCGGCGGTGATGCGGCCATGCAGCGGGCGCACGCTGCCATCGGCCTGTTGCAGCTGCAGCAGCGCGCCCTGCCCGATCAGCGGTGCCAGCTGCAGCCCGGCGTCCAACGACAGGGCGGTGATCGTCCACTGGAAGCCGAGGCCGTCGATCTGCTCGACGCCATCGAGGGTTTCGGCGACCAGCACGTCGGGGCCACACGGTGTATGCAGTCTCAGGAAGCGACGCGCGTTCCGAGGCGGCGCCAACGCCGAGCGCAGGGCAATCCATTGCGAAGAAGGTACGGAGCCATCCATGGGGCAACGCGCACAGGGCCGAGGGGCTGTGATCGTGTTGCGGGAACAGGGGCCGATGAAGAGGCAAAGACGACACGGCAGACAGGGCCACCGTGAAACGCAGGCGCCACGTGGGCGCCGGGCGCGCTAGGAAAAGTACGAAATACCCGTCAGCGGCGCGCCAGGGCGGCTTCAACCGCCAGCAGGCCCGCCTGAAAACGGCAGCGGGCCGCGGTAGTGCCGGCCGCTGGCCGGCAACCACCTCACTGGATCAATGCGCCATGCCGCGCGTAATCGCCGCCGCCCGCTGCTTCAGCTGGGTCACCGCGTCGGGGATCATTTCCATGCCCACGTCCAGGCCCGGGTTCAGCACCAGGCCGACGCCGTCGCCGATACCGGCCAGCAGCGCGTGCACCGCGATCGGCATCGCGTGGGCGAACTGCGGCAACTGCTCATGCCACAGGCCGGCGCGCTCGGGGGCGGTGAACACCGCGAACATCGGCTCGCCGCTCTCGCTGGTCAGCACCAGCGGCGAGATGCTCTCGTCCCACGCACCGTCCTCACCGATGGCCTTGTCCAGCAGCACGAACGCCGTCGAGGTCAGCAGGCCGTCGAGGAACTGCGAAGCGGTCAGCGTGCCGTCCTGGGCCTGCAGCAGGCTTACCTCGAGGTCGTTGAGGGGTTCGAACGGGGTGTCATGGTCCATGGTCGGTTCCGGTACGTGATTGCAGGGCAGACTTTAGCAGGCCGAAGGTGAGGTGAGGCGGCGCATCGGCAGGGACACGCGGGGCTTCAGCGGCCGATGAGGCTTTCAGCAGGAATGCCCAGGTTGCGGTGAAGCTTCCGGATCATTTCCAGCGTCAGACCGCGCTTGCGATTCAACACCTCATAGACACGGTTGAGCTGGCCGATGGACGGCACCAGATCCTTCACGGTCAGACCGCCCTGCTCCATGCGGAAACGGATGGCCTCGATGGGATCCGGCGGTTCGATCGGGTGGTGCTTCGCCTCGTAGGCTTCTACCAGCGTTACGAGAATCTCGAATCGATCGCCCTCCTCGCTTCCCGGCTCCGGCTCGTTGTCGACATAGGCCGAAATCTCGCGCAGCGCGTTTTCGTAGTCGCTCTCCGTACGGATAGGCTGGATGTTCATGGAAACTCCACAGTGTCTGCGTCGATCCGGTCGTACTCGGCGTGGGTGCCAATGAACTTGATGTAGACCACCTGAAACCTGTAACCCACAGCGACGATGAGCCGGTAGCTGTTGCCCTTGATGTTGAACACCACACGGTTGTTCGCCACGAAACTTACGCTTGCGTAACGCTGGCGTATGTCATGTGGCGTGTCCCAAACGGCGTGCCTGGCTTCGTCGTACCAGGACCTCAGCGCGGCTTCCGAATCGGGGTTGCGTTCCCAGAATCGTTTCAGCGTCGCCAAAGCAACCACTTTCATGCGGACATCCTAGTCCCAATATGGGATATAAGCAACGCTCTTATTTTCATCAGCATCAGCCGCTGATGAATCCGTGCCGCCACAGCCACCCGGCCGCCGCCAGCCCAGCCACGCCCACCAGCATCAACGGCAGGCCGAAGCGGTGCCGCCACGGGATCGGTACCCCGCCCAGCTGCTGGTCCATGGTCTCGGTATCGAGCACCCAGCCGTGTTCGCACCGGGTGCAGGCCAGCTCGTAGCGGCGCTGGTAGGTGAAGCCGAACAGCAGGTCGATGCGCGCCATCTTGTAACGCAGCTGCGGGGCGAACTCGGTTTCCGTCTGGCAGCGCAGGCAGTGGTGCGCTTCGGTGGGGCCGACGATCAGCACCCGTTCCTGTTGGCCGATCAGGATCATGTCCGGTTGCCCTGGCAGGCGGGCTGGGCCAGCAGCCAGGCCTGGGCGGCGGCCACAGTGGCGGCATCACCCTCGACGCGCTGGTCGGGTTCGATCTTCAAGCCATCGCCACGATCATTGCGGTCCCGCATCACGCTGGTGGTCAGCAGCAGCGCGCTGCCATCGGCCAGCGGCCGCATCACGTTGGCGGTGGACAGCCCCGAGGTGGGCTGGCCGAAACTGCGCGTCTGCGGCCGACCGCGGAAGGAGAGTACGGTGGCCTCTCCGGAGCTGGCAGTGCGCGGCCCGGTCAGCACGGCCACAGGCGCACCCGGGTGTTTAAGCAGATAGCCGGGCCCGCCAAGATCAATCCGCACGCGCTCGCCAAGACGCACGCTGGACGGTGTCAGCCGCCAGAGCGACGGACCCTTTGCCGCAGCGAAGGAACCTACGTTCTCATCGGCGCCGGGTGTGGTACGCAACAGCGGCGCCGCGCCCAGCAGCATCGGCCACATGTTTCCACCGGTGTTGCCGCGCAGATCGACAATCCACCCGCAGCGACTGCCGTTGTCCTGATCATCGATGATCGCCTGCCAGCGCTTGGCACGCTCCTTCATCTGCTGATGCGCCGTCGGGCCCTGCATGACGCCGTAGCCCCCGATTTCCAGCCGGCCGATGCGCGGGTCCAGTGCTTCGGCCGGGGCCGTCGTTGCTTTCGGAGCCGCTGTCACTGCGCCATTGGCGCGCGCCAAGCGTTCCGCTTTCGCCTGCAGCTGCTTCGCGCTGATCCAAGCGCCGTGCCCGCCCGAACTGCGGCCAGTGGCCTCCTGCAGCACCGCACGGGCCTCGGCCGGGTCGTTCTGCGCCGCCTCCAGGCGCGTGCGGATGGCCCGCCAGTCCACGCGGTCGCGGTACAGCGATTCCTTCTCCAGCATGTCCAGCAACTGGGCCTGTGCCTGTGCCGTCGGCAGGTCGATGGCGTCTGGTGCGGCGGCCTGTGCGGTGGTGCAGAACAGGGCGCCCAGTGCAGCGGCCATCACGCGGAGATCAACAGACATTCGACGTTCCTTCGTCGTGAGCAAGTACCGCAGCATACGCGCTTGCCGCCGCCGTTGTATGTCGGCTTTAGCACGCCCAATGTGGCGCGCGATTTACAACTTTGCTCATGTCGTTGCTCAAATGAAAGCGCGAAGGTGGCTCCGCCAACGCACTTTGTGCCGGCCGGGATTGGCGTCCTGAATCAAACATCTAAGGGAATGAGTTGCCGTCACTGCGGCAATCACGACAATGCACCGGCTCGCCCATGGCGGGCGGTGCGTGGGGATCCTCGCGATCCGTCGGCTTTTTTTCCCTTGGATTTTGACCGGCACGCCAACCCGCACCGCCCGCCACCTTGCATCCCGCAGGTGGCCTTGCCTTGTGAGGTTGCTGCCATGACCACGCTCTACCCCACCTATCCCCGCCTGCACGCGCTGCTCGGCGCTGCCCTGCCCGGCCTGCAGCTGTCCACTGCCGCCGCCGAAGCGTTGGAAGATGCGCTCACCGACGCCCATGAACACGCGCCGCCCTCGGCGTTCTTCGCGCGATTGCGTGGCATTGCGCGTGGTCACGCCGCCGATGGGGAGGCGTGGCGCGAACGGCAGCTCAGCGAGGCACGCGGTCGGGAGTTGGCCGAGGCGACGCGCTGTATGGCGGCGGTGGTTGCGTGTGGCGGTGTGTTGTTGGCGGCGCAGTCCGCACGCGAGATGGATGATGCACAGGCGCAGTGTCCGCCGCAGGTGGAGGAAGGGTTGCTGCATGCGGTGGTGGTGTTGGCCGATCATGCCGGTGCGCTGGTGGAACCCGATGCGTGCGCACCGTTGTTGTAGAGCCGAGCCTGTGCTCGGCTGCGCGGGGGACCTGTGCCGACCAAGGTCGGCACCTACCAGAGCGGGGTCATGGCGTCGGTGGGGGTTGTGCCGACCAAGGTCGGCACCTACCAGAGCGGGGTCAAGGCGTCGGGGGGAGTTGTGCCGACCAAGGTCGGCACCTACCAGAGCGGGGTCATGGCGTCGGTGGGGTTGTGCCGACCAAGGTCGGCACCTACCAGAGCAGGGTCAAGGTGTCGGGGGGGAGTTGTGCCGACCAAGGTCGGCACCTACCAGAGCGGGGTCATGGCGTCGGTGGGGAGTGTGCGGGGTCCTCCCAGGGCGCGACGGCGCTACCAGTCCGCGCGCAGGCCGATGTTGCCTTCGATGATGCGGCGCTTCTCGTTGCGGTCGCCGCCCAGTTCGCGGGTGTAATCAGCCACGGCGTACGCACTGATGGTGCGGTTGAAACGACCGACCACACCGACACCGGCCTCCAGTGCGCGCGAGCGCTGCGAATTGATGATCACGTCGTCATCGAAATGGATGCGGTCTTCGCCGGAGCGGCCGTGCCAGTAGTTCAGCTTGAAATACGGCTGCCAGCCGTTGTCGGCCAGCGGGTAATCACCGGCCAGGCGCAGGCCGATGCGGCCGGTCCAGGCGTTGTCGTTGTCGAAGCCTACGCTCGACACCGCATCGCGCCGGTCATCCAGCGCTGTGCGTTGCCAGATCACCTGCAACTGCGGCTCCAGCCACCATGCGGACTGACCGAAGTGCAGCAGCGGCTTACCCGTCTCCACCGACACGCTGGTGCCGTCGCCGCTCACGCCGAAGCCGAGCCCACGCGACGAACTGACGCGTCCGTCGTAGCGGCTCTGCATCGCTACGGCATCGATGTAGCCACCGCGGCTGTCGGTGAACGTCCAGTACAGACCCACGTGCTTGTCATCCAGCCGGCTCTGGCCCACCTGCACGTTCTCCCAGCCCAGTGCCAGGCCGGTGGTCTTGCCCTGCGCGCGGGTGCGGCCGACGAACACGCCGATCTGGTTGCGATGGTTGTCGGAAGCAGCGGCCCATACATCCAGGCCGGCCTGCACGCCCATCACATCGCCGTCGAAGCCGGGCTGCGCATCGCCCTTCCAGTGGATCTCGCTGCTCTGCCCCACCAACCGGCCCCAGGCGGTGCGGAATGCGCCCTGGTTGTACAGCAGGCGCTGCTCGCCCTGGCGTTCGTGGAAGGTGCCGAGGCTGGCCAGCGAGGCCTCGCGCAGCAGCGGTGGCACCACCGCGTAGGCCGCGGTTTCCACGCGGTACAGCGGCACCACCGCACCTTCGGCCGGACGCGCACCGGGTGTCGGCGGCGTGCCGGTGCCAGGCAGCGCACCGCCGGCCACCGGTACATCCGGTACCGCCGGGTCACTGGGCGGTGCCACCGGTGCAGGTTCCGGCGGCGGCGGTGGCGGTGCGGTCTCGCCCGCGGTCAGGTCCGGATCGGTGGCGCCTTCGGGCGGCGGTGGCGGCGCAGGGGTGATCGGTGGCGGCGGTGCCACCGGCGGTGTCAGCGGCGGCGGCGTGGCGGTGCCGTTGCCATTCGGTGCTGGCGTCGGCCCGCTCACCAGCGTCGAACGCAGGTACCAGTTCTGGCTGGTGCCGGCACTCACTCCGCCCTTGAACAGGAAGTACTCGTAGGCACCGGCCGCTACCGGTGCGAACAACGAGAACGCGCCAGGCGCGGTACTCGCGCCGTTCAACGCCTGTACCACCAGGATGCCGTCGGCCAGCGTGGCCGCACCGCCGCCGCCGGCATTGAGGATGCCGATGCCGGTACTGCCGGTCGCGGCGCCGCCATCGATCACCAACCGGTCGCTGGTGGAGTTGTCCGCGCCCAGCACCGTGCGCAGGTACAGGCCACCGCCGTCACCGCGGTAGTTGCCGCGCACGGTGAACACATCGCCGGCACCGCTGCCGGTCAGGTCGATGCGCCCGGCGTTGACCATGTCCACCAGCGCGGCGCTGTTGAACGGACGGATGGCGTGGCCCCCGCTGCCGGCGTAGACGGTACTGGTGTCATCCACGGTGAGCGTGCCGGTGCCGGTTGCGCTGTCACCCAGCACCAGATCGCCATCGAAGGTCAGTTCGGTGCTGTTGGCCAGGCCGATCGCTTCCCAGTTCTGGAAGCGGCTGACGCCTGCGGTCTTGACGTTGCTGAGGTTGAGCTGGTCCACGCCGATGCCACCCTCGAACAGCGGTACCGCGCCGAGATTGCCCTGGTTGAGATTGCTGAGGTTGGCAACGTCGTTGTCCGGACCCATGTCGATCGCGCCGTAGACAATGCCGCCGCCATTCCAGGTGAAGGTGTCGTTGCCGGTGCTGAGCAGCACCTGCCCGCGCACGGTGCCATCGGTGATGGTCACGCTGTCGGCGCCGCCGCTGACGCTGATGTTGCCGCCGATGTACGCGGTGCCGGAAATGATGAGGGTATCGGTGTCGAAACCGGTGACCACGTTGCCATCCACCGTGCCGCCTGACTGGTCCCAGAGATTCTTGTCCAGCTTCATGTTGACGCGGCCGATGCGGCCAGCGGTCATCCAGGCTTGGTCGCCGTCCTCGAACGCGCCGATGATGCGGCCACCGCTCATGCGGAACGTATCGATGTTGTCGCCCTGCTGCAGCGCGCCCACGGTGCCGCCGGTCATGACGAAATCATCGCGGCCGCTGCCCTGCGCCACCACGCCGGTGACGGTGCCGCCGCTGACCGTCATCTGGTCATCGCCTGCGCCCTGGTCGATGCTGTCGATCGTGCCATTGCCAAGCAGCAGCACATCGTTGCCATCGCCCTGCAGAACGCCGCCGCTGATGCTGCCGGCCTGCATCTCCAGGCGATCATTGCCGGCATCAAACTGCACGCCGGTGCGCCCGCTGATCGTGCCGCGGTTGACCAGCACGCTGTCACCGGCACCGACGAACTGCAGTGCCGTGGTGTTGCCGGTACTGATGCTGCCAGTGTTGTCGACACGGCTGCCGCCACCGAGCTGCACGGCCACGCCGCCAACCGAGCTGATCGTGCCCAGGTTGGACAGCAGGTGCCCGCCGGCGCCGACCAGCGCGATGGCGCTTGCCCCGCCGCTCTGCTGCAGCTGCGCGCCGCTGGCGACATTGACGGTGATGCCGGCCGCACCCGTGGCGGTGATCGGCACCGTCTGTGGGTTCGGCGCGTTGGCGTTGCAGGTGACGGTCTGGCCGGCGACCGGGGCGGCGGTATCGCAGCCTGCCCACGCGACGCCGGCGGACAACAGCAGGGAGGGCACGGCCAGGGCCTGCAACACGGACACGGAGAGGCGGCGCGGGCGAAGCGCACGCGGGACGGCACGGGACATACAGCACTCCTGGACAGGGGAAACAGGAACTGCGGATATGCGGCGTTGCGCAGGCAGTCTGCCGTGCGGTGAATGGTTTCGACAGGTGAATTTATGCGCTGACAATCACATTTTTAATGTGAAGTCTGGCGATCATCACCTGGGTGTTATGTGGCTGAAATCGTTCAGGATTGCAGCGGAAAGCATCCGCGCGCGGATGCCGTTCGTGGTCGATGGTGCAGGATCGGTAGATCCACCCATGCGTGGATGCGGTTCGCGGGAGGGGTCAGAGCCCTTTCCTGCGGAAAGGGATCCGACCCCGGGGCGCTCAGATCTTCAGGTAGATCCTGCGCTTATCCAGCCACCGCGCCACGCCCCACCACAATGCAACGAACGCCAGCGCCTGCAGCATGGACGCCAGCTCGAGCGCCTGCGGCATTGCGGTGGCCAGCTGCTGCCAGATCCAGCCCCAGGCGCCGGTCGCCAGCAGCACCACCGACATCACCGAGGCACCCAGGTACGCAGTGATCGCGTTGACGCCGAAACGCCGGCCCAACGCCGGCCAACCCTTCTGGTCGATCAACAGATGACCCAGCCACAATGCCAGCGCCGCAAGACCGCCCGTCCACAGCACGTAGCTGGGCGTCCACAGCTGCTTGTTCAACGGCAGCACGATGGCCAGCAGCAGGCCGAGCACGGCGGTCGCTGCGCCCAGCCCGGCCAAGGCAGCAGCACGCCCGTTGCGCAGCAGGCCACCGGCCAGCAGGCCGAGCACGGTACTGGCCAGCGCGCCCAAAGTACTCAGCAATCCTTCCGGGTCATGGCCGAGGCCGGTATCGGCGTGCCATTGATAGACCCACGGCGCGAACAGCGCGGTATCCAGGCGGCTGGCCGGATTGGTCCACGGTGCCAGGTCACCGATGCCGAGCAGCAGCACGGTATAGCCCACCAGCAGTGCGACCAGCACGCCGGCCTGCACGCGCGGTCGTGCATACACCGCCAGCACACCCACCAGCGCCGCGCACACGGCAATGCGCTGCAGCACGCCCCAGATGCGGAAGTGGTGCGTATCCAGCGCCCACCAGATCAGCAGATGCAGCAGCGCACCGGCCACCAGGATGCGCAGCGCGCGCTCCAGCACGCCGCGCGCCAATGCAGGACGTGCCGCGGCATCCAGTGCGCGCGGTGCCACGCTGAAGGCCATCGACACGCCGACCAGGAACAGGAAGAACGGGAACACCAGATCGGTGGGTGTGCAGCCGTGCCATTCCGAATGACGCAGCGGTGCGAACACCGCACTCCAGTCGCCCGGATTGTTGACCAGCAGCATCGCCGCCACGGTGATGCCGCGCAGGGCATCGATCGAGCCCAGCCGGCGTGGCGGCGTCGCGTTCATCAGGCGGCCTCGTACTGTCCGGCAATCCAGGTGCCACGTACCTGCAACGCATCATCCAGCAGCACCAGGTCGGCCTGGTAGCCTTCGGCGATGTGGCCCAGGCGGTCATCGACATTGAGGAACTGCGCCGGATAGGTCGAGGCCATGCGTGCGGCTTCGGCCAGCGGCTGACCGAGCAGCTGCACGGTGTTGCGCACCGCGGTGGCCATGTCCAGCGCCGAACCGGCCAGCGAACCGGCAGCGTTGCGCACCACGCCGTCGATGGCGGTGATGGTTTCGCCGTACAGCACGTAGCTGGGATCGTCGGCACCGACCGGCGGCATCGCATCAGTGACCAGCAGCAGGCGGCCGCGCGGCTTGGCCGCCAGCGCCACGCGCAGGCTGGCCGGATGCACATGCACGCCATCGACGATGATGCCGATCCAGCTGTCGCGGTCTTCCAGCGCAGCGCCCACCGCGCCAGGCTCGCGGCCCTGCAGCGGCGACATCGCGTTGTACAGGTGGGTGAAACCGCGCACGCCGGCATCCAGCCCGGCGCGGATCTCTTCGTAGGTGCCGGCAGTGTGACCGGCAGCGACGATCACGCCGCGCTCGACCAGCGCACGGATGGTCTCCAGCGGCACCCGTTCCGGCGCCAGCGTCAGCAGGGTCACGCCGTTGTCGAGCGAGGCCGCCAGCGCGATCTCCGCCTCATCCGGCACGCGGAACTTGCTGGCATCGTGGGTGCCCTTGCGCGCCGGTGCGATGTACGGGCCTTCCAGGTGGATGCCGATCACGCCGGGCACACCCTGTGCGATGGCCTCGCGCAGCGCTGCGATGGCCTCGCGCATCACCGCTACGTCGTCGCTGATCAGGGTCGGCAGCATCGCGGTGGTGCCAAAGCGGCGATGGGCCTGCGCGATGGTGCGCAGTGCCGCCACGTCCGGCGTGTTGTTGAACAGCGCGCCGCCCCCGCCGTTAACCTGCACGTCGATGAAGCCGGGCAGCAGCCAGCCACCGCCCAGGTCGACCTGCTCATCGGCCTGGCCGAGCTGCGGCGCGGCGTCGGGCAACAGCGCGCTGATCTTCCCGTCCTCGATCAGCACGGCCAGGTCGTCGCGGAAATCATCGCCGACCAGGATGCGGGCATTGCGCAGCACAGTTGCCATCACACAGTCTCCGTCACCTTGTTCAGGTGCGGCGGCAGATCCGGGTTGAAACCACGGCGCAGGGCCAGCGCGTTGATCGCGCGATAGAAGCTCTGCACGGTCAGCAGCGGCGCGCACAGCGGATGCGGTGCGGCCGCGACCGGCAGGTTGCCACCGGCACCGGCCAGCCACACCCGCGCGCCACGCGCGGTGAACTCATCGACCACTGCACGGGTGCCGGCGCCGGTTTCATCCGGCTGGGCGAAGGCCAGCACCGGGAAGCCGCGGTCAACCAGCGCCATCGGGCCATGCTTCACTTCGGCCGAGCTGTAGGCTTCGGCATGCAGGCTGCAGGTTTCCTTGAACTTCAGCGCCGCTTCCTGCGCCGCGCCCAGGCCCAGGCCACGGCCCAGCACGAACAGATTGGTGGCCTCGACCAGGCCCTCGGTCACTGCGCTCCAGTCGCACTGCCATGCCTCGCGCATGGCATCGGGCAGCAGGTCCAGCGCATTGCGCAGGCTGCTGTCCTGCTTCCAGTACGCGGCCAGCTGCAGCAGCGCGGCCAGCGAGGCCAGGTAGCTCTTGGTGGCGGCCACGCTCTTTTCGGCACCGGCATGCAGCGGGATGACCGTGTCGGCCAGCTGCGCCAGCGGCGAATCCTCGACATTGACCAGCGCAACCACGCGCGCGCCGGCGGCCTTGGCGGCCTCCGCGTTGCGCAGCAGGTCCGGGCTCTTGCCCGACTGCGAGATGACGATGAACAGCGCACCGCGCAGCTGCAGCGGTGCGGCATACACCGAGCCCACCGACGGCGAGGCCGAGGCGACCACCAGGCCCAGCTGGGTTTCCAGCAGGTACTTGCCGTAGGTGGCGGCGTGATCGGAACTGCCGCGCGCGCAGGTGACCACGAACGGCGGCGGCGCCGCGCGCAGGCTGGCAGCCAGGGTTTCCATGGTGGCGTGGTTGCGCGAGAACTGGCGGGCAACCACGTCGGCCGCTTCAGCGGCCTCGGCGAACATCAAGGTGGCGGTGGGGTCTGACAGCGACATGGCAGGCTCAGGCAGGATCGGAAGGAAGGGGGCGTGCGCCGGCCGGGCGCATCGGCGCGGTCGAACCGCGCACCACCAGCTGCGGCACGAAGCCCTGGTTGTGCAGCGGCGCCGGCGCGTCGTCATAGGCGTCGCTGCGCAGCTGCGCGATCAGCAGGCGCGCGGCATGGCGGGCGATGTCCTCGGTGGCCTGCTTGGCGGTGGTCAGCGGCGGCCACGACTGGCGCGAGAACGGGCTGTCCTCGAAGCCTGCGATGGACAGGTCGTAGGGCACGTTCATGCCGGCCGACTTGGCCGCCGCCAACACGCCGGCGGCGATTTCGTCGTTGGAGCCGAAGATGGCGGTGGGCGGTTCGCGCAGCGCCAGCAGGCGGCGCGCACCACGGAAACCATCATCGAAGGTGTAGTCGCCCTGCACCACCAGATGCTTGTCCACGGTCATGCCGTAGTCCTTCAGCGCGGCCTCGTAACCGGCGTAGCGTTCGCCCGAGGAACGGTGCGAGATGCCGCCCCAGAGGAAGCCGATGCGCTGGTGGCCGAGCTGGATCAGATGCTCGGTGATCTCGTAGGCGGCCTCGCGGTCGTCGACGAACACGCAGGCACCGTCGGCCGGGTCTTCGGTGGCGGCGATGATGCGCACCAGCTTGATGCCGCGCGCGGTCAACGCCTGGATCAGGTCACGGCGCTCGGACATCGGCGCGGTCAGTACCAGCCCGGCCAGGCGCGAGCGCTGCACCCAGTCGGCCAGTTCATCGGCCAACAGCGGCGAGCTGGAATCGCAGGGATGGATCTGCAGGCCGAACCCGGTCTCGCGGCAGGCAGCGAGTACGCCGTTCTGCACGCCGATGATGTGGTACGGGTTGGGGTTGTCGTAGACCAGCCCGATCACGAAGGTGGTGCCACTGCGCAGGTTGCGCGCGGACGGATCGGGCTCGTAGTCGAGCTCGGCAATGGCACGCAGCACCCGCGCACGGGTGGCCTGCATCACCGACGGCTCGTTGTTGATCACCCGCGAGACCGTCTTCAGCGAGACCTTGGCCTTCTCCGCAACGTCCTTGATGGTCGCTCTGCGCATGGGTTTTCCCTGGGGTTGGCTGCCGTCCATCATCGCCGATCAGGCCTTGTCCTGCGGCAGGCCGGCGCGATGGCCGATCACCGAGTAGAACAGGATGTACAGGTAGCACGGCACCATCAGCAGCACGAACACCAGCTGGAAGTCGATGTGCTGCTTGAGCACGGCAAACAGCTGCGGAATGATCGCGCCGCCGGCGATGCCCATCACCAGCAGCGCCGAACCGGTTTCGGTGAAGCGGCCCAGGCCACGGATCGCCAGCGGGAAGATGGCCGGCCACATCATCGCGTTGGCAAAGCCCAGTGCGGCCACGAAGCCCACCGAAACATAGCCGTGGGTGACCCAGGCGCCGAGGCAGAACACCACACCCAGCACCGCCGAGATGGTGAGATAGCGCGACTGCGAGACCACCTTGGGGATCAGCAGCAGGCCGACCACGTAGCCGATGAGCATGGCAAACAGGGTCAGCGAGGTGAACATCTTGGTCTGGTCCAGCGGCAGGTCGAAGCCGTGGCCGTAGGTACCGATCGCATCGCCGGCCATCACCTCCACGCCCACGTAGACGAACAGGCACAGCACGCCCAGCCACAGGTGCGGGAACTGGAAGATGCTGCGGCGCTCGGCCGCACCGGCGCTGGTGGGGGTGGCGTTGGCTTCGGCGGACTTGATTTCCGGCAGCGGCGAGAACAGCACCGCCACCGCCAGCAGCACCAGCAGGCCGGCCATGGCCAGGTACGGTGCGTGGATCTTGGCGGCGAACTCGTTGAGCAGCTGCGCCTTGGTCGCTTCATCGGCAACGGCCACGCTGGCCGACAGGTCGCCGATACCATGCAGCACCACGGTGCCGATCAGCACCGGCGCCAGCATGCCGGCGATCTTGTTGCAGATGCCCATCAGCGCGATGCGGCGCGCCGCGGTCTCGATCGGGCCGAGGATGGAGATGTAGGGGTTGATCGCGGTCTGCAGCAGGGCCAGGCCGCTGCCGATCACGAACAGGCCGCCGAGCGCGCCGGGGTACCAGCGCTGGGTGGCGAACTCACCGAACAGTGCGGCGCCGCCGGCCATCACCAGCAGGCTCAGGCTCAGGCCCTTCTTCATGCCGGTGCGGCGCAGGATCCACGACGACGGCAGCGCCAGGAAGAAGTAGGACAGGTAGAACACCATCAGCACCAGGAAGGCGCCGACCTCGCTGAGCTCGAAGGCCAGCTTGACGAAGGTGATCAACGGGCCATTGAGCCAGGTGAAGAAGCCGATCAGGAAGAACAGCACGCCGACGATGGCGATGGAGGTGGCCACGTTCGGGCGCGCGCTTGCAGCGGGGACGGCGGACATCAGGAGGGCTCCTGCGGCGACGGCCGCAGAACGCGGCGTCGGAGAGTGGCTGGGAACAACGTTGTCACATTCTTTCGATGGACAACCGCGCTTTGTCAACTTCCAAATGCAGCGCGGCGCTGCCCATGCTGCACTGCGCAACCGGCTCACGGGGCGGTGTGCTGAATGCGCAGTGGGCCTTGAGGCCCATGCGGCAACGGTTCCCGCGTGAAACCCATGCTCACGCCATGTAAACGTTTACCGCCCGTCGCATTCGTTGCGGCGCAGCAACGAAAGTGTCACGAACTCGTTGACATCGTTGTCAGCGCGGTTACAGACTCCGCCCCAATCGCCGGCCCCGATCCTGGGTCCGGCCCCACCTGCAGCAGGAGCCCGCGTGACCGCCAGCCACCCCGCCCCGGCCCATGTCCTGTCCCGCGTCGCGCCCTCGTTCCTGGCTGCCGACGTTGGTGGCACCCATGTGCGCGTAGCCCGGGTCCAGGCCAGCGGTGATGATGCCCATCCGGTGCAGGTGCTGGAGTACCGCAAGTACCGCAATGCCGACCACGCTGGGCTGAGCGCGATCCTGTCCGACTTCCTCGGCAACGGCCCGCGGCCCACGCACTGCGTGGTGGCCAGCGCCGGCTATGCCCGCGAGGACGGCACGGTGATCACCGCCAACCTGCCGTGGCCGCTGTCGGCGCGCCAGGTGGAGGCCGACGTCGGCCTGCAGCGGGTCTACATCGTCAACGACTTCGAAGCGGTGGCCTACGCCGCCGCGCAGGTGGACGCCAGTGGCGTGCTGCACCTGTGCGGGCCGGAGACCGCTGCACGCGGCCCGACCCTGGTGGTCGGCCCCGGCACCGGCCTCGGCGCCGCGCTGTGGATTCCCACCGCGCACGGCCCGGTGGTGCTGGCCACCGAAGCTGGCCAGCCGACCCTGGCGGCCAGCACCGAACTGGAAATGGCCATCGTGCGCCACATGCAGCGCGACCGCGCGCACGTGTCGATCGAGCACGCACTGTCCGGCCCGGGCCTGATGAACCTGTACCGCGCGGTGTGCGCGCTGCAGGGGCAGGCGCCGACGCTGGCCAGCCCGGATGCGGTCACCGCTGCGGCGATGGCCGGCAGCGATGCGCACGCGCGCCAGGCGCTGGATGTGTTCTGCGGCCTGCTGGGCAGCACCATCGGCGACATGGCCCTGTTCTACGGCGCCCATGGGGGCGTCTACCTGGCCGGCGGCATCCTGCCGCAGATCCGCGAATACCTGCATGCCAGCACCTTCGTCGAACGCTACCTGCAGAAGGGGCCGATGGGCGAGGCGCTGGCACGCATCCCGGTGAAGGTGGTCGAGCACGGCCAGCTGGGCGTGGTCGGCGCTGCCAGCTGGTACCTGCAGCAGTCGGCCGCCTGACACCGCAACCGGCTTCAACGCAATCGCAGCACGCAGTACGTGGCACGCCAACGCACGGGACTTCGCCGCCACCCCGCGCATGTCTTTGCAACCGTAACCGAACACCGCCGCCGGCATCCAATCGAGTGATGAGGAGAGACATCATGAACACCCGCAAGACCCTGCTTTCGGCCGCCATCGTCAGCTGCATCGCCTTCAGTGCGCACGCGCAGCAGGCCGCCCCGACCGCCACCGATCTGGACACCGTGACGGTCACGGGCATCCGTGGTTCGATGGAAAAGTCGCTCGATACCAAGCGCGAAGCCAATGCGCGCGTGGAAGTGGTCACCGCCGAAGACGTCGGCAAGCTGCCGGCGCACAACGTCGCCGACACCCTGCAGCGCCTGCCGGGCGTGAACATCAGCTCGTCCAGCGCCGACGAAGGCGGCTTCGATGAAGCCGACCGTGTCAGCCTGCGCGGCACCAGCCCGAGCCTGACCCAGACCCTGATCAACGGCCACACCGTCGGCTCGGCCGACTGGTTCGTGCTCAGCCAGGGCAACAACGTCGGCCGCAGCGTCAGCTATTCGCTGCTGCCCTCCGAACTGGTCAGCTCGGTGGAAGTGAACAAGTCCTCGCAGGCCAAGCTGCAGGACGGCGGCACCACCGGTACCGTCAACATCATCACCCGCAAGCCGCTGGAGTTCTCCAAGCAGATCACCGCCGAAGGCTCGATCGGCATGGTGCGCTCGGACCAGGCCAAGTCGAACGACCCGCAGTACTCGGCGCTGTTCAACTACAAGAACGACGAAGGCACCTTCGGCGTGATGGTGCAGGGCTTCAGCCAGAAGCGCGAGCTGCGCCGTGAAGCACAGGAAATCCCGGGCGGCTTCTTCAAGATCGCCGCGACCGATCCGGTGGCCCAGACCAACCCGGACCTGATCGGCGTCAACGTGCCGGGCCTGCTGGGTTCGACCCTGTTCGAACAGACCCGTGAGCGCAAGGGCGGCCTGGTCTCGCTGCAGTTCAAGCCGACCGACACTCTTACCCTGGGCCTGAACGGTTTCAGTTCCAAGCTGGAAGCCAACAACTACAACCGCAACTTCATGATGTTCGGCAACAGCTTCGCCAAGTCGCAGGCGCCGAATCCGGGCTATGTGGTCAAGGACGGCGTGCTGACCAACGCCACCTACGCGGGCGTGCCGGGCACCAACTACGCGGTGTACGACATGATCTACCGCGAGTCGACGGCCAAGTCGAGCTACGTCACCTTCGATGCCGACTGGCAGATCAGCGACAGCCTGACCGCCAAGTTCCAGGCCGGCAGCACCAAGGGCACCGGCGAGACGCCGCGCCAGTACATCGCCGAAGTCACCCTGGCCAATGGCGGTGGCGCCAGCTGGGCCACCCACGGCAACGGCTCGCCGATCGACTGGAACCTGGGCGGCGACCTCTCGCCCAACGGCGTCACCAGCTTCGGCACCTGGGGCAACCAGCAGGTGACCGCCGAGGACAAGGAGAAGTGGGCAACGCTGGACTTCAACCAGTACTTCAACGACGGCGGCGTGCTGAACTCGATCGATTTCGGCCTGCGTTTCGCTGACCACAAGCGCGAAGCGCTGTCGCCGGAAGGCGCAACGCCGGGCGATATCTGGAGCGCATTGAAGAACGGTGCCACCTCCAACTACCCCAGCGGCTTTGCCGGTGACATCGGCGGCACCTTCCCGCGCAACATCTGGTACTTCACCCCGGGCGCGCTGAAGGACGCGGTGACCAACAACTCCACCTGGCTGGCCGGCAACGATGGCCCGACCGGTCGCCACAACTACGGTGCCGAGTGGAAGGTGCAGGAGAAGAACTTCGCCGGCTACGTGCAGGCCAACTTCCGTGGTGACTGGTGGAGCGGCAACGTCGGCCTGCGCTACGTCAACATCAAGCAGGACATCGACACCTACAACGCCGTCAGCAAGGCCGCCGATGCCGATGTCAGCAGCCTGTTCGGCATGTGGGAACGCATGGCCTTCCAGAACAAGCGCAACCGCGTGCTGCCCAGCGCCAACATCAAGTTCGACCTGGACGACAACCTCGTCCTGCGCGTGGCCGCTTCGCAGACCCAGACCCTGCCGGACTACTCGGCACTGGGCGCCTCCTCCTACGGCTCGGATCTGAACAAGACCGGTGGCGGCGGCAACCCGAACCTGAAGCCGACCCTGTCCAGCAACCTGGATGCCAACCTGGAGTGGTACTTCATGCCGCGCGGCCTGCTGTCGGTGGGCGCCTACCACATGAAACTGAAGGACTACATCGCCTTCGACGTGGTCTCGCGCCAGCTGTACAGCGAACTGACCAACCAGCTTGAGACCTACCAGATCTCCACCCCGATCAATGCCGACGGCAAGGTGACCGGCGTGGAAGTGGCCTACGAGCAGCCGATCGGCGAGTACTTCGGCGTCAACGCCAACTACACCTACGCCAACGGCACCACCGCGCACACCTGGTCGGATGGCTCGCACAACCTGCTGGGTACCTCGAAGAACACCTACAACGTGGGTGCCTACTTCGAGAACGAGCGCTTCGGTGCCCGCGTCAGCTACACCCGCCGTTCCTCGTTCCTGATCAGCCTGTCCGGTACCAACCCGTACTATCAGGATGACTTCGGCACGCTGTCGGCCTCGCTGAGCTACAAGGCCACCGACTGGCTGAGCATCACCCTGGACGGTCTGAACCTCAACAACCCGACCTACAAGTACTACCAGACCGCGGCCATCCCGACCTCGTTCTACAGCAACGGCCGCCAGTACTACCTCAACTTCCGCTTCAAGTACTGATCCAGCGGCGGCAACATCGCCGAGTCGTGCACGCACGCCGGGCCTGGGTCATTCCGGGCCCGGCGTTTTTCATGTATAGCGTTCATCGCACCGTTCCAAGGAGTCGTACCGATGCTCAAGCCTTCCCGCGCCCGGATGCGCAGCGCAGTGCTGCTGGGCAGCCTGCTGGCGCTGTTGCCGGCGCTGCCGGCCCTGGCCGGCGATCCCACGCCCGCCGCTGAAGCCCCCGGCCCGCAGCTGCGCGCCGGCAGCCTGATGCTGATTCCGGCCCCCGCCACCGTGCAGCGCGGCCAGGGCCGAGGCATCACTGTTCGCGCCGACACCGTGCTGCAGGCCGAAGGCGAAGCCGCGCAGCGCGTCGCCGCGCAGTTCGCCGACCTGCTGGCCCGCAGTGGCGGCCCGCGCCTGGCACTGGCCAAGGGCAGAACCGCGGCCAACAGCGGCAGCATCCACTTCCAGATCGTGCCCACCTTCCGCGACAGCGGTGAGAGCTACACACTGGAAAGCAGCGCGCAGGGCGTGCTGATCCAGGCCGGCAACGAGACCGGCCTGTTCTATGGCGCCACCACCCTGGCCCAGCTCGCCACCGGCGGCAGCAACGGCGTGCTGCCGGCTGTGCAGATCCAGGATGCACCGCGTTTCAGCTGGCGCGGTTTCATGCTCGATTCCGCCCGTCACTTCCAGAGCCTGGACGAGATCAAGCGCGTGCTCGACGCGATGGCCGCGCACAAGCTCAACACCTTCCACTGGCACCTGACCGATGACCAGGGCTGGCGCATGGAGATCAAGCGCTACCCGAAGCTGACCGGGGTGGGCAGCTGCCGCCTGCCGGCCGGTGATGGCGGCATCGATCCGGTCAGCGGCCAGGAACATCCCTACTGCGGCTTCTATACGCAGGAGCAGATCCGCGAGGTGATCGCCTATGCGGCCAGGCTGCATATCCAGGTGATTCCGGAAATCGATGTGCCCGGCCACGCGACCGCTGCGATTGCCGCGTATCCGGAGCTGGGCACGATCGATACACCGCTGAAGCCGATCAGCGAATGGGGCGTGTTCCCCAACCTGTTCAACACCGAAGACAGCACTGTCACCTTCCTGGAGAACGTGCTGGAAGAAGTGATCGACCTGTTCCCGGCCAAGTACGTGCACGTCGGTGGCGACGAGGCGGTGAAGGACCAGTGGGAAGCGTCGAAGCAGGTGCAGCAGCGCATGCGTGCGCTGGGCATCAACAATGAGATGGCCATGCAGAGCCACATCATCAAGCGCCTGGAGACGTTCCTGGAGGAGCACGACCGGCGCCTGATCGGCTGGGATGAAATCCTCGAAGGCGGCCTGCCACCGCAGGCCACGGTGATGTCGTGGCAGGGCACCGAAGGCGGACTGGCGGCGGCCAGCGCCGGCCATGACGTAATCATGTCGCCGGTCGGCTACCTGTACCTGGACTACCTGCAGACCGCCTCGCCGAATGAACCGCCGGGCCGCCCGACCCAGGTCAACCTCGGCAAGCTGTACAACTTCGAACCGGTGCCGGCCGAACTGGCGGCCGACAAGCGCGGGCACATCCTCGGCCTGCAGGCCAACATGTTCACCGAGCACACGCGCAGCTACGCCCGCCTGCAACACAACCTGTTCCCGCGCCTGGCCGCGGTGGCCGAGACCGGCTGGAGCACGCCGGAACATCGCGACTTCCGCGATTTCCTCGCGCGCCTGCCGTCCCAGCTGCAGCGCTACCGCGCCTGGGGCCTGGCCTACGCGCAGACGCCGTTTGAAGTGGGCGTGGACTACACCGACAACCGCGCCGCCAACACCGTGACCGTGTCGCTGGCCAATCCGCTGGGCTATGAGGTGCGCTACAGCACCGATGGCCAGGCGGTGAGCGCGCAGTCGCCGCTGTACCAGCAGCCGCTGACCGCCACGCTGCCCGCCACCGTGCAGGCGGCCGCGTTCTACCAGGGGCAGATGCTGGCGGCGAAGCCGACGGTGGCGGCGTTCACCGCGCAGTCGCTGCTCAGCCGCCGCAGCGATGAGCTGCTCAGCTGCGTGGGCAAGAAGGGCCTGGTGCTGCGCCTGGAAGACGATGGCCCGCGCGAGGGCGAGCGCGCCGTGTTCAACGTGGACATCTTCCAGCCGTGCTGGCGCTGGCCGCAGGCGCAACTGGACGGCATCGGCAGCGTGGAAGTGCGTGCGGGGCGTATTCCGTACTACTTCCAGCTGGCCCACGACGAGCCCAAGCGCCGCTTCGAGAAGGCCAAGCGCGCGCATGGCGAGATGCAGGTGCGCCGTGGCGATTGCAGCGGGAAGGTGCTGGCCGAAGTGGCCCTGCCGGCCAAGCCGGATGCCGATGGCTTCGTGACCCTGCGTGCGGCACTGCCGAAGGGCACGAAGGGTAATGGTGATCTGTGCATCAACTTCACCGGCGACACGCGCCCGGCGATGTGGGTGCTGGATGAGGTGACGCTGGGGAAATAGCGGCCGATCTGTCCTGGTGGGTGCCGACCCTGGTCGGCACCTCGGGCAATTCATCCACGCATGGCGTGGATCTACCGGCAGGTGCCAACCTTGGTTGGCACGCTGTTACCCGCGCCAGCGCAGCAGCAGATCGCGCAACGGGGTCAACGCGGTGGCCAGGCCCGCCAGCACGCCCACCGTGTTGGCAATGGCATCCATCGGGTCGGCCATGCGGTCATCGGTCAATGCGCCCTGCGCGAATTCGATGCCGATGCCCATCAGCACCAGGCCCACGCCCACCCACAGCAGCGGGCGCCCGCGCCGGAACAGCTGCACCGCGCTGCCGGCCAGGATGAAATAGGCGAGGAAGTGCTCGCCCTTGTCACTGTTTTCCGGCAGCGGGATCGGCGGCGGCGGGATCAGGCAGACCACGATCACCACCAGCACCGCCAGCGCCCACAGCGCGCACCACAGCCGCGGCCGGCGCAGCGGCTTGATCACCGGCAACGCACTGCTCACAGGCGCCAGCTCAGGTCGCCCAGTGCAAAGGCCGGCTCAAAATCCACACCGCGCTGCAGGCCGATGGCCTGGAAGCGCTCGCCCATCTCGGTCGGCAGGGTCAGTTTCTTCACCTGGTCGCGCAGCTGGATGCGGCCAACCTCGTCGGTACGCTCCTCGGCCAGCAGCAGCACCTGGTCCAGGCCATTGCCGAGCAGGAAACTGGCCTGGCTGCAGTAGCCGGCCAGCTCGAAACCGCCATGCTGGCCGGCCTCGGCCATCGCGGTGAAATCCACCGAGGCGGTGATGTCCTGCAGGCCCGGCCAGCGGTGCACGTCGTTGTGCACGTGGTGGCGGTAGAACGCGCGCACGGTGCCATCATCGCGGTCGGGCTGGTAGAACTCACCCCGGTTGTAACCGTAGTCGACGAACAGCAGCGCACCACGCTGCAGGCCGCCGGCCACCGCCTGCAGCCAGTACGGCAGCTGCGGCAGCACTTCGGAGCGGTAGCCCTCGGCAAAGGGCTTTTCCAGATAACGCTCGATGTGGCGCACCGCGCCGTTGAGCAGAATGTCGGCCGGCTGCGCGCCGCGGATGAAATTGCCGTCGCCATCCAGCTCGACGGTTTCCTCATACACCTCGCCATCGCGGATCAGGAAGCGCGGTGTCGGCAGCGCGTCGATCACTTCGTTGGCAAACACCACGCCTTCCCAATCCTCTTCGAACGGGCGGTCGATCCACTCCACACGCGCGGCCAGCTCGGCCGGCAGGTTCTGCTGCAGGCGCTGCTGCTGGCGCTCGCGCAGGTCGGCACTGGGCTCAAGGATGGCGTAGCGCGAGGGCAGCGCATCCAGCTCGGCCAGGCGCAACAGCACCGCCTCGGCGAAAGCGCCGGTACCGCCGCCCAGCTCCAGCATCCGCGCCTGCGCGCCCAGCTGCGCGAACACCGGCGCCAGCGCATTGGCCACGCTGCCGGCGAACAGGCTGCCGAGCTCGGGCGCGGTGGTGAAGTCGCCGCTGCCACCGAACTTGCTGGCACCGGCGCTGTAGTAGCCCCAGCCGGGGGTGTAAAGGCACAGCTCCATGAAGCGCGAGAACGGCATCGCCCCGCCCTGGGCAAGGATTTCGGCACGCAGGGCGGCGGCCAGCTGGTCGCTGTGGGCCAGGGCATCGGCTTCGGGCAGGGGGAAGGTGGGCTGCATGGCGTCTTCGAATGCGGTGACAATGGTGCACAGGATAGCCGAGCCTTGGAGGACCCTCGATGAGCGATACCCACCCCGTGGTCCTGATCACCGGCAGCGCACGCCGGATCGGCGCGGCCATTGCCCGCCAGTTCCACGCCTGCGGCTGGTCGGTGGTGCTGCACGCCAACACCTCCAGCGCCGAGTTGCAGCAGGCCGCGTTCGACTTCGACAACGAGCGCCCGGGCAGCGTGCTGGCCCTGCAGGCCGACCTGCGTGACGCCAGCGCCCTGCCCGACCTGGTCGAACAGGCCGTCAGCCACTTCGGCCGCCTGGACGCGCTGGTCAACAACGCCTCCAATTTCTTCCCGACCCCGCTCGGCCAGGTGACCGCCGAGGCGATGGACGAGCTGTACGCGGTCAACGCGCGCGCACCGCTGCTGCTGTCCCAGGCGGCTGCGCCCTACCTGCGCCGCCAGCACGGCTGCATCGTCAACCTGACCGACCTGCACGGCACCGACCCGATGCGCGACCACATCGCCTACACCATGGCCAAGGCCGCGCTGGAAATGGCCACGCGCTCGCTGGCGCTGGAACTGGCGCCCAAGGTGCGGGTGAATGCAGTGGCGCCGGGCGCGATCCTGTGGCCGGAACAGGGCAAGGACGATTTCGCCCGCGAGGCGCTGCTGGCACGCACGCCGCTGGCGCGGACCGGTACGGTCGAGGAGATTGCCGAAGCGGTGTATTGGCTGGTGGCCGAGGCCAGCTTCGTCACCGGCCACACGTTGCGCGTGGATGGTGGGCGTACGGTGAGCTGAGGTGTTGCCGGCCAGCGGCCGGCACTACCGGTAGTGCCGGCCGCTGGCCGGCAACCTCCCTCATTCCAGGTCCACCACCTCGAACGCGGCGCCGTACTGCGCATGCGCCCGCCACAGCGTGGCCAGGTCCTGCCCGCTGACCGGGTCAATGAACGCCGGGGCGATGTCGGCCAGCGGCTTCAGCACGAAGGCGTGCTTCAGCTCCGGGCGCGGGATGCGCAGGTGGCCGGGGCCTTCCACCACCAGATCGCCGTAGAACACCACGTCGATGTCCAGCGTCCGGTCGGAGAAGCGCGGCCCGCTGCGGTCACGGCCATGGGCGTCTTCCAGCGCATGCAGCCAGTCGTCCAGTTCCTGCAGTGGCAGATCGGTGTCGATCGCCACGGCATTGTTGAGGAAGGCCGGGCCCTCGAAACCGACTGCGGCGGTGCGGTAGGCCGGCGAGACCTGCAGCGCGCCGAAGCGCTCGCGCAGGGCCGTCACCGCGGCGTGGAGGTAGCGGCGGGGCTGGACGTTGCTGCCCAGGCTCAGGAGCACGGTGGTCATGCGGTTCCGGTGGCGGCGTTCTGGGGGGACGTGGGCATGCCGTCATCACGGCGGCCTGCCTACACTCCGGGACGCACATGATAGGGCACCGACATGACCTATTGCGTTGGAATCGAGGTGGACCAGGGCCTGGTCTTCGCCGCCGACACCCGGACCAATGCCTCGCTGGACGATGTGCGCGTGCATCGCAAGCTGCACGCGTTCGAGTACCCCGGCCAGGCAGCCTACGTGCTGATGGCGGCTGGCAACCTGGCCACCACCCAGCTGCTGGTGTCGCGCCTGGGGCGCGATGCCGATGAACGGCGCACGCCCAACCTGCACGACATGGCCCACCTGTTCGAGGCCGCCGAGTACGTCGGCCAACTGCTGGTGGACAGCCAGGTGCACAGCCGCCACAGCGAGCATGGCCATGACGGGGTCAACACCCAGGCCACGCTGATCTTCGGCGGCCAGATCGCCGGCGAGCGGCCGGGGCTTTACATGATCTATCCGCTGGGCAATGCCATCGCCGCGTCGCCGGAAACGCCTTACCTGCAGATCGGCGAATCCAAGTACGGAAAGCCGATCCTGGATCGCATCCTCAGCCCCTCCACGCGCCTTGAAGATGCCGCGCGCACCGCGATCGTATCGCTGGATTCAACCATCCGCTCCAACCTGTCGGTGGGTTTGCCGATCGATCTGGCACTGCTGCGCGACGGTGAACTACGCATCGGGCAGCAGCTGCGGCTGGGCGCGGATTCGGCGCTGTATGCCGACATCCACCAGAACTGGTCCCGGCGGCTGGAACAGGCGGTGGACGCGCTGCCGCGGTTCCCGTGGGAAACAGCCGAACGGTAGTGCCGGCCGCTGGCCGGCATCCGCGTGCGGTGGGATCAATGCGGTTGCCAGCCAGCGGCCGGCACTACCGGAACGTCAGCCCAGCGCTTCGGCCACTGCGCGGAACACCTGCTGCATCTGCAGCGGCTTGCGCAGCACGTGCACCTCCACGCCGGGCGGGAAGGCATCGGCCGGCACTGCCACTGCGGCGTCTTCCAGTACCAGCGCGGGGCCGCCATAGCCCAGCGCAGCCATCTCGCCCAGCAACTGGCTGGCCGGCAACAGCTTGGAACCGGCATCGGCGATCACCAGCGCCGGCAGCGCTTCCTGCTGCATCCAGCGCAGCGCAGCCGGGCCGTCGGACGCCAGCTGCAGCTGGTAGCCCTGGCTGGACAGCGCATTGCCCAGCAGCGACAGGCGCGTGGCTTCGCCATCGACCACCAGGATCGACTGGCCACTGCCCAGCGCCACCAGCTGCTCGACCGGCTCACCGGCATCGATGCTTTCATGCATCGGCAGGCGCAGCTCGAAACGTGTGCCCTGCCCCAGCGCGCTGCTGACATGGATGCTGCCGCCCGCACCTTCGACGATGCGCTTGCAGGAAATCAGGCCCAGGCCGGTGCCATCAGCCTTGGTAGTGAAGAACGGATTGAACAGGTGCGAGAGCGTGTCCGCGTCCATGCCGATGCCTTCATCGACCACGCGGATGCACATCCAGTCCACCCCGTCGCGATGGCCGGCGTGGTTGGCAGTCAGGCTCAGGCGGCCGCCGTCGGGCATGGCCTGGATGGCATTGAGCGCCAGGTTCAACATCACCTGCTGCAGCTCGGTGTAGTTGGCATCGACCACCAGGCCCTCATCCTGCACCTGCAGTTCCAGGCGCACCGCGTCGGGCACGTTGCTGCGCAACAGCAGCGCCACCGCATCGAACAGGCCGTCAATCTCGATGCGCTCGCTCGGCTTGCGCGAGCCGCGCACGAACGACAGCATCGACTCGGCCATCTCGTGGCCACGGCGCCCGCACTCGGCGATGACATCGGCCAGATGATGCAGCTGCGGATCGTCGGTGCGTGCCTTCAGCAGGTCCGGCATGATCAGCAACGGCTGCAGGATGTTGCGCAGGTCATGGCTGAGCCCGGCGGCGAGCAGCGACAAGCTTTCCAGCCGTTGTGCGCGCATCAGTTCGGTTTCCACCCGCGCGCGCTCCACGGTACTGCGCGCATCGCGGATCGCGCGCGCCACCGCCGACGGCAGGCGCGCCGGCTGGTGCTTGATGATGTAGTCGTTGGCGCCCTTCTGCAGCGCCGCCACCGCGTTCTCCTCACCCATGGTGCCGGAGACGAAGATGAAGGGCACTTCCGGCGAAGTCTCACGCACGATGCGCAGCGCATCGTCGCCAGAGAAGCCCGGCATGCTCAGGTCGGACAGCACGATGTCAGGCTGGAACGCGACCAGCGCCCGGCGCAGCTCCGCCTCGCTCTCCACGCGCTCGAAACGGGCTTCCAGGCCCGCATCGAGCATCTGTTCGGACATCAGCTCGGCATCTTCCGGGGAATCTTCCACCAGCAGGATGCGCAGCGCCCCCAGGGCGGGACCGGTCAAGGGCATGGGCTCACTCGAGTTCCGGTGCCTGGTTGATCAACGCCCAGAACTTGCCCAGGGTCTGCACCGCGCCGAAGAACTGGTCCACATCCACCGGCTTGACCACGTAGGCATTCACGCCCATGTCCCAGCTGCGGGCCAGATCGCTTTCTTCGCGCGAGGACGACAGGATCACCACCGGCAGGCGCTTGAGTTCATCGTGCTCGCGGATCTGCCGCAGCACTTCCAGGCCATCCATGCGCGGCATCTTGATGTCCAGCAGCAGTACGGCGGGCAGGCCTTCCTCGCGGCTGGCGTAGGCGCCACGGCGCAGCAGGTAGTCCATCACTTCCACGCCATCCTCGACGTGCACGATGGGATTGGCCAGCCGCGCCTCTTCCAGGGCATCGATCGCCATCTCGGCATCGGCCGGGCTGTCTTCGGCAAGAAGAATGGTGCGCAGAGTCGTCATGCAGAGGGACCTTGTTTGTCCGCGTCGATCGCGGGAGGCAGGTAGAAGTGGAAGGTGGCGCCGACGTCCGGTTCGGCCTCGGCCCAGATGCGGCCGCCATGGCGGGTCAGCACGCGGCGCACGCTGGCCAGGCCGATGCCGGTGCCGGGGTAGTCGCTGGCCTTGTGCAGGCGCTGGAACACGCCGAACAGTTTGCCGGCATAGGCCATGTCAAAGCCTGCACCATTGTCGCTGACCGTGAACTGATGACCGCCGTCGGGCTGCTGCCGGTAGTCCACGCGGATCCGCGCCGGCTCGCGGTTGCCCGAGTACTTCACCGCATTGCCGAGCAGGTTCAGCCAGACCTGCCGGATCATGTTCTCATCGGCCACCACGATCGGCAGCGGCGCGATGCTCCATTCCACCTGATGGGCGTGGCCCGTGCTTTCGGCCTCGGCCAGCAGATTGGCATCGAGCATGGCGCGGGTATCGGCCACCAGCGACTGCATGTCCACCGCCTGCTGGCGCATCGCCGCGCGGCCCAGCCGCGAATAGACCAGCAGGTCGTCGATCAGCGCCGCCATGCGTCGTGCCGAACTGGAGATCACCTCCAGGTAGTGGCGGCTCTTGTCGTCGGCCTGCTCGCCGAGGTGGCGCGACAGCTTGTCGGAGAAGCCGGCCACATGGCGCAGCGGAGCACGCAGGTCGTGCGATACCGAGTAACTGAACGCTTCCAGTTCGCGGTTGACCTCCGACACCTGCGCCACCTTGCCTTCCAGCTGGCGGTTCAACTCTTCCACGCGCAGCTGCACGGCACGCTGCACGGTGACATCGCTGATGGTCAGCAGCACGACCTCGTCATCGGTGTCAGGCAGCGGCATGCGGCGCGCATTGAGCAGCATGTAGCGCGAGATGCCATCGGCGGTGCGCTGCTCGTGCTCGAAATCCCACAGCTCGCGCCCGCGCAGCAGCACGTCGGCCAGCCGCTGGCGCACCACCGGATCCTGCCAGGCGCCGTCGCCAACGCTTTCCAGCAACAGGCCGTCGGCACGTTCGTCCTGCAGCCCGTACAGTTCGGCGAAGGCCGGATTGTGCAGCTGCACGCGCAGGTCGCGGTCGAGCAGTACGATCGGCTCACGCACGGTCTGCAACACCGAGGCCGCGCGCGCGGCCGAGCGCAGCGACTGCCGTTCGGCATGCAGGCGGCGGCCGATCTGCCGCTGCAGCAGCCACAGCACCAGACCCAGCAGCGCCAGCTGCACCACCAGCGAACTCCACGACACCAGTTCGGTCTGCTTGCGCTGGCGCGCGGCCTGCTCGGCGCGCGCGGTCAGCAGCGCCTGCTCGCTGGCCTGCAGTTCTTCGACCAGACCGCGGATCGGATAACGCGTGCTCAGGTCCTGCACCAGCGCGCGCTGGTCGCTGTCCGGCTTGGACCGGGCCAGCTCACGGGCCACCGCCAGCCGGCCTTCCAGCATGGATTCGATGCGGCCGATGCGGATCAGCTGGTCGGGGTTGTCGCGGGTCATCCGGCCCAGCTCGGCCAGCCGCCCGGGAATCTCATTGGCCTTGGCCATGCGTTCGCGCAGGCCGGGCGCATCGATGCCCTTGGACAGGGTCAACGCCGCCGATTCGACATCACGGACATCGGCCTGCAGCTGTTGCAGGGCCACGCCGACAGCCTGGGTATGGCTGACCCAGGCCATCGCCTGTTCGTTGTCCTGCTGCAGTTTGCGCAGCGTCAACCACGGCACCACGATGATCGCGGCGGCCGCCAGCGCCAGGGCCGGCAACCGCCAGCGGTCCCAGATGTCGTCACTGAAAACCAGTGCCATGGTTCCTCATCAACCGAGCCGCGGATCGGTGGTCGGGACGAACCCGACGGCGGCGGAACCGGCAATATAGCGCAGGCGGTCACACGGGCGGGCGTTCCGGCCCGCCTGGCTGAACGGGTTGGCAATCGAACCTGTAGAGCCGAGCCCATGCTCGGCTGCCTTGGAGTTCAGCCGGGCATGGCCCGGCTCTACAGATCAGCGGGCGCCCCACCAGGGGGCGCCCACCGGGTTCAGCGCTTGGCCGCAGCGCTGACCTTCAGTGCAGCGGCATCAACACGGGTCACGCCCTTGATGCCCTTGGCGGTGGTGACCGCCTTGTCCTTCTCGGCCTGGCTGGCCACCGCGCCACTGAGGCTGACCACGCCGTTCACCGTTTCCACCTTGATTTCGGTGCCCGGCACGTTGCTGCTGGCCAGCAGGTCGGCCTTCACCTTGGTGGTGATCCAGGTGTCGGTCACCGGTTCATTGGAGTCGTGGCGATCGGCATGGGTCGCCGGATGCGCGCTGGTCGGCGGGCTCTTGGCGGCCGGGTCCTTGGCGAATGCAGCGGAGGAAGACAGCGCCAGGCCCAGGGTCAGGGCCGAAGCAATCAACGTACGGGTGGTATTGCTCATCGTGTCGTACTCCTTCGGGATGTGCTGCCAGTCTGGACAGATGCATGTGTGGCAGGCGTGGCGCCACGGTCATGTTGCCGTGAATCGAAGCGTCTGCAGCGGCAACCGTTCAGTTTTGGCCTGCCAGCGCCCGTCGTTTACCCTGCCCTTCCCACTGCCGGAGCTCTGTCATGCGCCCCGACCTGCACCTGGCCCTGATCGGCTACGGCCTGGCCGGCCGTGTCTTCCATGCACCGCTGATCCAGCACACGCCCGGGCTGGTGCTGCACAGCATCGTCAGTTCGCAACGCGACACGCTGCTGCGCGCGTTCAGCGACGTGCACGTGCGCGCCTCGCCACAGGAGGTCTTCGACGATCCCGCCGTGGATGCGGTGGTGATCGCCACGCCCAACGCCCAGCACGCGCCACTGGCAATAGCGGCGCTGGCCGCTGGCAAGCACGTGCTGGTTGACAAACCGTTTGCACTCGGCGTTGCCGAAGCCGAAGCAGTGCTGGCCGCTGCGCGCGATGCCGGGCGCATCGCCACCGTGTTCCAGAACCGTCGCTTCGATGCCGACTTCCTCACCCTGCAGGCGCTGCTGGCCGATGGCGTGTTGGGTGAGGTGGCCGAGTGCCATGCGCACTTCGATCGCTACCGGCCGCAGGTGCGTGACCGCTGGCGCGAGCAGGAAGGACCCGGCAGCGGCCTGTGGTACGACCTGGGCCCGCATCTGCTGGACCAGATGCTGGTGCTGTTCGGCTGGCCGCAGGCGATCGACACCGATCTGGCCGTGCAGCGCGAGGGCGGCAGCGGTATCGATTACTTCCATGCCGTGCTGCATTACCCACGGCATCGCGCGATCGTGCATGCCGGTTCACTGGTGGCGGCCCCCACGCCGCACTTCAGCGTGCATGGCAGCCAGGCCAGCTGGATCAAGCACGGCCTGGACGTGCAGGAAGCGCAGCTGCGCCGCGGTGTTGCACCGGGTGCGCCGGGCTGGGGCATCGACCCGCGGCATGGCGAGCTGGTGCGCTGCGACGCCGAGGACAACGTGCAGCGCAGTACCGTGGACAACCTGCCCGGCGACTACCGGCGGCTGTACGCGCAGTTCGCAGCGGCGATGCACGGTGATGGCGAAGCCACGGTAAGTCCGGTGCAGGCGCTGCAGCTGATGCGGCTGCTGCAGGCCGGCATGGACAGCGCGCGCGAAGGACGGCGGGTACGGCTGGGGTGACCGGCAGGGCTGCGCCCTGCACCCGCGGTAATGCCGGCCGCTGGCCGGCACTAGCTACGGCAACGTCAAAAGCGGGCATTCCGTGAATGGCGTGGTGGGGCCGCCTTCGACAGATTTCTGCGGCTGGCTTCATGGGGTCAGATCCCTTTCCTGCGGAAAGGGCTCTGACCCCGATTGCGTGGCTTACGACTTCTTGATGGCGTGGCCGCCGAACTCGTTGCGCATCGCCGACAGCAGGCGGTCGGTGAACGAATTGGATTCGCGCGAGCGCAGCCGTTCCAGCAGCGACAGCGTGATCACCGGTGCCGGTACGTCCAGCGCGATGGCTTCGGCCACCGTCCAGCGGCCTTCGCCGGAATCCTCCACGTAGGGCGCAATGCCGTCCAGCGATGGGTTGCGCTTGAGCGCTTCGGTGCTCAGATCCAGCAGCCACGAACGCACCACGCTGCCATGGCGCCACACCTCGGCCACCTGCGCCAGGTCCAGCTCCATCTCCTGCTTACGCTCCATCAGCGCGAAGCCTTCGGCATAGGCCTGCATCATTCCGTACTCGATGCCGTTGTGGACCATCTTGGTGAAGTGACCGGCGCCGGACGGGCCGACACGCGCCCAGCCGCGATCTTCGGCCGGTGCCAGCGTGCGCAGCAGCGGCGCGATCTGTTCCACCACCGACGCTTCGCCACCGACCATCAGGCTGTAGCCTTCCTGCAGGCCCCACACGCCACCGCTGGTGCCGCAGTCGACGTAGCCCAGATCGTCCTCGGCCAGCGCCTTGGCGCGCCGGATCGAGTCCTGGTAGTTGGAGTTGCCACCGTCGATGACGATGTCACCCTCGGCCAGGTGCGGGGTCAGCTGGCCCAGGGTCTGGTCGACCGTTTCGCCGGCCGGCACCATCAGCCACAGCACGCGCGGCACCGGCAGCGCGGCCACGGCCGCAGCCAGCGAATCAACCACCTCCAGGCCGGCCTCGGCGGCGCGCTGGCGGGCACCTTCGCCCGGGTCGTAGCCGACCACGCGGTGGCCGCCGCGATGCAGGCGCTGGGCCATGTTGGCGCCCATGCGGCCGAGGCCGATCATTGCAATATCCATTGTTTCACCTTCAGTTGGGGTCTAGGGTCAGGCTGCCTGGCCTGCCGGTAGCCGCGCAGTGGCGCAGCTGCGCCTCGCGCCAACGCCGGTAGAGCGTGGTATGCAGATTGTGCACCGCCAGGTCGATCGAAAACGGGGTTCGCGGGTTGCGATCGAGCAGGCGGGCGATGTGGTATCCGATGGGACGTATACCGCGTGGATGCACATAGATCACGAACTGCTGGTAGAACGGATCGTCCAGCAGCTGGTCCATGCGCGCCAGCGTGGCGCGATGGCGCGGCGCCAGAGCCGCGCGCAGTTGCGCATCGCGCTCGAACAGCAGACGCTCGAAATAACGCATGCCGACGCGCGGCATGCCCTGCGCCAGCCGCCACAGCTCGGCATTGCGCTGGTCGTACCAGGCCAAGCCGCCGTGCAGCGCCAGTGCCTGCGCGGCGCCCTCGCCCACCGACACCACCACGAAGTTCTCGGCCTGGTTGCTCAGGTCATCCAGCGTGCCCGCGTCGTACACATGCTCGATGAAACCCGGCACGCCAACGAACGCCTGCCGGCCCATCGCCGATGTGCGCACCGCCTTGCCATCGGCAAAGAAGTCGCCCGCATGCGCGCCGAGCAGGATGCTGTCGGTGTCATGCAGTGCGAGGAACGTGCCGATCGACAGTTCAGCGGGTATGAATTCCGCATCGAACGCAGCATCGCCATACAGTTCGCGCTGGGTCGCCAGCTGCGCGACCTGGCGGCCGACACCGCACTCGGCGCGCACCGAACCGCTGTAGAACGCCTGCAGCGCGTGGCTGTTGCTGGCAGTGGGCACAAAGCCACGACCGAAGCTGCGCGTGCGCTGCCAGCCCTGCGAAGGCGCGCCCTGCACGCCAAAACCGATCCACCCCATCTGCAGGCCGGAGAAGCGGAAGCCTGTGTTGCCCTGCAATGCGGCCGTTGCACGGCCGGTGGCCGCGCCCAGTTCGAAGGCATAGGCGCAGACCGTGGCCGGGTCGTCCAGCAGCTGCTGCAACAGCGCCTGGCGCGATGCAGGCGGCAGATCCGCCGGCCAGCGCACGTGCAGGTCACCTGCTGCCTGCGCCGCCGCCAGCGAAGCACGCGCGCACACCGGCCCGCCCTGTATCTCGGGCGCGGCAACCGCCGCGTCTTCGAAGCGCCAGCCCAGTCGCTGCAACAGGCCCTGCACACAGTCGGCGGGCGTGGACGCGGCGCCCAGCGCGGGCACCAGCAGCAGCGCCACGCCCATCAGCCTGCCACGCACGCTCAACCCTGGTCCGTGGCCGCCGGTGCGGGTTCAGGGGCCGGCGGTGGCGGTGGCGGTGGCGGTGATTTGCCGGAGTCTGCTGGCAGGTACTGTTGCAGGCGCTGGAAGAAGCGCCGATAGAACTCGGCATCGGTGACCGTGCTGCTGGCCACCTTCACCAGCGAGTCGTCATTGCTGCCGAACGGCAGCGATACCGAACCCAGCGCACCGACGCCGACACTGGCCGAGGTCGGGCTCTTCTTCAGCGCGTAGCGGTCCTGCACGGCACTGACGAACACCAGCGCCTGGCTGCCGCGCGGCGCACAGGAGATGCGCAGCACCAGCTGCTCGTGATCATCTTCGCGTGGCTGGAAATTCTTGTTCCCTTCCACCTGGGTGTCGTCGGCGCGGGCGATGGCATAGCCCTGGCTGAGCAGGGTGCGGCGTGCCGCCTCGCAGGCCTCGCCGGGGCGACCCTCGACCGTGCGCGAGAAGGTATCGCCCGAATCAAAGGACTCGCGCAGTACGGTGCTGTCGGCGGCGCGACCACCACAGGCCGACAGGATCAGGGCGCTGGACAGCGCCACGACAACGCTGGAAAGACGGGAGGCCCGCATGGGTACTCCTGCGAGGACGGTACCGCCAAGGGTAGTCCCGCCCCCGTGTGCGGCAGGTCGAAACCGGCGCCCACGTTGGTCCCGGTTCATCCGCCGGGCATGGCCCGGCGCTACCGGGATGGAGCCTCCAGACGACGAAGGGCCGGCAATGCCGGCCCTTCGGGTCTCTCATCCGCTGAGCCGCTCAGTCGGCCCAGCGACCGGCACCAGTGGACTGCGGCAGCACCTGCGCCGACAGCGGGCGATCCGCCTCCAGCAGGTTCACCGCATCGGCCAGGATCGAGGCCGATTCACGCAGCAGCGGGTCCGGACGCTTCTCGGCGGCCTTCTCGCGCGCGGCATCCTTGACGATGTCACGCTCGTTGCCGGTCAGGCCGTCATCGCTGCTGTCATCGGCCAGCGGGTCCAGGGCCAGGCCCAGTTCCTTGCGCTGCAGCTGGCGCTCCTTGCGCTGGGTGTCCTGGCGCTCACGCTCGGCGCGGCGGGTAGCTTCGTTCAACGAGATGTACTTCTTCGCCGCTTCGGTGCGGAACTGCTCCACATCCTCGTTCCACCACTGGAATTCCTTGTCGGTGGCGATGCGCGCGTCGTGGCGGGTCTCCAGCTTCGGCAGCAACGGCGCGAAGTTTCCGTACTGGGTGTGCGGCACGGCCGCGATGCGGGTCCACGGCAACGCGTTGTCGTAGGTGCTTTCGCCGAACTCGGTGGCATCGACGCTGGCCGGGAAGGCCAGGTCCGGCACCACGCCCTTGTGCTGGGTGCTGCTGCCGCTGATACGGAAGAACTGGGCGATGGTCAGCTTCACCTGGCCAAAGCGCTGGGTCTCGCCACTCGGCCAACGGTCGAGGTCGACGATGTTCTGCACGGTGCCCTTGCCGAAGCTGGTCTCACCGATCACCAGGCCACGGCCGTAGTCCTGGATGGCGCCGGCGAAGATTTCCGAGGCCGAGGCCGAACCACGGTTGATCAGAACGGCCAGCGGGCCGTCCCACGCCACGCCTTGGTTGCGGTCGCTGTTGACGGTGACGCGGCCACCGGACTCGCGCACCTGCACCACCGGGCCCTGCTCGATGAACAGGCCGGTCAGTTCGATCGCCTCATCCAGCGAACCGCCGCCGTTGTTGCGCAGGTCCAGCACCACGCCATCCAGCTTGTCGTTCTTGAAGCCGGCCAGCAGCTTGGCCACGTCGCGGGTGGCCGAGGCATAGTCGGCCGCATTGCGGCGACGGCCTTCGAAGTCCTGGTAGAAGGTCGGCAGCTTGATCACGCCGACCTTGCGCGCCGGTTCGCCATTGGCGGCCGGAATGGTCATGGTCTCGCCCTTGGCGGCCTGTTCGGCCAGGCGCACCTTCTGCCGGGTCAGCACCAGCGTGTGGTGCTTGCCGTCGGCGCCTTCGGCGGCCGGAATGAATTCCAGCTTGACCTGGGTGTCCTTGGCGCCGCGGATCTTGGCCACGACGTCATCGATGCGCCAGCCGATCACGTCCTCGACCTGGCCGGACTTGCCCTGGCCGACGCCGACGATGCGGTCACCCGGCTTCAGCGTGCCGTCCACCGCGGCCGGGCCGCCGGCAATGATCTCGCGGATCACCACCACATCGTCCTGGCGCTGCAGCTGCGCACCGATGCCTTCCAGCGACAGCGACATCGCCTGGTTGAAGTTCTCGGCGGTACGCGGGGTGAAGTAATCGGTGTGCGGGTCGACCGCGCTGGTATAGGCGTTCATGAAGAACTGGAAGACGTCCTCGCCCTTCAGTTCGTTGACCGACTTCTCCAGCGTCGCGTAGCGCTTGTCCAGCGTCTTGCGGATGTCATCGGGCTTCTTGCCGGCCAGCTTCAGGCGCAGCCAATCGTTCTTGACCGACTTGCGCCACAGCTCATCCAGCTCGGCACTGCTGGCCGCCCACGGCACCTTCTTGCGGTCGTACTCGAAGCGCTCGTCGGTGGTGAAGTCCGGCTCCTGCTTGAGCAGCTTGCGCGCATAGGCCACGCGCTCACCGACGCGCTGCTTGTAGACGGCGAACACCTGGAACGACGGCTCCAGCTCGCCGCCGCGGATGGCCGAGGCGATGTTGGCTTCAAACGGTGCGAAACGGGCCACGTCGGCCTGGGTGAAGTACTGCTTGCCACCGTCCAGCGTCTCCAGGTAGCGCTTGAACACGTCCTTGGAGGTGGCCTCGTCCAGCGCGCGCGGGCGGTAGGCGTAGCGGCTGTCGGACAACAGGCCGTACACCAGCTTGGAGGTGGTGACCTGATCGGCGGTCGCCGCCGCAGGCAAAGCGGGCGAGTCGGCCTTGGCCGCCAGCGCCAACGGCGCAACCAGCGCCAGGGCCAACAGGAATGCGGGGGCTTTGAATTTCATTGACGTGCTCGAAGGCGCCTTGCCAAGGGGGAGACTGCGGGGTGTTCAGACACCACGACAGTGCCGAAAGTTGCCGGGTTTGTCATCCGGCCACGGCCGGTGGAAAACCAGCCTAGCCGGGCCGGTGTAGCAAATTGTGAATGCATGTAGAGCCGAGCCCATGCTCGGCTGTCCGGCAGCAAGCAGCCGAGCATGGGCTCGGCTCTACGGCAGGCAGAGGTGTGCGGACCAACGGTCCGCACCCACCGGTTCTGCACCTACCCTCAGGAAACGCCGGCGCCCTTGGCCTGCACGTCGGCGTGGTACGACGAGCGCACCATCGGGCCGGAGGCCACGTGGCTGAAGCCCAGCTCGTAGCCGTAGTCTTCCAGCGCCTTGTAGTCGTCCGGGGTCCAGTACTTCAGCACCGGGTGGTGGTGCGCGGTCGGCTGCAGGTACTGGCCGATGGTGATCATGTCCACGTCGTGCGCGCGCAGATCGCGCATGGTGGCCTTGATCTGTTCGAAGTCTTCGCCCAGGCCCAGCATGATGCCGCTCTTGGTCGGCACCTCCGGGTGCTGCGCCTTGAAGTTCTTCAGCAGGTTCAGCGACCACTGGTAGTCCGCGCCCGGGCGCACGTTGCGGTACAGGTCCGGTACGGTTTCGATGTTGTGGTTGAACACATCCGGCGGGTTCTGCGCCAGGATCTCCAGCGCGCGCTCCATGCGGCCCTTGCCGCGGAAGTCCGGGGTCAGCACTTCGATGCGGGTACCCGGCGACTTCTCGCGGATGGCGGTGATGCAGTCGACAAAGTGCTGGGCACCGCCGTCGCGCAGGTCATCGCGGTCGACGCTGGTCACCACCACGTACTTCAGGCCCATGTCGGCCACGGTCTGGCCGAGGCTGGCCGGCTCGTTGGCATCGGGCGGCTTCGGGCGGCCGTGGGCCACATCGCAGAACGAGCAGCGGCGGGTGCAGACTTCACCCAGGATCATGAAAGTGGCGGTGCCGTGGCCGAAGCACTCGTGGATGTTCGGGCAGCTGGCTTCCTCGCACACGGTCACCAGGCGGTTCTCGCGCAGCTTGGCCTTCAGGTTCTGCACGGCATTGCCCGAAGGAATGCGTACGCGGATCCACGACGGCTTGCGCAGCACCGGCGCGTCGGCGAACTGCACCGGCGAGCGGTTGATCTTGTCACCGCCCAGCTGCTTGACCCCGGCCTGCAACGGCGCGGCGGACGGAGAGTCGCCCTGCACGATCTGCAGGGGAATGGAACGGGCGGTGGTTTCAGTCATGGCAGTTCCGGGGGGCGGTCAGGCGGCCGCAGAAAGATCAGGCAGTTCCGGCGTGTGCTGCAGCAGCAGGCCGAACTGGCGGGCCAGGTGGTCCAGCAGCACCGGCTTGACGGCATCCATCCCGGAGGGGCCGCCCAAGTCTACCACCGAGGTCACCTGCAACCCCTGGTAGCCACAGGGATTGATGCGGTGGAAGGGTTCCAGGTCCATCGACACATTGAAGGCCAGGCCATGGAAGGTGCAGCCGCGGCGCACGCGGATGCCGAGCGCAGCGATCTTGGCGCCACCGACATAGACGCCCGGGGCGCCCTCGCGGCGTTCGGCGCCGATGTTCCACTCGCCCAGGGTATCGATGAGGGCCTGTTCGATGCGGCACACGTAGTCGCGCACACCGATGCCCAGCCGCGGCAGGCGCAGCAGCGGGTAGACCACGAGCTGGCCGGGGCCGTGATAGGTCACCTGGCCGCCACGGTCCACATGCAGCACCGGGATATCGCCCGGCGCCAGCACGTGTTCGTCCTTGCCGGCCTGGCCCAGGGTGAACACCGGGTCGTGCTCGACCACCCACAGTTCGTCGGCATCGGTGTCGCTGCGCTGGTCGGTGAAGCGCTGCATCGCGCGCCACACCGGCTCGTATGGCTGGCGGCCGAGGTCGCGGACCACCGCCGGACGCGGCGCGCGGTCTTCCGGGGCGGCGGCGGCCGGGCAGCTGTCGGCTACAGCGTCCACTTCACTTCCGGGTGGTCGCGCAGCGCCTGGTGGGCCAGGTCGTACTGTTCGCGGCTTTCGGCCTTGAACACGATGCGGACGGACACGTACTTGCCGTTGGACGAATGCTTCCAGCTGATGCGTTCATTGACGACATCGATGCCGGCGGCCAGCAGCAGGCGGGGGAGCTCATGTTCCAGGCCGCGGTTGGCCGGGCCCATGGCGCTGAGCTCGAACTGGCCGGGGAACTGGAAGCCGTGGTCGGGGTTGTCGGACTTGATTTCCATGGCCCCATTATCGGGCCGCAGGGCAACAAACCCAAGAGTATTCATCAAAGTCAAAGGCGGCACCTGCGGGCTGCTGCGTTGCAGGCAGCGGCGAAGCCCGCCGGCCACCCCAACGCCAGCTGACTGGCACCGGCACGGCGCAGGGCGGCCCGGCCGGTGGCTTGGCCGGGCACCTGTAACGGATTGTGTCGGCCGGACAATGTTGTTTTCGGAACAGACAAGTGAGCGGAAAGCGCTCGTTCCGTCACAGGCGCACGAGTACCGTGTCGTTGCAGAAAACGACAAACCAGTGCCCCCTTCCCCATGAGCATTCCATCCATGCGTAGCGTCGCAGCCCTCGGGCTGTCCGGCCTGTTGGCCGCCGCCCTCCCCCTTGCCGCCCAGGCCGCTGAACAATGCGGCCCGGACGCGATGCGCGACCACCCGCCGCAGGTCAACTTCCGCGTCGACAACGACCTGTTCGGTGGCCGCCACCAGGACCAGGGCTACACCAACGGCGCGCAGCTGACCCTGGTTTCGCCCAATCTGGTCGACTACACCGATGACCCCTGCCTGCCGCGCATGGCGCGCTGGGTGAACCAGTACCTGGAAGGGCTGCATCCGGGCAGGTTCGAACAGCAGAACATGATCTTCAGCATCGGCCAGGGCATCTTCACCCCGACCGACCCGGCCCGGCGCGATCTGATCGAGGACGATCGCCCGTATGCCGGCGTGCTGCTGGCCAGCTTCGGTTTCAACGCGCGCAGCGGCGACCGCCTGCAGACCACCCAGCTGGCGCTGGGCGTGGTTGGGCCGTGGGCGCAGGGCAAGCAGGTGCAGGATGCGGTGCACAGCCTGCTGGGTGACAAGAAGTTCGAGGGCTGGGACAACCAACTGCACAACGAACCGGTGTTCATGCTGACCCACGAGCGCATGCGGCGCTGGCCGGCCGATGCCAGCATCAACGCCGGCGGCTGGGGCTGGGATGCGATCAGCCATTACGGCGGCTCGATCGGCAACCTGGAAACCAAGGCCAATGCCGGCGGCGAAGTACGTTTCGGCTGGAAGCTGCCCGACGACTTCGGCAGCACGCCGCTGCGCCCGGCCGGTGAGAACACCGCGCCCACGCGCGGTGGCCGTCCCAGCGGCTGGTCCTGGCACCTGTTCGCCACCACCGATGCGGCGTGGGTGATCCGCGATATCACCCTGGACGGCAACACCTTCCGCAGCAGCCACAGCGTGGACAAGCGCCACGTGGTTGCCCAGGCCGGCTACGGCATCGCCGTGATGCGCGGACGCTGGAAGTTCGCGATGGCGCGCTACCACAGCACCCGCGAGTTCAACGGCCAGCGCCAGTCGCCGGTGTTCGGCAGCTTCACCATCAGCCGCTCGCTGTAGGCGAGCGGCTGATGGTGAAGCGGGTAGGTGCCGACCGTTGGTCGGCACACCGGTTTGAATCGCTCGCTGTAGGCGAGCGGCTGATGGGTAGTGCCGGCCGCTGGCCGGCTGTGGCACATCCGGATGGGTTCATGGAGGGCCGGCCAGCGGCCGGCACTACCCACATCCGGATGGGTCCATGAGGAGCCGGCCAGCGGCCGGCACTACCCACATCCGGATGGGTTCATGAGGAGCCGGCCAGCGGCCGGCACTACCCGCATCCGCCACCGCCATTCCGAAACGGAAAAGGCCGGCATTCGCCGGCCTTTTCGTTCACCACGCCGGGGCGTGGATCATTCCGATTCCCACCACATCCAGAAGCTGTCCCACAGGCGCTTGAAGAAGCCGGCCTGTTCGACGGCAGCCACCGCCACCAGCGGTGCTTCGGCAACGACCTTGCCATCCAGGGTCACCTTCACGGTGCCGATCTGCTGGCCGGCGGTGAACGGCGCTTCCAGCGTCTTGGGCACGTCGATGCTCGGCTTCAGGTCGTTGTAGCGGCCGCGCGGCACGCTCACCAGCATCGGCTGGGCCACGCCCAGCTGCACCTTGTCGGTGGTGCCCTTCCAGACCTTGTGCTCGGCCACGGCCTTGCCCGGCTCGTACAGGCGGTGGGTCTCGAAGAAGCGGAAGCCCCAGTTCAGCAGGGCCAGGCTGTCATCGGCACGCTGCTTCTCCGACGCACCGCCCAGCACCACCGCGATCAGGCGCTGATCGCCACGCTGGGCCGAGCTCATCAGGCAGTAGCCCGCCTCGGAGGTGTGGCCGGTCTTGATGCCGTCCACGCTGCCATCGCGCCACAGCAGCAGGTTGCGGTTGGGCTGCTTGATGTTGCCGACCTGGAATTCCTTGATCTTGTTGTACGCGTAGGTTTCCGGGTAGTCGCGCACCATCGCCCGGCCCAGCAGCGCCAGATCGTAGGCGGTGCTGTGATGGCCTTCGGCGGTCAGACCGTGGGCGTTGACGAAGTGCGAGTCCTTCATGCCGATCTTGGCCGCGTAGCTGTTCATCAGCGAGGCGAAGGCCTCTTCGCTGCCGGCCACGTGTTCGGCCAGGGCGATCGCGGCGTCATTGCCGGACTGGATCGCCATGCCCTTTTCCATGTCTTCCAGGCGCGCGGTCTGGTTGACCGGGAAGCCGCTGTAGCTGCCGTCGGTACCGGCGCCGCCTTCGCGCCAGGCGCGTTCGCTCATCATCACCTGGTCATCCGCACGGACCTTGCCGTTCTTGACCTCGGCGGCGATCACGTAGGACGTCATCACCTTGGTGATGCTGGCCGGGGCCAGCTGCTCGTGGACGTTTTCGCCGGCCAGTACCTGGCCGGTGGCGTAATCCATCAGCACCCAGGCCTTGGACACGCTCGGCGCCGGGGCCGGCGGAGTGGCCACGGTGGCCGGGGCGGCAGCGGCAGCGGCGGGCGCCGGCGTGGCCGGAGTCGGCAGCGGAGTCTGGGCGGAAGCCAGGCCCACCACCAGGGTGGCGGCCAGGGCGGTGGCGGCGGAACGGAAATTCATTGGACAGCAGGCTCCAGGGGACGGCCGGGAATGGAGGGTGGAACGTAACGGCCATTGTAAGGCCGGGGGAGCGTGGGCCGGCAGCACCGGCCCGGGCGGATCAATCCTTGACGATCTGCGGCGAACCCAGCCCCAGACCGGCGATGCGGCCGACAAGTTCCGCGGCACTGGCATGGTCGTTGGCGGGAACACGCAGGCGGAACAGGGTACGGCCACCGGCGGCGATGTCGCTGATGGTCGCCCCGACGATGCCGGCAGCGTTGAGCTGGCCCATCGCGCGGTTGGCGTTGTCGCGGCTGGAGAAGCTGGCGACCTGCACCATCACCGCGCCCACCACCTGTTGCGACAGGCTGGGCGTGGCCGGGGCGCTGCGCACCGGTGCCGGTGCCACCGCACGCGGCGCGACACTGGCCACCACGGCCGGCGCAGGGGCCGTGCTGCGCACCGGCGGTGCACTCGGCGGCAGGCTGCTGACCGCCACGTCCGGCGCGGTACTGGCCACGCCCTGGGTGGTGGCCGGCTGGCCGCGCGACGGTGCACCGTCGGTCGGCAGGCGGTTGACCAGGCGATCGATGTCGCTGTCGGCGGGCGCACGTGCGGCCGGTGCCGACCGCGTGCTGGCCATGGCGGTGGCCGCGGCTGCTTCGGCGGCACGACGCTCACGGCGCGAGGGTTTCTGCGCCAGCAGGTTGCTCTCGCCCGGCTGCAGCGCACGCACTTCCACATTGCCGGTGCCGCGCTGGGTGATGCCCAGACGCACCGCGGCGGCGTAACTGAGATCGACCACGCGGCCATCATGGAACGGGCCGCGATCGTTGACGCGCACGATCACCGATTCGCCGTTGTCCAGGTTGGTCACGCGGGCGAAGCTGGGCAGCGGCAGCGTCTTGTGCGCGGCGGTGAACTGGTACATGTCGTAGACCTCGCGGTTGGAGGTCAGGCGGCCATGGAACTTGGCGCCGTAGTAGGAGGCGGTGCCGCGCTCGACGTAATCATGGGTGTCGTCGAGCACCTTGTACGACTTGCCCAGCACCACGTACGGCGACTTGTTGCCGATCGTCGAGCGCTCCTCAGCGGTCACTTCCGGCTCGGGAATGCAGGCCACGTTGGGAATGTAGGTGGGCGTGCTGTCCTTCACCCCGGGCTTGTACAGGCCACCGGCGGTGTAGTTGCCGCGGGTACTCAGGTCTTCCTTGGCCGCCGCATAGGGCGAGCCTTCCGGACAGTGCGCCGGGCGCGAACCGCGGCCCTGCACCAGCGTGCCGCTGGACTTGCCACCGTGGCCGGCGGTGGCCGGCTTCTTCGGCGCGCTGCTGCAGGCCGCCAGCGCGAGGACGATCAAGCTCGGGACCAGCCATCTGATGTTCATGCCGGGGGCAGCTCCTGTCCGGCGATGGCCTGGGACAACTGGAACACGGCCATCGCGTACATCTTCGAGAGGTTGTAGCGGGTGATCGCGTAGTAGTTCTGGAAGCCCAGCCAGTACTGCTTGCCGGTGCTGCCTTCAAGCGTGATTGGCGTGGCGGTGGCGCCCGGCTGCACCGGCGCGCTGGGCTGGTAGCCGCGCTGTGCCAGGTCGGCCAGCGACCAGGTGGGCATCCATTCGGTCGGGTTGAACTCGTCGCGGCCCGGCGCCAGCGTGGCCGGCACGGCCACCTGGCCGCCGCGCACCCAGCCGCCCTTCTTCACGAAGTAGTTGGCGATGGACGAGAACACGTCGTCGTAGCTGTTGAACAGGTCGCGACGGCCATCGCCGTTGCCGTCCACCGCGTAATCGAGGTAGCTGGACGGCATGAACTGGCCCATGCCCATCGCGCCGGCATAGCTGCCCTTGAGCGTGGTGATGTCGAGCTTCTCTTCGCGGCCCAGCTCGAACAGCTTGGCCAGCTCATCGCGGAAGAACAGCTCGCGGCGCACTTCGCGTTCCAGCTTGGCCGGATCGCCGCTGCGCGGGTAATAGAAGGCCAGCGTGTACAGCGCATCGAGCACGCGATGGCTGCCGGCGTTCTTGCCGTAGCTGGTTTCCACGCCGATGATCGCCACGATCACTTCGGCCGGCACGCCGGTGCGCTGCTGCACGCGATCCAGTTCGGCGCGGTGTTCGGCCAGGAACGCGCGGCCACCGTCGATACGTGCCTTGCTGATGAACATCGGCCGGTATTCGTTCCACGGCTTGACCCGCTCGGCCGGGCGCGACATCGCGGCGATGATCGGCTGGCGCACCTGTGCCTGGTCGAGCACGCTGCTGATCTGCTCCGGCTTCAGGCCATAGCGCTTGGCGGTATCGGCAATGAAACGGGCCCGCGCAACCTCGAACGGCACCGGGGTGAGATCGACCGGCGGCGCGCTGGCGGCGGTGGCTTCGGGTGCGGCCTCGGCCGGACCGTGGGCCTTGGCGGCGGGCTGGCGCGGCGTACTGCTGGCCTGGGGCGAAGACGGTGGGGACTTCGGCTGGGTCGCGCAGGCGACCAGGCCGAGGGTGAGCATGCAGGCCAGAGTGCGTCGAATCATCGTCGCAGGTTAGCAGGTCATGGATGAATTAAAACCCCTAACACCATGAATCACAACGATTTGCCCGCGTTCAGCGGGAAATGTGAAGGCGTCGTGATCACCCTGCCCCATTCAGTGAGAGGTGGCCGGTTGCGTCCCCATCCCCGCAGACGCAACCGGCGACCGGATCCGGTCGGTACCTGCGCGGCTGCCGCTCCCCAGTGGCAGTGCTCCGCGTTCCCTGTACCTGTTGGATCAGTACTGCTCCCGCCCGACGCCCCCTCGCGCTGCAACGATTGACGGCGCGCCGTGCCGAACGGGCCGCCATTGTGCAGGCCGATTACGACAAGTCCATTGATCAGGATCAACGCGGCGTAAAAGTGTGAACCCCTTAACAATTTTTCTGGACTTTGGTCAGTGGGCGGGCGTCCACGCGTTGTTGTGAGAACGCTTCCACAATAGGCGTTGCGCAGAGTCAGGAAGGTTCCGGCCAACGGCGCAGCCCTCGTGGGTGGAGGTGGTCGCTGAAAGCCGGATTGCTGAGGGCTGGCCGGGTGGGTGGGCAGCGCGGGGACGCCGTAAACCCATCCATGGGGGCTTGGCCGCGGCATCCATGCCGCGGACACCCCGCACTACCCACCCACCCGGCCGCTGACAATTTTCGGGCGCGTCCACCCACGGAGAAGAAAAAGAAGGTCAAAAGCGGGTCGCGCGCTGCGCTTGCTCGTCAGCCGAGCATGGCTCGGCTCTACAGGAAGCAATGATGCAACCGGCCAAGCTGTTTTTTTTTGCTTTTGCTTTTGATCTTCTCTTTCTTCTCCGTGGGTGGCAGACCGCCAAAATCTGTCAGAGGGCGGTCGGGTTGGGTACGCGGGGGTGTCAGCCGCATGGATGCGGCTGCCAAGCCTCCACGGACGGATTCACGGCGTCCCCCGCGTACTCAACCCGACCGGCCCACCCGCGGCTTCTGCTATCCGCGACCACCTCCACCCACGAGGGGCTGCGCCGTTGGCTGGAAACCTATCCGCCGTGCACGGGCCGGTGCCCCCGCACCGCCATCACCAACCCGATACCGGCCAGCAGCGACACCGCCGAGGTCCCGCCGTAGCTGATCAACGGCATCGGAATGCCCACCACCGGCAGCAGGCCGGAAATCATCCCGCCATTGACCAGCACATAGACGAAGAACGCCAAGCCCAGGCTGCCGGCCAGCAACCGCGCGTGCGTGTCGCGCGCATGCACCGCGATCCACAGGCAGCGCCCGACCACGAACAGGTACAGCGCGAACACGCTGGCCACGCCGATCCAGCCGAACTCCTCTGCCAGCACCGAGAACGCAAAGTCCGTGGTGTACTCGGGCAGGAAATCCAGGGTGGCCTGGGTGCCCTGCCCCCAGCCGCGCCCGTCCCAGCCACCGGAACCGATCGCGATGCGCGACTGCAGGATGTTCCAGCCGGTGCCGAGCGGATCGGCCGCCGGGTCGAGGAAGGTCAGCACGCGATCCTTCTGGTATTGCCGCAGCAGGCCGAACCAGGCCAGCGGCGCGGCTACCGCCAATCCCGCCGCGCCAGTGGCCACCCAGCCCCAGTGCAACCCGGCCAGCAACAGCGCGAACACGCCGCTGGCGGTGACCAGCGTGGCGGTGCCGAGGTTGGGCTGCAGCAGGATCAACACGGCCGGTACGCCGATCAGCACGGCGGCGGTCAGCACCGTGCGCGGCGACGGGGGCAGCGGCTGGCGGTGCAGGTACCAGGCCATCATCAGCGGTAGGCTGAGCTTGAGCAGCTCCGACGGTTGCAGGTAGAACACGCCCAGATTGAGCCAGCGCTGCCCGTACTTGCCGGTGCCGATCACATACACCGCCATCAGCGGCAGCATCGACAGTGCGTAGATCGTCGGCGTCCACGCGCGCAGGCGCAGCAGCGGGACGCGCGACAACAGCCACATCGCGCCCAGGCCAGCGGCGAAGCGCGCCGCCTGCCCGACCACCGGCCCGGACACGCTGTGCAGCACTGCCAGGCCGGCGCCCATCAGGATCAACAGCGCGGCCAGCAACGGCAGGTCTATCGTGCGCACCGCCTCACGGCAGAGGCCAAGCAGTCGTTTCCATTCCACATGGGCACGGTAGCAATGCGTGCTTGCGTGAAGCTGTCAGGGCGGTGCCGCATTTGTAGAGTCGAGCTTGCTCGACTTGGGGCGTGTGTGCGCTTTACGAAGGGCAGCCGAGCATGGCTCGGCTCTACAAAAATCAGGAGCAGTCGAGCAAGCTCGACTCTACGCAAACGCGACGTCCGCGGAGGGCAGCGGCGGCTAGCCGTAGCCGCCGTGCACCGGGTTGTGGCTGCGCACCGCCATCACCAGGCCGAAGCCGGCCAGCAGCGATACCGCCGAGGTGCCGCCGTAGCTGATCAGCGGCATCGGCACGCCCACCACCGGCAGCAGGCCGGAAATCATGCCGCCGTTCACCAGCACGTAGACGAAGAACGCCAGCCCGGTGGCACCGGCCAGCAGGCGCGAGTACGAGTCGCGCGACTGGCTGGCGATCCACAGGCAGCGCCCGATCACCACCAGGTACAGCGCCAGCACGGTGGCCACGCCGATCCAGCCGAATTCCTCGCTCAGCACCGAGAACGCGAAGTCGGTGGTCTGCTCGGGAATGAAGTTCAGGTGTGACTGCGAGCCCTCGCCCCAGCCCTTGCCATCGAAGCCGCCGGAACCGATCGCGATCTTCGACTGGATGATGTTCCAGCCAGCACCCAGCGCGTCCATCTCCGGGTCCAGGAACATCATGATGCGGTCCTTCTGGTACGGCCGCAGCAGCCAGAACCAGGCCAACGGCGCGACTGCGGCCACGCCGCCCACGCCCAGCCCCACCCACCACCACGGCAGGCCGGCCAGCAGCAGCACGAACACGCCGCTGGCGGCAATCAGCACGCCGGTGCCGAAGTCCGGTTGCAGCATCACCAGGCCGGTCGGCACGCCGATGATGACCAGCGCGGTCAACACGGTGCTCAAGCGCGGTGGCAGCGGCATCTTGTGCAGGTACCAGGCCACCATCATCGGCAGGCTGACCTTCAGCAGTTCGGCCGGCTGCAGGTAGAAGAACTTCAGGTCCAGCCATTGCCGGCCGTACTTGCCGGTGCCGAGCACGAACACCGCCAGCAGCGGGATCATCGAGATCGCATAGATCATCGGCGTGGCTGAGCGGATGCGCAGGATCGGCACGCGCGAGATGCCCCACAGCGCCGCCATGCCCACCGCGAAACGTGCACCCTGGGCCATCACCAGGCTGTCGCCACCCGCGCTCTTCAAGGTGGCCAAGCCGATCACCATCAGCGCGCCCAACGCCAGGCACAGCACCCAGTCCAGCGTGCTGAAGAAGCGGCGCAGCATGTCGCCGGCCCAGCGCAGGAACACCTTCATCGTGCGGGCTCCGTGGCGGTCGGGCGCGGCGTGGCCGGCAGTGCGGCGGCAGCCGGTGTGGCCGGCGGCGGCGCGGGTGCCGGTGCGGGCGTCGGCACCCCCACCTGCACCGGGTGTTCGCCCAGCTGCGCGGCGCCCAGATCCCCGGCCTGGCGTGCGCCGGCGTCTTCGTTGTCGAACGCGGTGGCACCGATGGCGGTGGTGCCGCGCTCGCTGTCCAGCGGCTGCATGCCCTCGGGCATCTTGCCCAGCAGGTAGGCATCGAACACCTTGCGCGCGATCGGCGCCGCGGCCGAACCACCGTAACCGCCGCCTTCCACCGCCACCGCGATGGCGATCACCGGGTTTTCGACCGGCGCGAAGCCAACGAACAGCGCGCGGTGGCGCAGATGCATCGGCAGGCTCTTCGGGTTCACGGCTGCGGTGCCCTTGCGGCTGATGACCTGCGCGGTACCGGTCTTGCCGGCCATCACGTACGGCGCACCGACCGCCACGCGCCAGCCGCTGCCGCCGGGTCGCATGGTCGCCATCATGCCTTCGCGCACCGCCTGCACGTTGTTGGGGTTGGGGCTGACCGGCTTGCTTTCGCCCGGCGGCGTCGCGGTCCAGTCGCTGTCGAAGCCGTCGCGCTGCTGGATCACCAGGTGCGGGGTGCGCAGCTGGCCGTCGGCCAGGCCGCTGACGCCGCGCGCCAGCTGCAGCGGGGTGACCTTCCAGTCGCCCTGGCCGATGCTGATGTTGACCGTATCACCGGGGTACCAGGCTTCCTTGCGGCTCTTCCGCTTGTAGGTCGGCGACGGCAGGATGCCGCCGATCTCGCCGGTCAGGTCGATACCGGTCGGCTGGCCGAAGCCGTAGTACTCCATGTAATGGTCGAAGCGCTCGATGCCCAGGTCCAGCGCCAGCTTGTAGTAATAGGTGTTGACCGATTCGGCGATGGACTTGCGCAGGTCGGTCCAGCCGTGGCCGCCGCGATGCGCATCACCCCAGCCGCGGCTGGTGCCGGGCAGGTAGAACATGCCGGTGGACAGCACCTTGTCTTCCGGGCGGCGCACGCCCGAATCCAGGCCGGCCAGGCCGATCAGCGGCTTCAGCGTGGAACCGGGCGCGACACCGCCGAGTACCAGGCGGTTGAACTGCGGCCGCGACGGATTTTCGTTCAGCGCCTTGAAGTCGGCATGGGAAATGCCGTTGACGAACAGATTGGGGTCGTAGGACGGCAGGCTGACCATCGCCAGCACCTCGCCGGTGCGTGGGTCCATCGCCACCGCTGAGCCTTCCTGGTCGCCGAAGGCGGCCACCATGGCGCGCTGCAGATCGGCATCGATCGACAGCCGCAGGTCGGCGCCGGACTGCGCAGCGACACGGCCAATGGTGCGGATCGCACGGCCCTGCACGTTGGTCTCGACCTGCTCGTAGCCGACCTTGCCGCGCAGCTGCTGCTCGTAATAGCGCTCCAGGCCGGACTTGCCGATGTGGGTCAGTGCAGCATTGCCCTCGCCGAGGATCTCCAGATCCTTGTCGTCGACACGGCCAACGTAGCCGATGATGTGCGCGAACAGATCGCCGTACGGGTAGCGCCGGGTCAGGTAAGGCTCAAGCTCGACGCCGGGGAAGCGCCAACGGTCGACGGCGAAGCGTGCCATCTCCTCGTCGCTCATGCGCAGCTTCAGCGTGACCGGCAGGAACTTGCGGCGCGCCTTGCGCGACTTGTTGAACGCTTCCAGCTCTTCCGGGCTGATGCTGATGATCTTCGCCAGCCCTTCCAGGGTGGCCTCCATGTCCTTGACCTTGTCCGGGGTCACGTCCAGACGGAACGCCGGCACGTTCTCGGCCAGCAGGCGGCCGTTGCGGTCGTAGATCATGCCGCGCCCGGGCACCACCGGCCGCGGTTTGATGCGGTTGGCTTCCGAGCGCGTGGCGTAGACGTCGTGGTCCAGCACCTGCAGCTTGAAGTACCAGCCGCCCAGGCCCAGCAGGCACACCAGCACGCCCAGGAAACCCAGCGCCGCGCGGCGGCGGAACTGTTCGGCTTCAGCGTGCGGGTTCTTGACCTGGCGGCGCGGGATCATGGCTCAGCGCCCGCGCTTGCCGAAGCGCACCGCGTCCAGCAGCACGAACACCAGCGGCCACAGGCCCATGCCCAGCAGCGGCGCCCACCAGTACGACCACGGCAGGGTCGGCTCATCCACCACGATGTGGACCAGCGCGCTGACGATGCGGTCGTTGAACAGCAGGCCGCCGATGGCCAGCATCTGCTGCGACATCGGGAAGAAGCGGATGCGGGCACGGAAACGCTGCAGGATGAAGGCCAGCATCACCAGCCGCAGCGCCTGTTCACCGAGCACGCCGCCGTACAGCAGATCGGCCACCACGCCGCTGGCGAAGGCGATGCCGAGGCCGACGCGTTCGGGCGTCTCGATGACCCAGTAGGCCAGCACCAACGCCAGCCAGTACGGGCGCAGCGGTTGCAGCAGCGCAGGCAGCGGCAGCAGGCCCAGCAGCAGCGCGATCACCAGGCTGGCCGGCAGCACCCACGGATTGTCGCGCAGGCGGCTCATCGCTGGGCCTCCGGAATGACCGGGGTCGGTTCGACCGGTTGGGGTGCGTGCGGCTCCGCCGACGGATCCGGCGCCGCTGGCGTTGCCGCCGGTGCCGTCGCCGCCGGTCGGCGGAGCGGAGCCGCTGCCGGGGTTGCAGGGGCCGTTGCAGGAGCGATGGATGCAGCCGGGGCCGAGGCCGCCGGCGCGGTGGCGGTCTGCGCCGGCAGCGTCGCGCCATCGGCGGGCCCACCTGGAGCAGGCGCTTCCAGCTGCAGGCGCAGCTCCGGCGGAATCCGGATCGCCGCACCCGGGCGCAGCAGCAGCACGTCGCGGCCGCGGTCGAGCTGGGCCGCCGGCTTCAGTTCGCCGACCAGGAAGGCATGGGTATCGTCCGGACGCAGGCCGGTGATGGTGCCGACCGGGAAGCCGGCCGGGAAGCGGCCGCCGAGGCCGGAGGTGACGATCTCATCGCCCACTTCCACCCCCGCGCTGAGCGGGATGTCGCGCAGCTCCAGCGTATCGCCGCGACCATAGACGATCAGGCGCACGCCGTTGCGGGCCACGGTCACCGGCACCGCATGGTCGGGATCGGTCAGCAGCAGCACGGTGGAGGTGCCGCCGGTGACGCCGATCACCTGGCCCATCAGACCGCCGGCGTCGATCACCGCCTGGCCGACGTGCACGCCTTCGCGGCTGCCGGCGTCGAGCACCAGGCGCTGCTTCACCGGGTCCAGGTCGATGTCCAGGATCGGCGCCAGCTGTACGTCCAGGCCACTGCGCTCGGCCACGTTCAGCAGTTCGCGCAGCTGGGCGTTGTCCAGCGCAGCGGTCTGCAGGCGGGTCAGGCGCGCGTTGGCCAGCAGCAGCTGGTTGCGCAGTTCACGGTTCTCGGTGACCAGCTGAGTGTGGCTGGCCGCGGAATCCTTGACCTGGTTGCCGAGCTTGCCGGGCAGGCCGGCCAGCGCCCACACAGGCTGCACCAGGCTGTTAGCCTGCTCGCGCAGGCGCGCCAGCCAGCCGGCCTGGTCGTCAAGGACGATCAGGGTGATGGCCAGCGCGAGGTAGGCCAGCAACCGCAGGGGGCTGGCGGCATCACCGGATCGGGAGGCAACGGGAGGACCGGCGTAGGGCGGCACGGCAACGATTCAACTGGCAGAAGGCGGAAGGGAAACACGCGGACGCCCCGCCGGTGCCGGCCCGCCATCGCGGCGGGCCGCACCCCGGAAGGGCGCGGCGGGCAGGAACGGCCGGGACGGCTTATTCCGGCGCAAAGAACTCGTTGCCGTGCATGTCCACCAGCTCCAGCGCACGACCGCCACCGCGGGCCACGCAGGTCAGCGGATCGTCGGCCACCTGCACGTGCAGGCCGGTTTCCTCGGAGATCAGGCGGTCCAGGTCGCGCAGCAGGGCACCACCACCGGTCAGCACGATGCCGCGCTCGGCGACGTCGGCGCACAGTTCCGGCGGGGTCTGCTCCAGCGCCAGCTTGACCGCGCTGACGATGCCCGACAGCGGCTCGTGCAGGGCTTCGAGCACCTCGTTGGAGCTGATCTTGATCATCTTCGGCACGCCCTCGGCGAGGTTGCGGCCGGAGATTTCCAGTTCCTGCACTTCGGCCTGCGGGTAGGCACAGCCCAGTTCGACCTTGATGCGCTCGGCGGTGGCTTCACCGATCAGCATGCCGTGGTTGCGGCGGACGTAGTTGGTGATCGACTCGTCGAAGCGATCGCCGCCGATGCGGACCGAGGCCGAATAGACGATGCCGTTGAGCGAGATCACCGCCACTTCGGTGGTGCCGCCGCCGATGTCGATGACCATCGAACCACGGGCTTCGGTGACCGGCATGCCGGCGCCGATCGCGGCAGCCATCGGCTCTTCGATCAGGTACACGTCACGGGCACCGGCTTCCTCGGCCGATTCCTTGATCGCGCGGCGCTCGACCTGGGTCGAACCGGCCGGCACGCAGACCAGCACGCGCGGGCTCGGGCGCAGCACGCGCGACTTGTGCACCTTCTTGATGAAGTGCTTGAGCATCGCCTCGGTGTAGGTGAAGTCGGCGATGACGCCGTCCTTCATCGGGCGGATGGTGGTGATGTGACCCGGGGTACGGCCCAGCATCTGCTTGGCTTCGGCGCCTACGGCTGCCACCGAGCGGGTGCCACCGATGGCACGGTCCTGGCGCACGGCCACGACCGACGGCTCGTTCAGCACGATCCCCTGCCCGCGCACGTAGATGAGGGTGTTGGCCGTGCCCAGGTCGATGGACAGGTCGTTGGAGAACATGCCACGGAGTTTCTTGAACATCTGAGGAAGGAGTCCTGAGGGGTGTCGTGCCCGCCGCGGGATGGCGAAAAAATGGGCAGAATTCGAGGCCGACAAGCCTAGCAACCCGCCTGCCGCCGAGCAAGGAAAAAACTAGCTGAACCCGCGTCTTGACAGGCTTTCGGCCGGATCGGGCATCACCCGGTTCTGGCCCTGAGCGGCACCAGCGGGTAACCTTTGCGCCGTCGGGCGCCCAAGGGCGCCGTTTGCTTGCCTGCTGAACCGGGCCGGCCCACCCCAAAATTCACCGCATAGGCTTACATCGATGTCCGCTCTGATCTGTGGTTCTCTTGCCTTCGACACCATCATGGTGTTCCCGGACCAGTTCAAGAATCACATCCTGCCGGACAAGGTGCACATCCTGAACGTGTCCTTCCTGGTCCCGCGCATGCGCCGCGAGTTCGGCGGCTGCGCCGGCAACATCGCCTACAACCTGCACCTGCTGGGCGGCCAGCCGATCCCGATGGGCACCGTGGGTTCGGACTTCGGCCCGTACCGCGAGTACTTCGAAGGCCTGGGCATCGACCTGTCGCGCGTGCGCGTGATCGATGAGCTGTTCACCCCGCAGGCGTTCATCACCACCGACCACGACAACAACCAGATCACCGCCTTCCACCCGGGCGCGATGATGCGTTCCTACGAGAACCACGTGCGCGGCGTGCCCGGCGTGACCCTGGGCCTGGTCGGCCCGGACGGCCGCGAGGGCATGATCCAGAACGCGGTGGAATTCCACGAGGACGGCATTCCGTTCATCTTCGACCCGGGCCAGGCCATGCCGCTGTTCAACGGCCCGGAGCTGCGCGCCTTCATCGAACAGGCCGACTACGTGGTGGTCAACGACTACGAGTCGAACCTGCTGCAGGAGCGCACCGGCTGGGACGAACAGGAAATCGTCAGCCGGGTGAAGGCCTACATCACCACCCGCGGCCCGAAGGGCGCGGTCATCCACACCCCGGAAAAGAGCTACGACATCCCGCCGGCGCACGAGCGCCGCGTGGTCGACCCGACCGGCTGTGGCGACGCCTTCCGCGCCGGCCTGATCTACGGCATCCAGAAGGGCTACGACTGGCTGACCATCGGCCGCATGGGCAACCTGATGGGCGCGCTGAAGGTCGAGCACCCGGGTACCCAGAACCAGCGCTTCACCTTCGATGAGTTCAACGAGCAGTTCAAGCAGCAGTTCGGTTACGCGTTGAACGCGTAACCGAACTGCCCGCGCATCTGCCCGGCGGGTGTCGACCTGGGTCGACACGCTGTGCCCTGGCAGGTGTCGACCTTGGTCGACACTGCCGGCCAGCGGCCGGCACTACCGGAACTTTCGACCGACACGGTGCCTGCTCTCTGTAGAGCCGAGCCCGCGCTCGGCTGGCACGTGCCAGCGCGGTCTGACCGCAGAGCAGCCGAGCGTGGGCTCGGCTCTACACGGTCATGCGGCCTGCCACGCCGCCAGCAGCGCGCGGCAATCGGCGAAATGCCAATCGGCGCTGCCCGGCCACGGGTTTTCCGGCAGATTGACCAGCACCGTACGGGTGCCTGCAGCACGGCCGCACTCCAGGTCATAGCCGTGATCACCGACCATCACCATGTCCGCGGCCGCCACGCCCCAGCGCCGCCGGTGCTGCTGTAGTCCATCCGGCGAGGGCTTGGGTATCGCTTCGTCGCGGCCGATGATGTCGGCATCGTCGAACAGCGCGCCGACTCCGATCGCCTCCAGCGTCAGTTTCGCCAGCGCGTGGTCGTTGCGGGTCAGGATGCCCAGCCGGCAACCTACGCCAGCCAGCGCGCGCAGCAGCCTCACCGCGCCCGGCGCCGGCAGCGCGCCCTCGGCCAGCGCGCGTTCGTGATCCAGCAGCCATGCGCGCTTGGCCTGTGCCGGCGCGTCCGGCAGTGCCGCGATATGGTCGAGGATGTCTTCCTCGGCGGCGATCTGCAGCGCACGGCGGATCGCGGCGAAATCATGCACGGCCACGGTCAGCGTGCCGTCCATGTCAAACACCCAGTGGCGGATCGCGGACAACGCCTGCACGGCACTGCCCGCCGCCGCCATTACTGCCACCACTGCGGCATGCGACTGGCGTCGACGCCACCGGTCTCGAACACCGCCGTGCGGGTACCACCGGCCTTGACCGGGAATTCGATGCTGATCGACTTGCCCTTGCGCGCCAGCTTCCACAGCGCCTTCTGGTCGGTGATGAACAGCGCGATGGCTTCATCGGTCTTCGGGCGCCAGGCCGCCATCGACACCGGCTTGCCATCGTCCACGGTCACTTTCACCGTGCACTGCGGGCAGCGGAAATCGCCGGCCTGCAGCACCAGGTAGGCGTGCCGCTTCCACTCCGGATGGTCGCGGAACACCAGCTGCACCGGTTTGGCACCGCTGCCATCCACGTCCACGCGCTCCTTGCTGAAAATCTGCGCCGAGATCTGGTGGCCCTTGTTGCCCACCGGAATCTGGTTGTACTGCCACAGCCCCTGCATGCGGCGCAGATCCCGCGCAGCATCGCCCTTGGCCTTCACTTCATCGAATCCGGCGGCGATGCGCTCGGCGGCGGCGGTGTCCTTGTACTGGTCCAGCAACGAGGCGCCATGCAGCCGCGCGCGCTCCCAGTCCTGCGCGGCCACGGCCATGTCGTACTGCTTGGCCACGTCATCGGCCTTGGCCTCCTTCTGCGCCTGCACGGCCGCCGCGGCGGCTTCCTGCGCCTTGCGCTCTTCCTCGGGGTTGCTGCAGGCGGCCAGGGCCAGGGTACAGGCGGTAAGCAGGATCAGTCGTTTCATGGCGGAGGTCCTATGCGAGTGCATCCCGATTCTATCGGCAGCGAAAAGCGGATACACCAACGGCGGGTTTCCCCGCCGTTGGTGGTGAAGCAGTGACCGGTTGCCGGCCAGCGGCCGGCACTACCGCTTACTTGGCTTCAGCCTTGGCCAGCATGTCCTGCACCGAGGCAGTCGTGATCGGGTGGTAGCCCGGCTTGGCCTTCTCGAAGGCCTGCTTGGCCAGCTCCAGCCCCTTCGGGGTCTTCACCAGTTCGGCGTAGATCGGCATGATCAGCTTGCGACGGCCGACGCGCTCGATGAATGCAGCCGCGCCTTCATTGGCCTGCTCGTAGCCGCTGCGGATCGCCAGCGGGTACCAGCGCATGGCGATCTCGCCATTCGGGGTGCCGGTGAAGTGGAAGGCCTTGTCCAGCGTGGCCAGCTTGTCCAGCGGCTGGGTCGCGCCCAGGCCGTCGATGAAGCGCACCCATTCCTGGGTGCTCCAGTCGGCGATGACCTGGCTGCTGGGCACCGTGCCGGCGCTGGCAAAGGCGATGCGCGCGGTATCGACGCTGCTGAAGTTGCGCGACTGCGCCTTGGCCGCAAACGCCGGGATGCCCGGCTCGTCCAGCCACGCCTTCAGTTCGGCCTCGGTCACTGCCGACGGGTTCTTCGGCAGCAGGTTCTTCTTCATGTAGTCGACGAACTGGTCGGTGTTCGCGCTCTGGAAGGCGTGGTCATCGAACCAGCCACGCAGGAACGGATCGAAGGTCTCGCGGCCGAAGCGCTGTTCCAGGAACTCCAGGAACCACGAACCCTTGACGTAGGCCACCTGGCTGAGGGCTTCGTCGGGGTCACGCTCGTTCAGCGGCGGCAGCGCCAGCGCCTGGTCGGCCGGGCTCATGTCCTTCACTTCGGCCAGCAGATCGGTCTGATCGATCTGCTTCTCCATCTCGGCCATTTCCTTGCCGTACAGGGCTTCGGTGATGCGGCCCTGGACGTAGGTGGTGAAGCCTTCGTTCAACCAGATGTCCTTCCAGCTGGCGTTGGTCACCAGGTTGCCCGACCAGCTGTGCGCCAGTTCGTGGGCGACCAGCGAGACCAGCGACTTGTCGCCGACGATCACGGTGGGCGTGGCGAAGGTCAGGCGCGGGTTTTCCATGCCGCCGAACGGGAACGACGGCGGCAGCACCAGCATGTCGTAGCGGCCCCAGCGGTATTCGCCGTACAGCTTTTCGGCGGCACCGATCATCTTCTCGGTGTCTTCGAATTCCTTGGCGGCCTTGTTGACCATGGTCGGCTCGGCCCAGACGCCGGAGCGGCCGGAGATCGGCTCGAACACCAGGTCGCCGGCGGCGATGGCCAGCAGGTAGGACGGAATCGGCTGCGGCATCTTGAAGGTGTAGTCACCGTCACGCGCGGCCTTGGGATCGTTGTCGGCGCTCATCAGCACCATCACGTCCGGGCGCGAGACCACGTGCGCGCTGTAGGTGAAGCGCACGCTCGGGGTGTCCTGCAGCGGCACCCACGAACGGGCGTGGATGGCCTGCGACTGGCTGAACATGAAGGGCAGCTTCTTGCCCTCGGTCATCGACGGCGCCAGCCACTGCAGGCCCGAGGCGGTCGGTGCGGTGTGGTAGCTCACTTCCACCTTGGCCGGCTGTTCCGGGGCCTCGATGGTCAGCTTGCTGCCGAACACCTTGTCGACCGGGGCCAGCTCGAACTTCAGCGGGCTGCGCGCGCCATCGGCGGCGACGGCCTCGACCTTGGACACGGTCAGCTCGCGGGTGTCGAGCACCAGCTGCTGGGCGTCCTTCTGCTTCCATTCCAGGGTGTAGGTGGCGGTGCCGCCAATCTGCTTCTGGTCGAAGTCCAGCTTCAGATCCAGCGCGATGTCCTTGATGACGACCTTGTCCGGCTCGGCGTACGAGCTTTCGTCGTGGCTGCGGTTCTCGGCGTTCACGGGGGCGGCAGGGGCCTTTTCGGCAGTCGGAGCGGCGGCGGGCGCGGCCGCCTCCTGGGAGCAGCCGGCGGCCAGGGCCACGGCCAGCGGAAGGAGGATCAGCGGATTACGCATGAATCGGGACCGTTACGGGGATCAAACCCCAATGGTACCTCCGTCCGGCCCCGCAGGCGTTGCGCGGTGCGGGGTAATGGCGGGCACAGCGCCGGTAGTGCCGGCCGCTGGCCGGCAACCCCGTCACCCGGTAATTGGCCGCGCAGATGCCGGCCAGCGGCCGGCACTACCGGAACACCGGGATTACAGCTTGTAGCCGGAATGGATCGAGACGATGCCGCCGGTCAGGTTCTTGTAGTGGCAGCGCTCGAACCCGGCCTGCCCCATCATCGCCTTCAGTTCGTCCTGCGGCGGGTGCTTGCGGATGCTCTCGGCCAGGTACTGGTAGCTGTCCGCATCGTTGGCAAACAGCTTGCCCAGCTTCGGCAGGATCCTGAACGAGTGGAAGTCGTAGATCGGCTTGAACCAGTCGGCGGTGACTTCGGAGAACTCCAGCACGCGGGCCTGGCCGCCCACCTTCAGCACGCGGTACATCTCGCGCAGGCCGGCGTCCTTGTCGGTCACGTTGCGCAGGCCGAAGGCGATGGTGACCAGATCGAAGCTGTTGTCCGGGAACGGCAGGGCTTCGGCATTGCACTGCACGTAGTCCAGGCCCAGCACCAGGCCGCGGTTGGTCAGGCGGTCGCGGCCGACCGACAGCATGCCGGCGTTGATGTCGCCCAGCACCACCGAGCCCTCGGCGCCGACACGTTCCTTCAGCAGCGCGGCGATGTCGCCGGTGCCGCCGGCCAGATCAAGCACGCGGTCGCCCGGCTTCACCTGCGCGGTGGCCACGTAGTAGCGCTTCCACGCCCGGTGCACGCCCAGGCTCATCAGGTCGTTCATCAGGTCGTAGTTGCGCGCGACCGAGGTGAACACCTGCCCGACCAGCTTCTGCTTGTCCTTGGCGGCGACGTCGCGGAACCCGAAATGGGTGGTACCGGCTTTGTAGGGGGATTCGCTCATGGACCGATTATCGCACCGCCGGGAGCCAGCGGCACCCCCTGCCCGTATCATGGCCAGCCACGACTTACCGGAGCCCCGCATGATCACCACGCCCGACTACCAGGCCCTGCTGCAGACCGCCATCGCCGAAGCCCGCCAGGGCCTGGCCGAAGGCGGCGTGCCGATCGGCGCGGCCCTGTACCACAACGACGGCCGCCTGCTCGGCTGCGGCCACAACCGCCGCGTGCAGGAAGGCGACCCGTCGGTGCACGGCGAGACCGATGCCTTCCGCAAGGCTGGCCGCCAGCGCCGCTACCAGGACACCATCATGGTCACCACGCTGGCGCCGTGCTGGTACTGCTCGGGCCTGGTGCGCCAGTTCAACATCGGCACCGTGGTGGTGGGCGAATCGCGCACCTTCCAGGGCGGCATCGACTGGCTGCGCGGCAATGGTGTCAACGTGATCGACCTGGACAGCCAGGAATGCGTCGATCTGCTCGGTGGTTTCATTGCGCAGCATCCGGAGATCTGGAACGAAGACATTGGCGAATGAGCACCGCGCAGTGTGCCGTTGAATCCGCTTAATGAACCCTTCAGCGCCGGCACAGCCTTGTGCCGGCAGCGTCTTCGCCCGGTGATGTGCGCCAGCGCACAGTCATCTGCAGGCGTTGCACACGCACCGCTAACATGCCGCCTACCAGGGACGCCTACGGTGGGGTGACCGGGGCCCCCTGTCCCGGCGGAGCCAGCCCATGTGCGCGCACGCCGTCTGTCCCCTGCCCGAGCCGGCCCTGGCCGGCATCCGCGAACGATTGATGCAGCAGTTCGTCCTGTATCGCAGCAGCGCCGCCTTCTGGAGCGCGTTCCAGGGCATGCAGGAGGAAGTCACCCGCGATCACCCGCGCGATCACGTGCGGCTGTGCAACGCGATGGCCGACATCGCCCAGGAGCTCGGCGCGGTGCCGCAGGCCCAGCTGATCGATGGCAACACCGGCTGCACGCCGCGCTGACGCGGCATGCACCGGTGCCTACGCCACACTGCGATCACCCCCCACTCCCATCCACCTCAACCGATTGGATCGTCATGCACGCTGAAGTCCCCGCCATCCCCCCGGTCATCAATGTCGACGCCGAACTTGACCACTGGCGCCGCCAGCATGCCGACGGCGCGCTGCCGCACAACTCGTTCGGTTCCTACGTGCCGTGGATCAAGTTCGCCTGCGATTCGCTGATCACCCAGCCACGCGCCAGCAATGCCCAGCGCGATGAGATGTTCCAGACCCAGTACGCGCTGCAGATCATGCCGCGGCTGAGCGAAGCCCAGGCACGCGAGTTCGTCGACCGCTGCTGGCAGCATGTGTATCAGACCAGCCGCGTGCGCCTGCAGGACGCCCCGCGCCTGCGCGCCTGAGTCTCGTCCGGGACTGCACGGCTTCTGCACGAGGCACTGCCGATCATCCTCGTCACTTGGGTGGGACGACGACGATGAAAGCAAGGAACCTGTTCAACACGATCGCCAAGAAGGCGGCAAGCGCCACCGGTTCGCCATGGACCTTCCTGGCGGCGGTGGCGATCGTGGTGGTGTGGGGCGTGACCGGCCCGCTGTTCCACTTCAACGACACCTGGCAGCTGGTGATCAATACCGGCACCACCATCATCACCTTCCTGATGGTGTTCCTGATCCAGCACACGCAGAACGCCGATACCGCGGCGATGCAGATCAAGCTGGACGAGTTGATCCGGGCCACTGCCGAGGCCAACAACGAACTGCTGGACCTGGAAGAGATGGACGAGGAGCGGCTGGAGGAGATCCGCGCCGAGTACGAGCGCATGGCGCGCGAAGCCGGCGACGCACTGGTTCGTGTGCGCGCCTGCCGCGCCGCACCGCGCGATGATGAAGCGGTGTAAACCTACCCGCCGGTAGTGCCGGCCGCTGGCCGGCAGATGCACGATCTCCGATGATCCAATGCGTTGCCGGCCGGCGGCCGGCACTACCCGCGTTCGTGCCAGCCGCCGCCCAGCACCTTTTACAGCGGTGTAACCCTACCCACCGGTAGTGCCGGCCGCTGGCCGGCAGATGCACGATCTCCGATGATCCAACGCGTTGCCGGCCAGCGGCCGGCACTACCCGCGTTCGTGCCAGCCGCCGCCCAGCACCTTGTACAGGGTGATGCGGTTGGCCTGCTGCGCCAGCTTCGCCTGCAGCTGCGTCTGCTGCGCGCTGTAGGCGGTACGCCGTGCGTCGAGCAGGGTCACGAAGCTGTCCAGGCCGGCGTCGTAACGCGCCTGCGACAGACGGTTGGCCTGCTCGGCCGCGTCGACCAGACGTGCCTGTGCCCCCACCTGCTCGTCCAGGCTGACGTTCAACGCGAGTGCATCGGCGGTCTCGCGGAAACCGATCTGGATCGCCTTCTCATACTGTGCCAGCGCGATATCACGATCGGCGTTGGCGATAGCCAGGTTGGCGCGCAGCTTGCCACCCTGGAAGATCGGCAACGTGATCTTCGGCAGGAAACTCCACACGCGCGTGCCACTGTCGAACAGGTTGGACAGTTCGTTCGAGCCGCTGCCGATGCTGCCGGTCAGCGAGATGCTCGGGAAGAACGCCGCGCGTGCTGCACCGATGTTGGCGTTGGCGGCCAGCAGCTGGTGTTCGGCGGCCATGATGTCCGGGCGCTGCAGCAGCACGTCGCTGGGCAGTCCGGCTGGCGGCGGTGCCAACGCCAGCAGCTGCGGCTCGATGCTGTCCGGCAACAGCGCCGGATCGAGCTGGCCACCGGCCAGCAGGGCCAGCGCGTTGCGGTCCTGGGCCAGCTGGCCGCGCAGGCGTGCGGCATCGGTGCGCGCGGTTTCCACCAGCGTGCGGGTCTGGGTCAGCTCCAGCGCTGAACTACCACCGCGTTCGTGGCGGGCTTCGGCCAGGCGCAGCGAGTCCTCGTAGGTCTTCAGCGTGGCCTCGGCGATCTTCAGCTGCTGCGCGTCGGCCCCGTAGGTCAGCCACGCGGTGGCGGTCTCGGCCACCAGGCTCAGCTGCGCGTTGCGGCGGTTGGCGGCCACGGCGAAATACTGCTGCAGTGCGGCCTCACTGAGATTGCGCACGCGACCGAACAGGTCCAGCTCGAAGTCGGCCACGCCGACACCGGCGCTGAACTGCTCGGTGACACCGGCGTCGGTGCCGCGGCGGTCCATCTGGCCGGTAACGGCCACGCCGGGCACGCGGTCGGCGCGCTGCACGCGGTACTGGCCACGCGCGCGCTCGACATTGAGCACGGCCACGCGCAGATCGCGATTGTTCTGCAGCGACTGGTCGATCACCTGCTGCAGTCGCGCATCGGTGAAGAAGTCGCGCCAGCCGACGGTGGCGACATCGGCCACCTGGCCCTGCGCCGCTTCAGCCGGCCACTGCGCCGGAATCGCCGGGGCGACGGCGGTGTCTTTCGGGACCAGTGTGGAGCAGCCGGCCAGCGCAAGCGCGGCGGTGATGGAAAGGAACAGGGATGCACTTTTCATGGGAATGACTTCCATCGGTACTGCCGGAAGGCAGGAGGTGATGCCGGCCAGCGGCCGGCACTACCGTTTCGATAACGCCAGCCTGGGGCCGGCGCAACCGTTTCGATTACGTCGTGGATTTGCGCTTGAACACGCGTTGCACCACCACGAAGAACAGCGGCACAAAGAACACGCCGAGCACGGTGCCGACGATCATGCCGCCAAGCACGCCGGTACCGATCGCCTGCTTGGCGCCGGAGCCGGCACCGGTGGAGATCGCCAGCGGAACCACGCCCATGCCGAACGCCAGCGAGGTCATCACGATCGGGCGCAAACGGTCGCGCACGGCGTGCATGATCGACTCGATCAGGCCGGCGCCCTTCTCCAGGTTTTCCTTGGCGAACTCGACGATCAGGATCGCGTTCTTGCTGGTCAGGCCCACCGTGGTCAACATCGCCACCTGGAAGTAGATGTCGCGTTCCAGGCCCTTGAAGGTGTTGGCCAGCACCGCGCCGAGAATACCCAGCGGGGCCGCCAGCAGCACCGCGGTCGGCACGCTCCAGCTCTCATACATCGCGGCCAGGCACAGGAACACGATCATCAGCGACAGCGTGTACAGCAGCGGCGTCTGCGAGCCGGCCTGGCGTTCCTGGTAGGACATCGCCGTCCACTCGATGCCGAAGCCTGCCGGCAGCTGCTTGGCCAGCTGTTCGATCTCGGCCATGGCATCACCGGAGGCGACACCCGGGGCCGGTTCGCCCTGGATTTCCATTGCCGACACACCGTTGTAGCGTTCCAGGCGCGGCGAACCGTAGTCCCAGCGCTTGCTGGCGAACGCACTGAAAGGCACCATCTCGCCCTTGTCGTTCTTCACCGACCAGAGATCGAAGTCCTCCGGCACCATGCGGAACGGCTGGTCGGCCTGCACGAACACGCGCTTGACGCGGCCGCGATCGACGAAGTCATCGATGTACGAGCTGCCCCACGCGGCGGCCAGGGTGCCGTTGATCTGGTCGATCGACAGCCCCAGCGAGGTCGCCTTGGCCGCATCGATATCGATACGGAACTGCGGCGTGTCTTCCTGGCCGTTCGGGCGCACGTTGGCCAGCTTCTTGCTGCCGGCGGCGAGGCCGAGCAGTTGGTTGCGCGCAGCCACCAGCGCCTCGTGGCCCTGGCCGCTGTTGTCCTTCAGGAAGAAGGTGTAACCCGAAGCGGTACCCAGCTCCGGAATGGCCGGCGGCGGGAAGGCGAAGATGAAGGCATCCTTGATCTGGCCAAGTGCCGCCATCGCGCGACCGGTGATCGGCATCACGCCGTTGTCGGCGTCACGCTCGCTCCAGTCCTTCAGCTTGACGAAGGCCATGCCCGCGTTCTGGCCCATGCCGGCGAAGCTGAAGCCCTGCACCGAGAACACCGAATCCACCGCATCCTTTTCGTTCTGCAGGAAGTGGTTTTCCAGTGCCTGGATCGACTCCAGCGTACGTTCCTGGGTGGCACCGACCGGCGCCTGCACCAGCGCCATCAGCACGCCCTGGTCTTCGTTGGGCAGGAACGAGCTGGGCAGGCGCACGAACAACACACCCATCAGCACGAACAGTGCCGCCACGATGCCCATGAACCGCCACGGGCGATGGATGATGCCGCGCACGCCGCGCTGGTAGCTTTCGCTGGTGCGGTCGAAGCCGCGGTTGAAGCCATTGAAGAAGCGGCCGGCCAGGCCACGGTGGGCGACATGGTGCTCGCCCTTCTTCAGCGGCTTGAGCATGGTCGCGCACAGCGCCGGGGTCAACACGATCGCCACCAGTACCGACAACGCCATCGCCGAGACGATCGTGGCCGAGAACTGGCGATAGATCACGCCGGTGGAGCCACTCATGAAGGCCATCGGCACGAACACCGCCGACAGCACCAGGCCGATGCCCACCAGCGCGCCGGTGATCTGGCCCATCGACTTGCGGGTGGCCTCCAGCGGCGACAGTCCTTCCTCGGACATGATGCGTTCGACGTTCTCCACCACCACGATGGCATCGTCCACCAGCAGGCCGATGGCCAGCACCATCGCGAACATGGTCAGCATGTTCACCGAGAAGCCGAGCATGGCCAGCACGCCGAAGGTACCCAGCAGCACCACCGGTACGGCGATGGTCGGGATCAGCGTGGCGCGGAAGTTCTGCAGGAACAGGTACATCACCACGAACACCAGCACGATCGCTTCGATCAAGGTCTGCACCACGCCCTTGATCGACACGCGCACGAACGGCGTGGTGTCGTACGGAATCTCCGCCTTCAGCCCGGCCGGGAAGAAGCTCTTCATGTCTTCCAGCGCGGCGTCCACGCCGGCGGCGGTATCCAGCGCGTTGGCGCCGGTGGCCAGGGTGACGGCCAGGCCGCTGGCCGGCTGGCCGTTGTAGCGGGTGACGAAGTCGTAGGATTCGGCACCCAGCTCGACGCGGGCCACGTCGCCCAGGCGCAGCTCGGCACCGTCCTGCGCGCCGCGCAGGATGATGTTGCGGAACTGTTCGGGGGTCTGCAGGCGCGACTGCGCGTTGATGGTGGCATTGAGCTGCTGGCCCTTCACCGACGGCGCACCGCCGAGCTGGCCGATCGCCACCTGGGCGTTCTGCGCCTGCACCGCGGCGGTCACTTCGGCAACGGACAGGCCGTAGGTGTGCAGCTTGTTCGGGTCCAGCCAGATGCGCATGGCGTACTTGCCACCGAACACCTGGATGTTGCCCACGCCCGGCACGCGGCTCAGACGATCAACGACATTGGAACCGACATAGTCGGCGATGTCGTTGGCGTCCATGCTGCCGTCCTCGGACACGAACGCGATGACGTTCAGGAAGCCCGAGCTGGACTTGGCCACGTTGATGCCCTGCCGCTGCACTTCCTGCGGCAGCAGCGGCATGGCCAGCTGCAGCTTGTTCTGCACCTGCACCTGGGCGATGTCCGGGTTGGTGCCGCTCTCGAAGGTCAGGGTGATGGTGGCCTGGCCGTTGGACGAGCTGTTGGAGGAGAAGTAGATCAGGCCATCAAGGCCCTTCATGTTCTGCTCGATGATCTGCGTCACCGAGTCCTCGACCACCTTGGCCGATGCACCCGGGTAGGTGGCGCTGATTTCCACCGCCGGCGGTGCGACGTTGGGGTACATCGAGACCGGCAGCTTGAACAGGGCCAGGCCGCCGGCGAGCATGATGATGATGGCGATGACCCACGCGAAGATGGGTCGATCGATGAAAAAGCGTGCCATGGGGTTCTCCGCTTACTTCGCGTCGCCGGCCGGGGCCGCAGGCTGGGCGGCGGCAGCCGGCTTGGCCGGTGCTGCGCCCTTCTCGGTGGCCTTGACCGGCATGCCGGGGCCGATCTTCTGCAGGCCTTCGACGATGACCTTGTCGCCGGCCTTCAGGCCGTCCTCGACCAGCCACTTGTCGCCGACCGTGCGGCTGACCTTGACCGGGCGCACTTCGACCTTGTTGTCCTTGCCGACCACCATCGCGGTGGTGTCGCCCTTCGGATCGCGCGCGATGCCCTGCATCGGTACCAGCACCGCATCGCTGCGCACGCCGCCGCCGATTACTGCACGCACGTACATGCCCGGCATCAGCAGGCCGTCCGGATTGTCCACCTTCACGCGCAGCGCGAAGCTGCCGGTGGCCGGATCGACGCTGACTTCGGAGAACTCCAGCGAGCCCTTGTGCTCGAAGGTGCTGCCGTCTTCCATCAGGATGCTGACCGGCAGCGTCTGGTTGTCCTGCAGGCGACCGGCGGCCAGTTCACGGCGCAGCTGCAGCAGCTCGGCCGAGGACTGGGTCAGGTCGACATAGATCGGGTCCAGCTGCTGCACGGTGGCCAGTGCCGTGGCCTGGCCGGCGCTGACCAGCGCACCCTGGGTGACGCTGGACTTGCCGATGCGGCCGCTGATCGGGGCGGTGATGCGGGCATAGCCAAGGGTGACGTTGGCCGCATCCAGCGAGGCCTTGGCGGCGCCGACGTCGGCCTCGGCCTGCTTCTGCGCAGCCACGGCGTTTTCCAGATCCTGCTGGCTGACCGCATCGACCTTGGCCAGCTCGGTGATGCGCTTGGCGCTCAGGCGGGCGGCGTTGGCGGTGGCTTCGGCGCGGGCCAGCTGGGCACGGGCGCTGTTGGCCTGGGCACGGTAGCTGGCGTCCTCGATCTGGTACAGCGGCTCGCCGGCCTTGACCATGCCGCCTTCGGTGAACAGGCGCTTGGCGACGATGCCGTTGACCTGCGGGCGCACTTCGGCGACCAGGAAGGCGTTGGTACGGCCCGGCAGTTCGCGGGTCAGGCCCACGGTCTCGGACTTCAGCGTGACCACGGTGACGTCGCCCGGGCCCTGCTCGGGGGCCTGGGGTTGGCCGCCGCAGGCAGCCACGGCCGCGGCGATGGCCAGCGACAGCGCGATGGGTCGGATTCGGCTCAGCAACATGACGGAAAGGCTCTCAGGGGAAGGAATCTCAAAACGCGCTGATACAGGCCGAAAGCGCCAGCAGGCAACGCTCACCGGCGGGGAGCAGCAGCCGGCAACGGCCTGCCACGCACACGGCGGGAATGATGGGACGGAAATATACATACATGCGTGTTTGTTTGTAAACCGGTACAATTCAGCCACGTTTCACCCGCACTCGTACCCACCCATGGCCCGCAAGACCAAAGAGGACACCCAGGCAACCCGGGAAGGCATCCTTGACGCCGCCGAAGCCTGCTTCCATGAACACGGCGTGGCCCGTACCACGCTGGAGATGATCGGTGCCCGCGCCGGCTATACCCGTGGCGCGGTCTACTGGCACTTCAAGAACAAGGGCGAGGTGCTGGCCGCGATCGTCGAGCGCGTGCACCTGCCCTTCATGCAGGAACTGGAGCGCACCTCCAGCGACCAGCGCGACACCCCGGTGCATGACCTGCGCGCGGTGATGATCCACTCGTTCATCGAGCTGTCCGAAGATGAGCGCCTGCGCAAGACCATGGAGATCATGCTGCGCAGCGATGCCTCGGCCGATACCAAGGTGCTGACCGAACTGCAGCAGGCCGGCTTCCGCGATGCGCTGGAACGGATGGAGCGCGCCCTGCGCCGTGCGGGTGATCTGGGCCAGCTGCGCGACGGTGCCGACCCGAAGATCGCTGCGCGCATGCTGCACGCGACGATCCTCGGCGTGCTGCACGGCGCGATGGTCGAGCCGGACCTGATGGACCTCAAGCGCGACGGCATGCTCGCGCTGGACATGACCCTGGCCGCCTACGTGAAGGACGGCGTGTTCGTGCCGGGCACGGTGCCCGAGCCACTGCCGGAAGCGTGAGGGCACAGGGGGCAGAGCCCTCGCCAGGGCGAGGGATCCGACCCCTCAAACAAAAAGGCCGCCTTTCGGCGGCCTTCTGCATTACAGGATGTAGCGGCTCAGGTCCGGGTCCTGCACCAGCTCACCCAGGTGCGCATCGACGTAGGCGCTGTCGATCGCCAGGGTTTCACCATCGCGGTCCGGCGCCTCGTAGCTGAGCGAATCCAGCAGGCGCTCCAGCACGGTGTGCAGGCGGCGCGCGCCGATGTTTTCCTGGCGCTCGTTCACCTGGAAGGCGATCTCGGCCAGGCGCTCGATGGCATCGGCGGTGAAGCTGACCTTGACGCCTTCGGTGGCCAGCAGCGCTTCGTACTGCTTGGTCAGCGCGGCCTTCGGTTCGGTCAGGATGCGCACGAAGTCGCCCTTGCTCAACGCGCCCAGCTCCACCCGGATCGGGAAACGACCCTGCAGTTCCGGAATCAGGTCGCTGGGCTTGGCCAGGTGGAACGCACCGGAGGCGATGAACAGGATGTGGTCGGTCTTGATCGTGCCGTACTTGGTCGACACGTTGGAACCTTCCACCAGCGGCAGCAGGTCGCGCTGCACGCCTTCGCGCGAGACATCGCCGCCGCCCACGTTATCGCCGCGCTTGGCCACCTTGTCGATCTCATCGATGAACACGATGCCGTGCTGCTCGCAGGCTTCGATCGCCGCAGTGCGGATGTCGTCCTCGTTGACCAGCTTGCCGGCCTCTTCTTCCACCAGCAGCGGGCGTGCGGCCTTGATGGTCAGCGTGCGCTTGTGCGCCTTGGCACCGCCACCGAGGTTGGCGAACATCGACTTCAGCTGCTGGCCCATTTCCTCCATGCCCGGCGGGGTCATGATGTCCATGCTCACGTTCGCGGCCAGGTCGAGCTCGATCTCGCGCTCGTCCAGCTCGCCGTTGCGCAGCATCTTGCGGAACTTGATGCGGGTCTCGTTGTCCTGCGCCGACGGCTCGCTGCGCGCCACTTCCGGATCGAAACCGATGCCACCACTACGACGCGGCAACAGCGCATCGAGGATGCGGTCTTCGGCGCGTTCTTCGGCCTGGGTACGCACGCGCACCTTGGCCTGCTCGCGGTACAGCTTGACCGCGGTATCGGCCAGATCACGGATGATCTGCTCGACGTCCTTGCCGACATAGCCCACTTCGGTGAAGCGGGTCGCTTCGACCTTCACGAACGGCGCGTTGGCCAGCGTGGCCAGGCGGCGCGCGATCTCGGTCTTGCCGACGCCGGTCGGACCGATCATCAGGATGTTCTTCGGCATCACTTCGTTGCGCAGTTCGGCCGGCAGCTGCATGCGGCGCCAGCGGTTGCGCAGGGCGATGGCCACCGCGCGCTTGGCGTCGTGCTGGCCGACGATGTGCCGGTCCAGTTCCTGCACGATCTCGCGCGGGGTCATGGTGGCGGAGGAAACTTCGATCTTCGACATGGATGTGCTCACGGATGCGTTGTCGGTAGTGCCGGCCGCTGGCCGGCAACCAGGCACGGGTGCGGGGGCTCACGAGGTTGCCGGCCAGCGGCCGGCACCACCCTCAGAGCTCTTCGACCACCACGTTGCGGTTGGTGTAGATGCAGATGTCCCCAGCAATGCCGATCGCTTCGCTGGCAATGGTGCGTGCATCCAGTTCGGTATGCGCCATCAGCGCGCGGGCGGCCGACAGGGCATACGAACCACCGGAACCGATGGCGATGATGCCGTCCTCCGGTTCGATCACATCGCCGGTGCCGCTGATGATCAGCGAGGTTTCCTTGTCGGCCACTGCCAACAGGGCTTCGAGCTTGCCCAGGCGGCGCTCGGTGCGCCAATCCTTGGCCAGTTCGACCGCGGCACGCTGCAGCTGGCCGTGCTTTTCCAGCTTGGCCTCGAACAGCTCGAACAGGGTGAAGGCATCGGCGGCGGCGCCGGCAAAGCCAGCCAGCACCTGGCCGTCACGGCCAAGGCGGCGCACCTTGCGCGCATTGCCCTTCATCACGGTGTGGCCCAGCGTGACCTGGCCGTCGCCGGCAATGGCCACGTGCTCGCCGCGACGGACGCAGACGATGGTGGTGGCGTGGAAAACGTTGGGGTTCTGACTGGGGTCCATGATGCCTCCGGGGTGACAGAACCAGAGGTGGGGACTGCCCTGCGCCCTTCAAGCCACCCGCGACCGGCTGCCGCAGGGGCAACGTTCAGCTTTCTCCGCTGCCCTCGTTGCTTTTGCGGCGCTTGGCGCGCGGGTGCGCGGCGTCGTAGACCTTGGCCAGGTGCTGGAAATCGAGATGGGTGTAGATCTGGGTGGTGGCGATGTCGGCGTGGCCGAGCAGCTCCTGCACGCCACGCAGGTCACCGGACGATTCCAGGATATGGCTGGCAAAACTGTGCCGCAGCATGTGCGGGTGCACGTGCTTGAACAGGCCCTGGCGCTGCGCCAGCTGGCGGATGCGGATCTGCACCGCGCGCTGGCTGATCGGCCCGTTGCGCCCGGGGAACACCGGCGAGGCCGGGCCACCGCCACTTTCCGCACGCCACGCCTGCAGCGCCTCGCGCGCCGGCCGCCCGAACGGCACCCGGCGCTGCCGGTTGCCCTTGCCCATCACGTTGACCAGGCCGCTGGCGAAATCCAGGTCGCGCCAGGTCAGCGCGCAGACTTCGCTCAGGCGCAGGCCCGAGGAATAGAACAGTTCCAGCAGCGCGCGGTCACGGCGGCCGAGTTCACCTTCCGGTTCCAGCTCGACCAGCTGCACGGCTTCGTCGGCATCGAGCACCTGCGGCAAACGGCGCGGTGCGCGCGGCGCCTTCAGCGTCGCGGCCGGACTCACTTCGATGTGGCCATGCTTCAGCAGCCACGCGTAGAAGCTGCGGCAGGCCGACAAGCGGCGTTGCAGGCTCTTGGCCGACAGACCGCGCCGGTGCTCATCGGCCACGAACTGGCGCAACGCGTCGGCATCCAGCGCCTCCACCGCCACGCCACGTGGCTCGGCCCACACCGACAGTGCCTCCAGGTCGCGGCGGTAGGCGTCGAGCGTATGTGCCGACATCCGCCGTTCCACCTGCAGGTGCTGCAGGAAGGCCTGTACCGCGCTCATCGCCGTCGGGTCCTGCTCAGCCCGCGAAGCGCTTCAGGCCAGTGGCCAGGGCGTCGCCCATCATGCGCAGGAACAAGGTGCCCATGCCCGGATAGAAGCGGTTCGGGTCATGGCTGCCGACCGCGATCAGTCCGACGCCAGGCAGCGGCAGCAGTGCGGTGGTCTGCACTTCCTCGCTGCGCACGCCGTACAGCACCGTGTTCTTTTCCGCCTGCAGGCGGCCGCAGATCGGCTCGCCGTCCTTCAGGCAATCGCGGAACGGCGTCAGCTGCGGATCATCGGCGGCAATCACCTGCAGCCAGTCGGCCTGTTCCAGCCCGGCCACCGGCGCGTGTACCACCAACCGCACCAGGTCGCCGGCGAAGTCTTCCTGCAATGAAGCCGCCATCGCGCGCAGGGTGTCGGCGGCATTGTCCTGCTTCATCAACGCCAGGGTCAGCTGATGCGTGCGCACCGCCAGCCGTTCGTTGACCTGGGCGGTCGCGCCCAGGTCGGCCAACCGTCGTGCCAGCTCGCGGTTCTTCTCGCGCAGCACTTCCAGCTGGTAGCTGGCCAGCGACGCGGTCGGGCCGTCATCGCGTGGCACCACCAGGGTCAATGCCAGGTCCGGGAACTGCTTGAGGAACCCCGGATGACGCCGCAACCAGGCAGCGACTTCGTGGGCACCGAGCTTGTCGACGGTTTCGGTCATGCGATCCACTCCCCTTCGAAGACGAATGCGGTCGGGCCGGCCATCACCACCGGCAGGCCATCGCCCGGCCACTGGATGCGCAGGTCGCCACCGGGCAGGCTGATGCGTGCATCGCGCTGCAAACGGCCGCGCTGCATCAGGGTCACCGCAGCGGCGCAGGCGCCACTGCCGCAGGCCAGGGTTTCGCCGACACCGCGCTCGAACACGCGCAGGCGCGCATGTTCCGGGCCCATCACCTGGGCGAAGCCCACATTCACCGAGCGCGGGAACGACGCATGCTGCTGCAGCAGCGCTCCGACGCGCTCGACCGGTGCAGCGTCGATCAGGCCCACCTCGATCACCGCATGCGGGTTGCCCATCGACACCGCGGCGAAGCGCACGCTCTCGCCCTGCAACGGCAGCAGGTATTCCTCGCGCGCATGAGCAAAGCCCATCAACGGCACATTGGCCGGCTCGAACGCGGGCACGCCCATGGTCACCGCGAACTGCCCCCCGCCCAGCACCTTCACTTCATGGCTGGCCAGCGGGCTGTCGATAACGAAGGCATCGCCCTGTGCACTGCCTTCGCGCACCAGCCAGGCGGCGATGCAGCGCGCGCCGTTGCCGCACTGTTCGGAATTGGAGCCATCGGCATTCCAGATGCGATAGGAGGCGACCGAGCCCTCTGCGCGCGGCGCTTCAATGGTCAGGATCTGGTCGCAGCCCACGCCGGTATGGCGGTCGGCCAGGCGCGCGGCCAGTTCCGGCGTCGGCGGCGGGGTGCCGTCGCGCAGGTCGATCACCACGAAATCGTTGCCGGCGCCGTGCATCTTGCTGAAGCGCAGCGCCGTGGAACCGCTCTTACTCATTCCCGCCGCCCGCCTTCTTCGCCGGCGTCGGCGTCGGTTGCGGTGCCGGCTCTGCAGTCGTAGCCGGGGTGCCGGTGCCTTCGGTCTGCGCCGGGGTCGCCTCGGTGGCGGGCTCGGCCGCCGGTTCAACGGCCTCTTCCACCGGCACCGGCTTCTGCGGCAGTACCAGCGGGCCCTTGTTGCCGCAGGCGGCAAGGAACAGCAGCGAGGCCGCTGCCAGCGGAATCAGGAGGACATTTCGATGGGGGATCTTCATGCCCCGAGTATAGCCATTGGTGGCTGAGCGGTTGGTAGAGTCGACTGTCAGTCGACTATCGCGCGCAGCGCGGGATTTTCACGGCCGCTGCAGGAGCAGTCGACCAACAGTCGACTCTACCCCCCTGACCACCCGCCACGGGCCGCCCACGGCAGGCCATGTTCAGCCTTCCGGCGGCGGCAACGGCCGGGTCCACAACCAGATCGCCACCACCGTCATGCTGCTGATGGAGAACCACTTCACCCAGGCAATCGGCACGCACCACAGCATGATGCCGGCACACACGGCCATGGTGATCGTGGCCATCCACTTGCCGTAGCGGCTGACCGCGCCATGCGCCTGCCAGTTGGCGATGGCCGGGCCGAAGCGCGGATGCTGCAGCAACCAGTTGTGCAGTCGTTCGGAACCACGCGAGGCGGCCCAGGCCGAGATCAGGATGAATACGGTGGTGGGCAGGCCCGGCACGAAGATGCCGACGATGCCGGTGCCCAGGCTGACGTAGGCCAGCAGCCACCAGGCCCAGCGGAAACGCACCACGCGCGGCGGCGTGGCGGCATCGCGGGTGACGGGATCAGGTGGGCTCATGTGCGCAAGGATACCGGTTCAGGGTGCCAGGCAGTGTCCGGCACCCTGTCGCCATCACGGCTGGGCGATGCCCAGCTGCTGCAGCACGAACGCATACGACTCGGACAACTCGCGGTAGCGCTGGAAGCGCCCGGACTTGCCGCCGTGGCCGGCTTCCATGTTGGTGCGGAACAGGATCGGGTAATGGCCGGTGTTGTCGTCACGCAGCTTGGCCACCCACTTGGCCGGCTCCCAGTACTGCACCTGCGAATCCCACAGGCCGGTACCCACGAACAGTGCCGGGTAGGCCTGCTTCTTTACGTTGTCGTAGGGCGAGTAGGACAGCATGTAGTCGTAGTACGGCTTCTGTTCCGGGTTGCCCCACTCGTCGTACTCGTTGGTGGTCAGCGGAATGGTCGGGTCGAGCATGGTGGTGACCACGTCGACGAACGGCACCTGCGCCACCATCACCCGGTAATCCTGCGGCGCCTGGTTGGCCACCGCGCCCATCAGCAGGCCGCCGGCGCTGCCGCCGGAAGCGGCAACGCGGTCCTTCGCCGCCCAACCCTGCGCCACCAGCCCACGGGTGACGTCGATGAAGTCGTTGAAGGTGTTCTGCTTGTGCAGCAGCTTGCCGTTCTCGTACCAGTCACGGCCCATTTCCTGGCCGCCGCGGATATGCGCGATGGCATACACCACGCCGCGGTCGAGCAGACTCACCGCGGTCTGGTTGAAGTACGGGTCCATCGACATGCCGTAGCTGCCGTAGGCGTACTGGAACAGCGCGCCCTTGCCATCCTTCTGGTAGCCCTTGCGGTAGACCAGCGAGACCGGCACCTTCACGCCATCGCGCGCGGTGATCCAGACGCGGTCGGTTTCGTACTTGCTGGCGTCGTAGCCGATCACCGGCTGCACCTTCAACTGGCGACGCTCACCGGTGGCGGTATTCAGTTCGAACACCGTGGTCGGGGTGGTCATCGAGGTATAGACGTAGCGCAGCCACGGCGTATCGGCCTCGGTGTTGTCGCCCAGGCCCATCGAGTAGGCCGGCTCATCGGCCTTCACGTAGTCGCTGCGGCCGTCCTTGAACAGCAGGCGCACGCGCTCCAGGCCTTCGGAACGTTCGGCGATGGCGGTGTAGCTGTCGAACAGCTCGAAGCCTTCGATGAACACTGCATTGTCGTGCGCGATCCAGTCCTTCCATTGCGCGCGCGAGGTCGCGTCGGTCGGTGCGGTGACCAGCTTGAAGTTCTTCGCACCGTCGTTGGTACGGATCACCCAGCGGCCATCGTAGTGGTCGGCGTCGTACTCTACATCGCGCTGGCGCGGCGCCAGCACGGTGAACGTGGTCGGGTCGCTGGCCGGCGCATAGCGCTCTTCCGAAGACACCGTGCTGTGCACGCCGATGGTGATGAAGCGATCGTCGCGGGTGCGGCCGATGCCCATGTAGAAGCTGTCGTCCTTCTCTTCGTAGACGACGGTGTCAGCGCTGGCCGGGGTGCCCAGCACGTGCTTCTTCACCCGCACGGTCAGCAGCGTTTCCGGGTCGTTTTCCACGTACAGCACGGTGCGGTTGTCGTCGGCCCAGACCAGGTCGCCGGAACTGCCGGTGATCACATCGGGCAGCACCTGGCCGCTGCGCAGGTCCTTGAAGCGGATCGTGTACTGGCGGCGGCCGACGTCATCATCGGCCCAGGCCAGCAGCTGGTTGTCCTGGCTCACTTCCATCGAGCCGACGCTGAAATAGCCCTTGCCGGCGGCCATCGCGTTGACGTCCAGCAGGATCTCTTCGGCCGCGTCCATGCTGCCCTTGCGGCGCGCATGGATCGGGTAGTCCTGGCCGGTCTCGTAGCGGCTGTAGTACCAGTAGCCACGCTCACGTGCCGGCACGCTGGAATCGTCCTGCTTGATGCGGCCGACGATCTCCTTGTACAGCGCGTCCTCCAGCGGCTTGAGCGGCGCCAGCAGCTGGTCGGCGTAGGCATTCTCGGCCTGCAGGTAGGCCAGCATGTCCGTGTTCTCGCGCTTGTCGTCGCGCAGCCAGTAGTAGTCGTCGTTACGGGTCGCACCGAACGGCGCCTTGACCACATGCGGGTGCTTGGCGGCATCCGGCGGAACGGGCGGCGTGGCGGCGGTAGCGGTCGTGGTCATCAGGCTCGCAAGCAACAGGCAGAGGGTGGATTTCATGAAATAAGGCTCCAGGCGCATCAATGCAATGGTCTTCGACGGGGTCAGATCCCTTTTCCCGAAAAGGGATCTGACCCCAATCGCGGCGATGCGGCAACCCTGCGGATCGTCATGGTGCGGCTGCCGCCGGGGTCGGAGCCCTTTTGCGGGCAAAAGGGATCCGACCCCGGCGTGCGGCCTGCGGCGTACCATGGACGCATGAGTACCCTGCCCCACACGCCGGGCTACAGCCGGCGCAGCCATGAAATCGCCCCGTTCCACGTGATGTCGCTGCTGGCCCGCGCACAGGCGCTGGAACAGGCCGGCCACGATGTGATCCACCTGGAAATCGGTGAACCGGACTTCACCACCGCCGATCCCATCGTGCGCGCCGGCCAGACCGCACTGGCCGCCGGCCATACCCGCTACACCGCCGCACGCGGGCTGCCGGCCCTGCGCCAGGCCATCAGCGGCTTCTATCGCAGCCACTACGGGCTGGACATCGACCCCGAACGCATCCTGGTGACCCCCGGCGGCTCCGGCGCGCTGCTGCTGGCCAGCAGCCTGCTGGTCGATCCAGGCCGCCACTGGCTGCTGGCTGACCCCGGCTACCCCTGCAACCGCCACTTCCTGCGACTGGTCGAAGGCGGCGCGCAGCTGGTGCCGGTCGGGCCGGAGACGGCCTATCAACTCACCCCGTCACTGGTGCAACAGCACTGGAATGCCGACAGCGTCGGCGCGCTGGTGGCATCACCGGCCAATCCCACCGGCACCGTGCTGTCGGCCGACGAACTGGCGGCCTTGTCGAAGACGCTGCACGCGCGCGGCGGCCACCTGGTGGTGGACGAGATCTATCACGGCCTGACCTATGGCCTGGATGCGCCCAGCGTGCTGCAGGTGGATGACAGCGCGTTCGTGCTGAACAGCTTCTCCAAGTACTTCGGCATGACCGGCTGGAGGCTGGGTTGGCTGGTGGCACCGCCGGCGGCCGTGCCCGACCTGGAGAAACTGGCGCAGAACCTGTACATCAGCGCGTCGAGCATCGCCCAGCATGCCGCGCTGGCATGTTTCAGCGAAGAAGCGATGGCGATCTTCGAGCAGCGCCGCGAAGCGTTCCGGCAGCGCCGCGATTTCCTGCTGCCCGCGTTGCGCGAGCTGGGATTCCGCATCGAGGTGGAACCGCAGGGTGCGTTCTATCTTTACGCCGATGTCAGCGCCTTCACCGACGACGCGCAGGCGTTCTGTGCGCACTTCCTGGAAACCGAGCACGTAGCGTTCACCCCGGGCCTGGATTTCGGCTTCCATCGTGCGAACCAGCACGTGCGGTTGGCGTATACGCAGGAAGTGCCGCGGTTGCAGGAGGCGGTAGCGCGGATTGCGCGTGGGTTGAAGCGCTGGGGCGCCTGACCGGCCGGCGCGAACGGCATCCACGCATGGCGTGGCTCTACGGGTAGATCCACGCCATGCATGGATACGTGGAACCCAAAGAAAAACGCCGCCCTGGGGCGGCGTTTTCCGTTCTGCTTATTTGCCGCCGAGGCGTTCCCACAGGAAGCTGTAGGCCAGTGCCGACATGTGTGCGGCCTGCGCGTTGTTGGCTGCACCGCCGTGACCGCCTTCGATGTTCTCGTAGTAGGTCACGTCCTTGCCGGCGTCGATCATCTTCGCCGCCATCTTGCGGGCGTGGCCCGGGTGCACGCGGTCATCGCGGGTGGAGGTGGTGAACAGCACCGGCGGATAGTTCTTCTTCGCATCGAACAGGTGGTACGGCGAGAAGGTCTTGATGAAGTTCCAGTCGCTGGTGTCCGGGTTGCCGTACTCGGCCATCCACGAGGCGCCAGCCAGCAGGTGGCTGTAGCGCTTCATGTCCAGCAGCGGCACCTGCACCACCACCGCACCGAACAGTTCCGGGTACTGGGTGAGCATGTTGCCGGTCAGCAGGCCACCGTTGCTGCCGCCCTGCACGCCCAGGTGCTTGGCGGTGGTGATCTTGCGCTTGACCAGATCGCGTGCCACCGCGGCCATGTCTTCATAGGCCTTGTGGCGGTTCTGCTTCAGCGCCGCCTGGTGCCAGCGCGGGCCATACTCGCCACCGCCACGGATGTTGGCGACCACGTACACGCCGCCCTTGTCCAGCCAGGCCCGGCCCATGCCACCGGAATAGCTCGGGGTCAGCGAGATCTCGAAGCCACCGTAGCCGTACAGCAGGGTCGGGTTGGAACCGTCGAGCTTCATCGCCTTGTCGTGCACCACGAAGTAGGGCACGCGGGTGCCGTCCTTGCTGGTGGCGAAGTGCTGCTCGATCACCTTGCCCTTGGCGTCGAAGAAGGCCGGCATGGTCTTCAGCGTTTCCGGCGCCTGGCCGATCTCGGCCAGGGCCAGCGTGGTCGGGGTCAGGTAGTCGGTGGCGGTCAGCCACACCGCGTCGCTGTCATTGCTGTCCACCGCGGCCACGCCCAGCGTGCCGAAGGCCGGCGCGCCGACGAAGCGGCTGGTCTTCCAGCCATCTGCGCCCGGGGTCAGCACCGACAGGCGGTTCTTGACGTCATCCAGCACGTTCAGCACCAGGTGGCTCCTGGTCCAGGTGGCGCTGGCCAGCGAGGTGGTCGCGGTCGGGGTGAACAGCACCTCGAACTCGCGCTTGCCGGCCAGGAAGTCGTCCAGCTGGGTCGCCAGCAGCGAACCGGAGGCATAGGTCTTGCCGCCGACGGTCCACGGATCACGCAGTTCCAGGGTCAGCCACTGCTTGTGCAGGCCCTTCTCGGCCGAGTTCGGCGCGTCGATCTTGGTCAGCGTGCCATCGTCGCCGCGCAGGTAGAGCTCGTTGTTGTAGAAGGCCAGGGTACGGCTGACCAGGTTGCGCTCGAAGCCCGGGGTGTCATCGTGCATCGCCGCGATGTACATGTCTTCCGGCTTGCCTTCATAGACCACGCTGGCCGAGGCCATCGGCGTGCCGCGCTTCCACAGCTTGGCCACGCGCGGGTAGCCGGAGGTGGTCATCGAGCCGGCACCGAAGTCGGTATAGACGAACACCGTGTCGCGATCGATCCAGTTCAGGCCACCCTTCGACTCCGGACGGAAGAAGCCATCCTTGATCCAGGTCTTGTTGGCCAGATCGAACTCGCGGGTGACGTCGGCATCGGCACCACCGCGCGACAGCGCGATCAGGCAGCGGCTGTAGTCCGGGCGCAGGCAGTCGGCACCGTGCCAGACCCAGTTCTCACCCTCAGCCTTGTTCAGCGCGTCCAGGTCGAGCACGGTTTCCCACTGCGGCGAGGCCTTGCGGTACTCGGCCAGCGTGGTGCGGCGCCACAGGCCGCGCTCGTGCTGCTGGTCCTTCCAGAAGTTGTAGTAGTAGTCGCCGATCTTCTGCACGCCGGGAATCTTGGCGTCGGAGTCGAGCACCTCGCGGATGCTGGTCTCCATCTGCTTGAAGGCCGGGGTCTGCGCCAGGCGCGCCTCGGACTTGGCGTTCTGCTCCTTGACCCAGGACAGCGGCTTGTCGCCGGTGACGTCCTCCAGCCAGGCGTAGCGATCGGTGTCTTCAGCGGCCACGGCGGTTCCCACCGAGGCAGCGGTCATCATGCCGGCCAGCAGGCAGGCGGAAGCGAGTCGTGACATTGCAGCTCCAGGCAGTCATAAGCCGTGGAACGCTAGCACGGAACGTCGCCGCATCCCCTGTGTCGAAGGTCAGGCCGTGGCCGTCGAGCCACGGCGGCCACGGGCCGCGCCACGGCCAGGGCGCCGCGCCTGTCCACCGGTACGCCGCGCCAGCCGCAGCCACCCCGTGCGCGGCAATGGAAAGCGCAACAGCGCCCACCACGCCACCAGCGGCATGCCCACCAGCCACATCGGCAGCCAGCCGAGCCAGTCGCTGCTGCCACGCGCGGCCGGCCACACCAGTACCAGGGCCACGCCGGCCAGGGTCACCTGCTGCACGCTGCGCAGCAGGCGTGGGTCGACGCGCTGGCTGACGCGTTCAGTTGCAGGGCGACGAGCGGAACGTGCGGTCATGGGCCTTCTCCGGTAGACAATGCAACACAGCTTGGGCATGTCCCTTCTCACAGGTTGCGACACCATTGACGGATCCCGCACGCACAGTCGACCATGCTCGGGCAAAGCCCATCCGAGCCCGCTCCCGCATGACTTCGATCCGCCCGTTCTGCGCCGTGTTGCTGGCCCTGTCCCTGGCGGCACCCGCCATGGCCGCCAGTGAGCCGCCGTCGCCCCGTACCAGCACCCCGGGTGCGGCTGCCCTGGATGCGCCGATCGACCTCAAGCGGTTCATGGGCACCTGGTATGTGATCGGCCGCGTGCCCAACTTCATCGAACGTGGCCACGTGGCCAGCGTCAACGAATACGAACTGCGCGACAGCCACAAGGTCGGCATCACCTACCGCTACCGCGATGGCTTCGGCGAACCGCTGCAGGAAGTGCGCGCCCGCGCCAGCGTCGATCCGGACAGCGGCAACCACGGCTGGCGCACCTGGTTCTACCGCGTCGTGCCGACCCATTCGCGGGTGCTGGAAGTCGCGCCGGATTATTCCTGGGCGCTGATCGGCTACCCGGGCCGTGAGATGGCCTGGATCTTCTCGCGCACCCCGGACATGGACAAGGCGCTGTACAAGGAGCTGGCCGAACGCCTGCGCGACGAGTACGGCGTGAACACCGACAAGCTCAAGCGCGTGCCGCAGCACCCCGAGCAGGTGGGCAAGCTGGGTTACGAAGTGCCGAACGTGCGTTGATCATGCGTGGCATTGCCGGCCAGCGGCCGGCACTACCCCAACGAGATGCCGGGCGCCGCCCGGCATTCTGTTATCTGCGGCTGTAATGCGCGACCAGGCGGTCGCCGAGCATCTGCAGCAGCTGCACCAGCACCAGCAGCAACACCACGGTGACCAGGGCCACGTCGGTATGCGAACGCTGGTAGCCATCGCGGAAGGCCAGATCGCCCAGACCACCGGAACCGATCGCACCGCCCATCGCGGTGAAGCCGATCAGCGCCACGGTGGTGACCGTCGCACCGGCAATCAGGCCCGGACGCGCTTCCGGCAACAGCACGCGGGTGACCAGCTGCCAGGTGGTGGCGCCCATTGCCTGGGTGGCTTCGATCACGCCGCGGTCAACCTCGCGCAACGCGGTCTCGACCAGGCGCGCATAGAACGGTGCGGCACCGATGACCAGTGGCACGATCGCACCGCGCACGCCCAGCGAGGTTCCCATCAGCAACAGGGTGACCGGGATCAGCACGATCATCAGGATGATGAAGGGCACCGAACGCAGCAGGTTCACCACCAGCGCCAGCACGCCATAGGCGAACGGCCGGCGCTTCATCTGCGGTGCGCCGAACAGGTACAGCAGCACGCCCAGCGGCAGGCCAATGGCCAGGGTCAGCGGCAGCGAACCGAGCAGCATCAGCAGGGTGTCGATGGTGGCCTGGCCGATGTCGGCCCACTTGCCCGCATCCAGGTGGCGGAAGAAGCCGCCGGCGGTAGCGATGATCATCGACGCAGTTCCTCAACGTGCACGCCGGCAGCCACGAACGCGGCCTGCGCGGCGGACTGGTCGCCGCCCACCAGGGCGACCACCAGCTGGCCATACGGGGTGTCCTTGATCCGGTCGATACGGCCGGACAGGATGTTGTAGTCGACGCCGGTCTGCCGCGCGACGCTGCCGAGCAAGGGCTCGTAGGTGTCGCCGCCGAGGAAGGTCAGGCGCACAATGCGCCCGCCCACGACGTCGAAATCACGGTGCAGCGCACCTTCGTCGACATGCTCCGATTCGCTGACGAAACGGCGCGTGGTCGCATGCTGCGGATGCAGGAACACCCGGGTGACCGGCCCGGTCTCGACCATCTGCCCGGCGTCGAGCACGGCCACACGGTCGCAGACACGGCGGATCACATCCATCTCGTGGGTGATCAGCACGATGGTCAGGCCCAGCTCGCGGTTGATCTTCGACAGCAGCGACAGCACCGAGGCCGTGGTCTGCGGATCGAGCGCGCTGGTGGCCTCATCGCACAGCAGGATCTGCGGGCGCGTGGCCAGTGCGCGGGCGATGCCGACGCGCTGCTTCTGGCCGCCGGACAGCTGCGCCGGGTACTTCTGCGCATGCGCTTCCAGGCCCACGGTCTGCAGCAGCTCGGCCACGCGTGCGTCGATCTCCACCTTCGGCGTGCCGGCCAGTTCCAGCGGGAAGGCCACGTTGCCGGCCACCGTGCGCGAGGACAGCAGGTTGAAGTGCTGGAAGATCATGCCGATGCGCCGGCGCAGCGCGCGCAGGCCATCGGCGTCCAGTGCGGTGACATCCTCGCCACCGATCAGCAGCCGGCCGCCGCTGGGTTCTTCCAGGCGGTTGATCATGCGGATCAGGGTCGACTTGCCCGCGCCGGAATGGCCGATGATGCCGAATACCTCGCCGGCCTCGATGGTCAGGTCCAGCGGTTGCAGCGCGCTGACTTCGCGGCCGGCAACGGCATAGGATTTGTGCAGGCGCTGGAACTCGATCACGGGCGTGGCTCACCGGCTGGGTGACGGAAGGGGGCGTGCAGCCTACCAGCGCCGGCGCTCGCGCGCCCGCGCCATGGGTCAGAATGTTATTCCTTTTGGTTCTAAGACGCCCGTAACGCCTCGCATCCGGTAGTGCCGGCCGCTGGCCGGCAACGACAGCGGCCCCTCCGGTGCAAGGGGTTGCCGGCCAGCGGCCGGCACTACCACACGATCAGGGGTGGTCCAGCGGTTTCGGCGGCTGCACCCGGTTCAGGCGTTCGCGATGCAGCAGGTACAGCCCCGAAGCCACGATGATCGCCGCGCCCACCCAGGTGTAGCCATCCGGCAATTGGCCCCAGAAGGCCAGATCCCAGCCGATCACCCAGACCAGGCCGCTGTACTCCAGCGGCGCGATCATCGACGCCTCGCCCAGCTGGAAGGCCTTGGTCAGGGCGATCTGGCCCAATGCCCCGGCCAGCCCCATACCGGCGATCAGCGGCGCGTGTGCCAGCTGCAGCGGCACCCAGCCGGGAAGGGCCAGCAGTCCGGCGCCGAGGGCCATGATCACCAGGAACCAGACCACCATCGACTGCGAGGTATCGGTGCGGGTCAGCAGGCTGACCGTGATCGCGGCCACGGCGTAGGCGGTGGCCGCAGCCAGCACCATCAGGCCCGGCACCGAGATGAAACCGTCCACGCCTGGCCGCAGCACCACCAGCACGCCGATCAGGCCGATACCGATGGCCACCCAGCGCCGCGGCCCGACCCGCTCACCCAGCAGCGGCACCGACAGCGCGGCGATCAGCAGCGGCGCGACGAAATAGATGGTGTAGGCGGTGGACAGCGGCAGGTCGCGCAGGGCGAACACGAAGCAGCCGATCATCGCCATGCCCAGCGCGCCACGCAGCAGGTGCAGGCCCCAGCGCCGCGGCACCAGCGAGCGCGGCCCGGCGCTGGCCAGCACCCAGACCAGCACGAACGGCAGCGAGGCCGCACCACGCAGGAAGGTCACTTCCAGGGTGGGATAACTGGCCGACAGCTGCTTCATGCCGGCGTCCATCAGCGAGAAGCAGGCGACCGCCGCGACCATCCAGGCCACCGCGCGCGAAGGGGAGCGTTGCACGTTCATGGCCCATTATCGCCCGCCGCTACCCATCTGTAGAGTCGAGCTTGCTCGACTGACCCGTGAAAGCCCGTCGAGCAAGCTCGACGCTACAGAATGCCGGCGGGCCCACGCGATAGAATGGCCACCACTGAATCCAGCGGAGCCGCGCCCATGCCTTCCTTCGACGTCGTGTCTGAAGTCGACACCCACGAGCTGACCAACGCCATCGACCAGGCCAACCGCGAACTGGCCACCCGCTTCGACTTCAAGGGCGTGGACGCCAAGTTCGAGCGCGACGGCGATGTCATCAACCAGACCGCGCCGACCGAGTTCCAGCTCAAGCAGATGAACGACATCCTGCGCGCGCGCCTGGCCGCACGCGGCATCGACGTGCTCAGCCTGGAGTTCGGCGACATCGAGACCAACCTGGCCCAGGCCCGGCAGAAGATCACCGTCAAGCAGGGCATCGAGCAGAAGATCGCCAAGAAGATCGCCGCCGCACTGAAGGACGCCAAGCTGAAGGTGGAAAGCCAGATCAACGGTGACAAGCTGCGCGTACAGGGCAAGAAGCGCGACGATCTGCAGGACGCCATCGCCGTGCTCAAGGCCGGCAAGTTCGAACTGCCGCTGCAGTTCAACAATTTCCGCGACTGAGGCTTGCGCCGGGCATGACCCGGCGCTGCCAGCGGCAGGCACGACGGCGCGTTGCCAGTCACGCGCCTACAATGGCGGCCCCGCCAGCCGACGTGCCCGCCATGACCGATTCCCAGCTGCCCACCGATGACCCGATCGCCGCCACCCGCCAGTGGCTGGAGCGGATCGTGATCGGCCTGAACCTGTGCCCGTTCGCCAAGGCGGTGTACGTGAAGGAGCAGGTCCGCTTCGTGCTCAGCGATGCGACCACGCCCGAAGCACTGGTCGAACAGCTGGCCGAGGAGCTGGTGCTGCTGCGCGACACACCGGCCGAGCAGATCGACACCACGTTGATCGTGCACCCGCAGGTGCTGGCTGACTTCCTCGACTACAACGACTTCCTCGACAACGCCGACGCGGCGATCGAGGCGCTGGACCTGCAGGGCATCCTGCAGGTGGCCAGCTTCCATCCGGATTACCAGTTCGAAGGCGTGGCTGCCGACGATGCCAGCAACTACACCAACCGTGCGCCCTTCCCCACCCTGCACCTGCTGCGCGAAGACAGCGTGGCGCGCGCGGTGGACGCGTTCCCCGATCCGGACGTGATCGTGGAGCGCAACATCCAGACCCTGGACCGCATCGGCGTGGATGGCTGGTATCGGCGCCTGCGCGGCGAAGACCTGTCATGAGCCGCGTGCCGCCGATTGCCGCGTGGCCGGCCGCGCCGCTGGCAGGCAAGGTGGTGCTGGTGACCGGTGGCGCCAACGGCATCGGCCGTGGCATCGCCCAGGCCGTGCTCGGTGCCGGTGGACGCGTACTGATCGGCGATCTCGACGACGCGGCCGGACAGGCCTGCCTGGACGAATGGCAGCGCGATGAGGATGCCGCGTTCCAGCACCTGGACATCACCGACGAAGCCAGCGTCAGCACGTTCATCGCAGTGGCGCAGCAGCGCTTCGGCCGCATCGACGGGCTGGTCAACAATGCCGGCATCGCCGGCCCGCACGGCACCACGCTGGAAAACATGGAGTGGGACGAATGGCAGCGCCGCCTGTCCTCGCTGCATGGCGCGTTCCTGTGCTGCAAGCATGCGCTGCCGGCACTGACCGCCAGTGGCGCAGGCGCGGTGATCAACATCGCCTCCACCCGTGCCTGGCAGTCGGAAGCCCACAGCGAAGCCTATGCCGCAGCCAAGGGCGGGCTGGTGGCCTTCACCCATGCGCTGGCGATCAGCGCCGGGCCGGCGGTGCGGGTGAACAGCATCAGCCCCGGCTGGATCGGTACCACGGCCTGGCAGGCGCCCGCGCGCCGCCACGAACCTGATTACTCGGCCATCGACCATGCCCAGCATCCGGTCGGCCGCGTCGGCCAGCCCGAGGACATCGGCGCGCTGGCGGTGTACCTGCTGTCATCGCTGTCCGGGTTCAGCACCGGCCAGGATTTCATCGTCGACGGCGGCATGACCCGGAAGATGATCTACGCCGAATGACCCACCTCATCCACGCATGGCGTGGATCTACTGAATATCATCGGTAGATCCACGCCATGCGTGGACAGCGGCAATGTGCCAACCAAGGTTGGCACCCACCACCGCGGTTTACGCCATGCCCGAGTGGCGCAGCAGTGCGTCGATCTGCGGTGCGCGGCCACGGAAAGCCCTGAAGTTCTCCGCCGCCGGACGGCTGCCACCCCGCGACAGGATCTCATCGCGGAACCGCGCACCGGTTTCAGCCAGTGCCTGCGGTGCTTCCTCGAACGCGGCGTAGGCATCGGCGCTGAGCACCTCGGCCCACTTGTAGCTGTAATAGCCGGCCGCATAGCCGCCAGCGAAGATGTGGCTGAACTGATGCGGGAAGCGGTTCCAGACCGGCGGATGGTTCACCGCCACTTCGCCGCGCACGCGATCGAGCAGTGCCAGCACGCTGTCCTGCGCCGGCTCGTACTGGCTGTGCAGCAGCATGTCGAACAGACCGAATTCCAGCTGGCGCACGGTGGCCATGCCACTATGGAAATTGCGCGCGGCCAGCATGCGCTCGTACAGCGCGCGCGGCAGCGGTTCGCCGGTTTCCACATGCGCCGTCATGCCCTGCAGGTGGTCCCACTCCCAGCAGAAGTTCTCCATGAACTGGCTGGGCAGTTCCACCGCATCCCATTCCACGCCATTGATGCCGGCCACGCCCAGCTCGCCGATGCGGGTCAGCAGCTGATGCAGGCCATGGCCCATTTCATGGAACAGCGTGGTCACCTCGTTGTGGCTGAAGGTGGCCGGCTTGCCGTTCGCGCCGCGGCCGAAGTTGCACACCAGGTAGACCAGCGGCGTCTGCACGCTGCCATCGGTGCGCACGCGGCGGTTGCGGCAATCATCCATCCAGGCGCCGCCGCGCTTGCCTTCGCGTGCGTACAGATCCAGGTAGAACTGGCCGACCAGCGCGCCCTGCGCATCGACCAGGCGGAAGAAGCGTACGTCCTCGTGCCAGACTGGTGCGCTGTCTTCCTGCACGCGCAGGCCGTACAGCTGCTCGATCACCGAGAACAGACCACCGAGCACCTTGGGCTCGGTGAAGTACTGCTTCACTTCCTGCTCGGAATAGCTGTAACGCGCCTGCTTCAGGCGGTCGGCGGCGAAGGCCAGGTCCCAGGCCTGCAGCTGTTCGATACCGAGCTGCTCGCGTGCGAACTGCTCCAGCTCGGCGCGGTCCTTGGCCGCGAACGGCTTGGCTCGCGTGGCCAGGTCACGCAGGAAACCCAGCACTTCGGCCGGGTCCTGCGCCATCTTGGTCGCTACCGAATACTCGCCATACGAACCGAAGCCGAGCAGCGCGGCCAGTTCCGCGCGCAGGGCCAGGATGCGGTCGATGTTGCCGCTGTTGTCCAGCGCGTCGTCGCCGAATTCGGAGGCGCGCTGTGCACTGGCACGGTACAGGATCTCGCGCAGGTCACGGTCTTCGGCCCAGGTCTGCACCGGCAGATAGCACGGCATCTGCAGGGTCAGTTTCCAGCCCTTGTTGCCGTCTTTTTCCGCTGCCGCATGCGCGGCCGCCTTCACGTCGTCCGGCACGCCAGCCAGGCGTGCCTCATCCTCGATGATCAACGACCACGCGTCGGTGGCATCGAGCACGTTCTGCGAAAACTTCGCCGACAGTGCCGACAGTTCTTCCTTGATCGCCGCGAAGCGCTGCTGCGCCTCCGGCGCCAGTTCGGCACCGCCCAGGCGGAAATCGCGCAGGGTGTTGTCCAGCACCTTGCGCTGGGCGTCGTCGAACGTCGCGGCCTCCGCGCTGGCAGCCAGTGCCTGGTACTGGCGATACAGCGCCAGGTTCTGGCCCAGCGCGCTGGCAAAGCGGGTCACCCGCGGCAGGTTGCTGTTGTAGGCCTCGCGCAGCTCGGGGGTGTTGACCACGCCCTGCAGATGGCCGACCAGGCCCCAGGCACGCCACAGGCGCTCGGTGGCGTCATCCAGCGGGGCCACGAAGGTCTGCCAGGTAACCGGCTGCACCTGCTCGGCCGTGCTGACGGCGGCTTCGGCCTCGGCCAGCAGCACGTCCAGCGCCGGCGCCACATGCTCGGGGCGGATCGCCTCGAAGCGCGGCAGGCCGGAAAAATCGAGCAGGGGGTTGGCAACGGTCACGTCAGATCTCCAGGGTACGGGCCCGGCAGGCGGGCAGCCCGATAGATATGGCGCTGCCAGGCAGGGCTGACAAGGGGGCGCGGCCCGGCATTCACGTCGGCCTTACGGTTCGGCGCCGAAGCTCTGGCTGCGGGGGAGTCCGCAGCGGTAGGTACCGAACGAGGCCCCACATGGAAGGTCTGGCTGCAGTTGCATCCGCCCCACCGGCACGGTCGCTGGCGTTGTCCGCCAGCCCGGCCGAACTGACCTGGATCGCCGCGCTGTGCGATGCCGGCGACGACGCCCCACGCCACCTGCAACAGCTGCAGGCGGTACTGCAGCAGGGCGGCACCTTCAACGATGCCCAGGAGTGGTACCCGTTCGAAGTGGTCGAGCGCGGCGCCAGCCAGCTGCAGCTGGGCCACGAGCGCGAGTTCGTGATCTGCGTGCTGCTGTGGCTGCAGGCGCTGGCCCAGGGCCGCGCCAGCGTGCTGGACCCGAGCCTGCACCTGGATGACCGCGCCATGGACATCGAGGCCCTGCCCGATGCGTTGCGCGATGCGGTGCTGGATGCGTTCACCGCGGCGGGGTATTGAGACGCCCTGGTGACCGGTGACCGGTGACCGGTGACCGGTAGAGTCGACTGTTAGTCGACTATCGCGCGCAGCGCGGGATTTTCGCGACCTGAGCGTAGAGCAGTCGACCAACAGTCGACTCTACCCAATCGACGCACGCCTCTGCGCTGCTCCCCGGCGACAACGTCGGCCGGTTACAGCGCTTCCAGACTGCACCACGGCAGCTTGGGCAGCCCCTGCCCGGCCACTGCGGCGGCCAACTGCGCGTCGGCGCCATCGACGTCGATGCCCTGGCGCACATACCACGCAGGATCGTAGTAGCTCTGCGCATAGCGCTCGCCGGCATCGCAGAGGATGCTGACGATGCTGCCCTGGTGACCGGCCTCGCGCATCCACTGCGCGGCCTGCAGCACGCCGATGAAGTTGGTGCCGGTGGAGCCGCCGACGCGGCGCCCCAGCTGGCGGCTGACATGACGCATCGCCGCCAGGCTCAGTGCATCAGGCACCTTCACCATCGCATCGACGCAGGTCGGAATGAAGCTCGATTCCACCCGCGGCCGGCCGATGCCTTCCACCCGTGACCCCCCGCTGCAGGTCCGGCCGCGCCAGTCCTGCTCGCCCGCCACAGCGGCCCGGTAGCCCTCGAAGAACACCGACACTTCCGGGTCCGCGCAGAGGATGCGGGTATCGTGCCGGCGGTAGCTGACGTAGCGGCCCAGCGTGGCCGCCGTACCGCCGGTGCCCGGGCTGCACACGATCCACTCCGGAATCGGGCTGGGCTCTTCGGCCATCTGCTTGAAGATGGATTCGGCGATGTTGTTGTTGGCACGCCAGTCAGTGGCGCGCTCGGCATAGGTGAACTGGTCCATGAAGTGGCCGCCGGTTTCACGGGCCAGCCTTTCTGATTCGCAGTTGAGGTCGCAGGCGCGCTCGACCAGATGGCAGCGACCGCCATGGAATTCGATGGCCGCAATCTTTTCCGGCGAGGTCGTGGCCGGAATCACCGCGATGAACGGCAAACCGAGCAGGCGCGCGAAATAGGCTTCGGAGACGGCCGTCGATCCGCTGGACGCCTCGATCACCGGGCGCCCCTCGCGCAACCAGCCGTTGGTCAGCGCATACAGGAACAGCGAGCGCGCCAGCCGATGCTTGAGGCTGCCGGTGGGATGGCTCGATTCATCCTTCAGGTACAGCTCGATGCCCTCGAACCCGGGCAGTGCCAGCGGAATCAGGTGGGTATCGGCGGAACGGTTGAAATCGGCTTCGATCTTGCGGATGGCGGCGGCCACCCATTCACGCTGCGACATGGCGGGCAATCGTTGTCAGGACGGAACGGTGCGATCCGGCCATTGTACGTCGCGGTGCCGTCAGGTGGCGGCCGGTAGAATGAACGCATCCGGCCGGCAACGGCCCTGTCTGAAGGACTCCCCCATGACCATTCCCGCCCTGCGCGATGTTCCCGGCGTCGCCGCCCAGGCCCCGGCCGAGACCACCGGCTTCGTGTTCAACCACACCATGCTGCGGGTCAAGGACATCACCGCCTCGCTGGACTTCTACACCCGCGTGCTGGGCTACCAGCTGATCGACAAGCGCGATTTCCCGGAGGCCCAGTTCAGCCTGTACTTCCTGGCCTACGTGCCGGCCGGCGCGGTGGTGCCGGAAGACGATGCCCAGCGCCGACTGTGGATGGCCGGCCTGCCGGGCGTGCTGGAACTGACCCACAACCACGGCACCGAGACCCAGGACAGCGCGGTCTACCACGACGGCAACAGCGACCCGCGCGGCTTCGGCCACATCTGCGTGTCGGTGCCGGACATCGAGGCCGCCTGCCAGCGCTTCGAGGCCCTCGGCGTCACCTTCCAGAAGCGCCTGACCGACGGCCGCATGAAGAACCTGGCCTTCATCAAGGACCCGGACGGCTACTGGGTCGAGATCATCGCCAACGCCTGACCCGGAAAGGGGCACAATTCCGGTAGCGCCGGGCCATGCCCGGCGGCCTTGAGCAGGCCGCGCTGCGCGCTCGCCGGGCACGGCCCGGCGCTACCGACTCCGTCCCCTTTTTTACGAGGTTCGTATGGAAACGATGGAACTGCACCGTGGTCGCCTGATCGACCACATCCAGCTGGTGGTGCGTGATCTGGCCGCCAGCCGCCGCTTCTACCAAGCGGTGTTCGACACCATCGGCATCCCGATCGCCGGCGAAGGCGATGACTACTTCTGGGCCGACGAGCTGTTCATTTCCAGCGCCAGCAGCGAGGCTGCGGCCGGCCAGTTGACCGGTCGCCACCACCTGGCCTTCCAGGCCCGCGATGCCGCCACCGTGGATGCCTTCCACACCGCCGCGATCGCCGCCGGCGGCACCGACAACGGCGCGCCGGGCGAGCGTCCCTACCATCCGGGCTACTACGGGGCGTTCGTGCTGGACCCGGATGGCAACAACATCGAGGTGGTCTATCACGGCCCGGCGAACTACAGCGCGGATTCGGTCAAGGTGACGTTCTAGGCCCTGGCTGCGATCGGAGCTGCCCGGTGCCGACGCGGTGTCCGCTTGGATGCGCGCGGCGCCCTCAGATCCCCAAGGCGCGCATATGCACACGGCCGGCCACCAGCTCCATCGAACTGGTGACGGCCAAGGGTGCCCACGCGGCCTGTTCGGCTCCCGCATAGATGCCGTGTTCGGACAGCAACGTGTGCACCACACCCATCGGATTGGCGACGCTCAGTGGTGAAGCAGCGCGCCGAAGGACCTCCTGCTCCCCAGGCCTTCTGACAGTGACGGCCGCGTCATCCAGTAGATTCCGCAGCGTCCGCCAGTCATAAAGCGCGATGCCATCGTGGGTCACCTGCAGGTCAAGATGCGCGATGTTGTGGACCAGCAGGAAACTGCTGTTGGCGGCGGTCACGCCCGACAACCCGCGTGACGCCCACAGGGGCTCCAGCCGGCCATCTTCCAGGCAGGCCTTGGCCCCTCGCAACTGCCGCAGGCCATCGCTGAGATCCTTCTGCAGCGCCGCGACGACGCTGTCCAGATACCCCACCTCGCCCCTGGCGGCGTGCTTGGCCTGAATGAAGTAGTGATGCTGCAACAGCGAGTCGTGAAGGATGTACTCCACATCCAGATCGGCTGGCGGATCCTTCAGCACATGGTGCTTCTGGATTCCCTCGTGCACGGAATAGCGCTGCGGCTGGATCAGCTGGCGTTCCAGGCGGCTTCGGATATAGCTCCGTTCGAATCCATCACCGCCGATCAGCCTACGCAGCAGCTCGGTCTCACCGGTCGACTGCGCGAACTGCACCAGCACACAGCGCAGCGCCTTGTCCCAGCCACCGGCCAGCATGTAGCCCGTTGGCCCCGGCACCACCATCCAATCGGTTCTCAATCCCTTTGACTGCCACGCCAGGATGGTCTGCAGGACATCATCCAGGTCCGCTTCGCGCAGCTGTGCTCGTCCAATGAACATCTCTCCTGCTCCATGGCGGGAAAGCATGAAAACGACCAGACGAGCAGCGTCATGGGCAAAGGCCATGCTTCTGTGCGAGGTGGCATCCGATTCCAGAAACGCCCAGGTAACGGTCAGTGCCCGGTCCAGTACCGCATGGGCCAGCAGCTCATCCAGTTGCGTGGAACGCCCCGCGGCCTGAGCAGAACACTCGGCAATGCGGAACATCAACGCCATCGCGCTGTTGCTGTCCAGCCACCGCGCGAACCAGGCCTGCTTCAGCAGACCCAGGCTGTGGTCATCGCCGGGTTCAAGCAGCAGCGATCCGTCACTCTGCCGGGAGGCGCACGCCAATCCGGAAAGCACCAGCGCAAGCGCCTCGCTCAGCAGCATGACCTGCAGGGTCTGGCATACAACGTCGTCCTGCGATGGATCGCCCGCTCCGCACTGGGCGAGCTCCAGCAGGTCGGAGAGGCGCTCCAGCTGGATCTGCGCCGATGCCTGCGCACATTGCGGGAACGGCTCGGCGCCGCCCTGCCCGTGCCGCACGCTGGTCGCTACGCGATCTACACAGGCACCGGCAGGCAGGATGATGGAGAGCCGATCCTGCAACTTCGCATGCAGTGCCGGCAACAGCGGCAATACGGCCGCCCGCTGCGCGTCGTACCAGCGCGCAAGCTCACACAATGCGTCGTAGTCCGGGCGTGTTTCAAGCAACCGGCGCAGATGCTTCTCAATGCTGTCCACCGCGCGGAACTCCAGCGGCCGCTTCAGCAGGCTATGCAGCGGGCCCAGTAATTCCCTTCTCGCATTCTGGAACATTCCATTTCCTCTCGCTGTCTGCAACGTGCACGTTCACGTCTGATCAGACTAGCCGAATCAAAGCGCGCACAGGAAAACGGCCAGGTGCATCCGCACCCGGCCGTTGTTCTGCTACCAGCGAGGCTTCTGTTGCAGCGTCAATGCGCCGCCATGTAGATGTCCTGCAGCACGGCCTTTTCCAGCTCCAGCTCGCCCAGCAGGTTCTTCACGATGTCGCCCAGGCTGAGGATGCCGACCAGGCGCGTGCCGTCGGTAACCATCAGATGACGGCGCCGCGAGTACGTCATCAGCGACATGGCCTGCTTCAGCGTGGCCTCCGGCGCGATGCCTTCCAGGCCGGTGGTCGGCACGCTGGAAATCACCCGGCGCCCGGCCTGCGGGCCGTCGTCGGCCAGGGTGCGCACGATGTCCTTCTCGGAAATGATGCCGACCGGGGCATCGTCCTTCATCACCACCAGCGCAGCGATCTTGTTCGCGCTCATCTTGTGGGCGGCGGCACCGATGGTGTCTTCGGCGTCGATGGTGATGACAGCTTCTTTCTTGGATTGCAGGAGTTCGCGGACGTTCATTCTTGTTTCCTGGTGCAGGTCACTGAAGTCAAAAAAGTGTGCTCTTCCGATACGCCCCCTCCCCGGGAACAGACCTTTCAGCGCACGTCTGGCGCACCGGCTGCGCGCTCCTGGACCGGACCGGCAGACCACGTGCTGCAACGCCAACGAGGCGGGTCCGGCAGCGCAACCCGTATCTCGGTCGGTTCGATTCTACGACTGCCGATCACGGCCACTACCGGCACCGATGGGACAGTTCGTCGTGGGAACCCACCGACGATCCAGAGAATGGCACCGCCGCTGAAACCGAGGCTGAACACCGGCGGCTCCGCGCACTCAAGATTGATCTTCCGCGGCCGGGCACGGACAGAACGGCCCTGCGCCGTCCCACTTCGGGTGGGCCGGCGAAAGGCGCAGCCTCCCGCCGGCCACCGGAGTTACTTCGAGCAACGCCCGTTCTGGGCCATCTTCAGCTGCATCACCTGGCTGCGGCCTTCCGCTTCCGGAACCACCGTCAGCTTCGCGCCGCCGACGAACACGCCCATCTTGATCGACTGCTGGATGAAGTAGTTGCGACCGGCTTCGGTAAACAGCTTGAGGTCGTTGGGCGAGAACTCCGACTCGGTGGAGATCACATGTTCCTGGTCACCGGCAACCTGGGTATAGAAGAACACCTTGTCGGCGGTTTCGCCCAGGCACTGCCCATCGATCAGCACATCCTTCTTCAGTGCCTTGCCGACGAAACTGTTGCGGAATACGTACACCCCGGACTTGCCGTCCTGCGGTGCCGGGAAGGTCTTGGCCGAATCCACCACGCTCTTCTCGGTCATCGGAACGCTCGCGCAACCGGACAGCGCACTGATTGCCACCGCCAACGCGACTCCATGCAGCTTTTTCATCTACAGCCCCTGTAATGCGCGCCATCGCGCGCGGAATGGACATGGCCAGGCACACCCGTTGCGGGTGTGCACTGCCAACAGTGAAATGAAGCTCCGGCATCACTGTGCAGGGCATGGATCGTCGCATGGCAGCCTGCACAGGCATCCTCCGTGATGCGCGGGTTCGGCCGCAGAGAATGCCATGCCGGCATGAAAAAAGGGCGACCCATCGGGCCGCCCTCGTCGGTACTGCCAGCAGATCGCCCAGGCCTTACTCCACCGTAACGCTCTTGGCCAGATTGCGCGGCTTGTCCACGTCGGTGCCGCGCGCCAGTGCGGTGTGGTAAGCCAGCAGCTGCACCGGGATGGTGTGCACGATCGGGCTGAGTACGCCGGCATGGCGCGGCGTGCGGATCACGTGCACGCCTTCGGACTCGTTGAAATTGCTGTCCTGGTCGGCAAACACGAACAGTTCGCCGCCACGCGCGCGCACTTCCTGCATGTTCGACTTCACCTTCTCCAACAGGCTGTCGTTGGGCGCGATCACCACCACCGGCATGTCTTCGTCCACCAGTGCCAGCGGGCCGTGCTTCAGTTCGCCGGCCGGGTACGCTTCGGCGTGGATATAGGAGATTTCCTTGAGCTTGAGCGCGCCTTCCAGCGCGATCGGGTAATGCAGGCCGCGGCCCAGGAACAGGGCGTTGGCCTTGCGCGCGAAGCGCTCGGCCCACGCGGCGATCTGCGGCTCCAGGTTCAGCGCATGCTGCACGCTGCCCGGCAGGAAGCGCAGCTGCTCCAGGTAGTCTGCTTCCCGTGCTGCATCGATGCGGCCATGCAACTTGCCCAGCACCACGGTCAACTGGAACAGCGCGGCCAGCTGGGTGGTGAACGCCTTGGTCGAAGCCACGCCGATCTCGGCGCCGGCACGGGTGTAGCAGACCAGCTCGCTGGCGCGCGGAATCGCGCTTTCCGGCACGTTGCAGATCGACAGCGTGTGCTTGTGGCCCAACGACTTGGCGTACTTGAGCGCCTCCATCGTATCCAGCGTTTCGCCAGACTGGGAAATGGTCACGATCAGGTGCTTGGGGTTCGCGTAGGCGGCGCGGTAGCGGTACTCGCTGGCGATCTCCACGCTGCACGGCAGGCCGGCGATCGCCTCGATCCAGTAGCGTGCGGTCAAGCCGGCGTAGTAGCTGGTGCCGCAGGCGATGATCTGCACGCCTTCGATGCCCGACAGCACCGCTTCGGCGTTCTTGCCGAACAGTTCGGCCGGGAAACCACCGGCGTCGATCGCCGCTTCGATGGTATCCCCCAGCGCACGCGGCTGCTCGTGGATTTCCTTCTGCATGAAGTGGCGGTACGGGCCCAGCTCCAGCGAGGCCAGCGACACGTCGGACAGGTGCACCTCGCGCTCGACGGGCTGGTCATGGCCGTCGAAGATGCGCACGCCGTCGCGACGGATTTCGGCGGTGTCGCCCTCTTCCAGGAAGATCACCTTGCGCGTGGCCGAGATCACTGCCGACACATCCGAGGCAACGAAGTTCTCACCCTCGCCCAGGCCGACCAGCAGCGGGCAGCCCATGCGCGCGCACACGAAGCGTTCCGGCTCGGCACGGCTGACCACGGCCAGCGCGTAGGCACCGGTCAGTTCCTTCACCGTGTGCTGCAGCGCCACCAGCAGGTCGTCGCCACTCTTCAGGTGATGGTGGATCAGGTGCGCGATGACTTCGGTGTCGGTCTGCGATTCGAAGGTATAGCCCAGCGCGCGCAGCTTCTCGCGCTGCTCCTCGTGGTTTTCGATGATGCCGTTGTGCACCAGCGCCACACCCTGGCTGATGTGCGGATGTGCGTTGGCCTCGGTGACGCCGCCGTGGGTGGCCCAGCGCGTGTGGCCGATACCCAGCAGCGCATTGAAGCCCTCGGCCTCGGCGGCCGTGGCCATCTCCGAAACGCGACCGGTACGGCGCACGCGACGAACGTCCGGACGCGCGTGCTGGTCGATCACGGCGATGCCGGAGGAATCGTAACCGCGGTACTCAAGCCGCTTCAGGCCCTCGATCAGCACCGGCACCACGTCGCGATCGGCGATCGCACCCACGATTCCACACATGTCACGCGTTTCCTTGAAGACGATCGCGGCATTCTAGCGTGCGTGTCCGCCTTCCCCCTCCTGTCCGCTTAATGAAAGTGTCCGGAAAGGTGTCCGCGGACACCCGGACACCTCCATGCCATTTCCAACCCATTGAAAACAAATGAAATAAAGTTGGCACGCTACGTGCTTGGTATTGGCTACCACCGTCAGGCACGCACCCGATGATCCGCGACACTTCCGCCCAGGACCAGATCGTTTCCTCCGCCCCGGCCAGCGCCACCGGCGCCAGCTGGCACCGCTACCGCTGGCCGGCCCTGGGCGCCATCGCCCTGATCGCCGGCATCGGCTGGGCCGTGCATGCCTGGTCCAATGCCAGCCGCTCCTTCGACAGCAGCCGCGTGCGCATTGCCGAGGTGAAGCGTGGCGACCTGGTGCGCGACATCGCCGCCGACGGCCGCGTGATCGCTGCCAACAGCCCGATCCTGTACGCCATCTCGGCCGGTACTGTGGACCTGAAGGTGGTGGCCGGCGATGTGGTGAAGCAGGGCCAGGAACTGGCGATCATCGACAGCCCGGAACTGCGCAGCAAGCTGGCCCAGGAACAGGCCACCCTGGCCGGCCTGGAGGCCGAGGCCAGCCGCGCCGCGCTGGACGCCACCCTGGCCCGCGCCAAGTCGCGCAAGGAGACCGACCAGGCCACCATCGAACGGCAGGCCGCCGACCGTGACCTGCAGCGCTACCAGCGCGGCTACGACGGTGGCGCGGTGCCGCAGATCGACCTGGCCAAGGCCAAGGACTCGCTGAAGAAGGCCGACATCACCCTGGCCAACGCCACCACCGACGCCCGCCTGCAGAGCCAGGGCGCCGACCTGGATGCGCGCAACAAGCGCCTGCTGGCCGATCGCCAGAAGGCGGTGGTGGCCGAAGTGCAGCGCCAGGTCGATGCGCTGACCCTGCGCGCCCCGTTCGATGGCCAGGTCGGCCAGGTGCAGGCGGTGCAGTCCACCAACCTGGCCGCCAACGCGCCGGTGCTGGGCGTGGTCGACCTGTCCAAGTTCGAAGTCGAGATCAAGGTGCCGGAAAGCTTCGCCCGCGATCTGGCGATCGGCATGCCGGCACAGTTGACCGGCGGCAACGGCCAGCCGTTCCCGGGTGAGATCAGCGCGGTGTCGCCGGAAGTGGTCAATGGCGAGGTCAACGCCCGCGTGCGCTTCGCCAGCGCGCAGCCGGAAGGCCTGCGCCAGAGCCAGCGGATGTCGGTGCGTGTGCTGCTCGATACCCGCAAGAACGTGCTGAAGGTCGAGCGCGGCCCGTTCGTCGAACAGGGCAACGGCATGGCCTACGTGATGGATGGCCGCACCGCCGTGCGCCGTCCGGTGGAACTGGGCGTCAGCAGCCTGGGCGAAGTGGAAATCAAGTCGGGTGTGCAACCGGGCGACCGCATCGTGGTCTCCGGCAGCGACCTGTTCAAGGACGCCGAGCGCGTCTCCGTCAACTGATACCTGAACCCTGAATCCTGGAGAGAGGACACCCCATGTACATGCTCGAAATGCGCTCGGTCGCCAAGGTCTTCCGCACCGAACAGGTGGAAACCCACGCGTTGCGCTCGCTGGAACTGCAGGTCAAGGAAGGCGAGTTCGTCGCCGTCACCGGTCCGTCCGGTTCCGGCAAGACCACCTTCCTCAACATCGCGGGCCTGCTGGAAACCTTCACCAGCGGCACCTACATGCTCGACGGCCAGGACGTGAGCACGCTGGGCGACGACGCCCGCAGCCGCCTGCGCAACCAGAAGATCGGCTTCATCTTCCAGGGCTTCAACCTGATTCCCGACCTGAACCTGTTCGACAACGTCGATGTGCCGCTGCGCTACCGGAAGATGAGCGCCGGCGAGCGCCGCGAGCGCATCGAAAAGGCGCTGAGCCAGGTCGGCCTCGGCTCGCGCATGAAGCACTACCCCAATGAACTGTCCGGCGGCCAGCAGCAGCGCGCGGCCATCGCGCGCGCCCTGGCCGGCAGCCCGCGCCTGCTGCTGGCCGACGAACCGACCGGCAACCTGGATACGCAGATGGCCCGCGGCGTGATGGAACTGCTGGAAGAAATCAACGCCGCCGGCACCACCATCGTGATGGTCACCCACGACCCGGAACTGGCCGCGCGTGCACAGCGCAACGTGCACATCGTCGATGGCCAGGTGACCGACCTGGTGCGCGAGCCGGTGCTGGCCACGCCGGTGCGCCACATCGTCGCCGTCAACGAGTGAGGGCCCGACCATGTTCGCCTACTACGCCCGATTGGCGGCCCGCAGCTTCCGCCGCAACAAGGTCCTGACCGCGCTGATGGTGATCGCCATCGCGCTTGGCATCGGCGCCTCGATGACCACCCTGACCGTGTTCCATGTGCTGTCCGGTGATCCGATTCCCGGCAAGAGCGACCGCCTGTTCTACGTGCAGCTCGACGCCGCCACCGGCGCCTATGTCGCCGGCGAAGAGCCGGAAACCCAGTTGACCCGCTTCGACGGTGAAGCGCTGCTGCGCGAAGCCAAGGGCGAACGCCAGGCGCTGATGAGCGGCGGCGGCGGCACCATCGAACCGGACAACAGCACCCTCAAGCCCTTCAGCATCGACACCCGCTGGACCTCGGCCGATTTCTTCCCGATGTTCGAGGTGCCCATGCAGTACGGCCGTCCGTGGACGCGCGAGGACGATGACGGACGCGCGCGCGTGGTGGTCATCTCCAAGGCGCTCAATGACAAGCTGTACCAGGGCGCCAACAGCGTGGGCCGCGACCTGCGCATGGAAGGCCAGAGCTACCGCATCGTCGGCGTGATGAAGGAATGGAGCCCCGAGCCGCACTTCTATGACCTGACCACCGGCAGCTACGGCAAGAACGAAGACCTGCTGCTGCCGATCTCCACCTCGTTCGATCTGAAGCTGGGCAACAACGGCAACATGAACTGCTTCGGCGAGAACCCCGACGGCAACAGCTATTCGCTCAACGCCCCCTGCGCCTGGCTGCAGTACTGGGTGGAGATGGACCCGGCCAAGGCCGGCGATTACCGCCGTTACCTGGAGAACTATTCGACCCAGCAGCGCGAGGCCGGCCGCTTCAAGCACCCGCCGAACGTGCGCCTGCGCACCGTGATGGAATGGCTGGACTTCAACGGCGCGGTGCCCAGCGATGTGCGCCTGCAGCTGTGGCTGGCGCTGGGCTTCCTCGGCGTCTGCCTGGTCAACACGGTCGGCCTGCTGCTGGCCAAGTTCCTGCGCCGCAGCGGTGAGATCGGCGTGCGCCGTGCCCTGGGCGCCAGCCGCGGCCAGATCTTCCTGCAGTGCCTGGTGGAAGCCGGCGCGGTCGGCGTGGTCGGTGGCGTGCTGGGCATCGGCCTGGCCCTGCTCGGCCTGTTCGCGGTGCGCCAGCAGCCGGTGGAGTACGCCAAGCTGGCCCACCTGGACGGCAACATGCTGCTGCTCGCACTGGGCCTGACCCTGTTTGCCAGCCTCGCCGCCGGTTTCCTGCCCGCCTGGCGCGCCATGCAGGTCACCCCGGCCATCCAGCTCAAGTCGCAGTAAGCACCCGAACGAGGACTCCCATGGACATCCGCCCCATCCTCAGCACACTGCGCCGGCACAAGACCGCTGCCGCCCTGATCGTGCTGGAAGTCGCACTGACCTGCGCCATCGTCTGCAACGCGCTGTTCCTGGTCAGCCAGCGCGTGGAGAAGATCAGCATGCCCAGCGGCATCGCCGAAAACGAACTGGTGATGCTGCGCGTCAGTGGCATCGGCAAGCAGACCGACGCCCTGGCCCGCACCCGCGAGGACCTGGCCTCGCTGCGTGCGATTCCCGGCGTCAGCAACGCCACCATCATCAACCAGGTTCCGTTCCGCAACGGCTCCTCCAGCAGCAGCATCTCGCGCGAAGTCGACCAGGAACGGCCGACCACCAACGCTTCGATGTACACCCTCTCGGAGAACGGGTTGGCCACGATGGGCATCAACCTGATCGCCGGCCGCGATTTCCTGCCCGACGAGTACCAGAACTTCGAAGACGTCAGCAAGGGCGGCGCCAAGGAAAAGGCCATCCCGGTGATCTTCACCCAGGCCACCGCCGCCAAGATGGAACCCAACGGCAGCGCGCTGGGCAAGACCTACTACATGGGCAAGCAGCCGCTGCACGTGGTCGGCATCGTCGACACGCTCAGCACGCCCAATGGCTGGAATGACAACTGGACCAATTCGATGCTGCTGCCGGTGCGGCGCACCTTCGACGACGGTGGCACCTACATGCTGCGCACCTCGCCGGAACGCCGCCAGGAAGTGCTCGACGCCGGTGCGGTCGCGCTGGAACGCAACGACCCCAACCGGCTGATGCGCGACAAGCTGACCTATGAAGACCAGCGCAAGGACTTCTTCAAGAATGACCGCGCCATGGTCGGCCTGCTGATCACCGTCAGCATCTCGCTGCTGGTGGTCACCGCGCTGGGCATCATCGGCCTGGCCAGCTTCTGGGTGCAGCAGCGCAGCAAGCAGATCGGCATCCGCCGTGCGCTGGGCGCCACCCGTGGGCAGATCCTGCGCTACTTCCAGACCGAGAACTTCCTGCTGGCCACGCTGGGCATCGTGCTGGGCATGCTGGCCGCCTATGCGATCAATCTGGCTCTGATGAACCTGTACGAGCTGCCGCGCATGCCATTGTTCTACCTGCCGCTGGGTGCGTTGCTGCTGTGGGTGCTGGGCCAGATCGCGGTGTTCGGGCCGGCCCGGCGTGCGGCGGCGGTGCCGCCGGCCGTCGCCACGCGAGGGGCGTGAGATGCGCGCCTGCACGATGGCGTTGATGCTGCTTCTGCCACTGCCGGCGCTGGCCGGTGGTGGCAGCGCGCAGACACTGGATTGGCGCCAGGACGATGCGCGCTTGTCGCTGCGCTCGACCGAGGGCCAGGTGCATGTGGAGGCGGCGAAACCGGAGGGACGCTTCGGCGTGCGCCACGGCGACCGCATCCTGCGGGTGAACGATACCGCCGTGCGCCGGGTCGAGCATCTGAGCGAGGCCCTGCGCCAGACCAGCGCACCGACCGTGTACCTGTTGCTGCGGCGCGACAAGCGCGAGCTGACGGTACCGGTGGACGCGGCCGCCTGGCGCCTGGCGCTGGTCGCCCCACCACCGCCGCCGCCGCCGCCCCCTCCGGCGCCGCAGCGCTGAGCAACGCGCCCTGCACGGGCGCCGGTTTGGCTATGCTTGATGGGTGGCGCCGGGCTCTCCCGGCGCAGGCACGCGAACGGCTCCAACGGCGCCGCCCATCCCTTTCCGCAGAACTGCTTGATGCCTTCGATCCTGATCATCGACGACAACGCCAGCGTGGGCACCGCGCTGGACGTGCTGTTCTCCCTGCATGACATCGACACCCTGCAGGCGCAGACCCCGGCCGATGGCCTGGCGCTGCTCGAATCGCAGCCGGTCGACCTGGTGATCCAGGACATGAATTTCAGCGAAGACACCACCTCGGGCGAGGAAGGCGAGGCGCTGTTCGCACAGATCCGCGCGCGTCACCCGGACCTGCCGGTGATCCTGCTCACCGCCTGGACCCATCTGAGCAGTGCGGTGGACCTGGTCAAGGCCGGTGCCGCCGACTACCTGGCCAAGCCCTGGGACGACCGCAAGCTGCTGACCACGGTCAACAACCTGCTGGAACTGTCCGAGGCACGCCGCGAACTGGACCGCCGTCGCTCGCGCGAACTGCGCCAGCGCAACGCCCTGGAAGAGAAGTACGACCTGTGCGGCGCCGTGGTCGCCGATCCGGCCAGCGAACGCGTCATCACCCTGGCCTGCCAGGTCGCGCGCTCGGAGCTGCCGGTGCTGATCACCGGCCCCAATGGCGCCGGCAAGGAGAAGATCGCGCAGATCATCCAGGCCAACTCGCTGGTGGCCAAGGGGGCATTCGTGGCGGTGAACTGTGGCGCACTGCCATCGGAGCTGATCGAAGCCGAACTGTTCGGTGCCGAAGCCGGCGCCTACACCGGCGCCAACAAGGCACGCGAAGGCAAGTTCGAAGCCGCCGACGGCGGCACACTGTTCCTTGATGAGATCGGCAACCTGTCGCTGGGCGGGCAGATGAAGCTGTTGCGTGTACTGGAAACCGGACGCTTCGAGCGCCTGGGCTCCAACCGCGAGCGCCAGGTCAAGGTGCGCGTGGTCAGCGCGACCAATGCCGACCTGCCGGCGATGATCCGCGATGGCAGCTTCCGCGAGGACCTCTATTACCGGCTCAATACCGTGGAGCTGGTGCTGCCGGCGCTGGCCGAGCGCCCTGGTGACATCGTGCCGTTGGCCGAGCGCTTCCTGACCGCAGGCAAGCCGCTGTCCAGTGCCGCCACCGCTGCGCTGCAGCGGCACCCGTGGCCCGGCAACGTGCGCGAGCTGCGCAACGTGATCCAGCGCGCCGAGCTGCTGGCCACCGGCAGCCGCATTGAAGTGGCCGACCTCAATCTGCCGCGCGCGCCTGCGGCGCCCCGGCCTGCGCCCAGTGCGGGCAATGATCCCGACCGTGCGCGCATCGAGGATGTACTGGCGCGCAACCACGGCGTCATCGCCCAGGCCGCTGCCGAACTCGGCCTGAGCCGCCAGGCGCTGTACCGGCGCATGGACCGCCACGGCATTCCACGCGAATGAAGCGGCGCTCCTTCACCTTCCGCCTGTTCCTGCGCCTGCTGCCGGTGCTGGCGCTGGCCGCCGCATTGCCGTGGCTGCTGGCCTACTGGATGGATCACGGCTGGGTGGTGACCACGGTATCGGCACTGATCCTGCTGTCGCTGATGTGGTGGACGCTGCGCCGCGCCACCGCGCCGGTGCGTTCGCTGATGCGCGCCCTGTCCGGTACCACCAGCAGCTACCGCGATGGCGAGTACAACTTCGGCGTGCACTGGCCGGGCAATGACGAGCTGGGCGACCTGGTGCAGGCCCACCGCGAACTGGGCGACGTGCTGCGCGCGCAGCGGCAGGGCCTGGTGCAGCGCGAACTGCTGCTGGACACCATGGTGCAGAACACGCCGGTGGCGATGTTGCTGATCGCCTCCGGCGGTGATGGCATCGCCCGCGTGGTGTTCTCCAACCTGGCCGCACGCAAGCTGCTGCACGGCGGCTGGAAGCTGGAAGGCCAGCGCCTGGAGGACGTGCTGGAGCAGGTGCCGGTGGAACTGCGCGATGCCATCGCCCGTGGCGGTGACAGCCTGTTCGCGGTGCATGCCGAGGGCGAGGATGGCGATGAAGATGACGAGCAGGTCTATCACCTCTCGCGTCGCGCGTTCCAGCTCAACGGCCGCCCGCATGACCTGCTGCTGGTGCGCCTGCTGACCGCCGAACTGCGACGCCAGGAAGTGCAGACCTGGAAGAAGGTGATCCGGGTGATCAGCCACGAACTCAACAATTCGCTGGCGCCGATTGCTTCGCTGGCCCATTCCGGCGGCGTGCTGGTGCAACGCGAACGCTTCGACCGGCTGCCGGAGATCTTCACCACCATCGAAGACCGCGCGCGCCATCTGGAAGGCTTCATCCGCGGCTATGCGCGCTTTGCCAAGCTGCCACAGCCGCAGTTGCAGACCGTGCACTGGGCGCCGTTCCTGTCCAGCCTGCGCCAGCAGATTCCGTTCACCATGGATCGCGAGCCGGACGAGGAACTGAGCAGCCGCATCGACATCGCGCAGTTCGGGCAGGCACTGTTGAACCTGCTGAAGAACGCGCACGAAGCGTGTGCCGAGGCTGATCCGCCCAACGACGATGTGCAGGTGCAGCTGACGCGGTTGCCGCAGTGGCTGCGCCTGGATGTGCTCGATCGCGGCAAGGGCATGAACGAGCAGGTGCTGCAGAACGCGTTGATGCCGTTCTATTCCACCAAGCGCAACGGCACCGGGTTGGGGCTGGCGTTGACGCGCGAGATCGTGGAGGCGCACGGCGGGCGCGTTTCATTGCAGAATCGCGGCGATGGTGGATTGTGCGTGTCGATCCTGTTGCCGGTGGGTTGAGCGCTCCGATCGGGTTGGTAGATCCACGCCATGCGTGGATGTGCCGACCAAGGTCGGCACCTACCAAAGCAGCCGCATCGCCACCCGCAGATGCATCGGGAACCCCAACGCGGCCTCTTCGGCCATCACTGCCCGCAGCGCCGCGCCCCACTCCGCTTCCGCTACGGTAACGAACCCTTCGCTGGCATAGAAGGCCGCATTCCACGGCACATCGGACAAGGTGGTCAGCACAGCAGAGCGATAGCCGCTTGCCCGCGCCTGTGCCAACGCATGGCGCAGCAACGCGCGCCCGTGGCCCTGCCGCGCATGCGCAGGGTCCACATCCATCTGCAGCACATGGAACTCACCCGCCAGTTCGCCCGCCAGCAGATAGCCAGCGATACCACCGTCAGCCGCATCCACCACCCACAGCTGGCGGCGTCGCAGGCCTTCGTGCAGTGTCGGCAGATCCAGGCCATGTGCGGCGAACACCGCATACGCCTCATGGCCCTTCAGCAATCCGCCGGCACGTTGCTCGATGGCCGGCAGCACCTCGAGTTCATCGGCGTGCGGAAGGCGGGGCTCAGGATTTCTTGAGCGGGCGCTTCCAGCCATCGATGGTTTCCTGTCGTGCACGTGCCAGTGTCAGCTTGCCGTCCGGGGCATTGCGGGTGATGACCGAGCCGGCGGCGATGGTCGCGCCATCGCCAATGGTCAGCGGCGCCACCAGCGAACTGTTGGAGCCGATGAACGCGTTGTCACCGATGGTGGTGGTGAACTTGTTCACCCCGTCGTAGTTGCAGGTGATGGTGCCGGCGCCGATGTTCACCTTGCTGCCGATCACCGCATCGCCCAGGTAGGTCAGGTGGTTGGCCTTGCTGCCCACACCCAGCCTGGCCTTCTTCGCTTCGACGAAATTGCCGATGTGCACGCCGTCGGCCAGCACGGTACCCGGTCGCAGGCGTGCGAACGGGCCGATCTCCGCCGCGCCCTCGGTGACCACGCCGTCCAGGTCGCAGTGCGCGAGCACCTTGGTGCCCGGCCCGAGGGTGACATCCTTGAGCCGGTTGAACGGCCCGATGGTCACACCGTCACCCAGCACCACATCACCTTCGAGGATGACATCGACGTCGATCAGCACATCGCTGCCCACGCTCACCGTGCCGCGGATATCCAGGCGTGCCGGATCACGCACGCGTGCGCCCTGCGCGCACAGTGCACGCACTGCGCGGCGCTGCCAGGCACGCTCCAGCTGCGCCAGCTGCCAGGGATCATTGGCCCCCTCGGCCTCCTGCGGGTCGGCCACCAGCGCCATCTCGGCCGGGGTGTATTCGTGCGCGGCGAAGGCGAACACGTCGGTCAGGTAGTACTCACCCTGCGCATTGCCATTGGAGAGCTGCGACAGCCAGCGGCGCAGCGCGGTGGATTCGGCCGCGATGATGCCGGTATTGATCGTGCGCACGCGCAGCTGGTCGTCGCTGGCGTCCTTCTGTTCAACGATCGACCCCACCTTGCCTTCGGCATCACGCAGCACACGGCCGTAGCCGGTGGGATCATCGACATCGGCCACCAGCACTGCCAGCCGCCCCGGCTGGGCCAGCAGGTCGCGCAGGGTCTGCGCGCGGATCAATGGCACGTCGCCGTACAGCACCAGCACCTGCGCGGTATCGGGCACCTGCGGCATCGCTTGTGCGACCGCATGGCCGGTACCGAGCTGCTGCGCCTGTTCAGCCCATTGCAGATCCTGCTGGCCAGCGAAGTACTGGCGCACGGCTTCGCCGCCGTGGCCGTAGACCACGTGGATCGCGGCCGGCTCCAGCTCGCGCGCCGCAGCGATCACGTGTGCCAGCATCGGCGCGCCGGCGATCGGCTGCAGCACCTTCGGCAGCACCGACTTCATGCGCTTGCCGGCGCCGGCGGCGAGGATGATGACGTGCAGGGGTTGGGTCATGGCAACAGCAGTCCGTGGTTCGTTGCCGATGATTCTAGAGCGTGGGCCGTTAACATGGGCATCCATTGCCCCACCGGTCCGCCATGAGCCTGTTCCGCCAGGGACGTTCCTACCTTGTTGTCGGCCTGGCCCAGCTGCTGCTGGACTGGCTGCTGTTCGTCGCCTGCACGGCGGCGGGCATGGCGGTGGTGCCGGCCAACGTGGCCGGGCGCGTGGGCGGCATGCTGCTGGGGTTCTGGCTCAACGGGCGCTACACCTTCGTCGATGGCCAGGGCCGCCAGCGGCTGGGTTGGCGCCGGTTCGCACGCTTCCTGCCGCTGTGGCTGCTGCTGACCGCGGCCAGCTCGCTGCTGGTGGCCGCCGCCGACCATGCGCTGGGCCTGCAGTACGCGTGGCTGGCCAAACCGCTGGTGGAAGGTGGGCTGGCCTGCGTCTCGTTCCTGCTGATGCGGTATGTGGTGTACCGCTGACGGTTGAAACGCCGACCGGGTGCGGGTGACGGGGTAGAGTCGACTGTCAGTCGACTGACTTTCCCGCCGCCGCACGAAAAGCAGTCGAGCAAGCTCGACTCTACGCCGACCGCCGCACGAAAAGCAGTCGAGCAAGCTCGACTCTACGACGACCACTGCACGAAAAGCAGTCGAGCAAGCTCGACTCTACGCCGACCGTTGCACGAAAGGCAGTCGAGCATGGTCGCGGTGCGCCGGCCACCACCCGCGCAAACAAAAACGCCGGCACAAGGCCGGCGTTTTCGTGGATGCTGCGCGTGAACCTCAGTGCTTGAGGGTCTTGCGCAGGCGTTCCAGGGCCTGCAGCTGGACAACGGCTTCGGCCAGCTTCTGCTGGGCTTCGGCCACTTCCATCGCTTCGCCGCGGTTGGCCAGGATGCGCTCGGCTTCTTCCTTGGCCTTGCGGACCGAGGCTTCGTCGATGTCCTGCGCGCGGATGGCGGTGTCAGCCAGCACGGTCACTACCTGCGGCTGCACTTCCAGGATGCCGCCGGAAATGGCGAAATCCAGCTGCTCGCCGTTCGGCGTGGTGACCACGACCTTGCCGGGCTTGAGTCGGGTGATCAGCGGGGCGTGCTTGGGCGCAATGCCCAGCTCGCCCAGCTCACCGGTCGCCACGACCAGGGTCGCTTCGCCACGGAAGATTTCCTGTTCAGCGCTGACGATGTCGCAACGAATGGTGCTCATGATCAGGCCTTCTCAGCCATCTTCTTGGCCTTCTCAACCGCTTCTTCGATGCCGCCGACCATGTAGAACGCCTGCTCCGGCAGGTGGTCGTACTCGCCATCGACGATGGCCTTGAAGCCACGGATGGTGTCCTTCAGCGGCACGTACTTGCCCGGCGAACCGGTGAACACTTCGGCCACGTGGAACGGCTGGCTGAAGAAGCGCTCGATCTTGCGGGCGCGCGACACGGCCTGCTTGTCTTCTTCGGACAGTTCGTCCATGCCCAGGATGGCGATGATGTCCTTCAGTTCCTTGTACTTCTGCAGGGTCTGCTGGACGCGCTGGGCGGTGTCGTAGTGCTCGTGGCCGATGACCAGCGGGTCCATCTGGCGGCTGGTGGAGTCCAGCGGATCGACGGCCGGGTAGATACCCAGCGAAGCGATCGAACGCGACAGGGTGACGGTCGAGTCCAGGTGGGCGAAGGTGGTCGCCGGCGACGGGTCGGTCAGGTCATCCGCGGGAACGTAGACGGCCTGGATCGAGGTGATCGAACCGTTCTTGGTCGAGGTGATGCGCTCCTGCAGGACGCCCATTTCCTCGGCCAGGGTCGGCTGGTAACCCACCGCCGACGGCATACGACCCAGCAGTGCCGACACTTCGGTACCGGCCAGGGTGTAGCGGTAGATGTTGTCGACGAACAGCAGGACGTCCTTACCCTTGCCGTTTTCGTCCTTCTCATCGCGGAAGTACTCGGCCATGGTCAGGCCGGTCAGGGCGACGCGCAGACGGTTGCCCGGCGGCTCGTTCATCTGGCCGTACACCATCGCCACCTTGTCCAGGACGTTGGAGTCCTTCATTTCGTGGTAGAAGTCGTTGCCCTCACGGGTACGCTCACCCACGCCGGCGAACACGGACAGACCGCTGTGCGCCTTGGCGATGTTGTTGATCAGTTCCATCATGTTGACGGTCTTGCCGACGCCGGCGCCGCCGAACAGGCCGACCTTGCCGCCCTTGGCGAACGGGCACATCAGGTCGATGACCTTGATGCCGGTTTCCAGCAGTTCGGTAGCCGGGGACTGGTCTTCGTACGACGGGGCCGCACGGTGGATTTCCCAGCTGTCGCTGGCGGCCACCGGGCCGGCTTCGTCGATCGGACGGCCCAGCACGTCCATGATGCGGCCCAGGGTGCCGGCGCCGACCGGCACCGAGATGCCACGGCCGGTGTTGACGGCAACCAGGTTGCGCTTCAGGCCGTCGGTGGAACCGAGGGCGATGGTACGCACCACGCCGTCGCCCAGCTGCTGCTGGACTTCGAGGGTGATTTCGGTGTTTTCGACCTTCAGTGCGTCGTACACCTTCGGCACCGACTCACGCGGGAATTCGACGTCGACGACCGCGCCGATGATCTGAACGATCTTGCCCTGACTCATTGCTGCATCCTCTAATGTGTGCTTTGAACGAACGCGGTCAGACTGCTGCCGCGCCGCCGACGATTTCGGAGATTTCCTGGGTGATCGCTGCCTGGCGCGCCTTGTTGTAGACGAGCTGCAGGGTGCCGATCAGCTTGTTGGCGTTGTCGCTCGCCGCCTTCATCGCAACCATGCGAGCTGCATGCTCGGAGGCAACGTTTTCCAGCAGTGCCTGGTACACCAGCGATTCGATGTAACGCGTCATCACGTGCTCGAGCACGGTCGCGGCATCGGGTTCGTACAGGTAATCCCAGTCGTGGTGAGCGACCTGCTTTTCAGCCGGCGGCAGCGGCAGCAGCTGATCGAAGCTGGCCTTCTGCGTCATGGTGTTCACGAAGCGGTTGTAGACCAGGTACACGCGGTCGACCTTGCCTTCGGTGAAGGCGTCGAGCATGACCTTGATCACACCGATCAGCGATTCCAGCTTCGGCACGTCGCCGATGTGGGTCACGCTGCCGACCATGTTGACCTTCACGCGGCGGAAGAAGGTCGATGCCTTCTGGCCGATGGTCACCAGGTCCACTTCGGCACCCTTGTCCTGCCATGCCTTGGCTTCGCCCAGCATCTTGCGGAACAGGTTGTTGTTCAGGCCACCGGCCAGACCGCGATCGGAGGAGATCACGATGAAGCCGACCCGCTTGACCTGCTCGCGCTCGACCAGGAACGGATGCTGGTAGTCGGTGCTGGCCTGGGCCAGATGACCGATCACCTGCTTCATCGCCTGCGCGTACGGACGCGAGGTCTTCATCCGATCCTGCGCCTTGCGGATCTTGGAGGCCGAGACCATTTCCAGGGCGCGCGTCACCTTGCGGGTGTTCTGCACGCTCTTGATCTTGGTTTTGATTTCGCGTCCGCTTGCCATCTCTTGTTTCCCGTGGCGCGGGGCGGTTGCCCCGCGTTGTTCAACCGTTTGTCATCTGGTCCAGCGGAGCCAGCGGCTCCGCTCTACAGGACCGCGATTACCAGCTGCCGGTGGTCTTGAACTCGGCGATGCCCTTCTTGAAGGCAGCTTCGATGTCGTTGTCCCAACCGCCGGTGGCGTTGACCTTGCTGACCAGCTCGCCCTGGGTGTTGGCGAAGTGGGCGTGCAGGCCTTCTTCGAACGCCAGCAGCTTGTTGACCGGAACGTCGTCGAGGTAACCCTCGTTGACGGCGTAGATCGACAGCGCCTGATTGGCGATGGACATCGGCGCGTACTGCTTCTGCTTCATCAGCTCGGTGACGCGCTGGCCGCGCTCCAGCTGCTTGCGGGTCGCTTCGTCCAGGTCCGAGGCGAACTGCGCGAACGCAGCCAGCTCACGGTACTGGGCCAGCGAGATACGGATGCCGCCCGACAGCTTCTTGATGATCTTGGTCTGGGCCGAGCCACCGACGCGCGACACCGAGATACCGGCGTTCACGGCCGGGCGGATGCCGGCGTTGAACAGATCGGTTTCCAGGAAGATCTGGCCGTCGGTGATCGAGATCACGTTGGTCGGAACGAAGGCGGACACGTCGCCGGCCTGGGTTTCGATGATCGGCAGCGCGGTCAGCGAACCGGTCTTGCCGGTGACCTTGCCTTCGGTGAACTTCTCGACGTATTCCTCGGACACGCGGGCAGCGCGCTCGAGCAGACGGGAGTGCAGGTAGAACACGTCACCCGGGTAGGCTTCACGGCCCGGCGGGCGCTTCAGCAGCAGCGAGATCTGGCGGTAGGCCACGGCCTGCTTGGACAGATCGTCGTACACGATCAGCGCGTCTTCGCCGCGGTCCATGAAGTACTCACCCATGGTGCAGCCCGAGTAGGCGCTGATGTACTGCATGGCAGCCGATTCGGAAGCGGTGGCGGCCACCACGACGGTGTGGGCCAGCGCGCCGTTTTCTTCCAGCTTACGCACGATGTTGGCGATGGTCGAAGCCTTCTGGCCGATCGCAACGTACACGCACTTGATGCCGGTGCCCTTCTGGTTGATCACCGCATCGATGGCCATCGCGGTCTTGCCGGTCTGGCGGTCACCGATGATCAGCTCGCGCTGGCCACGGCCGATCGGGATCATCGCGTCGACCGACTTGTAACCGGTCTGCACCGGCTGGTCGACCGACTTGCGCCAGATCACGCCCGGAGCAACGCGCTCCACCGGAGCGGTCAGGTCGGTACCCAGCGGGCCCTTGCCGTCGATCGGTTCGCCCAGCGCGTTCACGACGCGGCCCAGCAGTTCCGGACCGACCGGCACTTCCAGGATGCGGCCGGTGGTCTTGGCGACGTCGCCTTCGCGCAGGTGCTCGTAGTCACCCAGCACCACGGCGCCGACCGAGTCGCGCTCCAGGTTCAGGGCCAGGGCGAAGGTGTTGTTCGGCAGTTCGATCATTTCGCCCTGCATCACGTCGGCCAGACCGAAGATGCGCACGATGCCGTCGGACACGCTGGTCACGGTGCCTTCGTTGCGCGATTCCGCGGCCAGCTTGACCTTCTCGATGCGGTTCTTGATCAGTTCGCTGATTTCGGAGGGGTTGAGCGTGGTTGCCATCGTCAAGTCCTAGTGCCGGCAGCGGGGCCGGACGTTAAATGAATTCAGTTAGCGAGCGCGGTCTGCAGACGGGCCAGCTTGCCCTTCAGCGAACCATCGATGACCACGTCGCCGGCGTCGATCACGGCGCCGCCGATCAGCGAGGCATCGACCGCGGTGGTCACATCGACCTCGCGGTTGAAGCGCTTGCGCAGCGCGACCTTGATCGCGTCCAGCTCGCCGGCCGACAGTTCGGCGGCCGAGGTCACCGTGGCCTTGACCACGTGCTCGGCTTCGGCGCGCAGGGCGTCGAACATGCCGGCGATTTCCGGCAGCAGCGGCAGACGATGCGAATCGGCCAGGATGGCCAGGAAGCGCGAGTAGGTCTCGCCGTGGGACACCGGCGCCAGCAGGGCGACGGCGTCGTCACGACCCAGCTCCGGGTTGGCGAGCAGGGCCGCCACGCGCGGGTCGGCGGCGACGTGGGCGGAGAACGCCAGGGCGTCCGACCACGGCGCGAACGCGCCTTCGTCGCGCGCGGTCGCGAACGCGGCGCGGGCGTACGGGCGGGCAAGCGTGAGGGCCTGGCTCATCCTTAGATCTCCGAGGCCAGCTCGTCGAGCAGCGCCTTGTGGGCGTTGGCGTCGATTTCGCGCTTGAGCAGCTTTTCGGCACCGGTCACGGCCAGCGCGGACACCTGCTTGCGCAGATCTTCACGGGCACGGTTGGCGGCGGCGTCGATTTCAGCCTGGGCCAGTTCCTTCTGACGGGTGGCTTCGGTGATCGCTTCGTTGCGGGCAGCATCGACGATCTGGTTGGCGCGCGCGTGGGCCTGATCGATGATCTCGTTGGCCTTGGTGCGGGCTTCCTTCAGCGCTTCGTTGACCTTCTCCTGCGCCTGGGCCAGATCTTTCTGACTACGGTCGGCAGCAGCGAGGCCTTCAGCAATCTTCTGCTGGCGCTCTTCGATCGCGTTCATCAGCGGCGGCCAGATCTTGGTCGCGATGATCCAGATCAGACCAGCGAAGGCGAGCGCCTGCGCGAGAAGGGTGAAATTGATATTCATGGTTAGCTCGATCGCTGGTTTCGGGGTGGACGCGCCGCCGTAGCGGCGCATCCGGCCTTCATCCGAAACCGGGTGCATCAGCACCCGGTCGTCTCAAACCGCTGTATCAGCCGGCCAGAGCCTTGGTGACGGCGCCAGCGAAGGCAGCCGACAGCGGGTTGGCGAAGGCCAGCAGCAGGCCGACGGCGACCGAGATGATGAACGCGGCGTCGATCAGGCCGGCGGTGATGAACATGCGGACCTGCAGGACCGGGATCAGTTCCGGCTGGCGGGCGGCCGACTCCAGGAACTTACCAGCCATGATGGCCAGACCCAGACCGGCGCCCAGCGCGGCCAGGCCGATCATGATGCCGACGGCAAGGGCGGTGGAGCTCTGAATCTGCGCGAAGTTGGTCAGGACGGCGAAGTACATGGTTATCTCCAGGAACTTAAGTTGCTAAGGGTGATGAAACGGATGAAGGTTGAAACGCGTTGAAGCTTGAAACGTTAGTGAGCGTCTTCCGACAGGCTCAGGTACACGATCGACAGCATCATGAAGATGAAGGCCTGCAGCGGGATCACCAGCAGGTGGAACAGCATCCAGCCAAGGCCGAACGCACCACCGGCAATGGCACCGAAGAAACCGGCACCACCCAGCACCCAGATCAGCAGGAACACGATTTCGCCGCCGAACATGTTGCCGAACAGTCGCATCGCCAGCGAGATCGGCTTGCTCAGCCACTCGACGATGTTGAGGATCAGGTTGAACGGCATCATCCACTTGCCGAACGGCGCCGTCAGGAATTCCTTGATGAAACCGCCCAGGCCCTTCGCACGCAGGGCGAAGAACAGCATCAGGAAGAACACGCTGAAGGCCATGCCCAGGGTGGCGTTGACGTCAGCGGTCGGCACCGGCTTCCAGTAGTGGATACCGGCCATTTCCAGCGGCTTGGCGATGAAATCGGCCGGGATCATCTTCAGCAGATTCATCAGCAGAATCCAGAAGAAGATGGTGATGGCGATCGGCGTGACCAGCTTGCTCTTGCCGTGGTAGGTGTCCTTGGCCTGGCGGTCGACGAACTCCAGGCAGATTTCCACGAACGCCTGCCACTTGCCCGGCACGCCGGCGGTGGCCTTGCGGGTGCCCAGCCAGAAGGCAACCACGATCACCAGGCCCATCAGGACCGCGGTGAGGAAGGTATCGACGTGGATATGCCAGAACATCCCCTCGCCCTTGCCGACCGGAGCGGTCAGGTTCTGCAGGTGATGCTGGATGTAGCTGGTAGGGGTTAGAGCCTCGCCCGCCATGTGTCCGGAACCTTAGTTATTTGAATTTTTGTCAACGCCTGGCCATGGCCAGGACCTGGAACATCAGGCCGACGGCGATACCGGCCAACAGCGCCAATGCAGGCAGCTTGAAGACCAGGAACCCCACCAGCAGGACGCCGAAAACGACCACCCACTTGGCCACGATCGCGACGATCAGCCGCGCCATCGCCGAACCCGCCGCCACCGCCCCACCACTGAGCGCCATTCGTGCCGCAACCCAGCCGCCGGCCGAAATGGCCACACCGGACGCCAGCGCGCCGAGGGCATATTTCGGACCCACCAGCAGGAAGGCCAGGGCCAGGACAGCGACCGCGGCCAGCGGGTAGACCGCGGCGCGCAGCATCAGTCGCCGACCCGCATCAACGGAGTTCAGCACAGGACGTCCCGCGTGGTTGCAAGTGGATGGCTGAGGCGGCTACAGCAGGGGGGCCTCATCGAGCCGCCAAATTATAGCAATGGGACAATTTGCGAGACAACCGCTCCCTGTTCATCCCGGAAGGCCGCAAGTTGCGGTAACGGTTACATTTTTGCGTTCCGCCCCGGGGACAATGACGTCCGTGTCATGTTGCGGTGCAATATTGAACTTTGGTCGCAGGCGGCGGAACTTTTGCTGCGGCCGTCGGTCCGATCTTGCGACCTGCCTGCAGCAACCTCGTCGACGCTCCGCCCCGCAGGTCCCACGATGGCCCCGAAGCCCGGCTCCGGGGCCATCTTTTTGCATCGTGGCGACAGCGCTGAACCGTCCACATGACGTGGACCATACGTTCACGGATGGTGGACGCCGGCGTCCGGCACAGTGGTTTTCATTCTGATGAACCCCTGCAAGGACTCTTCGATGCGCCCCGTACCCACCCTGCTCGCCCTCTCCCTGCTCGCCGCCGGCGCTTCGTTCGCCAATGCCGCCCACGCCGCCGAAGGCGATGACCGCTTCGCCCTGCGCCTGGGTGCGATGAACATCGACTCGGACAACACGATCCGCGGCAAGACCAACGTCGCCGGCCAGGACATCGGCTTCTCCGAGGACTTCAAGCTGGGTGGCAAGGAGTGGGAACCGCGCATCGACGGCATGTTCCGCATCAGCAACCGCCAGCGCCTGCTGTTCAACTACTTCAAGTACGACAAGGACCGCCGCGAGACCCTGGGCCAGGACATCTCCTTCGGTGATGTCAACGTGCCGTCCGGCAGCTTCGTCAAGGGCGAGCTGAAGTACCAGGTGGCCAGCCTGGTCTATGACTACTCGGTGGTGGACACCGATACCTTCGACCTCGGCCTGCAGCTGGGTGCCGAGTACGCCAAGGTCAGCAGCAAGGCCTACGCCGATCTGGGCACCGTGTATGAGGGCCAGTTCCTCAACGAGAAGACCGACGGCGTGGCGCCGGTGGTCGGCGCGCGGCTGAGCTTCACCCCGTCGGAAAAGTGGATGATCACCCTGCAGGGCCAGTACCTGAACACCCGTTGGGGCAGCTTCGACGACTACAAGGGCGACCTGAGCCGCGCCAACGCGATCGTCGATTACCGCTTCACCAAGAACTTCGGTGTGTTCGCCGGCTACGACTGGTTCAAGCTCGATGCGGACAAGAAGGGCAGCGACGGCACCATCGGCCTGAAGCAGGAATTCAAGGGCCCGGTGGCGGGCGTCAGCTTCGTGTTCTGATCCCCCGCTCCTTCCACACGCTCTCTCTCCTGGCGCGGCCTCCGGAACATCGGGGGCCGCGTTTTTTGTTTGCGACGCGGAGCTCTGAGTAGAGCCGGCTGGGTAGAGTCGACTGGGTAGAGTCGACTGTTAGTCGACTATCGCGCGCAGCGCGAGGTTGTCGCGACCTGAAGGGAGAACAGTCGACTGACAGTCGACTCTACCCCGTCGACTATCGCGCGCAGCGCGGGGTTGTCGCGAGCTGATGGGAGAGCAGTCGACTAACAGTCGACTCTACCCAGTCGAATCTACCCCGCCGACGCTACGCGCAAAAAACCCGGCTTTCGCCGGGTTTTTCGACTCCATCGCGCGGGCGCCTTACTTCTTCTTCGGCATGTACAGATCGGTGATCGTGCCGTCGTAGATTTCCGAGGCCATCGCCACCGATTCGCTCAACGTCGGGTGCGCATGGATGGTGTGGCCGATGTCTTCGGCTTCGGCACCCATTTCAATGGCCAGGCCGATCTCGGCCAGCAGGTCACCGGCATGCACGCCGACGATGGCACCACCGATGATGCGGTGGGTCTCTTCGTCGAAGATCAGCTTGGTGAAGCCTTCGGTACGGCCGATGCCGATCGCACGGCCGCTGGCGGCCCACGGGAACTTGGCCACGCCGACCTTCAGGCCCTTGGCCTTGGCTTCGGTCTCGGTCACGCCCACCCAGGCGATTTCCGGGTTGGTGTAAGCCACCGACGGAATCACCCGGGCCACCCATTCCTTCTTGTGCCCGGCAGCCACTTCAGCGGCCAGCTTGCCCTCGTGCGTGGCCTTGTGGGCCAGCATCGGATTACCCACGATGTCGCCGATGGCAAAGATGTGCGGCACGTTGGTGCGCATCTGCCGGTCGACCGGAATGAAGCCGCGGTCGGTGACCTGCACGCCGGCCTTCTCGGCATCGATCTTCTTGCCGTTCGGCGAGCGGCCCACGGCCACCAGCACGCGGTCGAAGGTGCCCTGCGCCAACGCCGGCGCCTGGCCTTCCTCGGCGGCCTCGAAGGTGACCGTGATGCCCTTGGCATCGGCGGTGACGCCCGAGGCCTTGGTCTTCAGGTGCACTTCAATGCCCTGCTTCTTCAGGCGGTCGGCCAGCGGCTTGACCAGGTCCTTGTCGGCGCCCGGCATCAGCTGGTCCATGAACTCGACCACGGTGACCTTGCTGCCCAGCGCGCCATACACGGTGGCCATTTCCAGGCCGATGATGCCGCCGCCGACGACCAGCAGCGAGCCCGGCACTTCGGCCAGCTCCAGCGCGTCGGTGGAATCCATCACGCGCTTGTCGTCCCACGGGAAGTTCGGCAGCTTCACCGCCTGCGAACCGGCGGCGATGATGCACTTCTGGAAGCGCAGCAGCTGGGTGCTGCCGTCAGCGGCGGTGATTTCCAGCTCGTTGGCGGAAACGAACTTGCCCACGCCCTGCACGCTGCGGACCTTGCGCTGCTTGGCCATGCCGGCCAGGCCCTTGGTCAGCTGGTTGACGACCTTTTCCTTGTATTGGCGCAGCTTGTCCAGGGTGATGGTCGGCTTGCCGAACTCGACGCCGAAATCACCGGCATGGGCCACTTCGTCGATGACCGCCGCGGCGTGCAGCAGGGCCTTGGACGGAATGCAGCCCACGTTGAGGCAGACGCCGCCGAGGCTAGCGTAGCGCTCGACCAGCACCGTATCCAGGCCGACGTCGGCGGCGCGGAAGGCGGCGGTGTAGCCGCCCGGGCCCGAGCCCAGCACGACCATTTCGCATTCGATGTCGGCCGGCTTGCCGCTGGACAGCGCCGGCTTCGGCGCGGCCGGCTCGGCCGGGGCACGGTGCGACGGGGTCACCGGCGGCTTGCTGGCCGGGGCGGCCGCTGCCGGGGCCGGCGCAGCGGCCTTGGCCGGGGCTTCGGCGGCGCCTTCGGCGTCCAGCACAACGACCACGGCGCCTTCGGACAGCGTGTCGCCCAGCTTGACCTTGATTTCCTTGACCACGCCGGCGGCCGACGACGGCACTTCCAGGGTGGCCTTGTCCGATTCCAGGGTCACCAGACCCTGATCCTTCTTCACCGTGTCGCCGACGGCGACCAACACTTCGATCACCGGCACATCGCTGTAATCGCCGATGTCGGGAACCTTGACTTCAATCGTGGCCATGGTGGTTTTCCTTGTGCCCGGCCGGCATCGCCGACGGGCTGTCACTGCATCTGTTCACGCGGCCGCGCCAGGGGCAGCGGCCGCACGGTGGGGGCGAAGCGGTGCCTTACAGCAGCACGCGGCGCATGTCGGCCAGCACCTGCGACAGGTACGTGGTGAAGCGTGCGGCCAGGGCGCCATCGATGACGCGGTGGTCGTAGCTCAGCGACAGCGGCAGCATCAGCTTCGGCGCGAATTCCTTGCCATTCCAGACCGGCTGGATGGAGGACTTGGACACGCCCAGGATGGCCACTTCCGGTGCATTGACGATCGGGGTGAACGCGGTGCCACCGATGCCGCCCAGCGAGCTGATCGAGAAGCAGCCACCGCTCATGTCGGCCGGGCCCAGCTTGCCGTCGCGCGCCTTCTTGGCCAGTTCGCCGGTTTCCTGGGCGATCTGCACCACACCCTTCTTGTCCACGTCGCGGATCACCGGCACGACCAGGCCGTTCGGCGTATCGGCAGCGAAACCGATGTGGAAGTACTTCTTCAGGGTCAGGTTTTCACCGCTGGCATCGAGCGAGGCGTTGAATTCCGGGAACTTCTTCAGTGCCGCGGCGCTGGCCTTGATCAGGAAGGCGAGCATGGTCAGCTTGATGCCGGCCTTCTCGTTCTCCTTGTTCAGCGCCACGCGCAGGCCTTCCAGGTCGGTGATGTCGGCCTGCTCGAACTGGGTGACGTGCGGGATCATCGCCCAGTTGCGGGCCAGGTTCGCGCCGGAGATCTTCTTGATGCGCGACAGCGGCTGCACTTCGGTCTCGCCGAACTTGCTGAAGTCGACCTTCGGCCACGGCAGCAGGTTCAGGCCACCGCCGGCAGCAGCGGCGGCACCGCCGGCAGCCGGCACGCCACCGCTGAGCGCGGCCTTGACGAACTTCTGCACGTCACCCTTGGTGATGCGGCCGCCCTTCTCGGTGCCGTTGATCTGCAGCAGGTCCACGCCCAGTTCGCGGGCGAACACGCGCACGGCCGGGGTGGCATAGGGCACCTTGGCCGGCAGCACGCCATCGGCGTTGAACTGCACCGGCGGGCTGGACGGCGCGCCTGCGGACGGGGCAGCGGCAGCCGGCGCCGGGGCGCTGACCTGGGCCGGCGCCGGTGCGGCGGCCGGTGCGGCTGCCACCGGGGCCGGGGCAGCAGCGGCCGGAGCAGCGGCGCCTTCGGCTTCAATGATGGCAACCACGGCGCCCTGCGACAGGGTGTCGCCGACCTTGACCTTCAGTTCCTTGACCACGCCAGCGACCGAAGACGGCACTTCCATGGTGGCCTTGTCGCTTTCCAGCGTGACCAGGCCCTGGTCCTTCTTGACGGTGTCGCCCACGGCGACCAGCACCTCGATGACCGGGATGTCGGTGTAATCGCCGATGTCCGGCACCAGGGCTTCAACCGCACCGCCACTGGCGACCGGGGCGGCCGGGGCAGCGGCGGCCGGAGCCGGCGCGCTCTGGGTGGCGGCGGCCGGGGCAGCGGCCTTGGCCGGGGCCGGTGCGGCGGCAGCCGGCTTGGCGGCTTCGCCTTCGGCCACTTGGATCAGCGCCACGACCTTGCCCTCGGACAGGTTGTCGCCGACCTTGACCTTGATTTCCTTGACCACACCGGCGACCGAGGACGGCACTTCCATGGTGGCCTTGTCGCTTTCCAGCGTGACCAGACCCTGGTCCTTCTTGACCGTATCGCCGACGGCGACAAGCACCTCGATTACCGGGATATCGCTGTAGTCACCGATATCGGGGACAAGTGCTTCCTTGATTTCGGCCATGGGGATAACTCCGGCAATCTGGTGTAGGGAAACGTCTATTGTGCGGCCAGCGGGGGTCTGCGCCAACCGTTACAGGTGTTTTCAGTACGCACGCAGCCGGGACAGGCTGTTGCCCATGGGCGGCGGCTGCGACCAGTCGGTAGCGTATTGTCGGCAGGATGTCCGCTTCATGTCGCCAGTGCGACGGCCAGCGGCTGCCAGGCCTGGCGCAGCCGTGGCAGCGACCACGCCGCGTTGGCCGGGCTGGTGGAGGGCAGTGCCAGCAGCGTTGGCGGGGCCGCCAGGTGAGGCAGAACCCAGCGCTGGTACGCCTGCAGCGCGGCACCGCCGTTGCAGCCGATCAGCTTCAGCTCAGGCAGCTGCGCGATCAGTTCCGGCAACGCATTGGGGACTTCCGTGCCACGCACGATGCCCGCATCCAGGCTGCCGCGTCGTTCGCAGCGGCCGATCACATCCCACAGGCCAATGCCGGCGGTCTTCGCTGCCTGCAATCGTTGCGCATAGTCCAGATCCGCAGCGAACCCGCAGAGGTCGGCCACGATCGGCCAGAAGCGATTGCGCGGGTGGGCGTAGTAACGCTGCTCCTGCAACGACGCCACACCCGGCATCGAACCGAGCAGCAACACGCGACAGTCCGCGTTCACCTGCGCGTGCAGGCCGATGCACAGCATCGCCGCGCTCACATCTTCTCCAACTGCATGAATGTCACCGCACGCGGAAATGCCCATGAAAACAGGCTTTTCGCACCCTTCGCTGAACGAGGAAAACCATTTTTTAACGCGCGTCGGATTCGATTCATGTTGAGGCGACTACGGTGTGCTCGCCCCGCAACCGGGGGCCCAAAACAAGAAGCATTAGGAGATACCCCCATGCGCTCCATCCGTATCCTGAGTCTCGCCCTGCTGACCTCCGCTGCCTTCGCACCGGCCGCCTTCGCCCAGGACAGCAGCTCTGCCGACACCGCCTCGGGCAAGCATTTTGCCGTGGTTGGCGGCATCTCGCTGCTGGAACCGAAGAACGATCCGATCACCGGCGTGAAGAAGACCGATGGCGGCCCGGCGCCGACCGTCAGCTTCAGCTACTACATCAACGACAACTGGGCCGTTGAGCTGTGGGGCGCGGCCGACAAGTTCGACAACAAGTTCAAGGGCCCGAACAACGCCCGCCTGGGCTCGGTCGAGCAGCAGCCGATCGCGCTGAGCGGCCAGTACCACTTCGGCCAGGCTGACAACGTGTTCCGTCCGTTCGTGGGCGTGGGCTACTACCAGTCGAGCTTCAGCAACGAGAAGCTGGGCAACGGCGCTGACACCGACATCCGCTTCAAGGATGCCAAGGGCGTGATCGGCACCGTCGGCGTCGACATGAACATCAACTCCACCTGGTTCGCCCGTGCCGACGCCCGCTACATGCGCGCCCGCCCGGACATCAAGGTCGGCGGCGAGAAGATCGGCGAAGCCAAGATGGATCCGTGGACCGTCGGCTTCGGCATCGGCGCCCGCTTCTGATCCACGCTGCACCTGCTTCATTGATGTAACGCGACGGGCCCTGCGGGGCCCGTCGTCGTTTCCGTCACCCGCGTTCTGTAGAGTCGAGCTTGCTCGACTGCTCTTTTGTAGAGTCGAGCTTGCTCGACTATCGATCGGCACGGCAGTCGAGCAAGCTCGACTCTACGCACACACAGGACACGGAGGCGCGATGGACGAAGTCGACCTGCTGGTGATCGGTGGCGGCATCAACGGCGCCGGCATCGCCCGTGATGCCAGCGGCCGCGGCCTGCGCGTGCTGCTGTGCGAACAGCACGACCTGGCCGCGCACACCTCCAGCGCCAGCAGCAAGCTGATCCACGGCGGTCTGCGCTATCTGGAACAGGGCGAGTTCGGCCTGGTGCGCAAGGCACTGGGCGAGCGCGAGGTGGTCCGGCGCCAGGCCCCTTTCCTGGTTCGACCCCTGCGCTTCGTACTGCCGTGGGAACCCCACCTGCGTCCACGCTGGATGCTGCGCGCGGGGCTGTGGCTGTATGACCACCTGGGCCGGCGCAGCGCCGCCTTCCCCGCCTCCCACGCACTGGACCTGCGGCATGACCCGCTCGGCACGTGGCTCTCGCCGACGCTGCGACAGGCCTTCAGCTACGCCGATGCGCAGGTGGATGATGCGCGGCTGGTGCTGCTCAATGCACTGGATGCCGCACAGCGGGGCGCACGGGTGCAGGTGCACTGCCGCTGCGTGGATCTGCACGCCGAACAGGGCCGATGGCAGGCGCGGCTGGAAACGGCCGATGGCCGGCAGCCGCATGTAAGCGCCCGCGCGGTGGTCAATGCGGCCGGCCCATGGGCGGGCGGCCTGCTGGAACGGATGCAGGCGCGCAGCGGTGGCCCCGCGCTGCGGCTGGTACAGGGCAGCCACATCGTGCTGCGCCGGCGCTGGCCCGATGACAGCGCCTGCCTGCTGCAGCAACCCGACGGCCGCGTGGTGTTCCTGCTCCCGTTCGCCCACGATCACCTGCTGATCGGCACCACCGACACCGACTATCGTGGCGACCCCGCGCGCTGCAGCGTGCTGCCAACTGAAGTGGCGTACCTGTGCGAGGCGGCCAGTCGCTACCTGCGTGAACCGGTCGTGCCGGATGAGGTGGTCTGGGAATTTGCCGGCGTGCGCCCATTGCTGGCCGACCCGGGCCCGCGCGCGGCGAAGCTGAGCCGCGATTATCGCCTGCAGCTGCAGGTGGCCCCGGCACCGGCGCTGCATGTGCTGGGCGGCAAGCTGACCACCTACCGGGTACTGGCCGAAGAGGCGATGGACCTGCTGCGCCCTGCCCTGCCACAGATGGGGCAGGCCTGGACCGCTGCCGGAGACCCGCTGCCCGGCAGTGACTGGGGCGACGCCGCACAGGCACGCGCGCACCTGCGGGAGCTTGCCCCCTGGTTGCCCGCCGATATCGCGCGGCGCTGGGCCGACGCCTACGGCAGCCGCAGTGCCGGGCTGCTGCTCGGCGCGAAGGGCATCGACGATCTTGGCGAAGACTTTGCCGGCGGGCTGCATGCACGCGAGGTCGCCTTCCTGCGCGACCACGAGTGGGCGCAGAGCGCCGAGGATGTGCTGTGGCGACGCAGCAAGCTCGGCCTGCGCCTGGATGCGGCACAGGTGGCACGGCTGCAGGCGTGGATGCAACGCGCATCGTAGAGTCGAGCTTGCTCGACTGTTGTGCAAAGCAGTCGAGCAAGCTCGACTCTACAGAGAGAAAGGTAAGTTACCCTGACCGTTCTACCGGAGACGCCCCATGACGCCCCGCTACGTGCTGGCCATCGACCAGGGCACCACCAGTTCGCGCGCGATCCTGTTCGATCGGGCCGGCGACATCGTCGGCAGCGCGCAGCGCGAGTTCGCGCAGATCTTCCCGCAACCCGGCTGGGTCGAGCACGACCCGCGCGAGATCCTCACCAGCGTGTACGCCACGCTGACCGAACTGCTCAGCCGCGGGCAGATCGACCCACGCCACATTGCCGCGCTGGGCATCACCAACCAGCGCGAAACCACCGTGGTCTGGGACCGTGCCACCGGCCAGCCGATCCACAACGCCATCGTCTGGCAGTCGCGGCAGAGCCACGCGATCTGTGAGCGGCTTAAGTCCGAAGGGCATGAGGCACTGATCCGCGAGCGCACCGGCCTGCTGATCGACGCCTATTTCTCCGCGACCAAGGTGCGCTGGATCCTCGACCACGTAGACGGCGCCCAGCAGCGCGCCGAGCGTGGCGAACTGCTGTTCGGCACCATCGACAGCTGGCTGGTGTGGAACCTCAGTGGCGGCCAGGCGCACGTGACCGACTACAGCAATGCCGCGCGCACCCTGCTGTTCAACATCCACACGCTGGACTGGGACGACGACCTGCTGGCGCTGCTGGACATCCCGCGCGCGATGCTGCCGCAGGTGCGCGATTCCAGTGCAGTGTATGCGCACACCCGGCCGCAGTTCTTCTTCGACCATCCGATCCCGATCGCCGGCATCGCCGGTGACCAGCAGGCGGCGCTGTTCGGCCAGGCCTGCTTCCAGCCGGGCATGGTCAAGAACACCTACGGCACCGGTTGCTTCATGCTGATGCACACCGGCACGCAGGCGGTGCGTTCGCGCAATGGCCTGTTGACCACCATCGCCTGGGGCCTGGATGGGCGCGTGGAGTACGCGCTGGAAGGCTCGATCTTCATCGCCGGCTCGGTGGTGCAATGGCTGCGCGACGGGTTGCGCATGATCGAGCGGGCCGGCGACAGCCAGGCGCTGGCCGCGCAGGTTCCCGACAGCGGCGGGGCCTATCTGGTCCCGGCCTTCGTTGGCCTGGGTGCGCCTTACTGGCGCAGCGACGTGCGTGGCGCGATGTTCGGCCTGACCCGCGGCACCCGCAAGGCGCACTTCGTGCGCGCGGCGCTGGAGTCGATGGCGTACCAGACCCGCGATGTGCTCGATGCGATGCAGTCCGATGCCGGCATCGCGCTGACCGAACTGCGCGCTGACGGCGGTGCGATCGGCAACGACTTCCTGGCCGGCTTCCAGGCCGACATTCTCGGTGTGCCGCTGCTGCGGCCACGGCTGACCGAAACCACCGCACTGGGCGCGGCGTATCTGGCCGGGCTGGCGGTGGGGTTCTGGACCAGCCGCGAACAGATCGCCGCGCAGTGGGGCCTGGACCGGCGCTTCGAACCCCAGATGGAGGTGGCCCGGCGCGAAAAGCTGTATGCCGGTTGGCAGCAGGCCGTGGCCGCCACCCTCGCCTTCCACGTCGATTGAAACCGCACCACCCCGTCCTGCTGCGGCACCTGGGTTGACTCTGTAGAGCCGAGCCATGCTCGGCTGCCGTTGGTGGAACGCCGAAAACAGCAGAGCCGAGCGTGGGCTCGGCTCTACAGGGAAGGCAGTGTCGACCAAGGTCGACACCCACCATTCAGATCAACAGATCAGCCGCGATCAGAACGCCGGCAGCACCGCGCCCTTGTACTTGGTCTCGATGAAGGTCTTCACCTGCGGGCTGGTCAGTGCCTTGGCCAGCTTCTGCACGCGGGCGTCGTCCTTGTTGTCCGGGCGCGCGACCAGGAAGTTCACGTACGGCGAATCCTTGCTCTCGATCGCCAGTGCGTCCTTGGTCGGGTTGAGGCCGGCATCCAGCGCGTAGTTGGTGTTGATCAGGGCCAGGTCGACCTGGTCCAGCACGCGCGGCAGCATCGCCGAGTCCAGCTCGCGGAACTTCAGGTTCTTCGGGTTGGCGATGATGTCGCGCTGGGTAGCCAACGCATTGGTCGGGTCCTTCAGCTCGATCACCCCTGCCTTGTGCAGCAGGATCAGCGCGCGGCTGTTGTTGCTCGGGTCGTTGGGGATCACCACGTCGGCGCCTTCGCGCAGCTCGGCCAGCGACTTGATCTTGCGCGAGTACGCACCGAACGGTTCGATGTGCACGCCGATCACCTTGACCAGATCGGTCTTGCGGTCGCGGTTGTAGGCGTCCAGGTACGGCTCGGTCTGGAAGTAGTTCACGTCCACCTGCTTCTGCACCAGCTGGTCGTTGGGCTGCACGTAGTCATTGAACACGCGCACATCCAGGTCCACGCCTTCCTGCTTGAGGATCGGCTTGACCACTTCCAGGATCTCGGCATGCGGTACGGCCGTGGCGGCCACCACCAGCTTCTGCGAGGGCTCACCGGACTTGCCGCAGGCGGTCAGGGCCAGCGCAGCAGCGAGCAGGGGCAGCAACAGGGTCTTCTTCATGGGGGCAATGGGTCTCTCGGGGGGAGGGTCAGGCGTTTTCGTAGTTGCTCAGGGCCAGCTCAAGCAGCGCCTTGGCCTGCTCGCGCAGCATCATCGGCTCGACGATCTCGGCGTCCGAGCCATAGTGCAGCACGTCCATCAGCAGTTCGCGCGAGACGCTGTAGGGCACCTTCAGCTCATAGCGGCCATCGGCCAGGAAGCGGCCCTGCTGCTTGGAGTGCCAGTGCTCGTCGGCCACCCAGCGCGCGGCCTTGGCGCTGAACAGGATGGTCGCCCAGCCCTTCGGGGCACCGGAGAAGATGCCGTAGCTGGCGCCCAGCTGCTCGTCCAGCTCGCTGTCGGCCACATCGCGGGCGGTGCTGTCGATCACCCGCGCCTTGTGGATGCGGTCCACGGCGAAGCTGCGCAGGGCTTCGCGGTCGTGGTCCCAGGCGTCCAGGTACCAGTTGTCGCGGTAGTGGGTCAGGCGCTGCGGCGATACGGTGCGCTTGGTCGGCTCGTCGGTGGAACGGGCGCGGTACTCGAACGCCAGCTGGCGGCGTTCCAGCACGGCCGAGGCCACGCTGCGGAAGCTGCCTTCATCGAACTTGCGGCCACGATGCGGGATCACCCGCACCCGGTCCACCGGCCAGCTGGACACCCCCGCCTGCGCCGCCAGCAGGCTCTCGATGCGCTGCTGCAACGGTGCCAGCACCGACGACAGCACCCCGCCGCCGGTACGCGCCAGCAGGTGCTGCGAGGCCAGCAGGGCGTGCAGCTCTTCCGAGCTGAGCCACAGGCCCGGCAGCTCGAAGCGGTCGCTCTCGTCGGCGTGGTAGCGGAAGCCGGCCTCACCGTCGCCCTCGATCGGCGCCATCAGCGCATCGCGCAGGAAGGCCAGGTCGCGGTAGACAGTGGCGCGGGAACAACCGAGCTTGTCCTGCAGGGTCGCCACCGTCACCGGATAGCGCGCGGACTTGAGCAGACGATGCAGGGCGGTGATGCGTTCGTATCGGTCCATGCCCCCGATTATGTCCGAGTCGCGGGTCTTGTGTGGGACGTTTGGGCTATCGTGGGCGCCCCCGCCCCCATGGAAGCCCCGATGCGCCGGTTGCCTGCCCTGCCCCTGCTGGCCTGTCTGCTGCTGACCGCCTGCAACGGAGCTCCGCCCCCGGCGTCCTCCGCCGGCGTGGTCCCGGCCGCCGACCCGGCCCAGGCGGTGCTGGCCGCCAGCCAGCGATTTGCCGCCCTGCGCAGCTTCCATGCCGAGCTGGAGCTGCTGGGTGCGCCGCAGCCGGTGCGCAGTTCGATGGACTTCGTCGCCCCCGACCGCTTCCGGGTGCAGACCCCGGCCGGTGCGCAGACGATCATCGGCGATACCCTGTTCCTGCAGGCCGATGGCGCCATCCGCCAGGTACCGGCCCCGGCAGGCCTGCTCGAACAGTGGCGCAATCCACTGCCGGCCAACGCCCTGCCCGCCGACCTGCAGGCCGAAGACCTCGGCGACCAGCTGCTGGATGGGGTGCAGACCCGCCACTACCGGCTGCGCGGCGCGCAGCCCGGCGAACGCCTGGAATACTGGCTGGATGCGCAGGGCCTGCCGCGGCAACTGGTACGCAGTGGCAGCAGCAATGGCCGCAGCTTCCAGCTGCGGCTGCGGTATTCGCGCTTCAACGACCCGGCACTGCGCGTCGATCTGCCCTGAATGGGCGATCGCGGCAACGCCTGCTGAAGCGGGTTTTGGATCGATTCGGACCGCCATCACGCTTCCAGTATCATCACCGGCTGTCAACCGCTTCGGAGAAGCCTCGATGTCCCTGCGCGTGTCCCTGCTGATCCCCCTGCTGCTGTGCGCGCCGCTGGCGTACGCGCAGGATGCCTCCGAACTGGCGGCGATGTCTTCGCCGTGGAGCGGCAGCGGCGGCGAGCTCGGCTTTGCCTCGGCGCGCGGCAACAGCAGCACCGAAAGCTTCAACGGCCGCCTGCGCCTGCGCTACACCGACGGCGACTGGGTGCACAGCATGGACCTATTCGGCCTGCGCTCCAGCTCCAAGGTGACCGAGACCAACGACGACGGCACCACCACCCGCCGCAACAACACCACCGCCAACCGCTATACCGGCAGCGCCGGCAGCGCGCTGCAGCTGGGCGAGCACCGCCAGCTGACCGCGACGGTGCGTACCGAACGCGATGATTTCGCCACCTACGACCGCCAGAGCTCGTTCGGTCTGGGTTACGGCACTCGTCTGTGGAACACCGAGCGTTTCTCCTTCGATGCCCAGCTCGGCCCCGGTGTGCGCCGCACCCACAGCACCGAGGACGACCGCACCCGCACCGGCATGATCGGTCGCGGCCTGTTCGACCTGAAGTACTCGCTGACCGACAACACCGACCTGGTCAACACCCTGCTGGTCGAGTCCGGTTCGTACAACACCTTCGGCCAGAACGACTTCGGCGTGTCGGTGAGCATGAACGAGCACCTGGCGCTGAAGGCCGGCTGGCAGGCGCGTTACAACAGCGACGTGGCCGAGGACAAGCGCAAGACCGATACGCTGACCACCATGAACGTGGTCTACAAGTTCAAATAAGCAGAACGGGCGCCAGGGCGCCCGTTTTCTTTCGGTGGTGACTGGCCGCTGGCCGGCAACCGCATTCAATCGGGATCATGAGGTTGCCGGCCAGCGGCCGGCACTACCTGATGGCTCAGACGTTCAGCAGTACGCCGGCGCCTGCATCCAGCAGCATTCTCGCCACCTGCTGTCCCAGCGCTTCCGGGTCGCTGGCCGGGCCCACTGCCTCGGCACGCACCGCGCGGCCATCGCTGGCACTGCCCACCAGCCCCTGCAGGTGCAGGTCCTGGCCCTGCCACTGCGCGATCGCCGCCACCGGGACATGACAGCTGCCATGCAGCGCGCGGTTCATGGCCCGCTCCGCCTCGACGCAGGCACGCGTAGCCGCATCGTCCAGGCCGGCGAACAGCGCCATCAGGCGCGCATTGCCACCATCACACTCCACCGCCACCGCTCCCTGCGCCGGGGCCGGCAGCCACTGCGGCGGCTGCAGGCGCGCGACGATGCGATTGCCCAGGCCGAGCCGCTCCAGCCCGGCCACCGCCAGCACGATGGCGTCGTAGCCGCCGTTGTCGAGCTTGGCCAGGCGGGTGTTGACGTTGCCGCGCAGGTCCAGCAGTTCCAGGTCCGGTCGCAGCGCGCGCAGCTGGGCCTGGCGGCGCAGTGACGAGGTGCCGACCCGCGCACCGATCGGCAGCGCGTCCAGCGAGGCGTAGAGGTTGGAGACAAAGCCGTCGGCAGGGTCGTGGCGGGTGAGCATCGCCGGCAGCGCGAACGGCGCGTCCAGCTCCATCGGCACGTCCTTCAGCGAGTGGACGGCACAATCGGCCTCTCCACGCAGCATGGCCAGCTCCAGCTCTTTCAGGAACAGCCCTTTGCCGCCGATGGCCGCCAGCGAGCGGTCCAGCACTTCGTCACCACGGGTGCTCATCGGTACCAGTTCCACATGCAGGCCAGGGTGGGCCTGGCGCAGGCGATCGGCGACGTGTTCGCTCTGCCAGAGGGCGAGCGGGCTCTTGCGGGTGGCGATGCGGACGGTTTCCATCGGCACATTATCGCGCCTCCGGCGCGGATACGGCCAACGGCGGAGCCCCTCGTGGCTTGGAGCAGCAGCTGGGCTTGGCCGGGCGGGGTGGGTTCGCGGGGGACGCCGTGAATCCGTCCGTGGAGGCTTGGCCGCGGCATCCATGCCGCGGACACCCCCGCGAACCCACCCCGCCCGGCCTCTGACAGTTTCCGTGTGCGCCAGCCACGGAAGATCAAAAGAAAAAAGCAGAAGCAAAAGCAACAGCCGGCGGCTTCCGGGGTCAGATCCCTTTTCCGCAGGAAAAGGGATCTGACCCCTCTTTCCCACCCGATAACACCAATGCTCTTGCCGTCCGTCACCGGGAAGTTCGCGAGGGCAAGGCGGGATGGGCGGGCGGGACCGTTGGCGCCATGGATGGCGCCATCGAGCCCCCAAGGGTGAGGGCGCTTTGCTTGCGAAGCACTGCTTCGCAAGCGCCCGAACGCCCAGCCGCCAGCGGCTGGGCCGGACCGCGGAGCGGGGTTTACGGCGTGTCCCGCCCGCCCATCCCGCCTTGCCCAGCACGCAACAACACAGAGCCGACCAACCGGCTGTTGCTGTTGCTGTTGCTTTCGACGTTGCTCGCAAGCAGTCGCGGCCGCAGGCCGCGCGGAACACTCACAGATGCCGCAGTTCCTGCTTCAGCGTCGCCACGCAGCGGCGGCTGACTTCCAACGGTTGCTTGCCATGCCGCAGCACCGCCTGCACCTGCCCGCCAGTGCCCCGACGCAGTTCGACCAGCTCATGCCGCGCCACCAGGCAGTTGCGATGGATGCGGATGAAACGGCTGGCGAATTCCTCTTCCAGCGACTTCAACGATTCCTCGATCAGATCCTCGCCGCGCGCATGGTGCACCACCACGTACTTCTCTTCGGCCTGCAGATAGTGGATGTCGTCCAGCGGAATCAGCCGCAGGCTGCCACGCAGGCGCGCGCACAGCATGCTGCGCGCCTGCTGCCCGCTGTTGTCATGCGGCTGGCCGTCACGGCCGGCCAGGAAGGTGCGCGCACGCGCGATCGCCGCGGCCAGCCGCTCGGCGCGGACCGGCTTCATCAGATAGTCGATGGCCGCCGCCTCGAAGGCCGACAGCGCGTGTGCATCGTAGGCGGTGCAGAACACAACGGCCGGCCGCGGCTCGAAACTGGCCAGATGACGCGCTGCCTCCAACCCGTCCAGTCCGGGCATCGCGATGTCCAGCAGGACCAGGTCCGGCTGCAGTTCCGCGCACGCGTGCAAGGCCTGTTCGCCGTTGCCGGCTTCGGCCACCACATCCACGCCCTCCTGCGCCGCCAGCAGGCTGCGCAGGCGCTCGCGCGCCAGCGGTTCGTCATCGGCGATGACTACCCTCACGATCGTTCCCTCACTGGATCGGCACTGTCACCTGGCAGGCATAGTAGCCCTCGCTCCAGCCAGCCGTCATCCGCGCGGCGCTGCCGAAGCGCCAGGCCAGCCGATGGCCGATGCTGTGCTGGGCGTGGCCGGCGCCGCGCGCCAGGGCCAGCCCGGGCGCTTGCGGGTCGGGCGCCGGATTGCGCACACGGATCTGCAGTTCGTTGCCTTCGCAGGCCAGCTGCAGCTCGATGGTGCCGCCCTCAGGCAGGCGCGAGATGCCATGCAGCACGGCATTTTCGACCAGCGGCTGCAGCACCAGGCGCGGCAAGGGCTGATCCCACGGCAGTGGCTCATCACGCTGCCAGCGCACCTGCAGGCGGTCGCCCAGGCGCAGCGATTCGATGGAGAGATAGCGCTCGGCCAGTTCGCATTCGTCGCGCAACGTGGAATCGCCCTCGCCCGCCCCCAGTGCCGCGCGGAACAGGTCGGACAGATCCAGCACTGCGCGCTCGGCCACCGCCGGGTCGCGATGCAGCAGGCTGGCGATCAGGTTCATGCTGTTGAACAGGAAATGCGGTCGGATCCGCGCCTGCAGTGCATCGGCCTGCGCGCGTGCATTGGCCTGCACCTGCGCCGCCCAACGGTCGCTCACATAGAAATAGCGCAGCGCCAGGGCGGTGATCAGCGCGGTGGTCGCCGCGCTGCCCAGGGTGAAACGCCAGAAGCTGATGCCGCGCGCGAAGCTGTCACCCAGCACCGCGTACAGCGCATGCACGATGCCGGCGCAGACCACCGCGATCAGCGCCGCCAGCGCAATCGCCGTGACCGCGCCCAGCATCTGCGGCAGGCTCGACAGCGCCTGCCGCAGCAGGCACAGGCTTGCGGTCACCGCCAGCGCCAGCCACAGCGCGAAGCCACTGGCCGACAGCAGTTCGCCGAAGGTCCAATGACGACTGCCATCGGGTGCCAGGGCCAGCACCACCACCACCAGCTCGGCCAGGCCGAGCATCGCCGCAACCCGCGGCAGGCGGCAGAGCTCCGGCATCCAGGGGGGCGCGCTGGCCGGCGACATGGCTCAGGCAGCGCCCAGCCGGTCCTGCAGCCAGTCACCCAGTGCCTGGATTTCTTCGGCGCAGACCTGGTGGGCCATCGGGTAGCTGTGCCATTCCACCTCCAGCCCCAGCGTGCGCAGCGTCTGTGCGCTGTGCGCGGCCACCGGCTGCGGAATCACCGGATCGCTGCTGCCATGGGCCATGAATACCGGCACCTGCACCGCTCCCTCCACCCGGGTGGCAGCATCGGCATCGGGAAGGTAGGTCGACAGTGCGATCAGCCCGGCCAACGGCGCGATGCGCGACAGCGCGGCGGTAAGGATGATCGCGCCGCCCTGCGAGAAGCCGGCCAGGAAGATCTTTTCCGCGGCGATGCCGCGCTCGATCTCGCGCGCGATCAGCGCATCGAGCTGCGCCACCGATTCACGCACGCCGGCCATGTCGGCGCGCGAGCGGAAATCCATGCCGACGATGTCATACCAGCCACGCATCGGCACGCCGTTGTTGATGGTGATCGGCCGCACCGGTGCATGTGGAAACACGAAGCGCAGCGCCGGCCAGTGCGGGCGCACCAGTTCCGGCACGATCGGCGCGAAATCGTGGCCGTCGGCGCCGAGCCCGTGCAGCCAGATCACCGACCATTGCGGCGAGGCGCCGGTTTCCTGTTCCACCGTTTGCAGCATGATGCGGCTCCTTCAAGTTCGAGCCGCATTATGCCGCTGGCGCGGGGCGATCAGTACAGGGGCGGCAGCTCGGCTGCTTCCCGGCGCAGCTGCGCGGCCCGCACCAGCACCGGCGGCGGGATGTTCTCTTCGGGAATGTCGAGCAGGCCCAGGCGATGCAGGAAGGCGCCCGGACCGCGCGAGGAGGTCAGCGCCACCACCGGAATGGCCAGCACCATGCCGATCACCACCGGCGCCATCCAGGCGGCCAGCGACGGCGACACCGCCCAGGCCAGCACCCCCATGAACGCGCCGAACACGCCCAGGCCGCCATAGCCGCGGATCAGCGCCATCCATGAAATGCCGCCATCGTCACGCTGCTGCGCGTCCCAGCCCGAATCGCGGCCGGACAGCACTTCGGCCACGCCGCGCGACTGCACGTACATCACCACCGGCGCCATCAGTGCGGCCAGCACTGTTTCCACCAGCATCGACACGAAGGCACGGATCGCACCACCACAGCCGCGACGGTCGACCGGATCGAGCAGCATCGCCAGGTAGCCCAGCACCTTGGGCAGCAGCAGTACCGCCATGGTGGCAGCAAACAGGCGCACCACCTGCTGCTCGTCCTGGGCACGCCAGTACACGCTGGGCGACAGGTGCAGCAGGGCGTTGAAATCGATGCCCTCCTGGAACAGCGGGATGGCGATGCCGATCAGCATCAGCATCGCCCACATCGGCGCGGTGAAGTAATGACCGATGCCGATCAGCATGTGCGTGCGGCTGATCCAGTGCAGGCCGCGGCTGCCCACCACCTTGCCGTGCTGCAGGTTGCCCTGGCACCAGCGGCGGTCGCGCACCAGCAGGTCGGTCAGCGTCGGCGGGCCCTCTTCGTAGCTGCCACCGAGGTAGGGCACCATGTGCGCGGCCCAACCGCCACGGCGCATCAGCGCCGCTTCAACGAAGTCATGGCTGAGCACGTGGCCACCGAACGGCTTGCGCCCCGGCAGTGCCGGCAGACCGGCGTGGTCGGCAAAGGCACGGGTACGGATGATCGCGTTGTGGCCCCAGTAGTTGCTCTCGGCACCATGCCACCAGGCCACGCCGCGGGCGATCACCGGGCCGTATACGCGGCCGCCGAACTGCTGCATGCGCGCGAACAGGGTGCGCCCGCCGATCACCGACGGCAGGGTCTGGATCAGGCCGACATCGGCGTTGTGTTCCATGCCGGCCACCAGGCGCACGATGCTGTCGCCGGTCATCAGGCTGTCGGCGTCGAGGATGAGCATCTGCGGGTAGGCGCCACCGAAGCGGCGCACCCAGTCGGCGATGTTGCCGGCCTTGCGCCCGCTGTTGTCGCCACGGCGGCGATAGAACAGCCGCGTCATGCCCTCCGGCACCCGCTCACGCAGTTCGGCGAACACCTGCTCCTCGGCGCGCGCGATGTCCTCGCGCCGGGTATCGCTGAGCACGAAGAAGTCGAAACGTTCCAGCTGGCCGGTGGCCGCCACCGATTCGTAGATCGCCTGCAGGCCGGCCAGCAGCCGCCGCGGATCTTCGTTGTAGGTCGGCATCAGCAGCGCGGTGCGGCTGTGTACGGTCGGCAGCGGTTTATCCGGATCGATGCCCAGGCGGTAGCCGCGGTCGAACACTGCGGTCAGGAAGCCGGCCAGGGCGCTGGCGAAGGACAGCGCGATCCAGGCGAACAGGCCGACGAACAGCACCAGCAGGCAGGCTTCGAGCACGCTGATGCCGTTGGCCGACAGCACCCGCCACATCATCCGCGTGGCCAGGGCCGTCATGGCCAGGGTGCCGCCGAAAATGTAGAACCGGCGCAGGCCGATCAGGCGCGGCGACGTACGATGCCGACGGACCTTCAGCGCGCCCTGGCGCAGGGTCTGCTCAGGCATCGGCAACGGTGATTCGGCCGGCAGCAGTGCCCAGCCTGCATCAAGCCCGGGCGTATCGGCTTCAGCGTGGATGGTCTGCACCCCCATTGCCGCCTACTCCGCGCAGTCGGCACGGCCGGCCATCCCGGCCGGGCTGCATGCACCAAGGTTCCCGGCGCGCTTTCCCGGCGCCCGCACTTGTCCTGGCTGCGTCGGCGCAAGGCCACACAGTCGATGTCTGTCACTACCGGAACCCACACGATCTCCAACGGGGCGGAATCGAAAATGCGGCCCAGTCTAGGGCGCCGGATGTAAGCCGGGTGCGAAGGTCTACGCCGGGATTTCTCCCCATTCAGCCAATAGCAGGCGAGCGGGCGCGGTGCGCGCTGGATGTCACGATGTCGCCCCGGGTACTGGATCGTATCAAACGCGAACGGTTATCATTTCATTAACCAGGCAGGTCGCCGTCTTCCTCACGGCCCAGACCCACCCAGCTGCGCCGGTCCGAACCGCGCACCCCAGATGACCCATGGAAGGGGCTGGCTGCCGATTGCCTGCGCCTGCTGCTTCCACCGGGTCCCCCACCTCCCATGGAAGCCGTCATGTCCCTGCCGTCCCACCCCCGCTCCGCGCGCCTGCCGCGCACCCGTCTGGCCCACGCCCTGGCCACCGCCTGCCTGCTGACCCTGCCCGGCCTGGCCGCCGCCGAGGCCAGCGCCGATGCCTCCACCAAGGATCTGGACACCGTGGTGGTCACCGCCTCGGGCAACCAGCAATGGATCAAGGATGCGCCGGCCAGCATCAGCGTGATCAGCCGCGAGGACATCGAGCGGCAGCCGGTGCACGACCTGGCCACCCTGCTCAGCCGCGTGCCCGGCGTCACCGGCGGCCTGAGTGCGGCTGGCGAACAGTCCAAGATCAAGCTGCGCGGCATGCCGTCCAACTACACGCTGGTGCTGGTGGACGGCAAGCGCATGGGCAGCTCGGCCTCGACCAACTACCGGCCGGACCTGGGCCGCCAGGATCTGAACTGGATTTCGCCCGACCAGATCGAGCGCATCGAAGTGGTGCGCGGGCCGATGTCCTCGCTGTACGGCTCCGACGCCATGGGCGGGGTGATCAACATCATCACCAAGCGCATCGGCGATGAGTGGCGCGGCAGTGCCACCCACAGCTATACCCGCCCCGGCGATGACACGCGCGGCGACACCCAGCAGATCGGCGCGACGTTCTCCGGCCCGCTCAGCGAGCGGGTCGGGCTGCGCATCGGCGCCAACAGCATGCGCCGCGATTCCGACCGGTCCAACGGTGGTGTCTACGGCAATGCCTATGCCGGCGAGAAGGACCGCAACGTCGATGCGCTGCTGCAATGGAAACTGAGCGACGCGCAGGACGTATCGCTTGAAGCGGGCCACGGCGTGCAGCAGGCCTTCATCGACACCGCGCTGGAGCAGCAGGACGAAGGTGCCTGGGGAGCCAGTGAACTCAAGCGCAGCTCGCTGGCACTCAATCACGATGGCACGTGGAGCTTCGGCACCTCCAGGATCAGTGCGTACTGGACCGAGTACAAGAATGACATCGGCGCGACCGGCCGCTCCGAGGCCACCGACACCATCATCGAAGGCAGCCTGACCACGCCGTTCACGCTGGGCGTGGAGCACCAGTTCGCCGTCGGTGGCCAGTGGAAGCGCCAGGAACTGACCAACACCGATACCATCGGCCGCGCGCCGATCGACTACGCCGGCAACCCGGTCAATGGCTCCAGCCTGGAAGTGGATACCTGGGCCCTGTTCGTCGAAGACGAACTGAAGCTGCACCGCACCCTGGCACTGACCCTGGGCGCACGCCTGGACCACCACGAGAAATTCGGCGGCCACGTCAGCCCGCGTGCCTACCTGGTCTGGCACCCGGCCGAGCAGTGGACGATCCGCGGTGGCGTCTCCAAGGGCTTCCGCGCGCCGAGCCTGACCGAGAATTCGCCCAATGCCGCCACCCAGTCCGGCGGTCGTGGCTGTACCTCGCTGATCCCGCTGGGCTACACCCGCGGCGGCTGCTACATGGCCGGCAACCCGGATCTGGATCCGGAGACCAGCACCAACCGCGAGATCGGCATCAGCTTCGACAATGAACGTGTCGATGCCGGCCTGACCTACTTCCATACCGATTTCAGGAACAAGATCGAGTACGCGCCGCTGGGCCGGTTCAACGGCATCTGGTGGACGCGCATGAGCAACGTCCAGCGCGCGCGCACCAGCGGCATGGAAGGCAACCTCAACGTGCGCTTCGGCGAGCACTGGCGCTGGCGCACCTCGGCGACCTGGATGAAGGAAGCCAAGAACCTGACCACCGGCCGCAACCTGATCGACACCCCGGAATTCTCGGGCTACTCGTCGCTGGACTGGACGCCCAACACGGTGTTTTCCAGCAGCCTGTCGGCGCAGTACACCGGCAAGCAGACCGGGGTGGCCACCACCTTCCTCAAGGCCTACACCCTGTATGACCTGACCGCAGCATGGAACGTCAACGAGGTACTGACCCTGCGCGGTGGCGTCAGCAACCTGGCCGACAAGAAACTGTATGCCGAAGGCTCCACCGACTACTTCGTCGCGGGGCGCAGCTACTTCTTCAGCATGACCGCACGCTTCTGATCGATGCGCGTCGGGATCGCGCTGGCCATGTGCCAGCGCGATCGTTGCCGCTGCGCGTTACTCGCTTTCCAGCGCGGCCGGTGCCGCGTTCTGCGTGGCCGCCGTGCGTGCACGATCCATGGCCACCGCCAGTTGCTGGCGTGCGAGCAGTTGTTGTGCCTGCACCACTTCAGGTGTCGGCAGGAGCACCGGTCCCGGTGCGTTTTCCGGTGTAGCAGGTGTGGTCATGCAACCTCCATGGACATCCCGCTGCCATCCGGGTTCAGCTGGAACGGCAGCGGAACTGCGCACCCTATCCTAAAAACAAGGCGGGTGGGTGACGGTGCGGCCACCGACGGTGGCGCCGGGGTGTCCCGGCGCCAGATTCCCGCCCCTGCCGGCCGTCTGCCGAAGCTGAATCGCTTCAGCCCACGGCGCCGCTCAGGCGGCGCGGCGCGCTGCAGGCAGCGGTTCGGCCTGCAGGCGGAAGCGCGACACCGCCACCGCCAGCTGCTCGGCCTGTTCTTCCATCGCGCGTGCCGCGGCGCTGGCTTCCTCCACCAGCGCGGCGTTCTGCTGGGTGGTCTCGTCCATCTGCACCACGGTCTGGTTGACCTGCTCGATGCCCGCCGACTGCTCGCGCGAGGCCGCCGAGATCTCGGCCATGATCTCGTTGACCCGGCCGACCTGGCCGACGATCTCCTGCATGGTGCGGCCTGCACCGTGCACCAGCTGCGCGCCCGCGCCCACCTGGGCCACCGAGGCATCAATCAGTTCCTTGATCTCCTTGGCGGCGCCGGCCGAGCGCTGCGCCAGCGCGCGCACTTCACTGGCCACCACCGCAAAGCCGCGCCCCTGTTCACCGGCACGTGCTGCTTCCACGGCGGCATTGAGCGCCAGGATGTTGGTCTGGAACGCAATGCCATCGATCACCGAGATGATCTCGGCGATACGCTGCGACGAGGCTTCGATCTGCTCCATGGTCTGCACCACCTGGCTGACCACCTGCCCGCCTTCGCTGGCAACACCGGCTGCCGAGCCGGCCAGGGTATTGGCCTGCAGTGCGTGGTCGGCGTTCTGGCGCACGGTGGAGGTCAGTTCCTCCATTGAGGCCGCCGTCTCTTCCAGGTTGGCTGCCTGCTGCTCGGTGCGGCGTGACAGATCGCTGTTGCCGGCGGCGATCTCGCCCGCGGCCAGACGGATGCTGGCGGCCGACTGCTGGATCTGCCCGACGATGCCGGTCAGCTGCTGCACGGTGCTGTTGGCATCATCGCGCATCACCGCGAACACGCCATGGAAGTCACCGTGCATGCGCGCGCTGAGGTCGCCGGCGGCAATGGCCCGCAGCAGCGTCGACAGTTCGGCCAGGTTGTGGTCGCTGACCTGCATCATGGTGTTGAGCGTGTCCACCATGCGGCGGAAATCATGATCGAAGCGCGACACATCACCACGCACCGCGAAATCGCCGGCGGCAGCGGCCGCCGCCAGCTGCTGGATCTGCTCGTTGATCGCGGCCAGGTTGTGCTTGGTGGTGGCCATCGCAGCGGTGAACACCGCCTTCTCGCCCGGCAGCGCTTCCATGTCCACACTCAGGTCGCCCACCGCATAGCGCTGCATCACTTCCACCAGGCGTTGGGTGACGGCATTGCTGGCGGCCACCAGCTGGTTGCTGTCGGCCACCATGCGGCCGTACTCGCCCGGGAACGCGGTCGCATCCATGCGATAGCTCAGTTCACCGGCCTCGTGGCGCCGCGCCATTTCCGCCTGTGCGGCCATCACCGCCTGCAACTGGCCGCGCATGCCCTGCATCGCGTCCAGCAGGCGGCCCACTTCATCGTTGCTGCGCGCCGGCAGCGTGCTGTCCAGCTTGCCGGCGGCCACATCACCGGCCACACGCACGGCCTCGGCCAACGGGCGGATCGCCAGCCGGCGCAGCAGCACATACACGCCGACGCTGAGCGTCAGCGCCGCCACCACGCCCACCAGCAGGGTCAGCCACAGCAGCTGGCGCGCCTCGGCCACGATCACCGCATGCGGCATCACCACGCCCAACGCAAAGCGCTGCGGCGCATCGCCCACGCGCAGCGGCACGTACACACGCACGTTGCCCTCGGCATCCGGGGTGAAGGCTTCGAAGCGGCGGTCGGCCGCGATATCGGCCAGCATGCCGCGGGTCACTGCATCGCTGCGCGGTTTGCCGATCTCGGCGGCATTGGCCGAGGCCAGCACCACGCCCTTGGGTGACAGCAGTTCGACACGGCCGGCGCCCATCGGCTTCAGCGTGGCCAGGTGCTTCTGCAAGGCCGCCAGCGAGAAGTCGACGGTGAACACGCCCAGGAAGGTGCCGTTCTCCACGATCGGCGAGCTCAGCGTGCTCATCAGCACCTGCTGGCCGGCGATGTCGTAGGCGTAGGGTTCGCTGACCTTGGGCAGCTTGTCGCGGCTGGGCACCACGTACCAGTCGGCCGAACCGTCGGCGGCCTCGGTGTAGTCGGTCATGGTCGACTGCTGCGGCTTGCCCTCGTGCCAGGCCCAGTAGCTCATGTAGCGGCCGGTGGCGTCGTGCATCTCGGTGTTGGCGAACTCGGCATCCTTGCCGTCGAACGCTTCGGCTTCCCACATGGTGCTCTTGCCCAGCCATTCCGGATGGGTGCGCAGCTGCTCACCGAGGACCGCGGCCAGGCTGGCGCGGTCGGGAACGTCGCCGCGTGCGCGCTGGGCCAGCACGGCTTCGACCATCGCATCGTTGCTGGCGAAAGCAGTACCCAGGTCGGCGGCGACCTGGCGGGCCTCCGCATTGGCCTCGCTGGTCATGGTCTGGCGCGAGGCATCGATCAGGCTGGCGCTGGCCTGGCGGTAGATCAGGAAGGCAGTCAGGCCGAAGCACAACAGCGCGATCAGGGCAGTGCCCAGCATCAGCTTGTGGGCGATGCTGCCCGGGCGGCGGGCAGCGGCGGAGCGGGAAGAAGGCATGGAAGGGTCCGCAAGGCAGTTCAGGACGACCGGCACCGCGAGGCGCCGCGCAGGCGCGCGATCCGTCGCGCGGGCCCCCAGCGGCCGGGTCTGGCCCGGCACTGGAAGCGCACCGGGTTAGCGGCCGCGCACCCACGAGGTTGAGTGGCCCCGCCTACACATTGCTGAATCCGCTCAGGGACGGGTCATGAAGCGCCGCCCGCACAGCCACCTGCGCCTACTCGGCCACGCGGTCCTTGATCCATTGCGCGCGCGGCAGGACCTCGATGCTGCCGGCCGCATACTGCTGCAGCACATCATCCGGGCCGAAGCGCGGCTGCCAGCCGAGCTCGCTGCGCAACCGCGCACTGTCATAGACGCGGTCGATGCTGAGCGGCAATGGCCAGCCACGGCGCTCGAACTCGGCGAGCAACTGCGGGGCGCGGCGCGCCAGCACGCTGCGCGGGCGCGCGGCCAGGTCCAGGCAATCCTCGCGCCGGAACGGAGTGGGCGCACAGGCGACGTAACGCGCGAACCCCTCCCCCGCATCCAGCAGCAGCGTGGCGTGCGCGCTGGCCACATCACGCGCGTCCAGGCCACGATGCAGACGGAACATCGCCATGCGTTCGGGAGGTTCGGGGAAGCAGCGGCCCATGCGCAGTACGCGCACGCTGAATCCGGGCGCCACCGCAGCCTCGGCCAGGGCCTCGGCCTGCAGCTTGGTACGGTGGTAGATCGTGCGCGGCAACGGCTCGGTGTCCTCGTCGATCCAACGGCAGCCGCCGGCGACCACCGCATGGCCGTACAGCGCCGTGGTACTGGTCAGCACGAAGCGCCGTGCGCCCGCCTCGCGTGCCGCCTGCAGCAGGTGCGCGGTGGCGTCCACGTTGATCTGCTGGAACACCACATCGGGCACCAGGCCCACGTGCGGTGCGTGCAGGGCGGCGGTGTGGATCACCGCGTCGACGCCCTGCACCGCACGGGCCACGGCCTGGCGGTCGGTGACATCGGCAATGATGCGGGTGGTGGCGAATGGGCTGCGATCCAACCCCACCACTTCATGGGTCGCCGCCAGCGCACCGAAGATCGCGCGTCCGATCCGCCCGGAACTGCCGGTCAACAGAATCTTCATTGAGTCCATTCACTCGAGGCTCCCGGGAACTACCGGGATGCTGCGATTCTAGGCAAGCCATCGGTCATCTGCGATAGCACCGGCGCCAACGCTGTGTTCGCTACCGTAGCGGCGCGTGAACGCAACTGCGGCGTGGCGTGAAGGCTGCGCCGCCCGCGCGGACATGGCCTTAGCCGGGCATCGGCAAGGATGCGGCTTTCCTCCCTGCTCTGGAGAGTTCCCATGGCCGACCCGCAGCGCGGCACTTCCCAACGCGGCTTCGCTTCGATGGACCAGGACAAGCAGCGCGCGATCGCCGCCAAGGGCGGCCGTGCGGCGCATGCCTCCGGCAACGCGCACGAATTCAGCCCAGCCGAAGCGCGTCTTGCCGGCCGCAAGGGCGGCCAGGCCATCAGCCGCGACCGCCAGCACATGGCCGCCATCGGCCGCGAAGGAGGTCACGCCCGCCACGCAGGCATACGGCAGCAACAGCAACAGCAGGCCGATGAGCCGCTGGCCGAACGCCCGCCGCGGCAGCAGGGCTGAGCGCGCTACGACCGGGCAGCCTGCCTCGCTCAGCGATGAGCCAGGATATTGAGCAGGCGCCCGAATGGATCGCGGACGAAGAAGCGGCGCACACCCCACGGCTCGTCGGCCGGCCCGTATTCCAGTGCGATTCCGGCCGCGTGCATGCGGTCGAGCACCTGCTGCAGATCGTCCACCTCGATCGACAGGTCCGGCACCGGTGCACCGCCGCCGCCTTCACTGGCGAAACTGATCTGGGCCAGCGCGTTGCCCTGGCCGCCGTGGGTGACGATCCATCCGTGGTCCATCACCACCGGCATGCCGAGCAGACCGGTGTAGAAGGCCGCCGCACGTGACGGGTCCGGGGTGGCGATGTTGGCGACGACACGTTTGACAGCCATGAGACTCCTTCGTCGGAAACAGAAGAGCCCCGTCGCTGACGGGGCCCCACATCATGCTGCTTCAACCGGCGCGACTCACACGCCCAAGCACAGATCGATCACACAGGTGTTGTATGCCTGCTCGCACTCAGTGGCATCTCCGCCGATGGACAGGCACGCCTGGTAGGCCCGCCAGCACGGCCGGTCGCAGGGTTCCACCGGCCCGGCCACGGCCACTGAACCGGTACAGGCCAGGGCGAACACCGCCGCCGCGATCACTTTCCTGAAAGTACGCATCGATATCACTCCTTGATAAGCCTGGTGAGCCCAGGCCGGCCCACGGTAAAGCGGCCGTGGGGAGACCACGTGAACACCTCTGTCACGCAAAATTAACGCGTTCATAAAATTGCCTTCACATTACTGGGGGGTGTTGCCCCGCCTTGGCGTTAACGGCGTTGTTGTCCGTCAACCAAGGAAGTTGTCCGATGAATCACCCGCTGTACGGCCGTTCGTCCCGCTCCCTGTCGCACCGCCCGCTGGCGCTTGCCGTTGCCAGTTCGCTGCTGCTGGCTACCGCGCTGCCCGCCCTGGCCAGCGAATCACTTGATGCCTGGCAGCAGCAGCGCCAGCTGCAGGCTGCGTGGGCGCAGCCTGCGTCGCTGGCGAGCCCGTCGGCCGGCGCGAACCTGTCGGCCGTAGCACCCGCAGCGTCAGCCAGCGCGAGCTCAATCCTCGGTAATCCGGGTGATCCGGCCAGCTGGCGCACGAGCGAGTTCAGTGCCGACTGGGGCCTGGCCGCGACCAATGCGGACTACGCCTATGCGCGCGGCCTGACGGGCACTGGCATCCGCCTCGGCGTGTTCGATAGTGGCAGCGGTCTGGATCATCCGGAGTTCGCCGGCAAGAACCATCGCAGCATCCACATCGCCGACCTGCTGGCCGATGGCTCCTACTGCAGCAACACTACGCAGTTGAACGGTCCCGACGCGTGTTTCTCCAGCGACGGCAATGACGTGCAGGTGAGCTACGTGGGCTTCAACGCCAACGTCCCGCAGAACATCCGCGATCTGATCCGGGCAGGCAACTACGTGCAGCCCGGACTCGAGTTCGAGGTGCATGGCACGCATGTGGCCGGCACCATCGCCGCGAACCGTGATGGCAACGGCATGCACGGCGTGGCCTTCGGCGCCGACCTCAGTGTTGCCCGCCTGTTCTTCAACAGCGCCAGTGAATGGCAGCGCGTAGGAACCAGCTACTCGGTCGTCTCGCTGGGCAGCGTAGGCCCCGACTCCTCGGCGGTGGTTCAGATGTACGACCAGATGAACGCCCAGGGCGTTCGCGCGGTCAACCACAGCTGGGGCCTGAGCAAAGAGCCCAGCGCCACGTTGATGGACCAGATCTACAACGACCCGGATTATCGTGAGTACCTGGCCACCTATGCAGACGGCTCGCGTGCCAATGGCATGATCCAGGTCTGGGCAGCCGGCAATTCACCTGCGCGTGCGGTTACCGCGCCGGTATCGGCCAGCCCGATCGCCGGCATGTATGCCACGCTGCCCCGGGCTTTCGCCGACATCGAAAAATACTGGTTGAGCGTGGTCAATGTCGGGCAGGACTTCACCCTCAGCCGCACCTCCAACAAGTGCGGCCTGAGCGCCAACTGGTGCCTGGCCGCCCCCGGTTCCAACATCAACTCCACCGTCTACGGCGACGACTCCGCGCTGGCAGCTTCGCTGGGTATCGATGCCAATGGCAATCTGTCGCTGGACGTGAGCCAACGCGTGCCAACGTACAGCTATGGTCTGCTCAGTGGCACGTCGATGGCCGCACCGCACGTCACCGGTGCGCTGGGCCTGCTGTTCGAGCGCTTCCCTTATCTGGACAGCGCACAGGTACGCGACGTACTGCTGACCACCACGCGCGACATCGGCGATCCGGGCATCGATGAGATCTACGGTTGGGGCCTGATGGATCTGCGCAAGGCCATCGAAGGCTACGGCTCGCTGCGCGTGGACACCAACGTGGTGATGAACCAGAAGGCCGGTGGCCTGAAGGTCTGGGAAGGCGATGCCTGGGACAACTGGACCAATGACATCGGCGGCCCCGGCAAGCTGACCAAGTCCGGCATCGGCTGGCTGCGCCTGAGCGGCAACAACAGCTTCAACGGCGCAGTGCTGCGCGACGGCACGCTGGAATTGAATGGCACCAACACGCTGACCTCAGCGGTCGAGGTACAGGGCGGCCAGTTCCTGCTCAACGGCAGCCTGGTCTCCACCGCACTGAACACCAGCGGGGGTGTCAGCACGGTCAGCAGCAGTGGCCTGCTGAAGAACAGCAACCTGACCGTCAACGGCGGCGTGGTGTCGTTCAACGGCACCCAGACCGGCGGCACCACCACGGTCGGCGCCAACGGCCTGCTGAAGGGTGTCGGTACGCTGGGCACCACCCGCGTGGACGGCATCATCGCACCGGGCAACTCGATCGGCACACTCACCATCAACGGCAACTACGTGCAGGGCGCCACCGGCGTGTATGCCGCGGAACTGGCTCCGGGTGGCCGCAGCGACCAGCTGCACGTCACCGGCACCGCCACGCTCGGCGGCACCCTGGTCGCACTGCCGGAACCGGGCGTGTACTACCTCGGCGAACAGTTCAACTTCCTGCGCGCCGACGGTGGCGTCAGCGGCCAGTTCGCCAAGACCGACTTCAGCGCGTTCTCACCGTTCCTGCAGTTCAGCCTGGCCTACGGCGCCAATGGTGCGCGTATCGACGTTGCCCGCGGTGCCTCGCTGACCACCGCTGCCGCCACCCCCAACCAGCGCGCAGCGGCGGGTGCCGCTGACCTGCTGCCGATCAACCAGGGCCTGCCCAAGCCGCTCACCCAGCTGTTCCCGCAGCAGGTCGGCGGCGTGCTCGACGGCCTCAGTGGCGAGCTGCATCCGGCCACCGCTCTGGCCCTGGTCGAGGGCAGCCGCTATGTGCGCGATGCCGCGCTGTCGCGCCGTGCCGGTGCCGCCGCGCCCGGTGCAGAGACCGGCGATGCGACCGGCGCCTGGGTCCAGGCGATCGGTGGCAACGGCAAGCTGGACGGTGACTTCAACACCGCCCGTACCGAAGCCAACAGCAACGGCCTGCTGGTCGGCATCGACCGCGAGGTCTCCGGCTGGCAGCTGGGTGTGCTGGCCGGTACCGGCCGCACTGACGTGAAGCAGCAGGACCGTCGCGCCAAGTCGAAGATCGACAACACGCATTTCGGTGCCTACGCCAGCCACAGCTGGGGTGGCTTCGGCCTGCGCGGCGGTGTGGCATGGAGCCAGCACGAAGTGAAGAGCACGCGTGAGGTCGGCTTTGCCGGCTTCAGCGACAGCCTGAGTGCACGCTACGACGCCCGCACCCGCCAGGCCTTCATCGAGGCCGGGTACCGCTTCGGCGGGCCGGAAGCCGGGCTGGAGCCGTACCTGCAGGTGGCGCGCGTTGAAGTGGACCTCAAGCGCATCAACGAACGCGGCGGTGCGGCGGCACTGCGTGGCGAGGTGGATGACACCGGCACCACCATCGCCACCGCCGGCGTGCGCTTCGACAAGGGCCTGAAGGCGTCGTTCCAGCAGGAAAGCTGGCTGCACCTGCGTGGCGGCGTCGGCTATCGCCGTGCCTCGGGTGACCGCAGCCAGGTGGCCAACCTGGCCTTCGCTGATGGCGCAACCACCTTTGCGGTGAACGGTGCGCCGATTGCCGACAGCGCGGTGGTGGCCGAGATCGGCCTGGCGGCCTGGCTGAGCCCGCGCCAGCAGCTGGAACTGGGCTACAGCGGCCAGTTCGGCAGTGAAAGCCGCGACCATGGTGCCAATGCACGCTGGTCGATCCGCTTCTGACACAACCTGCCCTTGACGGGTTGGGGCGGCCTCACGGCCGCCCCTTTTTTACATCCTGCGCCCGATGATCAGGCCGCCTTCATCGCGTGCTTGCGCGCGCGCATCACGTTGTGGCACTCCTGCACGTCCGGCAGCAGCTGGGTGACTTCCTGGCGCACCGCCGGCGGTAGATCGTTCTCCTTCAGCACATCCTTGAATGCGCCGAGCAGTCGGTCCTCGGATTCTTCCAGTTCGGCCACATAGCCGTAGTTGGTGTCGCCGAACGCAGCGCGCACCTTGCCGTAGAACTGCTGCATCGAACCGACCAGGGTGCCGTGCTCGGCCGGCTTGCCACCGCTGGCGGCCACCGAGCCACTCAGCGCGGCGACGATCCTGCCCTTGACGCCGGCGATGCGGACGAACAGCGCCGACAGTTCGGCATCCTTCACCTTGGTGGCCGCTTCCTCGTAGAACGACTTGCCGTCGCGGGCAATTTCAATCAGATCGTTGAGGCGATGTTCGATGGTGGACTGGGTGCTCATGGCGTTGCTCCTGTCTTCGGATCGGGGGAGAAAAGCAGCGTTGACTGCGCTGCCTGTGGGACCACTGTGGACACGCTGGTGTGGTTCGCGGGTGAGCAGCGATTGATGCCTGCCTCACTTCACCCAACCCGCACTGACTGCTTCACGCCACAGCCGCGTGCGGCTCACATCAAGCCGACCTCACGTGGTCACCAGGGCACGAAGAGGATGATCAGCACGATCACCAGCACGGCAGCGAGTGCTCCCATCAGCACATTTCTCTGGCGCCAGCTGGGCTTCGGTTTTCCGGGGGTATTCATCGTTGTCCTCCTGCGTCGCGGTGGCATGGAGCTGCCAGCCTGGACCGCAAACAATTGCCTGCACGTGCACGAGGCGTGCATCACCTGTGCAGAGGCGAGGCGCTGCCCAGTCAGGCGCCGGACAACAGATCCACGACCAGGTCCGGCAACAGCAGCGCGGCAGCGACACTGGCCAACAGGATCAGCAGCACCCGCAGCGTCAGCGGGCGCCGCCGCGGCGTATCCAGATACAGGCGCAGGTCGCGAAGCTCATCGCGCAGCAAGCGTTGCGTGCGTTCATCGCGCGCGGTCGATCGGCGCAGTTCATGCTCCAGCGTGTGCGCCCGCTCCATCAGCACTCGCGCAGGTGTGGCCCGCAGGATCTTGGACCTGACTTCCACCAGCCGTCTCGCCTGTGGCATCAGTGCCGCGACCAGCTCTTCGGGCCCGCACCGCGACGCCAGTCGCTGGGCGTGCTCGGCCAGCTCGGTTTCCAACGCGTCACGCTGTTGCTGCAATCGGGCAAGGGAACGGGCGCGCTGCCACATGGGGCTGTATTGGCTGGATGGAATTGCCGCAGTGTAGCCGCCACCTGCACAGCGATGGCGCGATGCTGGTGACCGCGGTCGATTTGCGGCCCGCTCATTCGTCGAACCAGCAAGAGCAGGACCTTCCGCCTGCAGGAGCACAGCGATGTCCCCCACCCTCACCGCCTTTGCCACCTCCCCCGACCGCGGCCAGGGCCTGGCCCGTGACATGCGCGTGCGCTGGGCGCTGGAGGAACTGGGCATTGCCTACGACGTGCAGCTGCTCAGCTTTGCGCAGATGAAGCAGCCCGCCCATCTGGCCCGCAATCCGTTCGGCCAGATTCCCACCTGGCAGGAGGGCGAGCGGGTGCTGTTCGAGTCCGGCGCGATCGTCCTGCACCTGGCCGAGCAGCATCCCGGCCTGCTTCCCGCCGATCCGGACGCCCGCCTGCGCGCGATCATGTGGCTGTTCGCCGCCTTGAACACCGTGGAGCCGCCGATCGTCGAGCGCTCGATGGCCTGGGTGCTGGAGCGTGAGCAGCCCTGGTATGCGCAGCGCTTGCCGATGCTCGATGAGCGGGTGCGCACGCGGCTGTCGCAGCTGTCGACAGGGCTGGGCGCGGCCCCCTGGCTTGACGGCGGGTTCAGCGCAGGCGACCTGATGATGGTCTCGGTGCTGCTGCGGCTGAAAAGCAGCGGCATCGTCGATGAGTACCCTGTGCTGGCCGCGTACGTGGCGCGCGCAACGCAGCGCCCCGCCTACCAGCGTGCGTTCGCAGCGCAGCTGGCGGTGTTCCAGAATGCGTAGCGCCACCTACACACAGGCTTCACCGCCGGTGGGCTCCGATCGCGTTCGTCGGCCATCCCCAAGGACCTTCCGTGAGCCATTCATCGCACTCGCTTGCCTACCTGCTTGCCCGCCTGCTGCTGATGGCGCTGTTCCTGGTCTCCGGGCTGGGCAAGCTCGGCAATCTGGCCGGCACCCAGGGCTACATGGAAACCATGGGCGTGCCCGGCATCCTGCTGTGGCCGACCATCATCTTCGAGATCGGCAGCGGCCTGTGCATCCTGTTCGGCTTCCAGACCCGGCTGGTCGCCATCGTGCTGGCCGGCTTCAGCCTGGTCACCGCGTTCGTCTTCCACCACAACCTCGGCGATGCGACCCAGCAGATCATGTTCCTGAAGAACCTGGGCCTGGCCGGTGGCTTCCTGTTGCTGGCGTGCACCGGCGCCGGGCGCTACAGCATCGACGGGCGCGGCCGGCGCGGCTAGGCGCCAACCGGCCCTGCCAGCGTATCAGCGACGCAGTTCGGCCTCCGGTGCCAAGGTGTGGATCACCTTGCCCTGCGCATCAAGGAATTCGATCGCGCCATAGCCTTCGGCGGTGACGGTCAGGCGCAGGCGGGTGCGGTCGGCCTTGTCGTTCAGCGCAATGGCCGGCGTGCCATCGGCGCCGACCACCAGGCCGATGCGGGTCGGTGCCTGCACGCCGGGAATCAGCTTGTTGTCGAGCGCCGGCTCGCGGATCAGCTTCGGCGCCTGGTTGATCGAAAAGCTCACCTGCCCGTCGGGTGACACCCGCCACCCGATCGCATCCATGGCCGGATGATCCAGCGCCAGCACCGCCATGCCACCGTCGACATCGGCGGTGCCGAAGCCGCCGCGCTCGCTGCCCTTGTCGTCGTACAGCACCATGCCGGCCACGTTGAAGGCGCGCTTGTACTGGATGCCGTCGATGATCGGCGCCGGCGTCTTGCCGGACAACGTCATGCGGATCACGCCCTGGTCATCGACGATATCGATGCGGCGCGCGGTGATGCGTTCGCTGTCCGGCGTTTCCACGCGTGTCTGCGGCGCCTTGTCCACGATCAGGCGCTGCAGCGTTTCCACCGACGGGCGCCTGGGCGAAGCAGCGTCGTCGGACGCAGCGACCGCAGTACCGGGGAGGAGGAAGACAGCCAACAACAGGCAGGAACTGCGCATCAGCGGACCTCCATCCGGGAATGCAGCGGTCCTCGGCAGGCCGCCTGTACCAGCATCAGCTGCGCCACCAGGATCAGCATCGCGCAGCCGGACAGCAGCCACGGGTCGATGTACCACTGCGCGTTGAGGCTGAATTCTCCGGCAGAGATGCGCTTCCAGCCGTTGAAGTGCTGCATCGCTGCCACCACGAAGGCGAAACCGCCGCACGTGTAGGCAAGCCACGGCACCACGATGCGGCCCGGTCGCGCGAACAGCAGCAGCACGCCGAGCACGCCGATGACCGTGCGCTGCACGCGGCAGTACGGGCAGACATAGGCCAGCCCGCTCCATTCCACCGACCACGCCAGTATGCTGATCAGCACACCCACGGCGCCCGCGATATACAAGGCCCTGGGTGTGATCGTCATGTTGCCGTTGTCTGCCATGCGCTGACTCCCTGCGGTGAGGACCCGCGCAGGGTAGCGCGGTTGGCCCCGTTCCGGCTCAGCGCAGCGGATCGGCCGGTACACCCTCGCGGGTGATCTTCACCGGCAGGATGTGCCCCTGCGCATCGAATTGCAGGCGTTCAATGGCGGTCTGCCGATGGTCGCGCGTGCGGTCTCCCAGTGGCCGGCGATGGTAGACGATGTACCAGCGGTCGCTGCCCGGCACCTGGATCACCGAGTTGTGCCCGGCACTGGTGGCGATGGCAGGGTCCTGCTGCAACACCTTGCCGATGCGCTTGAAGGGCCCGGTGGGTGCATCGGCGATGGCGTAGGCGACCGAGTAATCCGGCCCACCCCAACCGCCTTCCGACCACATGAAGTAGTGGCGCCCACCGCGCTTGAACATCAGCGGGCCCTCGACGTACTCCGGTGCCGGCGTGATCTCCTTGAACAGCGTGCCATCGGCCAGTGGCAGCACGCCGCTGAAATCGTCCTTCAGGCGCACGATGTTGGCGTGCTTCCAGCCGCCGTAGATCATGTACCAGGCGCCATCGTCATCGCGGAAGACAAACTGGTCGATGGGCTGTGCGCCGTTGTGGAACGCGCCCACCAGCGGCTTGCCGAGCAGGTCCTTGTACGGCCCTTGCGGGTGATCGGCCACAGCCACGCCGATGCCACCGAGCTCGCCATCATTCTGGATGTCGTTGGCGGCGAAGAAGAAGTAGTACTTTCCTTTGTTCTCCACCACCGAAGGCGCCCACATCGCGCGCCTGGCCCACGGCACCGCCCTGGCGTTCAGTACGTCAGTATGCTTGGTCCAGTGCAGCAGATCGGGCGAAGAAAACGCATCGAAGGTGGTCTGCGCATCGTAGTCCGCCGAGGTGGTCGGGAATATCCAATAGCGGTTTCCGAATACCGCTGCTTCCGGGTCGGCATACCAGCCCTGCAGGACTGGATTACCCGAGGTGACCGCCGGCGCGGCCTGCGCACCCGTTACCCCTGCCGCCGCCATGCAGGCGACCATCATCCACGTACCCAACGCCATGCCGTGCGCTCCCGTGCTGGATCGATGGGCGCATCCTAGATCGATTCAAGTGCGGATGCGAAGGCAGGCAGCCCCACTTCGCATGCGCAGTGGGATGCAGGCCTCAGGCTTTCTTGATGACGGTGCGCTTGCCGATGGTGCTGGTCTTGCCCGCCGTCGGCCTGGCCAGACCGGGAATCAGGAAATCGGTGACCTTGTGGCCCTTGGACACCTTGGCCGCCAGCCAGCGCGGCATGCGCCCGCGGCCGCTCCAGGTCAGGCGCTTGTATTCCGGATCGCGGTACTTGGGGGCGACCTTGGCCGACTTACGGCGGACGGGTCTGCGCGCGGGTGCCGCGTCTTCCGCAGCCTCATCGCCGAAGAGTTCTTCGATGGTGTAACCGGCTTCGGCCGCGGCGGCCTTCAACAGGCGGCGCACCGCTGCGGCCGGGCGACGGGTGGTGATCAGGGCCTTGCGCTGTTCGGCAGCCACCACCAGGGCGCCCAGCTCGCGCAGGCTGAGCGATTCGATATCGATAGTCATGGTGGGGAAGGTCCATGTTGGCGGGCGGACTGTCAAGCTGGCTTTGCCGCAGACGCCCCGCGCCCGGCGCCCTCTACGGGTGAATGGCGTAGACGAAGAATGCGTCGTCGCGCTGCCAACCCAGGCCTTCATAGAGCCGCTGGGCAGGCAGATTGCTGCGGCCGGTCTGCAGTTCCAACCGGCCAGCACCACGCCGACGTGCCTCGTCCGTTGCTGCGATCATCAGTGCGCGGGCCGAGCCCTGGCGGCGCGCCGATTGCGCGATGTACAGGTCATAAAGAATAAAACTGCGCTGTGCACTTACGGAATCGAACAGTGGGTACAGCTGGGTAAAGCCGACGATTCCGTGGTGTTCGGTTTCGATTACAAGCAGCAGTGAATCGCCGCTCTGCAACCGCTCACGCATGAAGGTGGTGGCCAGTTCAAGATCGGCAGGCTGTTCGTAGAACTGCCGGTACTCGTTGAAGAGTGCAGCCACCTGCGGAAGGTCGGAAAGCGAGGCGATGCGGATGGTAGGTGCCATGGCGAGCCTCCGTGCAGAGGCCTGAGCGTGGCGCTGCAGGTGTGAGCGTGGCGTTGAAGGCTGGCGGCGGTGGCGGCGCTGGTGGGCCCACCAGGATTCGAACCCGGAACCAAGGGATTATGAGTCCCCTGCTCTAACCGTTGAGCTATAGGCCCTGCGCAGCGCCACAGTGTAGTGGAGCCCGCCCTTCCCTCGCTACTCAGTCATCAACGGCAAGCCCCTTCGAGACCTGCCGCAACCGAGCTTCAGCAGCCTCTGCGTACACCTGCGCCGAACCAGCGTGCAGCTGTCGCAGGGAGAATTCAAACGACAGATGCGACACCAGGTAGGCGCAGCGGACTGGGCCTGGCGCTACCAAGCGGGGAGTTGTGGGACGAATAGTGTTACGTAATGCTCGTCAAACAACGCGCCTCACACGTCCACGTGAAAGCGCAAGCCTCTGTTTATAGGGAATTTCATCCACGACGCGATTGGAGCCCGCCAGAATAGTGTTACGTAACCAAGACGTATCCAGATACGAATTGCGATACGAATCTACCGGGCATGGCCCGGCGCTACCCAAAAAAAACCCCGCCGAAGCGGGGTTTTCTCAACACATCAGCGCAACCGGGAAATCAATCGATATCCAGGAAGCTGCGCAGCTGCTCCGAGCGGCTCGGGTGACGCAGCTTGCGCAGGGCCTTCGCTTCGATCTGGCGGATGCGCTCGCGGGTCACGTCGAACTGCTTGCCGACTTCTTCCAGCGTGTGATCGGTGTTCATGTCGATGCCGAAGCGCATGCGCAGCACCTTGGCTTCCCTCGGGGTGAGGCCGGCCAGCACGTCGCGCACGGTTTCAGACAGGTTGATGTTGGTGGTGTTCTCGATCGGGGACTCCACGTTGGTGTCCTCGATGAAGTCGCCCAGATGGGAATCCTCGTCGTCGCCGATCGGGGTTTCCATCGAGATCGGCTCCTTGGCGATCTTCATCACCTTGCGGATCTTGTCTTCCGGCATGTCCATTTCCTTGGCCAGCTCCTCCGGCGTGGCCTCGCGGCCGTACTGCTGGAGCATCTGGCGGGAAATGCGGTTCAACTTGTTGATCGTCTCGATCATGTGCACCGGAATACGGATGGTGCGTGCCTGGTCGGCGATCGAGCGGGTGATCGCCTGGCGGATCCACCAGGTGGCGTAGGTCGAGAACTTGTAACCGCGGCGGTACTCGAACTTGTCCACGGCCTTCATCAGGCCGATGTTGCCTTCCTGGATCAGGTCGAGGAACTGCAGGCCACGGTTGGTGTACTTCTTGGCGATGGAGATCACCAGGCGCAGGTTGGCCTCGACCATTTCCTTCTTGGCCTTGCGCGCCTTGGCTTCACCGTAGGCCATGGCACGGCTGATTTCCTTCAGCTCTTCCAGGTCCAGCTGGGTCAGCGTCTCGATGTCGATCGTCGCCTGCTGTTCGGCGATGATCTGGTCCTTCACCTCGCGCAGCGCCGAGGACCACTTCTGCTTGCGCTTCAGTGCGTCTTCCACCCACTCCAGGTTGGTCTGGTTGCCTTCCCAGGAACGGATGAAGTCCTTGCGCGGCATGCGTGCGGTGACGGTGGCCAGGTTCAGCACGCGGCGCTCATGGGCCTTGATGTCGGCCATGGTGTCGCGCAGCTGCTTGGTCAGCACGTCGGTCAGCGGCAGCGGCAGCTTCAGGGTGACGAACACCGCCGACATTTCTTCGCGCAGGCGCGGCAGGTTCTTCTTGTCGCCCTTGGTCGCGGCCTTCCTGAAGGCGTTGAAGGCATCGCTCAGCGCCTGCATGCGCGCGGCGACTTCCTCCGGATCCGGACCGGTCGGTGCGGCTTCTTCCTCGCCACCGTCGACATCATCGTCCTCGTCTTCGTCGCCTTCGGCGTCGGCATCGCTGCTGTCATCGGCAGCGGCCGCCGGCGGCGCCGGCTCTTCGTCGGCCAGGTCGTTGAAGCCGACGATCACTTCGGCCAGGCGCTTCTTGCCTTCCTTGTGGGCTTCGTAGTCGTTCAGCAGCGACTCGACCGAGACCGGGAACTGGCCCAGTGCGGCCTGCACCTGCGAAAGGCCTTCCTCGATGCGCTTGGCGATGGCGATTTCGCCTTCGCGGGTCAGCAGCTCGACGGTGCCCATTTCGCGCATGTACATGCGCACCGGGTCGGTGGTACGGCCACCTTCGGTGTCGAGCGCGCTCAGCGCGGCGGCGGCTTCTTCGGCCGCAGTGTCATCGACTTCGCGGTTGCCGGTGTTACCGTCGTTGAGAAGCAGGGTCTCCACATCCGGCGCAACTTCATGGACATCAATGCCCATGCCGTTGATCATGCCGATGATGTCTTCGATCTGTTCCGGGTCGACCATGTCGTCCGGCAGATGGTCATTGACTTCGGCGTAGGTCAGGTAGCCCTGTTCCAGGCCCTTGCTGATCAGTTGCTTGATTTCGGATTGGGCAGGACGTTCGTTGGCCATGTAGTGCTCGCGCCACCGGCTGGGTAGGAAATAGGGAACGTAGCATTATACCAGCCCGGGGCCCCGCCTGCCGGGCGGTGGTCCCGGCGGCTTCAGGGCCTGAGAAGGAAGGTCACAGGACCGTCATTGACCAGGCTGACGACCATATGGGCACCAAATCGGCCGGTTTCCACCCCTGGGGCGTGATTTTCACGGCAGATCCCGACAAATCGGTTGAACCCGCGTTCAGCCTCGTCCGGCGGTGCGGCCGTGGTGAAACTGGGCCGCATGCCCGAACGGGTGTCGGCGGCCAGGGTGAACTGGCTGACCAGCAGCAGGCCGCCGCCGGTGTCGCGCAGCGACCGGTTCATCTTCCCGGCCTCGTCGGCGAACACCCGGTAGCCCAGCAGGCGCTCGGCCATCCGCTGCAGCTGGGCCTCGCTGTCGCCCGGCTCCATGCCGACCAGTGCCAGCAGTCCGGGGCCGATCTGCCCCACCGCTTCGCCCTCGACGTGGACGGCGGCCTGGCTGACGCGCTGGATCAGGACGAGCATGCGGGGGCTTCCAATGAACAGGGCCGGCCACGATAGCAGCGCCCTTGGCTAAACTGGCGCCGATGAATCCGCAACGCAAAGCCCGGCTGGTCTACCGCGCCACCACCCTGTTCGCCCGCCTGCCCTGGCCGCTGCTGCGGGGGGTCGCGCGCGCCCTGGCGTGGGCATGGATCAATCTCAACGCCCGTGAGAGCCGCGTCACGCGCCGCAACCTGGAACTGGCCTACCCGGAACTGGACGCCGCCGCGCGCGACCGCCTGCACCGCGAGCTGCTGCGTTCCACCGCCCTGCAGGCCATCGAGACCCTGCGCCTGTGGAGCCAGAAGCCGGCCGACAACCTGCGCCTGCATCTGAAGCAGCGCCACGGCGAAGCCCTGTACGACGCGGCGCTGGCCAGCGGCAAGGGCGTGATCGTGGCCGCCCCGCACTTCGGCAACTGGGAGCTGTTGAACCAGTGGCTGGCCTCGCGCGGGCAGATCGCCATCGTCTACAAGCCGCCGGAGGACGAGGCCAGCGATGCCTTCCTGCAGCTGGTGCGCGGCGGCCAGAACGTGCAGCAGGTGCGCGCCGAAGGCCCGGCCGTGCGTCAGTTGTTCAAGGTGCTCAAGGAGGGCGGTGCCACCGGCATCCTGCCCGACCAGCAGCCCAAGGCCGGCGACGGCGTGTTCGTGCCGTTCTTCGGCGTGCAGGCGCTGACCATGACCCTGGTCAACCGCCTGGCCGAGCGCACCGGTGCCACCGTGCTGTACGGCTGGTGCGAGCGCATCGGGCCGGACATGGAATTTGCCCTGCACATCGAACCCACCGATCCTGCGGTGGCCGATCCGGACCCGCAGGTGGCCGCCACCGCGCTCAATGCCGGCATCGAGCGCATCGCCCGGCGCGACCCGGCGCAGTACCAGTGGACCTACAAGCGCTATACGCTGCGGCCACCGGGCAGCGGCGAGGACGACCCGTACGCCACCGAGGAACATCCTCACTGACGGCCGCCTCACTGACGGCCACCGCACCGAGGCCCGCCCGGCCCCTGCGACCGGCGGCCGCACCGTGTTGAATACGACGCTGGCGCCCCCATAGAGACTGCGATGTCCGCCTCCCCCGGTCCTGCCATGCCTGCTTCTTCCCTGTTCGGCGACCCCGCCGCGATCCGCTGCGAACGCGCGGTGGCCGAACTGCGCGCCGGCCGCCCGGTGCTGCTCCACGATGGCCAGGGCCAGCGCCTGGCGGTCATCGCCCTGGACAGTGCCACCGCCAGCAGCTTCGCCACCTTTGCCAACGCAGCGCGCGAGCGCCACTACCTGTTCCTGACCGCCACCCGCGCCCGCGTGCTCGGCGTGGAGGCAGCGCAGGGTGCGCGCCTGCCGCTGGCCGGCATCGCCTTCGATGCGCTGCCCTCGCTGGGTTATCTGCGCGAGCCGGGCCCGATGCCGGCCGACTGGAGCGCCGGTGACGACTTCGATGCCGGCGCGGTGGAACTGGCCCGCCTCGGCCTGCTGCTGCCGGCGATGGTGGCAGTGCGCCTGGAATCCGGCGACAGCACCTTCGACGGTGCCGCCGAAGTGGCCCTGTGCGACCTGGCCGAGGGTGCGGCACACGCGGCCCACGACTACGAACTGGTGGCGCGTTCGCCGGTGCCGCTGCGTGATGTCGGCATGACCACCTTCGCGGTGTTCCGCGGCGGCGTGGCACAGCGCGACCAGGTGGCAATCATCGTCGGCGAGCCGGACCTGTCGGCGGTGGTGCCGGTACGCGTGCACTCCTCGTGCCTGACCGGCGACCTGTTCGGTTCGCTCAAGTGCGACTGCGGCGACCAGCTGCGGCGTGGCCTGCGCAAGCTGAAGGAGCTGGGCGGCGGCGTGCTGCTGTACCTGGACCAGGAAGGCCGTGGCACCGGCATTGCCGCCAAGATGCGCGCCTATGGCTACCAGCACGACGGCCTGGACACCATCGACGCCGATGCGCAGTTGGGCTTCGGTGCCGACGAGCGCCGCTATGGCAGCGCGGTGGCGATGCTGCACGGCCTGGGCATTACCCGCGTGGCCCTGCTCAGCAACAACCCGACCAAGGCGCAGCGCCTGCGCAATGCCGGCATCGAGGTGCTGGACTGCATTCCGGTCACCGGCGAGATCACCACCGAGAACGAGCACTATCTGCGCACCAAGGCCGACCGTGCCGGCCACCTGCTGGATGTGGATGCGCTGATCCAGGCTGCGCAGTAACGCAGCCGACCTGCTACCGTCTGCGCGGTGCGGCCACGGCCGCCATCGCCCGCCCTGCCGCCTGACGGAGCCTGCGTGACCGACGTCGTTCCTGCCACCCCGCCCACCGCCGCCTGGCAGTCGCTGCCCCCGCGCGCGGCGCGTCTGGCCGCATTTGAAGGCGCCTTCGGCGGCCTGTTCGTGCCGGGCCTGCCACTGGCGGCGGCCTGGTGGTTCTTCGATCTTCCCGGCGGCCTCTGGGCTGCACCGGCGGGACTGCTGGCGGGGCTGCTGTTCGGCGCCTGGCTGGGCCATCGGCGCCTCACCCGCACCCGCTGGCGGCTGGATGCACAGGGCCTGGGTCTGCGCCGCGACCTGATGTGGCAGCTGGAAACGCGCATTCCCGTTTCGCGCGTGCAGCACCTGGACCTGCGCCGCGGCCCGCTGGAACGCCGCGCCGGCCTGGCCACGCTGATCGTGCACACCGCCGGCACGCGCATGAGCGCGGTCACCGTCAGCGGCCTGGACGAAGCCGACGCCGAACGCCTGCGTGACACCCTGGCGCACCAGCTGGACCAGGACGCCGACGCCCTGTGAGCCTGCCGCCGCCCCTGCCCGCATCGCTGCCCGCCGGTGGCGAGGACCATCGCCTGCACCCGTGGTCGTGGCTGTTCGTGCTGTTGATGCAGCTGCGCCACTACTTCCTGCCGCTGGTTGCGCTGCTGGTGTTCGGCCAGCGCGGTGACCGCGATCCGATGTGGGCACAGCTGGTTCCACTCTCCGCCATCGCCGTGCTGGTGCTGGTGTCGGTGCTGCAGTACCTGAGCTATCGCTACCGTATCGGCAGCGATGCGATCACCGTGCGCAGCGGATTGCTTGCGCGCAATCGTCGCGAGATTCCGTTCGCCCGCATCCACAACGTGGAGGTGCGGCAGAACCCGCTGCATCGCCTGTTCGGCGTGGCCGAACTGCGCCTGGAATCGGCCGGCGGCACCCGCCCGGAAGCGGAAATGCGGGTCCTGAAGCTGGACCAGGCGCTGGCGCTGGAGCGTCTGGTGCGCCAGCGCGGGCACGCGCCACAGGCCGCTGATAGCCCCACCTCCACCGACACCGCTGATGCAGGCGACGGGCAGGTACTGCTGCGCCTGTCGAGCTGGGAGGTGGTGCGCATGGGGCTGCTCTCCAACCGCGGCTGGACTCTGGTGGTGGCCGCCATCGGTGTGCTGTTCCAGATCGTGCCGCGTTCGCTGATGGACGATGCCCTGCAGCGCGGCGGCCGCGAGGCGTTCGGCTATGCCAGCCATCTGCACCCCGGCGTGGCCGGTGCCTTCGCGCTGCTGGCCGGTGCGCTGCTGCTGGGCTGGCTGGTGCTGCGCGCGCTGTCGGTGGTGCTGACCCTGTTGCGCTATCACGGCTTCATCCTCGCCGAGCAGGCCGGCCGCCTGACCGTGTCGGCCGGCCTGCTCAGCCGCACCCGCAGCAGCGTGGCGCGTCGCCGCATCCAGGCCTGGACGCTGCGTGAGGGCACCCTGCATCGATGGTTCGGGCTGCGTCAGCTGCGTATCGACAGCGCCGCCGGTGGCCCGTCGCGCGAGGAAGATCGTGCCCTGCGCGAGCTGGCGCCACTGGCTCCGGCACTGCGTTGCGAGCAGCTGGTGCAGCAGCTGCTGCCGCACCTGCACTGGCCGCCCGCGCACTGGCAGGCGGTGCCGCAACGCGGCCGGTGGCGGCTGTGCGTGGGCGCGCTGGTGCTGGTCCCAGCGCTGGCGGCGGCCGGCTACTGGCGCTGGGGTGGCTGGGGCCTGATCGTGCTGGCCTGGCTGCCAGTGGCGTTGTGGGTGGCACGCCAGCAGATGGCGCGCATCGGCTGGTACCTGGATGCGCACTACGTGGCGGTGCGTGGCGGCTGGTGGAACCGTTGGTGGCGCTGGGCCGAGCTGGACAAGGTGCAGGGCCTGCGCCTGCAACGCTCGCCGCTGGACAGACTGCTGGGCACCAGCAGCCTGCAGCTGGACACCGCCGGTGCGCACGGTGATGTGGCATTGACCCTGTCCTACCTGTCGCAGGCACAGGCGCAGCAGGTGATGGATCAGCTGGCCAGCGCGCTGGCACGTCGCAAACTTCGCTGGTGAGGCGGGGACATTCCGCGCATCCACGCATGTCGTGGATCTACTGCCGAACCATGATGCGCGATTGCCGGCCAGCGGCCGGCACTACCGATTTCGGGGTCGGATCACTTTCCCGCGCATCCACGCATGGCTCGGCTCTACATCCCCTCGTTCACCGCTGCGACGGGCCCCAATACCCCAGGTCCCTGCGGATCTGCAGGTCGCGCACCCAGCTGCCGAACGGCTTGCGGCGCAACGCGCCCATCTCACCGGACAGGAAATCCTCGGTGGCCGCGATCACCCGTTCGCTGGACAGGCCATCACGGTAGGGATGGATGGCATCGGCATAACGCACGATCTCCGCCCTCAACGCGGTGTCCGGGTGCAGCGCGCGCTGCAGCATCGCCGCCAGCTGCGCCGGGTCGTCGAAGTCGATCATGTGCGGCTTCGGCACGCGGTTGCGGAAGGTCACCACCGGCTTGTGCTGGACGATGAACTCCGAAACGATCGATGAGGTATCCGACACCAGCACGTCGGCCGCACGCTGCGCGGCCATCACCTGCTCGGGCTCGATGAAGCGCGCATTGGCACCGGCCAGCGCGCGGTACTGCTCGAACAGCTGTGGCGGGCACTTCGGATGCAGGGTCAGCAGCCAGTAGCGTTCGCCGGCGGCGATGTCGGCGGCGATCTGTGCATGCAGGTGCGGGGCCGCACTGAGGCGTTCGGTGAAGGTCGAGCCGAACAGGATCACCGGGCGATCGCCCGCAGGCGCGCGCAGCGCGGCGCTCTCGCCGCCATCATCGCGGAACAGGGGATCCAGTTTCGGCCAGCCGGTCTCGGCCACCGCGAAGTGGCCCTGCTGATCGGCGATCTGGCGGAATGGTGCGGTGGTGGCCGGGCCCTGCGTGCAGTACAGGTCGAACATGCCGCGCACCCGGAAGTGGCCACGCGCGCTGTCACGCTTCTCCACGTTGAAGCCATGGAACAGCTGCACCTTGGCCCCGGACAGGAAGGTCGGCACCCAGTTGGCGGCGCTGAACACCGCGCGCGGACGCATCGCCAGGGCCTGTTTCAGGCCGATGTTGGGCACGCCCGGCAGGCTGCTGCCGGCCGCGCCGCCTTCGAACCAGGCGGCCAACTCCTGCCCGGAGGCGTGCAAGGCCTGCGCCAACGGGGCGAGAATAGGCAGCGCATAGCGCTCCGTCGCAAACAACAGGTAACCGGCCATCATGTCCTCCACGACCGCTCCCATCGAACGGCCTCGCATCTCGGCGTGCATTATCACGTTCAACGAGGCCGGCCGCATCGGCGACTGCCTGGCCTCGCTGGCCTTCTGCGATGAGATCGTGGTGGTGGACTCGCAGTCCACCGACGCCACCGTGGCCATCGCCGAAGCGGCCGGTGCCCGTGTGCTGCAGCGGCCGTTCGACGGCTTCCGCAGCCAGAAGGCGTTCTGCGTCGAGCAGGCCAGCCACGACTGGGTGCTGTGCCTGGACGCCGATGAGCGCATCAGCCCCGAGCTGCGCACGGCCATCGAACAGGCCCGCGACGGCGGCTTCGCAGGCCACGCCGGCTACCGCTTCGCGCGCCTTTCCGAGTACTTCGGCAAGTTCCTGCGCCACGGCAACGCCTACCCGGACCGGGTGATGCGCCTGTTCGACCGCCGCCAGGGCGGCTGGCGCGGCAAGCGCGAGATCCACGAGGCGGCCAGCGTCGATGGCCGCGTCGGCACCCTGCATGGTGACCTGATCCACTACCCGTACCGTTCGCTGCAGCAGCAGCTGGCCAAGACCGAGAAGTACGCGCGGATGATGGCCGAGCACGAGTTCGCACGCGGCAAGCGCGCCACCCTGGGCAAACTGGTGCTGGCGCCGGCCTGGCGGTTCTGGCGCGGCTTCCTGTTCCGTGGCGGTTTCTGCGACGGCTGGCATGGCCTGGTCTATGCCTATGTACGCGCCAACTACGTTCGGCAGAAGACCATCATGCTGTGGATGCTGGGCAACGGCCAGGCCGTGGCCGATCCACCAGGCGCCTGATCGTCGGCTGTCGCGTGGCGGTCAACCGCCGAGGCGTGCCCGATGCCGCGCACCTTCGACGATCGACAGGCCGGTCAGCAGGCCGACCAGGGTGACGTAGAAACTGGCCGTCATCTGGTGCGCGAACATCGACTGGGTCAAGCCGCACAGGGCGTAGGTGATCACCAGCATCACGCCGGCGGCAGCTGGACCACGGAACGTCGCCCGGCCACTGCGCCGGTGCAGGCGCACGAACAACCAGAGCGGAATGCCGTAGACCGCCAGCAGCAGCGCCAGGCCCGGCACCCCCTGGGTGGCCGCCCATTCGGCGATATCGTTGTGCGCATGCCCCAGGTGGCAACGCGCCTCGGCCGGGTTGTCACGGCAGACCGGTACCCGCTGCATGGCGTTGTCGAAATGCCCGATGCCAACCCCAACCAGCGGGTGGTCACGGAAGGTGTCCCAGGCCACCTGCAGGCGCTCCACGCGCGCGCCGGCCGACGAATCGCTGTCGCCCTGCTCCATGCGCTGCACATCGCTGTGCAGTTCGCTCAGGCGTACCTGGTGGCGCAGTTCCGGCACCGACAGCAGCAGTGTCGCGCCGATGGCCAGCATGCCCGCCAGCACCGACAGCCGCGCCGCACCGGTCCGCCAGCGCAGGCTCAGCGCCAACACCACCAGCAGCGCCAGCAACGCCGCGAAGACCCCGCGGCTGCCGGTCAGGACGATGGTGCCGCAGCCGGCCGCCATGCCCACGATCACCAGCGACCAGCGCCGCGATGGGCGGCAGAACACCAGCAGCACCATCAGCACCATCACGATGTCGGCCAGCACGATGGCATTGGTGAACAGTTCGGCGCGCGGTGCACCGCCGAGCACCTGCCACAGCGACATGGCGAACGTAGCCAGCAGACCGGTCAGCGCGCCGTACCAGAGCCAGCGCAGGTCAGGACGCAGCGCGCAGACCCAGAGCGCGATCCATGGGATCACCACGAAACGCGAGCGGTTGTCGACGTCGCGCAGGCCCTGTTCGAACAGCAGCACCGACACCAGTCCCAGCGCAAGCACGGCCAGCATCAGCCAGGTCAGCACCTTGACCGGCTGCCCGGCCATGCCACGCGCGCGCCACAGCAGCTCCGGCGCCAGCAAGGTGCTGAGCAGCAGCAGCAGGCCATACGGCAGCAGGTTGATCGGCACGGTCAGGACCAGCGCCGGCAGGCAGAACAGGCCCAGCTGGGCCAGCCCGTGCGCAGCGCCCTGGCGCCCACCGACGGGAACGCCCAGCAGATCGCCGCCCTTTGAATTCAGGTTGTCCGGTGAAGCTGGCACGTCGGGAGATATCGCTGCAATCTGCGGAATGAACGGAAGCGGCCGGCGGAGGCCGTCCCCGCCTGCTGTTTTACTGCCTTTGGCCGCGCTTGGGCAGACTGGACAAGCAGAAATCGTAGGCGCTAGTCATGTTCCTGCAAGCGCCGTTCACGTTCCCGCTCGGCCGGGGTGGCCACGCACGGCAGGCTGACCGCTGCGGCAGGCACCAGCCACCAGCGGCGGCGGTTGGCCACGCCGGCCAGTTCCGCGCGGCTGCGGTCGACGCAGGACAGCAGGGCGTGCTCGTTGACCAGCAGCCAGCGACGTTCGGGCACCAGTCGCTGCCAGCGGGTCGCGGCCGCCAGCTGCGCGTACCAGGGGGTCTGGAAGCCGAACGTGGCTGCCGGGCGGTCGGCCAGCAGCAGGTTCTGTTCCTTCCACGCCACCAGCCCCAGTTCCGCGTCCGGGCCGATGCGGGCCCCCACCGTCCGCATCAGCCCATGGGCGGAACTGGAATCGTTCAGCAGCGGGTAGCCGATCAGGCTGTACACCGTCCACATCCCGGCCAGGGTCGAGACCAGCGCCAGGTGACGCCGGCGGCCACTGGCCAGCAGGCTCAAGCCCCCCCACAGGCCCATGGCCAGAATCGCCCACGCCAGCGCGTCGACCGCCCCCGGCGCCAGCCCGCGGCTGTGCGTCAGCCGCAGCTCGTAGCCCGGGTCACCCAGCAGTGCCAGGGCTCCGGCCACCGCCAGGCCCAACGCCAACAGTGCGGTGAACGCGCCCACCACGGCCTGCACGTCACGCCGCTTCAGCAGGCCCGGCAACAACGGCGCCAACGCCAGGCAGAACATCGGCAGCGCCGGCAGGATGTACACATCGCGCTTGCCGTCGGGCAGGGAGAAGAACACCACCACCAGCAGCCACCAAGCCAGCGGCAGCAGGTAGCGCGGGTCACGGCGGCGCAGGCGCCGGCGCCACGCCGGGAGCGCCCAGGGCAAGGCCAGGATCGGCGGAATCCACAGCAGCGGCATCGTCGCCAGGAAATACCAGCCGGGTTGGTGGTGGTCCCAGGAATGGGTGTAGCGCCGCGCCGTCTGCTGGAACAGGATGTCGTCGATGTAGGCCCGGTAGGCGTCCGAGCCGGTGGCCAACGCCGCCAGCAGCATCGGCGCCAGCCACAGCGCCACGGCCAGCACGAAGGCCAGCGGCGCCAGCCAGAAGCGCCAGTCGCGTGCGTGCAGCTGCAGCCGCGGCCAGTGCAGCGCTGCGGCCAGCGCCGCCGGCACCAGCATCAGCAGCGCCAGCAGGCCCACGCCCTTGGTGATCACCCCGATACCGGCGAAGAACCAGCCCAGCCACCACCAGCGCCAGGCCGGGCCCAGCAGCAGATGGCGCAGCAGGCCGTAGTTGGCCAGGGTGATGAACAGCAGCAGCAGTGCGTCGATCTGCGCCTTCTTCGCCTGGAAGGTGAACTGCAGCGCAAACAGCAGGGCCCAGCCCGCATACAGCCCCACCCGCCGCGTCCACAGCCGGCGGCCCAGATCCACCACGCACCACAGGGTGCCCAGCGCCGCCAGCAGCGACGGCAGCAGGAAGGCCACGCGCCAGTGCCCGATCAGGCTGTACAGCGTGGCCTGCCACCACATCAGCATCGGTGGCTTGTCCGAGTACAGCTCGGTGCCACGATGCGGGAACAGCCAGTGCCCGCTGTCGATCATCTGCTTGGCCACCAGCGCGAAGCGTGGCTCGTCCGACGGCCACGGATCGCGAAGGCCAAGCCCGGCCCCCAGCACCAGCAGGGCCATCACCGCCAACAACCAGGTCTCGCGCGACGCGCGGGTTTTCAGCATGGGACTCGCAACGGCAGCGGGGGTCAGGCCGTTTTTAGCAGACGTGCGTAGAAGAATCCGTCAGCATCGTTGTCACCGGGCAGTCGTTGGCGTGCGATACCGTCACAATCCAGGCCGAATGCGTCGCCCAGTGGTTGCGCCTGCGCATCCGGATGCCACTTCAGGAACGCCTTGACCTGATCGACGTTCTCGGCGCGCAGGATCGAACAGGTGGCGTACAGCAGCACCCCGCCCGGGCGCAGCATCGACCAGCAGGCTTCCAGCAGACGTGCCTGCACACCAACCAGGGCCTCGATGTCCTCGGCACGGCGGTGGAACATGACGTCCGGTTGACGGCGGATCACGCCGGTGGCCGAACACGGCGCGTCCAGCAGGATGGCGTCGAACAGCCTGCCATCCCACCAGGAACCGGGATCACTTGCGTCCGCCACCCGGGTCTGCGCAGCTTCGCCGACGCCGGTGCGCACATAGGTATCGCGGGCGCGCGCCAGGCGACGGGCATCGATATCCAGGGCCAGCAGCTGCAGGGTCGGGTCCCGTTCCAGCAGATGCGCCGACTTGCCACCGGGGGCCGCGCAGGCGTCCAGCACACGGGCACCGGGCGCCGGTGCCAGCGCGTCGGCAGCACATTGCGCCGACAGGTCCTGCACCGACAGCGCGCCGTCGGCGAAGCCCGGCAGCTGGTTCACTGCGACGGGCGCCGCCAGGCGCAGCGCATCGGCGCTGAGCGGGCTGGGCTCGGCGGCGATACCGGCCTCGGCCAGCGCCGCCAGGGCCTTGTCGCGGCCACCGTGCTGGCGGTTGGCACGCAGCCACAGCGGAGCCGGCTGCAGGCTGGCGGCGAAGATCGCCTCGGCCTGGCCCGGCCAATCGCGCTCCAGGGCATCGGCCAGCCAGTCGGGGAACGCGTCACGGGCCGGCTGCTCGGGGAACCCTTCGCGCTGCGCACGGCGCAGGATCGCGTTGACCAGGCCGGCCTGGCGCTCGCGGCCCAGCGCGCGCGCGGCGTCAACGGTCGCCGACAGCGCCGCATGGGCCGGCAGTTCCAGCACGTCCAGCTGGGCGAACCCGACCATCAGCAGCGTGCGCAGGTCGGCATCACGTGCCGACAGCGGCTTCTGCATCCACGACTGCAACGCCGCGTCGTAGGTGCTGCGCCGGCGCAGCACGGCAAAACACAGCGCTTCCAGCAGCGCACGGTCACGGCTGTCGGCCAGCTTCGGCAGTGCCCAGGCCAGTTCGGCCTTCAGCGAACGGCCGCGGGTGAACACCTGCGCCAGCACGCGCGCAGCCAGCATGCGGGTGGCTGCGCCCGGTGCCGCCTTGGCGATGGAGAAATCGTTCTGCTTCGACACCGCTTATGCCCCCACGCGCAGGTCGCGGCGGGCGTTGAGGTAGTCGGCGGCGGTGATCGCCTTGCCGCCTTCGCGCTGCAGCACGCGCAGGCGCAGCGCGCCCTGGCCGCAGGCGATGTCGATGCCCTCGCGGCCGGCGGCCAGCACCGTGCCCGGTGCCTGGCCGTGCGCCAGGTCCAGCGCCACGGCACCATGGATGCGCACGCGCTCGCCGGCCAGCGTGGCCTCGGCGATCGGCCAGGGGTTGAATGCGCGCACGGTACGCGCCAGCGCTCCGGCGTCCTGCGCCCAGTCCAGCTTCGCTTCGGCCTTGTCCAGCTTGTGCGCGTAGGTCACGCCCTGCTCCGGCTGCGGCCGCGCGATCGGCTTGATGCCGGCCCGCAGCAGGCCCAGCCCGTCGGACAGCACCTGCGCGCCCAGCTCGGCCAGCCTGTCGTGCAGCTGGCCGCCGGTATCGGTCGCGGCAATCGGCAGTTCCTGGTGCAGCAGCACCGGGCCGGTATCCAGGCCGGCTTCCATCTGCATCAGGCAGACGCCGGTCGTTTCGTCACCGGCCTGGATCGCGCGCTGGATCGGCGCGGCGCCGCGCCAGCGCGGCAGCAGCGAAGCGTGCACGTTCCAGCAGCCATGGGTCGGGATGGCCAGCACCGCCTTGGGCAGGATCAGGCCATAGGCCACCACCACCATCAGGTCCGGCTGCAGATCGCGCAGCTGCTGCTGTGCGGCTTGGTCCTTCAGCGACTCGGGCTGGTAGACCGGAATGCCACGGGCCACCGCCTCCAGCTTGACCGGCGACGGCGCCAGGCCACGGCCGCGGCCGGCCGGGCGGTCCGGCTGGGTGTAGACGGCCACGACCTCGTGGTGGCGCGCGGCGGCGCGCAGCGACGACACCGCGAATTCCGGCGTACCGGCAAAGACAATCCTCATGGCTACCCCACTTGCAGGATGGATTCGTGCAGGAAAGAAAACGGCGCCGTCGGCCGGCGCCGTGCAGCCTGCGCAGTGCGCAGGCACGGGCCACCCGACGGGTGGCCCGGATGGGCGATCACGCCACGTGCTTGCGCTGCTTGGCCAGCTTCTTGCGGACCATTTCGCGCTTGAGCGGCGACAGGTAATCAATGAACAGCTTGCCGTCCAGGTGGTCCATCTCGTGCTGGATGCAGGTGGCCAGCACTTCACCGGCCTCGATCTGCTGCGGCTGGCCGTTGCGGTCCAGGTACTTCACGGTGATGGTGTCGGCACGGGTCACGTCGGCGAAGATGCCCGGTACCGACAGGCAGCCTTCCTGGTACACCCGGCCCCCGTCCTTGGCGATGATTTCCGGGTTGATGAACACATGCGGTTCATTCTTTTCTTCGCTGACGTCGATGACCATGAAGCGCTTGTGCACGTCCACCTGGGTGGCGGCCAGGCCGATGCCGGGGGCGTCGTACATGGTCTGGAACATGTTGTCGACCAGCTCCTGGAAGGCCGGCGTGGTGACTTCGGCGGCGTCGATCAACGCGGCCTTGGTACGCAGGCGCGGATCGGGGAACTCGAGAATGGGGAGAAGGGCCATGGCTGTTTCCGGATATAAGGGCCGGCACGCCGGCATACGTCGCAGATTCTAGCTCCAACGCTTGCCTTGCGCCCCGGTTTCTGGACTATAGTGCGCGAACCTGTTGGGGAATCAGGGCTTCACACCTATGTTGCTTCGTTTTCGTACGGTCGTCGCCGCGGCGATGCTGACCGTGGCTGCCTATGCTACCGCCGTGGAAGTGAATGGCGGGCACCCGGACACCTATGTGGTCCGAAAAGGGGACACGTTGTGGGATATCGCCGCGCGTTTCCTGCAGAAGCCCTGGCTGTGGCCGGAGATCTGGCAGGCCAATCCGCAGATCGCCAACCCGCACCTGATCTATCCCGGTGACGTGCTGAGCCTGGCCTATCTGGACCGGGTGACCGTGGCCGCGCAGCCCGGCCCGCGCCAGGAGGCCCCGATCGATGCCATTCCGCTGGCCCAGGTCGAGCCGTTCCTGAAGCAGCTGAGCGTGGTCGACAGTGTCAAGCAGCTGCCCTACGTGGTCGGCCTGGAAGACAACCGGCTGCGCGTCTCCGGCGGCGATACCGTCTATGTCCGCCTGGCCGATGCCCAGGTCGGCCAGCGCTGGGCCGTGGTCCGCCCGACCGTGCGCTACGCCCAGCCCAAGCCGACCGAGGACCTGACCGCCAATGGCGATGTCACCCCCGGCAGCGGCAACCTGTGGAAGGCCTACAACGCCCCCAACGCGCGCCGCGGCGTGCTGGGCTACGAGCTGGCCCAGGTCGCTACCGGCACCATCACCCAGATCGCCGGCGGCAAGGTCGAAGCGTCCACCCTGGTCCTGGACAAGAACGTCGGCGGCCGTGAAGTGCGTTCCGGCGACCGCCTGGTGCCGGTCGAAGCCCGCCCGTACGACCTGCAGTTCGTGCCGCACGTACCGGCAGCCGGGGTCGAAGGCGTGGATGTGCGCGTGCTGGCAGTGACCGACATGTTCACCGCCGGCGGCCCGCGCGATGTGATCGCGATCTCGGCCGGCCGCGCGCAGGGCGTGGACAACGGAACGGTGTTCTCGCTGTGGCGTCCGGGCCGTCATGTCGCGCACCGCATGAAGTACCCGACCTCCTCGCGCATGGACGACGCGCTGGGCACCGGCGCCGGCCGCGTCTCGCTGCCGGATGAGTATGCCGCGCACGCGATGGTGTTCCGCACCTTCGACAACGTCAGCTACGCGCTGGTGATGCAGGGCGTGAAGCCGGTGCGGGTGGGCTACAACGCACTGCACCCGGACGCGAAGTAGCGTCGAGCTTGCTCGACTGGCCATGAATGTAGCGTCGAGCTTGCTCGACTGACTGGAGCGGGAGTCGAGCAAGCTCGACTCTACAGGGGCGGCCTCCGGCAAACCCTGACGGTCACATGCGAAGGCGCCCTAGGGCGCCTTCGTTGTATCCGGCCGATAGTGGGGCAATGACCAGACCGATGGATGAGGCGCTGCTGCGCCTGGTGATGGCGGGCGGCGCATTGGCGCCACGGCGGGCACTGCTGCAGGGGGCCGAGGACGCCGCGGCGGCCATCGCACGGGGCGTCGCCGGATGGCGTGAACACGGCTGCACGCCGGAGCAGTGCGCGGCACTGGAGCGCCCCGACCCGAAGGCGTGGGCAAGCACGCTGCGCTGGCTGCAGAGCGACCACCATCATCTGCTGGCCTGCACCGACCCCGCCTTCCCACCGTCGCTGCTGGAGGTGCCCAACCCACCGCTGGCCCTGTTCATGGCCGGCGACCCCAGCCTGGCCTGGCGCCCGTCGGTGGCCCTGGTTGGCAGCCGCTCGCCCACGCCGGGCGGCCGCGCGCTGGCGGCCCGCTTTGCCGGGTGCTTCGTCGAGGCCGGCCTGGCCGTGACCAGTGGATTGGCGGCCGGCATCGATGCCGCGGCCCACCAGGCCACCCTGGACGCGAGCGGCTGTACCGTGGCGGTGATTGGCACCGGCCCGGACCGGGCCTATCCGGACAGCCATGCCCGGCTGCAGGCGCGGATCGCCGCCGACGGCGTGGTGCTCAGCGAGTACCTGCCCGGCACGCCCGCGCGCCCCGGCCATTTCCCGGCACGCAACCGGCTGGTGGCCGGGCTGGCACTGGCCACGGTGGTGGTCGAAGCCGCGCAACGCTCGGGCGCGCTGATCACTGCCCGGCTGGCTGCCGAGGCCGGCCGCGAGGTCTGCGCCCTGCCCGGCTCGGTGCTCAACCCACGGGCCGCCGGCTGCCACCGCCTGATCCGCGAGGGTGCAGCGCTGGTCGAGCGCCCCGAGGACGTACTGGAGCTGCTGGCCCCCGCCCTGCGCCAGCAGCTGCCGGACTTGCAATCGCGGCTGGCCACCCCCACTGAACAGGCACCGCCGGCGCTCCTGCCGGCGCGCTGGGCGAACGACCCTGACTACCAGTGCTTGTGGCAGGCCCTGGACCACAACCCAAGCGGTATGGATTCACTGATCACGCGCTGTGGATTGACGGCGCCACAGGTGTCCTCCATGCTGCTGGCCATGGAACTGGCGGGAATCGTGGTGTGCGTACACGGCCGCTACTGTCGAACTCCCTAGTTTCTTCACCTCCACAGCGTCGCGCGACGCAGGCCGAGGGGCAATGAAAGAGAGCATCCTGGACGTACTGCTGTACCTGTTTGAACACTATTTCAGCGAAGATGCGGACCTGATCCGTGACCGCGATTCGCTCCAGAACGGCCTGATCCAGGCCGGTTTCAGCCCAACCGAGATCAACAAGGCGTTCGACTGGCTCGACGCCCTGGCCGCGCAGCGGCCGAGCATGGCCCAGGCACGGGTCGATGGCCCTGTGCGCGTCTACCACGGCCCCGAGCTGGACAAGCTGGACGTGGAATGCCGCGGTTTCCTGCTGTATCTGGAACAGCACGGCATCCTCGACGCCGACCAGCGCGAGCTGGTGCTGGACCGGGCGATGGCCCTGGACCAGGACGAACTGGACCTGGACGACCTGAAATGGGTCGTGCTGATGGTGCTGTTCAACCAGCCCGGCTCCGAGGCAGCCTACGCCTGGATGGAAACGCAGATGTTCATGGACGAGCCAGAACCCCTGCACTGACCGTACACTTGGGGGCATAGCGCATTCAGGAGCGTCCCCGTGAGCGAGTGGTTCCATGCAGAAGGCAACCGGCAGCAGGGTCCGCTGCCGGCGGAACAGGTGGTGGAGTTGTTCCGCAACAACCAGATCACCCTGGACACCCTGGTGTGGCGCGACGGCCTGCCGCAATGGCAGCCGTTGCGCAGCGTCGTGGACGAGCTGGGCCTGATCGTGCCGGCACTGGACGCGGCAACACCGCCGCTGACGCCTGACCCCACGCCGGAACCCGCGCCGCCGCAGCCACCGGTGCTGCCGCCCTCCACCCCCTATGCCGCCACGGCCGCCGCCGCCGGCGTGTTGCCGCCACCGAAGAAGAAGCTCTCCGGATGCGCCCTCACCGCGATCATCGGTGGTGGGTTGCTGCTGGTGCTGGTGCCGATCATGGCCATTCTGGCGGCGATCGCGTTGCCGGCCTACAACGAGTACGCCGTGCGTGCCAAGGTCGCTGCCGCGGCCGATGCCCTGCACCCGTTGCAGGACCAGGTGCAGCATTTCGCCGATGAGCAAGGCCGTTGCCCCGGCGCCAACGACGCCGGTTTCCCGGCCCCGGGCGACTTCACCCAGGCGGGCCTGTCGGCCGTGCACATCGGCCGCTTCAACAACGGCCATTGCGGCATCGAAGCCACACTGGCCGCGCCGGGCAAGCAGATCGACGGCGACCTGCTGTGGCTGGAATACGACCGCGACAGCGGCCGCTGGGAATGCAGCGGCGAGAGCGACAACAAGTATCTGCCGCCGTCGTGCCGCGGCTGAGCCGCATGCACGACCGCGCTTCCAAGGACGATCCTACGGGGAACATGCAATGACCGAGTGGTACTACGCTGAAGGGCAGCAACGCCAGGGCCCGCTGCCGGTCCAGGAGATCCGCCAGCGCTTCCAGCGCGGCCAGTTGAATCTGGACACCCTGGTCTGGCGCGAGGGCATGGCGCAATGGGCCGCGCTGCGCCAGGTGGTCGACGAGCTCGGCCTGCAGACGCTGGCCGATGCCAGCGCGACCGCCGCCAGTGGCGGCTTCGACCTGCGCGGCGACTATGCCGCGATCGACAACGGCACCGCGCCCCTGCCCGGCACCGGCGCCCTCAGCAGCTCGCCCTACAGCGCCCCCGCGGCCGCCGGCGACAGCAGCCATGGCCAACCGATCGCCGGTGGCGAAGTGGTCTACGCCGGCTTCTGGAAGCGTGTGGCCGCCTACATGATCGACTACTTCGTGCTGGCCATTCCCGGCGGCATCATCGGTGCCATCATCGGTGTCGTGCTGGGCGCCAGCATGGGTGCGTTCGGCGGCGGTGATACCGCCATCGAAATCGTCGCGCAGCTGGCCAGCGCGCTGATCAACCTCGGCATCGGCATGGCGTATTACACCTGGTTCCATGCCTCGCAGGGCGGCGCCACGCTGGGTAAGATGGCGGTTGGCATCAAGGTGGTGCGCAGCAACGGCGAGCGCCTGACCAAGGGCCGCGCCTTTGGTCGCTACTGGGCGGCGATGCTGAGCAGTGTGACCCTGGGCATCGGCTTCCTGATGGCCGCCTTCACCGAGCGCAAGCAGGGCCTGCACGACATGATCTGCGACACCCTGGTGGTGGATCGCTGGGCCTTCACTGACCAGCCGCACCTGCAGCGGCGCGAACTGGGCGCGGTCACCATCGCGATCCTGGTGGTGACCGGTCTGCTGACGCTGGCAGGCCTGGCCCTGCTGGTGTTCGCGGTCGGCTTCCTCGCCAAGATGGCCTCCTGAACGGCCATCCTCACGTCTGGCTGCTTGACACGAGCTGGCCGGGCATGATTCCTCTAACAAGGTGAAACCTGAACGCCCGGCACAGTACCGGGCGTTCAGTTTATGGATTTGCCCGTGGCCGCTTCACTAATGCGGCCGTTTGCTCCACCCTAGCGGCCCCTTCCCCACGGTTCGCCCCACAGACCCTGCTGCCATGCCCAAGCACCTGCTCATCGTCGAATCGCCGGCCAAGGCCAAGACGATCAACAAATACCTCGGCAAGGATTACACCGTCCTGGCCTCGTATGGGCACGTGCGTGACCTGATTCCGAAGGAAGGCGCGGTCGACCCGGACAACGGGTTCGCCATGCACTACGACGTCATCGACAAGAACGAGAAGCACGTCGATGCGATTGCCAAGGCCGCCAAGGGCGCCGATGACATCCTGCTGGCAACCGACCCGGACCGCGAGGGTGAGGCGATCAGCTGGCACATCGCCGAGATCCTGAAAGAGCGCGGGCTGGTCAAGGACAAGCCGATGCAGCGCGTGGTGTTCACCGAGATCACCCCGCGCGCCATCAAGGAAGCGATCAGCCAGCCGCGCGCCATCGCCAGCGACCTGGTCGATGCCCAGCAGGCGCGCCGCGCGCTGGACTACCTGGTCGGTTTCAACCTGTCGCCGGTGCTGTGGCGCAAGGTGCAGCGTGGCCTGTCCGCCGGCCGCGTGCAGAGCCCGGCGCTGCGCATGATCGTCGAGCGCGAGGAGGAGATTGAAGCCTTCATCGCCCGCGAATACTGGTCCATCGGCGCCGAGTGCGCGCACCCGTCGCAGCACTTCAATGCCAAGCTGATCAAGCTGGACGGGCAGAAGTTCGAACAGTTCACCATCACCGACGGCGACACTGCCGAGGCCGCCCGCCTGCGCATCCAGCAGGCCGCGCAGGGCTCGCTGCATGTCACCGATGTGGCCAGCAAGGAGCGCAAGCGCCGCCCGGCGCCGCCGTTCACCACCTCCACCCTGCAGCAGGAAGCCTCGCGCAAGCTCGGCTTCACCACCCGCAAGACCATGCAGGTGGCGCAGAAGCTGTACGAAGGCGTGGCGATCGGTGACGAAGGCACGGTCGGCCTGATCTCGTACATGCGTACCGACTCGGTGAACCTGTCGCAGGATGCGCTGGCCGAGATCCGCGACGTGATCGCCCGCGACTACGGCATCGCTTCGCTGCCCGACCAGCCCAACACCTACCAGACCAAGTCGAAGAACGCCCAGGAAGCGCACGAAGCGGTGCGCCCGACCTCGGCCCTGCGCACCCCGGCCCAGGTCGCTCGCTTCCTGACCGACGACGAGCGCCGCCTGTACGAACTGATCTGGAAGCGTGCGGTGGCCTGCCAGATGATTCCGGCCACGCTCAATACCGTCAGCGTCGATCTGTCCGCCGGCAGCGAGCACGTGTTCCGCGCCAGCGGCACCACCGTGGTAGTGCCCGGCTTCCTGGCCGTGTACGAGGAAGGCAAGGACAGCAAGAGCGCCGAGGACGAGGACGAAGGCCGCAAGCTGCCGGCGATGAAGCCCGGCGACCGCATCCCGCTGGAACGCATCCTGGCCGAACAGCATTTCACCCAGCCGCCGCCGCGCTACACCGAAGCGGCGCTGGTGAAGGCGCTGGAAGAGTACGGCATCGGCCGTCCCTCGACCTACGCCTCGATCATCCAGACCCTGCTGTTCCGCAAGTACGTGGAAATGGAAGGCCGCAGCTTCCGCCCGTCCGACGTCGGCCGTGCGGTGTCCAAGTTCCTGTCCAGCCATTTCACCCAGTACGTGGACTACGACTTCACCGCCAAGCTTGAAGACGAGCTCGACGCCGTCTCGCGTGGCGAAGAAGAGTGGATTCCGCTGATGGCCCGCTTCTGGGAGCCGTTCAAGGAGCTGGTGGAAGACAAGAAGGAATCGGTCGACCGCGCCGAGGCCAGTGGCGCGCGCGAGCTCGGCACCGATCCCAAGACCGGCAAGCCGGTGAGCGTGCGCCTGGGCCGTTTCGGACCGTACGCGGCCATCGGCAGCACCGCCGAGGACGCCGAGGAAAAGCCCAAATTCGCCTCGCTGCGCCCCGGCCAGTCGATGCACACCATTTCCCTGGAAGACGCGCTGGAACTGTTCCTGATGCCGCGCGCGCTGGGTGAGGACAAGGGCGAACCGGTCAGCGTCGGCATCGGCCGCTTCGGGCCGTTCGCCAAGCGTGGCAGCACCTATGCCTCGCTGAAGAAGGAAGACGACCCGTACACCATCGACCTGGCCCGCGCCGTGTTCCTGGTGGAAGAGAAGGAAGAGATCGCGCGCAACCGGATCATCAAGGAATTCGAAGGCAGCGACATCCAGGTGCTGAACGGCCGCTTCGGCCCGTACATCAGCGACGGCAAGATGAACGGCAAGATCCCCAAGGATCGCGAGCCGGCATCGCTGACCCTGGCCGAGGTGCAGCAGCTGATGGAAGAAACCGGCAAGCCGGTGCGCAAGGGTTTCGGCGCCAAGAAGGCCGCGGCGAAGAAGGCCCCGGCCAAGAAGGCGGCAGTGAAGAAGGAAGCCGCACCGAAGAAGGCCGCCGCCAAGAAGGCGCCAGCCAAGAAGGCGGTGAAGAAGGCTGTGAAGAAGGCGGCCAAGAAAGCGGTGAAAAAAGCCGCAAAGTAGATCCACGCCATGCGTGGATGCTCTGCCACGCCCTGCGTTGATGAGGGTCAAGGTGTGCGGACCAACGGTCCGCACCCACCACCCCATCTGCACGCCGCAGGGGGATAATGAAGGCCCACGTCGGGCCGGTCCCTGCCATGAAAGAACTCACCCTGGACTCCGCTGTCGCCACGCTCCGTGCCGGCGGCGTGATCGCCTACCCGACCGAAGCGGTCTGGGGCCTGGGCTGCGATCCCTCGCACGAAGCGGCGGTGCACATGGTGCTGCGGCTGAAACAGCGCCCCATCGAGAAAGGCATGATCCTGGTCGCCGCCGACCTGCCGCAGCTGGAAGGCTGGGTGCGCCTGCAGGCGCTGCCCGACGCCCGCCAACGTGCCGTGCTGGCCAGCTGGCCCGGTGCCAACACCTGGATCCTGCCGGCCGGTCCGCGGGCGCAGCCCTGGGTCACCGGCGAGCACAGCGGCATCGCCGTGCGCATCAGCGCGCATCCGCTGGTGGCCGCCCTGTGCAACGCCTGGGGCGGCCCGCTGGTGTCGACCAGCGCCAACCTGGCCGGTGAGCCGCCGGCGCGCCGCCGCGAAGAGCTGGATCCACGCCTGCTGCGCCTGCTTGATGGGGTGCTTGATGGCCAGACCGGCGGCCTGGCCCAGCCGACGCCGATCCGCGATGCGCTCAGCGGCAACGTGCTGCGCTCCTGAGCCGACGATTGCACGGTTCCGGACAATCCCGCACCCTGCTGCCATGAACCTGACACGCACCGCCCTGGGTCTGTGCCTGTTGCTGCCGTGGAGCGCAGCGCCGGCCGCCGACGACGACGTGCGCGTGTACCGCTGCGTGGCCAGCAATGGTGCCGTGGCCCTGCAGGACAAACCCTGCAGCAACGGGCGGCAGGAAGTGCGCGACCTGCAGCGCCCGCGCGATCCGCCGCCGAGAGTGGTCAGCAGCGACGCCCCGCCGCCACCGCCCAGCGCAACGCCGGACATTGGCGGGCGCGAAGTGCGCCACGTCTACGTCCAGCCACCGCAGCCGATGTACGAATGCGTGAGCGACGACGGCCGGCGCTACACCAGCGACAGCAACGAGGGCAATCCGCGCTGGATCCCGTTGTGGACCAGCATCTGGTTGCCGCACGGGTACCCGGGCGGCGGCCATCCCGGCCCGCGCCCGGCCATCGGTGGGCCGGTGGGTCGGCCCATCGGCGCAGGCGCCGGGTATCGCCCGCCCACGGTCGGTGTCGGCGTGGAGATACCGGCCGGCAGCGTGCTGGTGCGCGACACCTGCCACGCCCTGCCGCAGCAGGAAGTGTGCGCGCGCCTGCGTGACCGCCGCTGGGAACTGGACCGCCGCTACAACAGTGCGCTGCAAAGCGAACGCACCACCATCAGCACCGAACAGCGCGGCATCGACGCACGCCTGTCGCAGGACTGCGAGCGCTGAGCGCAGCCTGTACGCTGTGCGCATGAACAGACTGATCTGGCTGGCCCTGGCCGTGTTGCCCGGCGCTGCAATGGCCGAAGAAGGCGTGATCTACCGCTGCACCTCCGGCAGCAGCGACGTTCCGACCCTGCAACGTACGCCCTGCCCGGCCGGCAGCCAGCAGCAGGTCCTTCGCGTACCGGCGCCGGCCAACGCCGAACCGGTCGTGACCGAACCCTCACCGGTACAGGATCCCGCTGCGGCCACCGTTTCCGAGGCCAGCGGAGCGGCTGCGCCGGCGGCAACGCCGACGGCGCCACGACGCGCGGACGAAGGGCGCACGATCATGGAAGCGGGCATGGTGGAAGCCGAGGGTGGCGACCAGATCCTCGACAGCGCGGCGCTACGCCACGATACCGAGGCGCGCGCCGCAAGCGACGGGCCGCCGAGGCCGCCGCTGCCCCCGATCTTCCAGTGCACCGACAGCCAAGGCGGCGGCTACCTTCACGAATACGAAGCCTCGCCGGCACGCTGCGAACTGATGACCGTGCAGGGCCTGGGCGGTGCAACGCCGGTCAATGCGGCCAGCTGCGAAGTGGTGCGCGACACCTGCGAGGAGCTGCCCGAGGCACAGCGTTGTGGCAGCTGGCAGCAGCGCTTCCGCGACGCACGCGGCCGCGAGCGCTTTGCCGCGCCGGAGAACCGCGAACATGCCCAGGGCGAGCGCGAGCGGTTGCAGGGTGTGCTGGAGGCCAGCCATTGCCCGGTGCCGGAATGACTGCCACCCGGTAGTGCCGGCCGCTGGCCGGCAATCACATGATGTTCAGAGGATTGCAGTTGCCGGCCAGCGGCCGGCACTACTGCGGCCCGCGATCAGAACCCGTAACGCAGGAATCCACCATCCACGGCGATGCATTCGCCGGTGACATAGCTGGCTGCCGGCAGGCACAGGAAGCCCACGGCCGCCGCGACTTCTTCCGGCTCACCGATGCGACGCATCGGCGTGCGCTCGATCACCTCCTCGTAGTAGTCCGGGTCCGACAGCGGGCCGGAGGTTCGCCGTGTGCGGATGTACCACGGTGCCACCGCATTGACCCGGATTCCGTCCTCGGCCCATTCCACGGCCAGGTTGCGGGTCATCTGGTGCATGGCCGCCTTGGTCATGCCATAGACCACGCCACTGCGCACGTGGGTCAGGCCGGACACGCTGCCGACGTTGACGATGGACGAGGCGGCGTGGCGCGCCAGCAGCGGATGCGCGTAGCGCGACAGTTCGAACGCCGAGAACAGGTTGGTCTCGAAGATGTTGCGCCATTCGTCCTCGGTGTATTCGGTCGCGGGCCGGGTGATGTTGCCGCCGGCGTTGTTGACCAGGATGTGCAGGCCATCGCTGTGGTCTTCCACCCAGTCGAGGATCTGCCGGCGGTCTTCGTCATCGGAGACATCGGCGGCCAGCGCATGCACCTGCATCTGCGGATGCACGTCCAGCAGTTCGTCGCGCGCGGTCTCCAGCATGTCGATATCGCGCCCGACGATCATCAGGTCGGCGCCAAAGCCGGCCAGTTCGTGCGCGATGGCCAGGCCGATGCCGGCGCTGGCGCCGGTGATCAGGGCCGTCTGGCCATCCAGGCGCCACCGTTGCTGGGTCATGTGTTCTCCCGGGCCGCGCCCGCTGTGTTCCGATGCGGCAAGGATACGCGCTCACGGCGGCCCCCTGCCGGGGATGCGACACTGCGGGCACGCCCGTCATGGAGTGCCGCCATGCGCATCCTGAACCTGTCCATGCCCCTGCTGGCTGCCGTGCTGCTGTGTGCCTGCCAGCGCCCGCCCGCACCGAACCCGGAACAGCCGCCGGTGCCGAAAGCGATGTCGCGCGCGATCAACGAGCCGCTGGACCGCGCCAAGGGTGTGCAGAAGACCCTGGACGATACCGACACGCGAGAGCGCAAGGCCGAGGCCGACGCGACGCAGTGACCGGTGGGGTCAGAGCCCTTTGCACCGCAAAGGGATCCGGCCCATGAATGAAAACGCCCGGCCTGGGCCGGGCGTTCTCATTCGATACCGTTGCCGGTCAGAACCCGCAGAAGCAGTACGCCAGCGCCTTCACCGGCGCGCCGTTGCCCTTCTCGCGGGCCGCGTTCTCGACGAAGCGCAGCTGCGTGTCCACTTCCGGCATCGTGCGTGCCAGCATCATCCGCGCCATGCCCGAGTCGGACAGCATCCACGCACCGGCACGGCTGCCGGCGAAACCGCTGACGAACTGCGCGAACGGCGTGGCCGCCTTCTCGATGTAGCGCACGCGGTAGGCGTCGGTCTTGCCGAGCTTGGCGCGGCCGGCCGCATCGGCCACGGCATCCTTCAAACCACCGAAAGCGTCGACCAGACCGCGCTCCTTGGCCTGGGCACCGCTCCACACGCGGCCACGGGCCACTTCATCGATGGCCTCGACCGGCTTCTTGCGGGCCTCGGCGACACGGCCGGTGAAATCGGCGTAGCCCTTGTTGATCACCGACTGGATGACCTGGCCAACGGCCGGGTCCATCGGACGGGTCACATCGAACGCACCGGCAAAGCGGGTGGTGCCGACACCGTCGGTGTGCACGCCGATCTTGTCCAGCGCGCGGCTGAAGTTGGGAATCATGCCGAAGATGCCGATCGATCCGGTGATGGTCGACGGATCGGCATAGATGCGGTCGGCATTCATGCTGATCCAGTAGCCGCCCGATGCGGCCAGGTCGCCCATCGATACCACCACCGGCTTGCCGGCAGCCTGCAGGGCCACCACTTCACGACGGATCTGCTCGGAGGCGAAGACTTCGCCACCCGGAGAGTTCACCCGCAGCACCACCGCCTTGACGTTCTCGTCATCGCGCGCAGCACGCAGCAGCGCCGAGGTCGACTCGCCACCGATGCGGCCAGCCGGCAGGTCACCGCCGCTGATTTCGCCGGCGGCGACCACCACGGCCACCTGCGGGCGCGAGTCCACCGGGTTGCGACGTGCGTCGAGCAGGGCCAGGTAACCGCCGAAATCGACATTGCGGAAACCGCCGTCGGCATCGTCATCGGCCACGCCGCGCTCGATCATCAGATCCTCGAATTCCTCGCGGGTCTTCAGCGCGGTCACCAGCTTCTGCTGCAGCGCGAACTTGGCCAGATCGCCACCGGCGGCGGCGACGCCTTCGGGCAGCGTGTCGATGCCCGCAGCCAGCTGTGCCGGGTCCAGGCGGCGCGCCTTGGCGATATCACCCAGGTAGCGCTGCCACACATCGTTCATCCAGAACAGGTCGGCTTCCTTGGAGGCCGGCGAGGCGGCGTCGAGCACATACGGCTCGGCCGCGGACTTGTACTCGCCCACCTTGAACAGGTGCACGTCCACGCCCAGCTTGTCCTGCAGGCCGGTGCGGAAGTACTGGCGGTAACGGCCCAGGCCTTCCAGCACCACCGAGCCCATCGGGTCCAGGTAGACCTCGTCGGCCTGTGCGGCCAGCAGGTACTGCGACTGACCCATGCTCTCGCTGTAGGCCACCAGCTGCTTGCCCGAGGCGCGCAGGTCCTGCAGCGCGGCGGCGACTTCACGCAGCGAGGCAAAGCCGGACGGCTGCAGCTTGTCCAGCTCCAGCACCACCCGCTCGATCTTCTTGTCTTCCTTGGCCGACTCGATCACCCGCAGCAGGTCGCGCAGCTGGATCTCTTCGGCACTGTTGTCGCCCACTGCCTTGGCCAGCGCGCGGCTGACCGGATCTGCGCTGAACTGTTCGACCAGGCGGCCTTCCGGCGCGATCACCAGGGTGGTCCGGTCCTGCAGCGATTTGCTGGCACCGGCACCCATGCCGGCAGCGACGATGAACATCACCAGCAGCAGGAACAGCAGGCCGAAGAACACCAGGTTGAGGATCAACCGGCGGGTGAAGTTCATGACGTCCCACAGCCCGATGAAGAAGCTGGCGACGGGGTTGCGACGCGCCGGGGGCAGCGGGGGCACGGGTTGATTCATGGAACGCTCCGGATGGCTTCTTGCCGTGGTACCAGCATAGCCGGTGCCGCGTGATGCAGCATCGGACACAAGTCAGGGGATCGCCCGCCAGGGGTGAACATGGCGGGCGCGGAAGGTCAGGACAGCATTGACTGGCCGATGCGCAGGCTGCTGCGGCGCAGGCGCCAGCCCATCAGGATGGCGGCGGCGGTCAGGCCGACGATCAGGCCGATCCACATGCCCTGCGGGCCCATGCCCAGGCCCAGGCCGAGCCCGGCACCGAGCGGCATGCCCAGGCCCCAGTACGCGAACATGGCGATGAACATCGGCACGCGGGTGTCCTTCAGGCCGCGCAACGCGCCGGCCGACAGCACCTGGATGCCATCGGGGAACTGGAAGGTCGCCGCATACAGCAGCAGGGTCGAGGCCAGGCCGGCCACCGCCAGATCGTTGGTGTAGACCCCGACGATGGCGTCGTGGCCGAACAGCAGCACCGCCGCCGACAAGGTCTGCGTACCCATGATGATCGCGTAGCCGGCCCACGCCGCACGGCGCACGCCGAAACCATCGCCGCGACCGACCGCATGGCCCACGCGCACGGTGGTGGCCTCGGCCACGCCCATCGGGATCATGAAGCACAGCTGCGCGACGTTGATCGCGATCTGGTGCGCGGCCGCCTCGTTGGCGCCGAGGCGGCCGATCAACAGCGCGGTGACGATGAACAGACCGCCTTCCATCAGCACGGTGATGCCGATCGGCAGGCCGGTGCGCAGCAGCTCCCAGATCGCCTTCCAGCGCGGGCCTTCGAAATGCGAGAACAGCTGCAGGTGGGCAAAGCGCTTGGTGAGCCACAGGTAGGTGGCGAAGGCGATGGCCTGCAGCCACATCATCACCGCTGAGGCGATACCGAGCCCTTCGGCGCCCATCTCCGGGAAACCGAGCTTGCCGTTGGCCAGCACATAGCCCATGGGCGCCAGCACCAGCAGGCCACCGAAGCCGAGCAGCATGGTCGGCAGCGTCCAGTGCATGCCTTCACTGAGGTAGCGCATGCAGAAGTACAGGGTGAGCGCCGGACCGCCCCAGCGCACCGCATGCAGGAACGCGGTCGCCCCCGGCACGATGTCCGGCGCGATGCCGAACGCCGGCAGCAGCGGCGGCACCACGGTGAGGAAGGTGAACATGATCAGGCCCAGGCCCAGCGCCAGCCATAACGCCTGGCGGAACAGCGGGCCGATCTCGCGCTCGCGGCCGGCGCCATGCAGCTGCGAGACCGAGGCGGTAAGCGAGATGAGCGTGCCGATCGGGATCAGCATCGGCAGCCACAACAGCGCGGTACCGATGGTCACCGCGGCCAGGGTCGCCGTGGCGTGGTGGCCGGCAATCACGTTGTCGACGAAGGAGATCAGACCGGTGGATACGTGGCCCAGCACAAGCGGCAGGGCGAGCAGACCGGTGGCGCCGACTTCCTTGCTGAAGCGCGGCGTGGAGGTTGCAGTAGACATAAGGTGCTTGACGCGAACTACGGTTGCGCGCGAAGGGCACAGGCACCGGGTTGCGGCCGGTCATCTTACGCGCGCAGCGCGCGCATTCCCATGACATGGCGTGAATGCCGGGTCCCGGCAGGCCTCGCTGCAGAGGTGAAGGAGCCGGCTGGGTAGAGTCGACTGTTAGTCGACTGCTCTTTTGGGCGACTGCTCTTCCATCACGCGACGAAAACCCCGCGCTGCGCGCGGCAGTCGACTCCACCCCGTCGACTCTACCCCGTCGACGTTACACCTTCGGGGTTACTGGCCGGCCTGGCGCTTGAGCCAGGTGTCGCGCTCGGCGGCGGGCACGGCGAGGAAGGCGCTGCGTATGGCGTCGCGCTCCTGCGGTGGCGTGCGCTGCGCGACCAGGGTCAGCTGGGCCAGCTGCGCCGGGCTGAGCTGGCGCAGCACGGCCAGTGCGGTGTCACGCTGCTCCGGCGGCACGAACCCGAACAGCCCATGCAGCTTGGGAAACTCCAGACCCAGCTGCGGGCCCAGCCGCCAGCCCTCGCGGAAGGCCTGGTCCTGCGCCTGGAACTGTTGGCGCAGGCGTTGCTGCTGGTCGGCCGGCAGCGCATTGAAACGCGCAGCCGCCTGGCGGATGCGCTCGCGCTCGCCTTCCGGCAACGCGCGCCAGGCGGCGTAGTCGGCGCGGCGCTGGCGCTGCTGCTGCGCATCGAGCTGGGCAAAGGCAGACGGCGCAGCGGTCGATGCCGGCAGCGCGGCCGGTGCGGCCGGCGACGGTGCCGGCAGCGGCACATTCAAGGTCTGCGGGGCGGCCGAAAGCGACAACGGCAGGGTCAGCAGCAGGCTGACGAACACGGTCTTATTCATCGGCGGCGGTGGTTTCCAGCGTGGTGCTGGCCGGCTCCGGCCGGCTCGGCTTGGATTGCGACTCGTCCACCGGCAGCGGTCCGCCGGCGGCCGTCCACGCATACAGATCGGCGTCGGCGACCAGCGGATAGTCGCGGTCGCCCAGCATCGTGGCGTCATCCGCAGCCTGGACCGGGGTCGCCACCGGCGGGGCGTTGACGGTGCTCGGCGGCAGCGCTTCCACTGTGACCGGACCGGCCTCGCCCACCACGCCTTCGGGCAGCGGCGCATCACTGCCGAGCGAACGGCCCTGCCAGTGACGCCAGCCGAGGGCAGCGACCAGCAGCACGGCCACAGTCACCAGCAGGATCAGCGGGCCGCGCCAGCGCGGCTTGGCGTTCGGACGCCGCCGCTTGCCATGGGCGGGCGCACGTTCGTCGCGCTGTGGTGCGCGCCAACTGGTGCTGGGAGCTTCGGTGCTGGCCACCGGGGCAGCCGGCTGCTGCAGCTGCTGCAGGCGCTTGGCCGGCAGGTCGCGGATCCGCCCCTGTACCTGTTCGGCCAGCTGGCGCCAGGCCGAGGCATCGGGCTGGCCATGCGCATCACGCGGGCAGGCATCGGCCAGCAGATGCTGGTAACCCGCCTCGTCCTGGTCGAGTACGCGCATGGCAATGCCCTCGTCCAGGCTGCCGCCCACCCGCAGCAACAGAGCCAGGCGCGGCAGGGGCGCCATCTCGCCCAGCGCCGCCAACGGCGGCTGCCATTGCCCGCCCACCGGCTCACGCAGCGCCTGGCGCTGGCCCAACAGGGTCCAGAACCGGGTCGGCCACTGCGCCATCGGCAGATCACTGGCCACAGCGGCGAAGGCACGCATCACGGCCACCAGGGTCTGCTCGGCACGGGCGGCGTCGCCGCACTGCAGCTCGGCCACCACCAGGGCACGGCGCTCGACGCCACGCAGGAACGCCGCCAGCGCGCCGGCCGCGGTCGAGGAAACAGGGGCGGGCACAGCCGTCATCGGTCACTCCAAAGGTCTGCCGGCATGATAGCGGCAGCCCATTGGCGCCCGGCAGGACTTGCGCCAACCGCTGCTTCGTGCTGCAGGTTGTGCACAGCACCACGGCCCCTGCGGGGAAAACTGGGGCATCCAGCTGAATTCACTCTGTTTCAGCAATGTTTCACACTCAAGTTGCTGTTTTCAAAGGCTTTTAAAGTGTGGCGATTTTTTGACCAACCCGAGGGCAAGGCTGTCGCCATCGGCCTCACACGCGCCCGTCGACCGGTAACGCACAACGTTATCCACAGAACGTGTGGATAAGACTGAATCTCCAATGGACACCGATATTTAGGTGACATTTATGATTCCCGGGGCGTCGCTCGACCGCCTCCGGCGCCCGCCATCCGCGTGCGCATGGCCCGTTACACTGGCCCGATGTTTGCCCCCATCCCGACTCTGCAGGTCGCCCTGCCCGTCCCGCTGCCCCGCCTGTTCGACTACCTGTCGCCGCAGGGCGGTGACCCGGAGGTGGCCGTCGGCTGCCGCCTGAAGGTGCCGTTCGGCAACCGTGAACTGGTGGGTGTGGTCGCCGGCCACGGCCACAGCGAAGACGGCCAGGGCCTGCGCCAGGCGCTGGCCTGGTGCGACGGCCAGCCGCTGCTGCAGGGCGAGCTGTGGCAGAGCCTGCAGTGGCTGGCACGCTATACCCACGCACCGCTGGGCGAAGTAGTGAATACCGCCCTGCCCGGCCCGCTGCGCCATGGCGAACCGCTGCCCGACACCCATCACTGGGGCTGGCAGCTGACCGCCGAGGGCCGCGCACAGCGCGACACGCTGCGTGCCGGCAGCCGCCCCCGCCAATTGGCCGAACTGCTGGCCGAGGCCATCGTCGATGAAGACGTGCTGGGCGAGCGCATGCAGGACTGGCGCACCGCCGCGCGCAGCCTGGCCAAGCGTGAACTGGCCGAGCGTGTTGCTCTCAGCGTGGCACCGCAGCATGCGCAACCGCTGCCCGGCCCCACCCTCAACCCGGACCAGGCCGAGGCGGTGGCGTCGATCAACGCCGCCGAAGGTTTCCAGCCGTTCCTGCTCGATGGCGTGACCGGCAGCGGCAAGACCGAGGTCTACCTGCAGGCGATCATCCACTGCCTGGCGCAAGGCCGGCAGGCGCTGGTGCTGGTGCCGGAAATCGGCCTCACCCCGCAGACCCTGGCGCGCTTCCGCGGTCGCCTCGGCATCGCGGTGCATGCGCTGCATTCGGGCCTGAACGACAACGAGCGCGCCCGGGTCTGGGCGGCGGCTTCGCGCGGCGAGGCACGGGTGATTGTCGGTACGCGTTCGGCGGTGTTCACGCCGTTGCCGCAGGCCGGCTTGTTGATCGTCGATGAGGAACACGACGGCAGCTACAAGCAGCAGGACGGCATCCGCTACCACGCCCGCGATTTCGCCCTGGTGCGGGCCAAGGCACTGGGCATCCCGGTACTGCTGGGCAGCGCCACCCCTTCGCTGGAAACGCTGCACAACGCCTATGCCGGGCGTTACACCCACCTGCGCCTGAAGCAGCGCGCCGGTGATGCACGACCACCGCGCGTGCGCATTCTGGATGTTCGCAAGCGGCCACTGCATGACGGCCTTTCGGCCGATGTGCTGGCCGGCATCGGCGAACACCTGCAGCGCGGCCAGCAGGTGCTGGTGTTCAAGAACCGCCGCGGCTACGCACCGGTGCTGCTGTGCCACGACTGCGGCTGGACTGCGCCGTGCCAGCGCTGCGATGCGCCGATGACCGTGCACGGCGGTGGCCGTCGCCTGCAGTGCCATCACTGTGGCGCGCGACAGCCGGCACCGCTGGCGTGCCCGGCCTGCGGCAGCCTGGCCCTGCAACCGCAGGGCATCGGCACCGAACGCCTGGAAGAACACCTCACCGCCGCATTCGCCGATTTCCCGGTGGTCCGCATCGATCGCGGCACCACCTCACGCCGTGATGCGCTGGAGCAGCAGCTGGCGAAACTGGGCGACCAGCCCGGCATCCTGGTCGGCACGCAGATCCTGGCCAAGGGCCACGACCTGCCCAAGCTGACCCTGGTGGTGGTGGTCGGCATCGACGAGGGCCTGTTCTCGGCTGACTTCCGCGCCAGCGAGAAACTGGCGCAGCAGCTGATCCAGGTCGCCGGCCGTGCCGGGCGTGCACGCGACCCGGGCGAGGTCTGGCTGCAGACCCATCACCCGGGGCACCCGCTGCTGGAAACACTGGTCAGCGGTGGCTACCACCCGTTCGCGCAGGCCGAGTTGAACCAGCGCCAGGCCGCAGGTTTCCCACCGTTCGCGCATCTGGCGCTGATGCGCGCCGAAGCGCAGCAGGTCGAACATGCCAATGCCTTCCTGTTGGCGGCACGGCAGCTGCTGGGCGAACAGGCGGTGGTGGAAGCGTACGGCCCCATGCCGGCACCGATGCCGCGCCGTGCCGGCTACCAGCGTACGCAGTTGTTGCTGTCGGCGTTGCAGCGCCCCCCGCTGCATGGCGTGCTGGCACAGCTGGTGCCGCAGCTGTATGCGCTGCCGGAAGCACGCAAGGTGCGCTGGTCGCTGGATGTGGATCCGACGGATCTTTATTGAAGGCTGGCGGCCGGTAGCACCGGTATCGCCGGTAGAGTCGAGCTTGCTCGACTACTGATGACACACGGCAGTCGAGCAAGCTCGACTCTACCGGTGCCGCGGCAGGGGTCAGAGCCCACCCGCCGGGTGGGATCCGACCCTGCGGCATTGGGGTCGGATCCCTCTCGCAGAGAGGGCTCCGACCCCGAACTCCGACGCTTACGTCATCGGTGACATCACGCCACGCTGGTACGCCGGTCGCTCACGCAGGCGGGCGTACCACTCGGCCAGATGCGGCAGTTCCGGGCGCTGGATTGGCAGCTCGAACCAGGCATAGACCAGCGCGCCGAGCGGAATGTCGCCCATCGCGAACTTCGCGCCCGACAGCCACGGCTGCGTGGCCAGCGTGGCATTGGCCATGGCGAGATAGTCTCCGGCGCGCACGATGGCGGCATTGATGCGCGCCTCGTCACGGTCGGCCGGGGCGGTGCGCATGATCCCCCAGATCAGTTCGGAGTACAGCGGTGCCATCCGCGAAGTGCTCCAGTCCATCCACTTCTCGGCCTGCGCACGCTCCATCGGGTCTTCGGCATACAGCGTGCCCAGCGCATAGCGTGCGCTCAGGTAGCGCACGATGGTGTTCGATTCCCACAGCGGAAGGCCGTGATCCTCGATCACCGGCACCAGCCCGTTCGGGTTCATCGCCACGTACTCGGCTGACTGCGTGCCGCCATGGCTGCCGCCCACCTCGATGGACTGGTAGGGCAGGCCGATCTCCTCGGCACACCACAACACCTTGCGGACGTTGCTGGAATTGTGACGTCCCCAGATCTTCAACATGCAGGTTTCCTTGCTGGCAATGCGAGCGGCAACGATACGCCTGATCCGTGTGGGTGTGTGCGTGCTGGATGCTGGATCTGGCGGCCGGGCATCGCTGGCCGGCGGCTGGCACTACCGGTTCTTTTTCGGCAGCGCGCGCACGTAGGAGGATTTGCCGTCCTTCTTCAGCTCGAACAGGCCAATGGCCGCCAGCAGGTCACTGAGTTTGCCGTAGCCGTAGTTGCGCGAATCGAACGAGGCCTGGTTGCCGATCTGGCTGCCGACCGGCCCCAGGTGCGACCAGCCGTCCTCGCCTTCGGCCGCCGACACCGCGCGCCGCAGCATCTTCACCAGCCGGGTGTCGCTGCGCATTTCCGCGCCGCTCTTGCGCGGGCGGGCATCGTCGCTGGGCGGCGGCTCGTTCGATGTCTGCTCACTCGGCGCCTGCTCGACATCCGGCACACTGGCATGGGTCTGGCCCAACGCTTCCAGATAGGTGAACTTCGAACACGCATTGACGAACGGTTCCGGCGTTTTCTTCTCGCCGAAGCCATACACCTTCACGCCATCGGTGAGCAGGCGCATCACCATCGGAGTGAAATCGGCATCGCTGGAAACGATGGCAAATCCATCCAGGTTGCGCGCGTACAGCAGGTCCATGGCATCGATCACCATCGCCATGTCCGAGGCATTCTTGCCCTTGCTGTAAGCGAACTGCTGGATCGGGCGGATCGCATACTCGTGCAGCACCGCTTCCCAGCCCTTCAATCGCGGGCTCTTCCAGTTGCCATAGGCGCGACGCACGTTGGCCACGCCATAGCGCGCCACTTCGGCCAGGACTTCGTCGATCTTCGAGGCCGGCGCATTGTCGGCGTCGATCAACAGGGCGATGCGCTTTTCCGGTTCGCTCATGGGCTCCTCAGGGGCGTGTGCCTGAACCCAAGTATCGCCGATCCGTGCGAGCGCTGACGTGACAGGCGGCCGGCGTGCGAAGATGCCAGGCGCTTCCCCCAATGCCCCCACTGGAGTGAGTCGATGAGTCGTGAGCGCGTTCCCCACCTGGTCGTTGTCGGCGGCGGTTTTGCCGGTCTCTGGGCCACCCGTGCGCTGGCCCGCGAGCGCATACGCATCACTCTGGTCGACCGCCGCAACCATCACCTGTTCCAGCCACTGCTGTACCAGGTGGCCACCGCCGGCCTGTCCGCGCCGGATATCGCCGCACCGCTGCGCCACATCCTCGGCCACCAGCGCAATGTGGAAGTGCGGCTGGGCGAAGTGGTGGCCATCGACAAGCAGGCCCGGCAGATCCGCATGGCCGACGGCAGCGCGCTGGACTACGACAGCCTGCTGCTGGCCACCGGCGCTACCCACGCCTACTTCGGCAACGACCAATGGGCCGATGATGCGCCCGGCCTGAAGACCCTGGACGACGCCATCGCGCTGCGCCGCAAGCTGCTGCTGGCGTTCGAACGCGCCGAGGCCGAGCCGGACCCGGCGAAGAAGGCGGCATGGCTGAGCTTCGCCATCGTCGGTGGTGGCCCCACCGGCGTTGAACTGGCCGGCACCCTGGCCGAGATTGCACGGCACACGCTGCGCAACGAATTCCGCCACATCGACCCGGCCAGCGCCAAGGTGCGGTTGGTCGAAGCCGGGCCACGCGTGCTGTCCTCGTTCCCGGAAGTGCTTTCGCTGAAGGCGCGCCGGCAGCTGGAAAAGCTGGGCGTGGAAGTGCTGACCGGCACCCCGGTGAGCGACATCGACAGCCAGGGTTTCAAGCTCGGCGATCAGTTCGTGCCGGCACGCACCGTGGTGTGGGCCGCCGGCGTGGCCGCCTCACCGCTGGCGCGTACGCTGGAGGTGCCGCTGGACCGCGCCGGGCGCGTGCAGGTGCAGCCGGACCTGACCCTGCCCGGTCACCCGGAGCTGTTCGTGGCCGGTGACCTGGCCGCACTGAGCCAGGCCGACGGCAAGCCGGTACCCGGCGTGGCACCGGCCGCCAAGCAGATGGGCAAGTACGTGGCCGAGGTGATTCGCGCGCGCCTGCACGGCAAGCCCGAACCCGGTCCGTTCACGTACGCCGACTACGGCAACCTGGCCACCATCGGCCGCATGGCGGCCATCGTGCATCTAGGCCGCCTGCAGCTGTCCGGTGTGCTGGCGTGGTGGTTCTGGCTGGCCGCGCACGTGTTCTTCCTGATCGGCTTCCGCAACCGCATCGTGGTGCTGCTGAACTGGGCAGTGGCGTACTGGAGCTACCAGCGCAGCGCACGCATCATCTTCGGCGATGACCAGGACGACCGGCGGCCGAAGCGGTAGGGCCGCACTCGCGCCTCCTCGGCCGGTGCAGTAGATCCACGCCATGCGTGGATGAATGTCTGTGCAGGCTGCATGGAGCTCAGCCACGCACGGCGTGGCTCTACTTCCCCGTCGGGCCACCGGGGACCCCCGTTTCGACCATGTGATGACCGCGACGACCGGCGGCCGAAGCGGTAGGGCCGGCAGCCCAGGGGTCGGATCCCTTTCCGCAGGAAAGGGCTCTGACCCCGTTGACGCCATCCACGCATGGTGTGGCGCTACTTCATCCGTGGGCGCGACCATTGCTGGCAGAAGCCTTGCTTCCTCGCCGTGTCGGCAATCTGCGCCGCGCCCCAGTGCCGGGTAATCCAGATCGTCAGTGCTGCGCTGCTCAGATGCCATCGCAGCATGCCGCGCTGGGGCTGCTGCGACAGATGGCTTCGGGCAATCCAGAGGGCCTCCCGCTCCACGTCGGGCGCCTTCTTCTTCATCACGTCCTTGTCGAAGAACTGCGCGGCGAATCGCCAGGGATTCATCGGTTGGTATTCCACCCGTGGTTCAGTGCCGCACGCTGCCACATCACTGGCGGCGCGGCCCGCCGGCTTCGGTCGACCATCCACCAGTGCCATCCCGAGCAGGTACAACAGGCCAGGCAGCAGCGCGATGCCGGCGACCAGCACGACGATGCAGAGCCATGCGCGGCCAGCAGCGCGCATGGGTTATTCCGCCTTCGGCTTCGGGTACCACAGCGCGTTGACGATGACCCAGCGCTGCTCGAAGCGCCCCATGTGGAAGTAGTCGACGAACCACGGGGTTTCCAGCCGCACCGAGGCGGCGTTGCCGGTCACGTCCAGCACCGTACAGCGACGGTCCCATTGATCCTTCGGGGTCTTCAACGCGCCCTGCTTCGTCAGCGCGACCAGCTCCTCCTTCGACATCCGGCGCAGGCCGAGTCGCTCGTCGGGCGTATCGCCGAGCACCGCGCGCTTGGCCAGATCCGGATGCAGGGAACGGGCGACGCGCTGCGGATCAGCTTCCAGCTGACCGTCGACGTAGTCGTGGCAGGTGGCTTCGATGGCCGCGAGGGTGGCCGGGTCGGCGGCGGGGCTGGCTGATGCGGAGAGAGCGAACAACAGGGCAACGGCGGACATCCGGGTCTCCAGCGCTGAGGGCTGGGCGATCATGGCATGGCCGCACGCGCCCATCCACGCATGGCGTGGATCTACTGTAGAGCCGAGCCCATGCTCGGCTGAGCCTCGTCGCCCATCCAGCAGCCGAGCACGGGCTCGGCTCTACAAAAGCGCGGGATCCGGCGCCTGCAGCCAAGCCAGCTTGCGTTCGCGCGGCTGCTGCTTGAGCTGCCATTCGGCGCGCGAGGCGGCGGCGCGGTCCGGGTATTCGCGCACGGCCAGGATGCGCAGCGGCGGCCGGGCGCGGGTGTAGCGGGCGCCCTTGCCGGCCTGGTGGGCGGCGAAACGCGCGTCCACGTCGGTGCTGATGCCGGCGTAGAAACTGCCATCGCGGCATTCGAGCAGGTACAGGAACCAGGGGCGGAGGGACGGGGCCATGGCCGGATTATGCCGTGCTGCACTGCAGCGGATATACTGGCGCCCGAATGCAGGAGAGAGGCGCCGCGCTGGCGCCCGCCGAAGGCGCAGGCTCCCATGATCGCTCAGGCCGGTGGGCTGGAATCCCACCAACCATGCATTCGACTCGCCGAGCTGGAGAGAGGTCACCGGGCATGCCCGGGACGATCCGCCGAAGGGGCACGCGGCCTACGCCGCTGAACTCTCAGGCAAAAGGACAGCGGGAGCGGCACCGGTCATCGTCATCCCGTCATTGCGCAGGCAGTGGCGGTATACGCGCATGGCCGGCCCCACCGCGCCCGGAGCCTGCCCCATGCTGCTGTCCATCATCTATCTGATCGCCATTTCCGCCGAAGCCATGACCGGCGCGCTGTCCGCCGGCCGCCGCCGCATGGACCTGTTCGGCGTGGTCATGATCGCCTGCGTCACCGCCCTCGGCGGCGGTTCGCTGCGCGACATCCTGCTCGGCCACTACCCGCTGGGCTGGGTGAAGCATCCCGAGTACCTGGGCTTCACCGTGTGCGCGGCGCTGATTGCCACCTGGGTGGCGCGCTGGATGCACCACTTCCGCCGCACCTTCCTGGTACTCGATGGCCTGGGCCTGATCGCCTTCACCCTGATCGGCTGCTCGATCGCACGTGAGGCGGGCCACGCCACCCCCATCGTGTTGATTGCCGGCATGCTGACCGGCGCGTTCGGCGGCGTGCTGCGCGACATCCTCTGCAACGAGGTGCCGCTGATCTTCCAGAAGGAGCTGTACGCGATCATCGCGCTGCTGACCGGCGCGGCGTATCTACTGCTGCTGCACTGGGGCGTGGCCGACGCCACTGCCATTCTGTGCTGCCTGGGCGGCGGCTTCGCGATGCGCCTGCTGGCGATCCACTACCGCTGGGAAATGCCGAAGTTTGTGTATCACGACGAAGTGCATTGACCGCGGCCTGGCGGGTGCGCCTGCTTCCGGATCACTTGCGCAGGCGGGAGTTCATCGGGCTCCCGCCTGCAAGGATGCGCAGCCGGTAGGCCTCTGAGGGATAGACACTCCATGGGCTGTCACAGTCATCGCTGCCGGCGTCGACCTGCTCGAGCAGCTCGGGATCCATCCATCCGGACAGGTAGTCGGGGTCAGACCGTCTACTGAAGCCCGGGCAGTGAACCCCGCCCTCAACGACAATCTCGTTCTGGACGGTGGAAAGGAAGCTGGCGTACAGCTCACGACCGACCTGTGTGTATGTGCCGGTCTCGAGATAGGTCTGCACGGTGATGCTTCCCCCTACGGCCAGAATCCCATCGTTGAGCGAGCATGCATGGAGATGCTCACACGCAAGATCGTCACGCACGAAGACCCAACCACCACAGTCAAGATTGCGGGCGCTGAGACTGCCCAGGACGATCACACACAGCGTCTCGCCCAGATTATTGAGCGCCAGCGTGCCTTCTACGCTCAGATCCCCGTCGACGATCACGCAATCCGTTTCGCAGTCCGAGCTCCAGTCGCCAACGAGGGATGCTGCAGGCACCACCTTGAACGAAGAGGTGGACTCACGATCATCGCGCGGTTGGTCGGCAGAGGCCGCGATCATCGCCCTGGCCTTCAACGTCGTACGCAGAAGCGCCTGGTCTCCTTCGTTGCGGTAAAGCTCGATTCTCTCATCAAGTTCCGCCAGCAGGCTTGCCGTGGTCGCGGGAGACGAGGATTCGAACCAGTCCTCGATGACGGAGATCGCGTCATCAGCAATCGGGCCGCCTTTCAAGCGTACGAGGGCCATGGCGGCCGCTCCGGAAACTGATCGGCATTCTGGCTGCAACGGGCTGTCGTCGGGGAAAACGTGCATCGGCGGGGTCCAGCCAGGTGAGGCCCCGATCTTCGGCCGAAGCTGCAGGCAGATTCCATGCAACTCTTCCGAAATCGCGCCGTGGCCTGCCCCTATCCACGCATGGCGTGGATCTACCGCGTCAACCGCATCGTCAATGGTCGGGGTTCACACCACCCCGGCGATGTACCTGGCGCTGTCGCACATACGCAGCGCCAGGCGCATCGCCGGTGCGGACGGGCCGGTCTCCAACTCCGACCGGCCCTGATCGCGGCCGCACCCCCGCAGGCACTGGCCGCCATCCACACACATGCCGCACTCAGGCGGCTTCCATCAGGCGGCTTCGGACACCTTCACTCCGCGACGGGCGCGCACGGCCGCAGCCAGTCGCTCCAGTACCGTCACGGTGGTGTCCCAGTCGATGCAGCCATCGGTGATGCTCTGCCCGTAGACCAGCGGCTGGCCTTCCACCAGTTCCTGGCGGCCACCGACCAGATGGCTCTCGATCATCACACCGACGATGCGCTGTTCGCCGTCTTCCAACTGAACGGCGATGTCTTCGATCACCTTCGGCTGGTTCTCGGGGTTCTTCAGGCTGTTGGCATGGCTGGCGTCGATCATCAGGCGCGTCGGCAGCTTGGCCTTGGCCAGCGCCTGGCAGGCCTCGCCCACGCTGGCCGCATCGTAGTTCGGCTGCTTGCCGCCGCGCAGGATCACATGGCAATCCGGGTTGCCGGTGGTCGACACGATGGCGGTGCCACCCTGCTTGGTGACCGACAGGAAGTGATGCGGATTCGAGGCAGCACCCACGGCGTCTGCGGCGATCTTCACGTTGCCGTCGGTGCCGTTCTTGAAGCCGACCGGGCACGACAGCCCCGACGCCAGTTCGCGATGCACCTGGCTTTCAGTGGTGCGTGCACCAATGGCGCCCCATGCCACCAGATCGGCGATGTACTGCGGGGAGATCACGTCGAGGAATTCGACGCCGGCCGGCAGGCCGAGCTTGTTGATGTCGCGCAGCAGGCCACGTGCGATGCGCAGGCCCTTGTCGATCCTGAAGCTGCCATCCAGGTCCGGATCGTTGATCAGGCCCTTCCAGCCCACCGTGGTGCGCGGCTTCTCGAAGTACACGCGCATGACGATTTCCAGTTCACCGGCCAGCGCATCGCGCAGCGGCTTCAGGCGCTGGGCGTACTCGATGGCGGCACTCGGGTCGTGGATCGAGCACGGGCCGACCACCACGGCCAGGCGGTCGTCACGGCCGTGCAGGATCTGGTGCAGGGCCGCGCGCGAGGCGCTGACGGTGTCGGAGGCTTCATCGTCACACGGCAGCATCGCCAGCAGCTGGGCAGGCGGTGTCAGCGGTTCGATGGTGCGGATACGCAGGTCGTCGGTGTGCGGGGGCATGGGGGAGGTCTCCGGAACGTTGGGGGTCCCCAGCGTGGCGGCATGAAAAAAGCCGCCAGGTTCGCTGGCGGCTTTCGGGAATGCGTCTGAAGCTTTCTTCAGGGTGAGCGCAGTCCTTCCTCCGCCAGGGGCTTCGGAAAGTAATACCAAAAGTAAAAGCTGGCGCGGGCTGCGTTCATGGGGTGTATTGATAGCACAGCTTTTGCGCAGTGCAAAATGTTTCATCCGCAACTGGGGAAGCGGTTCAGCGATGTGCGCACCGGCACCGTCCATCGGCGCGCAGCCACGCGAAATCGCTCATTTGCCATGCACTTCCACGTCCAGCAGCAACCCTTCATGGATGTCGGCCCAGCGCTCCAGCACGCGACCCAGCTCCTGCCGCGCCTCATCCAGCTGCTCGGGATTGAGCAGGGAACGGGCGGTGTAGAGATCGGACACCAGCCGGCGCAGGACCGGTTCCGGGATCGCCACCGACGGTCCTTCCACCTGCGGCAGCTGCAGCGCGGGCGTGTCGCCTTGCGGGCCGTACAGCGTTACCTGGAGCGTGCTCTGCATGATCGACTTCCGTGCGGATGACAGGGGCAATGCACTGTTTACCGCGTCTGGGTGACAGGCGCATGTGCCGTGGGCATCTGCAGGCGCTGCTACAACGCGGCCAGATCGGTCAGGTGCTGCGCCATGCCATCGTCCGCACCCAGTGCGTTGGTGGTGGTGAAGTACCGATGCCAGCCGGTGGCAACGCTGCCCATTGCCACCGCCGCGATGCGGGCCGGATCGAATTGCTGCATGCCGGCACCGATGCGGTCGAAGAAGGCGGTGCGTTGCTCGGGCGGCAGTGCGGCCCAGGCGGGAGTGGCGGTGTAGAGATCGATGAGCGTGTGCGACATGGCGTTCTTCCTTGAGGGTTTGAGGCTTGCCGGCCAGCGGCCGGCACTACCGCAGCGAACGCAGTGCGCGCTTGCGGATGTAGGCGTTGGCGCTGCTGTGATGTTCGCGCTGCCAGCGCGTGCACAGATCGCGCAGCCAGCGCGGCTGGGTCTTGCCGGCATCGTTGAGCCAGTTGCCGACCGAATCCTGCACGTAGCGCTCGGGGTCGTTGGCCAGCGCTTCAAGCATCGGCAATGCATGTTCTGGATGCTGCTTGAACAGCGCGATGTGAGTGGCCCACACGCCCCGCGGGCGCAGTGCTTCGCAGGCGAAGCGCCGCAGGTAGGGCGATGCTTCATCTGTCCACGGCAACAGCAACTCTAGCGCCTGCAGCGGTGCCGCCACGATGTCCGTGCGCAGCGCCAGCCACGCCCATTCACGCACGCCGAAATGCGGGTCATCAGCGAGTGGACGCATCGCCTGCAGCTTCGCCGCGAGGGATGCGGTGCTGTCGCTGCCGATCAGGTAGCAGGCCCAGCCACGCACGGTGTCGGAGGGGTGCAATTGCCAGTGCACCGGATCGCCCTGCCCGGCTTCGCGCAGCAGCGTCGCGGCCAACGCCATGCGCTGGGTGATGCCTTTGCCTGCTGCATCACGCATGCGTTGCACGGCGGCCGCCTGCAGCACCGGCACCACCGCAGGCAGCAGTGCACCGAAGTCCACTGCCAGGCATTCGGCCAGATGGGTGGTGGCGGTGCTGCCGGTGTTGAGCTCACGAAGGCGCTCTGCCGGGATCGCCGCGTTCATGCTGCCGGTTCCCGACCCGCATCGGTGTGCTGCCAGACCTTGTGCAGCAGCTGCGAAAGCTGCTGCTGTTCACCAGCATCCAGCCCGTCGAACAGGCCACCGATCCAGTGGCTGTGCTGTTCGAACAGGCTCTCTGCCAGGCGCTTGCCTTGGGCGGTCAGCACAATCTGCAGGCGACGGCCATCTTCCGCATCGCCGCGACGTTGCAGCAGCTCTTCGCGCTGCAGGCCATCGAGCAGGCCGCTGATGGTGGCGCGGGTGACGCCTGCGCGCTCGGCCAGTTCATGCGGCGGCAGCGTGCCACCGGCACCGTGCAGCAAGAACAGCACGATGAAGCGGCCTTCGCTGAGCCCATGCGGCGCCAGCCGGCTGGCGCAGTCGCGATCGATCGCCGAGGACAGCGACAGCAGCTGGAAGCACAGACGCAGCTGGGCGACATTGGCGTGGCCACGTCGCTGCGCTTCCTCCAGCAGGGCATGGTGCTTGGCTTCGATCATCGACTTCATGATTATGATTAGGCAGCTAATCATAATATGAAAATGGCCAGAGTCGATCAGGCGTTGAGATCAGGAATGCTTGGCCAGTAGCAGCCGGGCGATCAGCCCGCCGCCTTCGCGGGGCAGCAGCAGCAGCTCGCCGCCATGCCGCCGGGCAGCGTTGGCGGCGACTGCCAGGCCCAGCCCGGTCCCACCGGTGGCGCGGCTGCGCGAACTCTCGCTGCGCTGGAAGGGCTGCAGCAGGCGCACACGGTCGGCCTCGTCGATGCCGGGGCCGCGATCCATCACGTCCAGCTGCACCACGTTGCCGGACACGGCTGCCTGCAGTTGTACCGCCCCCGCGTAGCGATCGGCATTGTCGATGAGATTGTCGATCGCCCGCCGCAGCAGCAGCGCGTCGCCCTGCCATGGCAGCGTATCGGGGCCGTCGAGGGAGATTTCGGCGCCGCGCAGCAGGGCGCTCTGCACGCACTCTTCCAGCAGCGCGGCCAGATCCAATGGACGCATCTGCACTGGCTGCAGCTCGCCACGTGCATAGTCGAGCACCTGCTCGATCATCGTGTCCATGCGCTCGATGTCGGCCACCATCCGTGCCGCTTGTTGTGGCGGCGCGAACTCCGCACGCAGGCGCAGGCCGGTCAACGGTGTGCGCAGATCATGCGCGACAGCGGCGAGCATGCGGGTCATCTCCTGCGCCTGTTCGTGCAGCCGCTCGCGCCCGGTACTGATTGCGCGGGCCAGTACCTGTACCTCGCGTGGGCCGTCGTCCGGTAGCGGTGTGGCGGCCTGCAGGTCCACGTTGGCGCTGGCTTCGGCCAGCCGCCGCAGGGGTCGGCCGAGGCGGATCGCTGCCCAGGCGGCCAGCGGTGCCAGCAGCACGGTTCCCGCCACCAGCGCCAGCACGACCTGCCGGCGCCACGCCGCCAGATCGCTGTGGTCGCTGCCCACCACCTGCCATCGACCATCGGCCCGGCGCACGGCCAGTTCGAAAGGCGTCCACTGCATTGCGGTCAGCACCGCGACCTGCGCCTGCAACGCGCCTGCACGCGCTTTGGCGTCGAGCACAGCGCCGCCTTCGATGACCTGCACTTCCGGGGCCTTTCCGCGGCTGCTCCAGACCAGCTTCACCTGCTCCAGTGGCTGGCCCAGCTGCACGGCCACCAAATGAGTGAGCAAGTCATTGCTGATGCCCTCAGGTGGAGATGCGCGGGTTTCCAGGCGCAGGCCCAGCGCTGCGGCAGAGCGTTCACCACGCAGCACCTGCATGGCCTGGTCCAGCCGCATCGGCGGCGGCGCCGGTCGCGGCATCCAGCCCACCACCACCACGCTGACCAAGGTGGCCAGCAGCAGGCTGGCCACGGCCAGCATCGCGATCCAGCGCGCAGTGGACCAGCGCGCCCTCACAGCACCTGCACCTCGGCGTCGAAGCGATAGCCTTCGCCGCGCAGGGTCTGCACCAGTGCTTCGGCGCCAGGTGCTGCCTGGCCCAGCTTGCGGCGCAGGCGGCTGATCGCCAGGTCGATGGCACGGTCGACGCTCTCGCTGTCCTCGCCGCGGGTCAACGACAGCAGCTGCTCGCGCCCCAGCACCCGCCCTGCGCGCTCGGCGAGCACCAGCAGCAGGGCGAACTCGCCGCGGCTGAGCACCAGTTCGCTGCCATCGGGTGCGAGCAGGCGGCGCTGATCGGGCAGCAATCGCCAGCCGGCAAAGCGCAGCTCGCTGGGCACCTGGGAGCGCAGTTTGTCCTGCCGGCGCAGCAGTGCCCGCACCCGCGCCAGCAGTTCGCGCGGATCGAAGGGTTTGGCCAGATAGTCATCGGCCCCCATCTCCAGTCCGATCACCCGGTCCGGCGCGCTGCCCATCGCCGACAGCATCAGGATCGGAATGGCGCGCGCCTGCAACCGGCGGCACACGGACAGCCCATCCTCGCCGGGCATCATCCAGTCCAGGATGATCGCGTCCGGCCGCTCGCTCTGCAGCAGCGCATCCAACGCCGCGGCGTCGGCGGCCACGCGCACCTGGTAGCCGTGCAGCTGCAGGCAGTCGGCAATGGCATCACGGATGCTGGCGTCGTCATCGACAACGATGACCCGGGCGGAGGTGTTCATGCGGCCAGTATCGTGCAGGTCTGTATCAGGACGGTATCAACGCCGATATTCAAGTGATACGCCGATGCGCGCCAATGGGCCTCCCCATTGAACTCCGGAGACTTCCCGTGCGCCTCACCCTGCTGCCCCTACTTGCCGCCGCCTTCCCCACGCTGGCCGCCGACACCCCCGAACATATGCTGCCGATGTGGGTGCAGGGCGGGCACCCGACGGTGGCGCTCTCGCTGGACGGCCGGGCCGAACCGCTGCGCTTCGTGGTCGACAGTGCCGCGGGCGCGACGCTGATCGATGATCGTGTGGCACGCCGCTACGGTCTGGCGGATGACAATGCCAAGGTTTCGCTCGCCCAGGGCGCCAGCACCTCGGGCGCGCAGCTGCGCCGGACGCGCACCACCACGTGGCAGCTGGGTAGCTGGCAGCTGCAGGCCAGCGCGCTGCAGGCCGATCTGGCGTCGCTGACCGAGGGCGACGCCCCCGCCATTGATGGCCTGGTTGGCAATGACCTGACCGCACGCTGGGACACCCGTTGGGACTTCGCTCGTGGTGAGCTGTCGCTGTCGAGAACCGGCACCCTCAACTTCGACGATGGCAGCTGCCAGGCCAATGCACTGCCAGACCGCGCCAAGGGCCTGCGCGATTTCGGATTCATTACCCTCACTTTCGGCGGAACGAAGGTTGCTGCCATTGCCGTGGTCGATACCGGCGCCGCGCAGACCGTACTCAACGATGCCGCCGCACGCGCACTGGGGTTGCACACCGATGGCAGCGATCCGCGCGTGCGTGTGCGCAGCAAGGGCACCGAAGGCCTGGGCGGAAAGCCGCACCCGACCTGGCTGTATACCCTGCCCGGCATGCACAGCGCCGGTTGGCAGCACCCGGCCATGGAGGTCAGGATCAGCGAGCTGCCGGTGTTCAAGGCCATCGGACTGGATAAGCGCCCCGCGCTGATCCTGGGCGCCGATGCCATGCGCGGCGGCCAGGTCGACATCAGCACCGGCGCGGCGCGGATCTGCCTGCGCCGCCCGTCTGACAGCTGAAGCCGGGCCATGACGCCGGCGGCCGGCTGACGTAGCATCGCGCCACGTCCCGCCAGGAGGTCCACGCATGCGCCGTGCTGCCCTGTTGTTGCTGACGCTGTTCCCGCTGGCCGTGCTGGCCGCCCCACCTCCGGTACCCACGCCGGCCCGCATCGACACCGAAGCCCAGCGGCTGATGCGGGCCGCGCACGCGCGCGGCATGGCGCTGGCGGTGATCGACGGCGGCAAGGTGGTGCACGTGGCCGCCTACGGCGAGCGCAATGCCGCAGGCGAGCCGCTGCGCACCGACACCGTGATGTATGCCGCGTCGCTGACCAAGATGGCGTTTGGCCACCTGGTCGCACAGCTGGCGCAGGACCGGAAGATCGAGCTGGATGCCAGCATCGCTGCGGCGCTGGACAAGCCCCTGCCGGACTACGCGCCCGAGCCGAAGAAGTACGCCGACTACCGCGTGCTGGCCGATGATGCGCGCTGGCGCCAGCTCACCCCGCGCCTGCTGCTCAACCATTCCAGTGGCTTTGCCAACTTCGGCTTCCTGGAACCCGATGGCCGCCTGAAGTTCCACTTCGATCCGGGCAGCCGCTACGGCTATTCCGGCGAAGGGCTGATCCTGTTGCAGTTCGTGATCGAGCGTGGGCGGCTGGGCCAGGACGTCGGCGCATTGATGCAGCGGCAGGTGTTCGACCGCTTCGGCATGACCCGCACCAGCATGATGTGGCGTGAGGATTTCGCCGCCAACCTGGCCGATGGCTGGACGGCAGAAGGCGCGGCCGAACCGCACGATGAGCGCAGCCGCGTACGTGCGGCAGGGTCGATGGACACCACCATCGCCGACATGGCCCGCTTCGCCGCCGGCTACGTGCGTGGCGACGGGCTGTCCGCATCGATGCGCCGTGAGCTGGTGCGGCCGCAGCTGCCGATCACCACCGCCAGCCAGTTCCCCACCCTGCAGCCGGAGCTGCCGCCTGCGCAACGGCACCGGAACCTGGCGGCGGGGCTGGGCGTGGTGACGTTCCAGGGCCCGCAGGGTGCCGGCTTCTACAAGGGCGGCCATGATGATGCGGTGGGCAATACGCTGGTGTGCATCGAACAGGGCCAGCGCTGCGTGGTGATCCTGGGCAACGATGTACGCGCCGAAGCAGCGTTCCCGGCGTTGGTGCGCTTCGTGCTGGGTGAAACCGGCGTGCCGTGGGAATGGGAATACGGGGCGAACAAGCCGTTCGTGCGCTGACCGCATCGCCCACCGCGCCCACAAAAAAACCCCGCCTTGCGGCGGGGTTCTTGGTGCATCGGTAACGCGGGGACTTAGAAGTCCATGCCGCCCATGCCACCCATGCCGCCCATGCCACCGGCGCCGCCCATGGCCGGCTCGTCCTTCTTCGGAGCTTCGGCAACCATGGCTTCGGTGGTGATCATCAGGCCCGCGATCGAAGCGGCGTTCTGCAGCGCCGAACGGGTCACCTTGGTCGGGTCCAGGATGCCGAACTGCAGCATGTCGCCGAACTCGCCGGTGGCCGCGTTGTAGCCGAAGCTACCGGTGCCTTCCTTGACCTTGTTGATGATGACCGACGGCTCTTCGCCGGCGTTGGCCACGATTTCGCGCAGCGGGGCTTCCATCGCGCGCAGGGCGATCTGGATGCCGTGGTTCTGGTCTTCGTTGGCACCCTTCAGGCCGGCCAGCGCGGTGACCGCACGGACCAGGGCCACGCCGCCGCCCGGGACCACGCCTTCTTCAACGGCTGCACGGGTAGCGTGCAGGGCGTCGTCGACGCGATCCTTCTTTTCCTTCATTTCGATTTCGGTCGAGGCGCCAACCTTGATCACCGCAACGCCGCCGGCCAGCTTGGCCACGCGTTCCTGCAGCTTCTCGCGATCGTAATCGGAGGAGGTGTCCTGGATCTGGGTCTTGATCTGGCCGACGCGTGCGTCGACGGCAGCCTTGTCACCCACGCCATCGATGATGGTGGTGTTTTCCTTGGAGACCTGCACCTTCTTGGCGCGGCCCAGGTCCTTGATGGTGGCCTTTTCCAGCGACAGGCCGACTTCTTCGGAGATCACGGTGCCGCCGGTCAGCACGGCCATGTCTTCCAGCATCGCCTTGCGACGGTCGCCGAAGCCCGGAGCCTTGACGGCCACAACCTTGACGATGCCACGGATGGTGTTGACCACCAGGGTCGCCAGCGCTTCGCCTTCGACTTCTTCGGCAACGATCAGCAGCGGCTTGCCGGCCTTGGCGACGCCTTCCAGCACCGGCAGCAGGTCACGCACGTTGGAGATCTTCTTGTCGTGCAGCAGGATGAACGGGTCATCCAGGTCAGCGGTCTGCGACTGCTGGTTGTTGATGAAGTACGGGGACAGGTAGCCGCGGTCGAACTGCATGCCCTTGACCACGTCCAGCTCGTTGTCCAGGCCCGAGCCTTCTTCAACGGTGATCACGCCTTCCTTGCCGACTTCCTTCATCGCATCGGCGATGATCTGGCCGATCGACTCGTCCGAGTTGGCCGAGATGGTACCGACCTGGGCGATCGCCTTGTCGTCGGCGGTCGGCTTGGAGATGTTCTTCAGCTCGGTGACGGCGGCCACGACGGCCTTGTCGATACCGCGCTTGAGGTCCATCGGGTTCATGCCAGCGGCCACAGCCTTGGCGCCTTCGCGGATCAGGGCCTGGGCCAGCACGGTGGCGGTGGTGGTGCCGTCGCCGGCGTCGTCGTTGGTGCGCGAGGCGACTTCCTTCACCATCTGCGCGCCCATGTTCTCGAACTTGTCAGCCAGTTCGATTTCCTTGGCGACGGAGACGCCGTCCTTGGTGATGGTCGGAGCGCCGAAGCTCTTTTCCAGCACGACGTTGCGGCCCTTCGGGCCCAGGGTGGCCTTGACGGCATTGGCGAGAACGTTGACGCCGCGCACCATGCGCGAACGGGCGTCTTCACCGAAACGAATATCCTTGGCAGCCATTGCGATTACCTCAATGTTTGCGCCGGGCCGGGCCCGGCGGCGAAAAGGGATGTCTTACTGAAAAGCAGGTCGCGCCGAGGCTCAGCCGATGATGGCGAGCACGTCGTCTTCGCGCAGGACCTTGTACTCGACGCCTTCGCTCTTGTACGAGCTGCCGGCGTACTGGCCGTAGATGACCTTGTCGCCGACCTTCAGCGACGGCGCGCGCACGCTGCCGTTGTCCAGCGGCTTGCCCGGGCCGACGGCCACGACTTCACCCTTGGTGGACTTTTCCTTGGCCGAATCCGGGATCACGATGCCGCCGGCGGAGATTTCGTCGGCTTCGATCGGCTTGACCACAACGCGGTCGTGCAGCGGCTTGATGCTCATGAGAGACCTCTTAAGTTATTGATTGGTCTGAAAAAGTCTGGCGATGTTAGCACTCACCCAAGGTGACTGCCAGCATTGCTCGCGAAAAAGCCCGACGAATCGGGAGCAGGACAGAGATGGAGCTGGCCCCGGACCTTTCAAGGCCGGCCCCGGAAAAAATTTCGTCGCGGCCAGGCCTGCACGGTGCGGCCTTGCATGAAGACGTTCAGCCCGGTGAAGCGCGTCGAATCGTGCGCCGACACCCTCGACATTTGGTGATCAGCGTCGCACTGTCAGATATCTGACGTTCATTTACGACAAAGTGTCACTGGATCGGCCTTAGGCTCGGCCGCGCATTCCCAATCACAAGGAGTTGTCGATGCGATTGCTGTCCCCGCTTGCCGCCGCCTGCCTGCTGGCGCTGGCCGCCGCGCCGGCCCAGGCCGAGGTCTTCATCAACGAACTGCACTACGACGACAGCACCGCCGCCGGTGACGTCGGCGAAGCGATCGAGGTGGTGGCCACCGCCGGTGAGGATCTGTCCGGCTACCGCCTGTACCTTTACAACGGCAGCAATCCGTCGGCCGCCACGGTCTACGCCAACAACCCGGTCCCGGCCGGCAGCGCCGCCGGCTGCGGCAGCGCCAGCATCGCCGTGGTCAGCTATCCGACCAACGGCCTGCAGAACGGCCCGAACGACGGCATCGCCCTGGTCGATGCCAGCGGCAAGGTGGTCCAGTTCCTCAGCTACGAGGGCGCCATCACCGCCTCCGGTGGCCCTGCCGCCGGCATGACCAGCCAGAACATTCCGGTGGCCGAGACCAACAGCACCGCGCCGGGCACCTCGCTGCAGCTGACCGGCAGCGGCAGCCAGTACGCCCACTTCACCTGGGCCGAGTCGGCCAGGCAGACCTTCGGCAGCTGCAACAACGGCCAGACCTTCAGCGGTGGCGGCACCCCGGGCCCGAACACGCCGCCGTCGGTGTCCACCACCACCCCGGCGCAGGGCAGCAGCACCTTCCCGGCCGCGGCCGATCTGGAAGTGGTGTTCAGCGAGACGGTGAACCTGGCCAGCGGCGCCTTCGCGCTGAGCTGCGGCACCTCCGGCAGCGTGCCGCTGACCTTCCCGGCCAGCGGCCGCAGCGTGAAGCTGTCCACCAATACCGCGCTGGTGGCCGGTGAAGCCTGCCGCTTCGACATCCGCGCCGCGCGCATCACCGACCTGCAGGGCGCGCACCCGGCCGCTGACAGCCGCATCGCCTTCACCGTGGCCAGCACCGGCGGCAATCCCGACCCGGGCAATCCGGGCGTGCCGGCCGGCTACTACTCGAAGGTGAACACCTCCAGCCCGAGCCAGCTGCGCTGCTCGCTGCACGCCACCATCAAGGGCCACACCGCCTACCCGTACAGCGGTTCGGGCACCAGCACCTGGACCATCCTGGAGATCGCCGACGAGGACCCGAACAACAGCGGGCGGATCCTCGATGCGTACCGCAACCGCAGCTACGCCAAGGTGACCGACCGCGCCGGCAGCGGCAGTGGCCTGAAGTACAACCGCGAGCACACCTGGCCGAACTCGCTGGGCTTTGCCAGCACCACCGGTGACAAGGGCCTGCCGTACGCACCGTACACCGACACCCACATGCTGTACCTGACCGATGCGCAGTGGAACGCCGACCGTGGCAACAAGCCGTTCGCCAAGTGCGACGCCGGCTGCGGCGAGCGTGCCACCGAGGCCAACAACGGCCAGGGCGGCGGCAGCGGTGGCTATCCGGGCAATTCCAACTGGGTGCGCACGCCGGACGGCAACACCGGCACCTTCGAGGTGTGGGGCAAGCGCAAGGGCGACATGGCGCGTGCGGTGATGTACATGGCCATCCGCTACGAGGGCGGCAAGGATGCGGCCACCGGCCAGTCCGAGCCGGACCTGGAGCTGACCGACGACCGCAGCAAGATCGTCAAGACCAGCAGTTCGCCGGCCTACATGGGCCTGCTGTCCACGCTGATCGACTGGCACCTGTCCGACCCGCCGGATGATGCCGAACGTGCGCGCAATGACGTGATCTACAGCTTCCAGGGCAACCGCAACCCGTTCATCGACCACCCCGAGTGGGCGACCCCGGGCCTGTTCACTTCGGCCAAGCCGGCCACCTGCCAGCTGGCCAACTGACCGCGCAACGCAGCGGTCCATCGCCGCCGCCGGGCCCTGACCCGGCGGCGGCCCTATACTCGACGGTCATGTCGACCGTCGATCCCATCCTGCTGCTGTTGACCACCTGCCCGGACCGGGCCAGTGCCGAGCGCATCGCGCACGCGCTGGTCGGCGAGCGCCTGGCCGCGTGCGTGACCCGACTTGAAGGCGCACAGTCGACCTACCGCTGGCAGGGTGAGGTCACCACCGACGCCGAGCTGCAGCTGCTGGTGAAGACCACCGCGAGCCGCGTCGATGACGCCATCGCCCGGATCGTCGAACTGCATCCGTATGAACTCCCGGAGTGCATTGCGGTCGAAACCCGGGCCGGCCTGCCGGCGTATCTGGATTGGATCCGGGCACAGACCCGGGAGGACACTGATTGAAGACTCTGTTTGCGCGTGGCGCTGCCTTGTGCGCCCTGTTGTGGCTCTCGCTGCCGGCGTTCGCGCTGGATGAGAAGGACCTGCTGCCGGTAGACCAGGCGTTCGCGCTGACCGCCACCGCCCCCGAGCGCGGCCAGGTGCAACTGCAGTTCAAGATCGCACCGGGCTACTACCTGTATCGCCACCGCACCAGCGTCAAGGCCGACCCGGCGTTCAACGCCGGCGCGCTGCAGATGCCGAAGGGCGACAAGCACCACGACGACTTCTTCGGCGAAGTCGAAACCTATCGCGAGCGCCTGCAGGCCACCCTGCCCGGCGCGCCGACCGACGCGGCCGGCACCATCAGCCTGGAAGTGCGCTACCAGGGCTGCGCCGATGCGGGGGTCTGCTACCCGCCGCAGAAGCGCGTGGTGCAGGTCACCCTGCCCGGCGGCGCTGCACCGGCGGCGGCCCCGGCCGCGCGTGCCGGTACCGCCAGCCCGTTCAACAACCCACTGGCCGGTGCCGGCAACAGCGGTGGCCTGCGCCTGCCGGGTACGGCCAGCAACGGCCAGGCGCTGCCGCTGCCGTCGGAACAGGCGTTCGGATTCGATGCCATCGCCAGCGATGGCAACACCGTGCTGCTGCGCTTCAGCCCCGCGCCGGGCTACTACCTGTATCGCGACCGCACCTCGCTGAAGCTGGAAGGCAGCGCCGGCGTACTGGCCGACAAGCCGCGCTGGCCGGCCGCACAGTCGCATCGCGATGAGCACTTCGGCGATGTCTCGGTGTACTTCAACCAGGTGGAAGTGCCGCTGCCGCTGCGCCGCACGGTTTCCGCGGCGGTCGACAGCACCCTGGTGGTGACCTTCCAGGGCTGCCAGACCGATGGCATCTGCTATCCGCCGATGACGCGGCGGGTGAAGCTGTCGATCCCGGCGGGAAAGATCAATGCCAGCGCCGACCAGGCACCGCCACGCACCGAGGTGATCAGCCCGTTGCCCGCCGCCACCGGAGCGGCGCGCGAAGGCGCCAATGGCGCTCCGCTGCGCCTGCTGCCGACCGTACCCAATACCGATGCCGGCGCTGCCGGGGCCAGCACCGGCAATGAGTTCGCCGCCGATGCCCGCGGTGACAACGCCCTGCGCACGCGCCCACCGGCAAGCACGCCGAATCCGGACCGCTCGTTCGTGTGGGTGCTGCTGCTGGCGCTGGCCGGTGGCCTGGTGCTGAACCTGATGCCATGCGTGCTGCCGATCCTGTCGCTGAAGGTGCTGAGCCTGGCGCAGAGCGGCGAAAGCCCGCAGCGCGCACGCAGCCACGCGCTCTGGTACACGCTGGGCGTGCTGGTCGCGTTCGCGGTGATCGGCGCGCTGATGGTCGGCCTGCGCGCGATCGGCAACGCGGTCGGTATCGGCTTCCAGCTGCAGCATCCGGGCGTGGTGGCGACGCTGGCCTACATCATGTTCGCAGTGGGCCTGAGCCTGTCCGGCGTGTTCACCCTCGGCGGCGGCATCGGCAACCTGGGCCAGTCGCTGGCCAGCCGCAGCGGCCCCGCCGGCGATTTCTTCACCGGCGCGCTGGCCTGTGTGGTCGGCAGCGCCTGCGTTGGCCCGTTCATGGGCGGCGCGATTGCCTACGCGTTCATCGCCCCGCCGCTGAAGGCGATGACGGTGTTCCTGTTCCTCGGCCTGGGCCTGGCGTTGCCGTTCCTGCTGGTCGGCTTCGTGCCCGCATTGGCGCGCCGCCTGCCCAAGCCGGGCCCGTGGATGGAAACGCTCAAGCATGTGCTGGCCTTCCCGATGTATGCCACCGCGCTGTGGCTGCTGTGGGTGCTGGGCAAGCAGCGCGGCGTGGACGGGATGGCGCTGGTGCTGGGCGGCCTGCTGCTGTTCGCCTTCGGCCTGTGGCTGTTCGAACGCAACCGCTGGACCGGCTCGCGGGCGGTGACCCTGCTCGGCGTGCTGCTGGCGATCGGCGCACTGGTGCCGGCATGGAGCGTGACCCAGCTGGAACCGCCGGCGCGGGCGGCGCAGGCCGCCAGCGACAACGTGGTCGAATACTCCCCGCAGCTGCTGGACCGCCTGCGCGCCGACAACCGCGTGGTGTTCGTCAACATGACCGCCGACTGGTGCGTCAGCTGCAAGGCCAACGAGCGTGCGGTGCTGTCGCGCCCGGAGTTCAAGGAGCTGCTCAAGCGCACCAACGCGGTGTACATGCGCGGTGACTACACCAACGTCGACCCGCAGATCACCACGTTCCTGGAAGAGCACAAGGCGGTGGGTGTGCCGTTGTACGTGGTGTACGGCCCCGGCGCACCGCCGACCGTGCTGCCGACCCTGCTGACCCAAGCGGTGGTGGAGGAAGCGCTGCTGCGCACCGCACGATGAAGTGGCAACGGCCAGCGCTGCTGTGGACAGCGGTACTGGCCGCCGGCCTGGGTCTGTGGGCCGGGCACCGGTTGGCCCCCACCCCGGCGGCCCCGGTTGCCGCAACGCCTGCACCTGCAGCCGTGCCTGCACCGCCCCCACTGCAGGCCGGAGACCGGATGCCGGCCCTGTCGCTGCCCGACCTCGATGGCCGGCCATTGGTCCTGCAGCAGCGCTTCAGCGGTCGCCCATTGCTGGTCAACGTCTGGGCCAGCTGGTGCGCGCCGTGCGTGGAGGAGATGCCTGAACTGGCCCGTTTCGCCCGCGCCCAGGGCGACGACGGGGTGCAGGTGCTGGGTCTGGCCCTGGATACACCGGAGGACGTACGCCGCTTCCTGCAGCGGGTGCCGGTGGACTACCCGATCGTGATCGAGACCCCGGGCCCACGCGACGCCAGTGTGCAGCTGGGCAATACCCAGGGCCTGTTGCCCTACAGCGTGCTGTTCGATGCGCAGGGGCGCATGGTGAAGGCGAAGCTGGGACCGTTCGCGCACGGCGAGATCGAACGCTGGCAGTAGATCCACGCCATGCGTGGATGAAACCTGGGGTTGCCGGCCAGCGGCCGGCACTACCGCCGCGATCCCCGGCGCCGCCTGGCCGATTCCCCCTGCTTGACCGCAGCCGAGGCGCCACGGAAAATTCCGCGACTAATTCTCATTTGCTGTTGCGCAGGATGCGGGCGGCAGCCTTCCGGGCCCCTCTCCTTCGATGTTCAAGAACGTCCTGTTCCAACTGCACTGGCTGCTGGGCATCACCGCCGGTGCCGTCCTGGCCGTCATGGGCCTCAGCGGCGCGGCGCTGTCCTTCGAGGACGAACTGCTGCGCGCGGCCAACCCCGGCTTCGCCGAGATTGCCGAACATCACGCCGACGGCCAGCACCCGCTTGCACTGAGCGAACTGGTGCCGCTGCTGCAGGCCGGCAGCGAGCGTCCCCTGCAGCGCCTGCGCGTGGATGCGACCGGGCAACGTCCCTCGGTGGCGCGTTTTGCCGGTGGCAAAGAACACTGGGTGTACTTCGACCCCTACAGCGGCGAACGCTTCAGCGCGCTGCGCGGGCAGGCCTTCTTTGATTTCGTCGAAGACCTGCACCGCCACCTCGCTGCCGGTGAACGCGGCAAATGGATCACCGGCAGCTGTGCGATCGCGCTGTTGTTCTTCACCCTGTCCGGCCTGTACCTGCGTTGGCCACGGCGCTGGTGGCACTGGCGCAGCTGGCTGGCGGTGGAATGGAAGCGCAGCGGCCGTGGCTTCCTGTGGAGCCTGCATTCGGTGGTCGGCACCTGGGTACTGCTGATCTACCTGATGAGCGCGCTGACCGGCCTGTGGTGGTCGTTCGACTGGTACCGCAGCGCCGCCAACACCCTGCTCGGCGTCGCACCTGCGGCCAAGCACAAGGTGCCCACCGATGCGACGCTGGACCTGCAGCGCGTCGAAGCCACGCTGTATGCGTTGCCCGGCGTGCGCACCGGCTTCATCGACCTGCGCCTGCCGGAAAAGCCAGGCCAGCCGCTGAACATCCGGGTGATGGCCGGCGATCCGTCGCAGCGCGGTGGCCACCATGATCGCGCCCACGATCTGCTGCAGCTGGACCCGGCCAGTGGTGCGGTCCTCGATGCGCGCCCCTATGCGCGCCAGGGCGCTGGCGGACAGCTGGCCACCAGCGTGTTCGCATTGCACTCGGGCAGTTACTTCGGTGTGCCGGGGCGTGTGGTAGTGATGCTCAGCAGCCTGGGCATGAGCCTGTTCTTCATCACCGGCTGGATGCTGTATCTGGATCGCCGCCGCAGCCAGCGCGCGGCGCGCGGCCTGCGCCGGTCGCTGCCGGTCGCCGCCGCCGATGACGGCGCTGCGCCGTGGCTGGTGGTGCACGCCAGCCAGAGCGGGCTGGGCGAGCAGCTGGCCTGGCGCGCAGCGGCGCAGGTGCAGGCCGCCGGCCATGCGGTGCGGGTACTGCCGCTGGCCCGCGTCGATGCGGCCGAACTACAGCGCAGCACGCACGCGCTGCTGGTGCTCAGTACCTTCGGCGATGGCGAGCCACCGGATGCGGCACGACGCGCCGCGCGACAGCTGCTTGCACAACGCCAGGACCTGTCGGGCCTGGAATTCGGGCTGCTGGCGCTGGGTGATCGCCAGTATCCGCATTTCTGTGGCTTTGGCCGCCAGGTCGACCGCTGGCTGATCGGCAATGGCGCACGCCCGCTGTTCGAACGCATCGAGGTGGATGCCGCTGCGCTACCGGCCCTGCGCCAATGGCAGCTGCAACTGGCAACCCTGACCGGAATCGCCACCGATGACAGCGTGCTGCCCTCGGCCACGGTGATGCACGACTGGCGATTGCTTGGCCGCGAGCGGCTCAATCCCGGCAGCGTCGGCGGTGCGATCTGGCACATCCGCCTGGCAGCCCCGGCGCAGGTGCAGTGGCAGGCCGGTGACATCCTGCATGTGTCGCCCCGCCACAGCGCACGACATGCCAGCGCGGTACTGAAGGCGCACGGGCTGGATCCACTGCAACCCCTGCTGGTGGAGGGTCAACCACGCACGCTGCTGGCACTGGCCAGCGAACGCGAACTGCCCGATGTCGATACCGCGCTGATGGTGCAGGACGCCTGCCTGTGGCTGGCCGGCCTGCCCGCACTGCCCGGTCGCGAATACTCGATTGCCTCCGCTGCGCAGGATGGCGCAGTGGAACTGGTGGTGCGGCTGACGCATGACCCGGCCGGTCGCGCCGGGCTGGGCTCGGGTTGGCTGTCGCTGCATGCCCCAGTGGGCGCTGGCATCGTTGCCCGCGTGCACCGCAATCCGGGTTTCCATCGCGTAGCCGCAGCGCCGATGGTGCTGATCGGCAATGGTACCGGCATCGCCGGCCTGCGCAGCCTGCTGCGCGAAGCGGCGCATGCCGGCGCGCACGGGCACTGGCTGCTGTTCGGCGAACGCCAGCGTGCGCACGACTTCCTGTTCGGCGAAGAGATCGAAGCCTGGCAGGCCGAGGGCCATCTGCAGCGGGTGGACCTGGCGTTCTCGCGCGATGGTGACGGTGGCTACGTGCAGGATCGGCTGCGCGCGGCCTCCGATGTACTGCGCGACTGGATGCAGCGCGGCGCGGTGATCCACGTCTGCGGTTCGTTGCAGGGCATGGCCGAAGGCGTGGACCAGGTGCTGCGTGAAACCCTCGGTGACGAGGCGGTGGAAACGCTGCTGGAGAACGGCCGCTACCGCCGCGACGTGTATTGAGGCTCTCCGGTAGTGCCGGCCGCTGGCCGGCATTGTCATGACCACGCCGGCCAGCGGCCGGCACTACCCCAGCAGGTTCAGGCCGCCGCAGCGCGCGCCAGCGGCACCGGCTGCAACCGGAACGCGCCAACTGCTTCGGCCAGCGCATGCACCTGCGCCTGCATCTGCGCGGTCGAGGCACCGGCCTCTTCCACCAGACTGGCGTTGCGTTGAGTGCTGGCTTCCATCTGCACGATGGTCTGGTTCACCTGCGCGATGCCGGCATGCTGCTCGTGCGAGGCGCTGCGGATACCGGCCAGTAGATCCGCCAGCTGCTGCACGCTGCCGACGATCTCGCCCATCGTGGTGCCTGCCTGTCCGGCCTGCTGGTTGCCCTGCCCGACCCGCGCCACCGAATCCTCGATCAATCCCTTGATCTGCTTGGCGGCCTCGGCACTGCGCTGGGCCAGCAACCGTACTTCGGCGGCCACCACGGCGAAGCTGCGGCCCTGCTCGCCGGCGCGTGCCGCTTCCACGGCAGCGTTGAGCGCCAGGATATTGGTCTGGAAGGCGATGCCATCGATCAGCTGGGTGATGTCACCGATGCGGCGCGATGCCTCGCTGATGCCCTGCATGGTCGCCACCACCTGAGCGACGGCCTGCCCGCCGCGCTGCGCCACCGCCGCCGCGCCCTGTACCAGCGCATCGGCACGGCCTGCCGCGTCGGCGTTGCGGCCCACCGTATCGGTCAGCTCGTGCATGGAGGCCGCCGTCTCTTCCAGGTTGGCGGCCTGCTGCTCGGTGCGCTGCGACAGGTCGTGATGGCCGGCGACGATCTCGCCCACGCCGGTATCCAGATGCGACGTCGCTTGCTGGATGCGGGTGACGATACGCCCCAGCTGCGCCACGGTGGCATTGGCATCATCGCGCATGCGCGCGAACACGCCCTGCAGATCACCGCCCATGCGCACACTGAGATCGCCGCTGGCCAGTGCCGCCAGCAGCGCCTGCAGGTCGCCGAGATTGGCTTCGAAGGTGGCCAGCAGACGGTTGATGCTGGTTGACAGTGTGCGCACGAAGCCCTGCTTGCCATCCAGTTCGATACGCCCATGCAGATCACCCTGCGCGGCCGCATCGACCAGCGCGGCCACTTCGGTTTCCAGCAGGGTTTCCAGCGCGCGGCTGCGCCATTCCACCGCCACGCCGAGGTAGTGCCCGTCATCGATGATGGCGTTGGCGATCAGCTGGTAGCGCACGCCGGCATGGCCGATCTCGCGTTCCTCACGCTGGCGCACGCCGACCAGGTTGGCCAGTGCCGGGTGCAGCCGTACCGCCTCGCGGCCCACCAGCTCATCGGCCGGCAGCGCCAGTTGCTGCTGCAACGCCGGGTTGGCGTAGGCCAGCTGGCCTTCGGCATCGATCACCATCAGCCCGGTCTGCGCGCTGTCCAGCGCCTGGCGCACACGGGTGTTGCCGCGGGCCACCGCACGTTCGGTGTCGATGCGTGCGCGCAGGCGCTGCTGCATGTCGACCAGGCGTTGCGCCAGCTGGCCGATCTCATCGTTGGCGTTGTACACGCGCAGGGTGGTGTCGAGGCGATCGTCGGCGATGTCACTGGCAAAGCGCAGCGTGTCCTGGATCGGCTGGCGTACCGCGCGCAGCACCAGCACCAGGCTGGTGATCAGCACGCCGGCCACCAGCAGCAGGGTCAATGCGAAAAGTACGCTCATGGTGCGCGCACCCGTCTGCTGGCGTGACTGTGCGGTGGCCAGCGCCGATACCTGGGCCTGCTGGAATGCGGCCAGCGCGGGAGCAACGCCGGCGGCGGTGTCCAGCAGCGACTGCGTCTCCACATCCAGGCCCACGCGGGCGGCGGTATAGGCCAGCAACGCGCCCTGGTAGCCTTCCATTCCGCTGCGCAGGGTGTCCTGCACATCGGCCGGCAGTCCGGCCAACGCCAGGTCGAACGGCAGCTTTTCCTCGCTGGCACGGTCAGCGTGGGCCGCGTCGCCGTCGAGCAGCAACAGCGCCTCCTGGCGGCGCATCTTCTGCAGCGTCAGCGCCAGTGCCGGTCGCTGCAGCGCATCCACCTGGGCCTGCAACGTATCAGCGGCCTGCTGCAGCTGCGCGGCAAGCCCGGCCTCACCCCGTCCCATTTCATCCACGCGCTCGAACAGTGCAGCCACCCCCTGCGAGAAGGCGTCCACCGCTTCAGCCAGCGCCTGCAGTGCCTTGCGCCGGCCGGCGTCCATCGGCATCGCCCGCAATGCCCGCAGGTCCGCCTGCAGCGCCTTCTGCGTGGCCAGCAGCTGATCGCGGTCCGCGTCATCGAAACTCCGCGCATACTGGGTCTGCAACCGGCGGGCTTCGGCCACGCGGGTGGCCAGGCGGGCAGCCAGATCACTGCCATGCTGGTAGCTGGCCTGGTTGCGCGCGGCCTGCGCGCTGGTGTGTCCGGTCCAGGCGTAGACGGCGGCGATCGCCACCAGGCCCAGGCCGCAGACCCACAGGGTGGCCTTGAGCTTGTTGGCCACGCTGAGCCGGTGCGGCTGCAACCAGCGCAGCAGGCCGGGGAACACCCTGCGCCATGTGGCAAGACGCGTGCGCAGGGACCGGAGGTGGGGAACGACGGCCGACATGACAGGCTCCAGGCAGAAAGACGCACCTTTATCGGCCGGAATCGATGCATCTTTAGGGCTGTGTTCGATGTCTGCCCGCGCTTGCCAGCGCACGCGGCCTTTGTACCGGGCGCAGGCGACGGCGGGATGACACCGCGGCCGCGCTTGACCTCAACCCCGGTTGGGGGAGCACAGTGGACCTCCCTCCCCCGCCCGGTGCCGCCATGGCCACGCTCGATATCCCCCGTTACCTGCAACGCCTGCAGCTGGATGCGCCGCCACCCGCGACGCTGGCCGGGCTGACCCTGCTGCAGCAGCGCCACAACGCACTGCTGCCGTTCGAGACCCTCAGCTGCCTGCTGCGCGATGCGGTACCGATCGACCTGGACAGCGTGCAACGCAAGCTGCTCGACGCGCGTCGGGGTGGCTACTGCTTCGAGCTCAATGGCGGCCTGCTGGCCCTGTTGCAGGCGCTTTGCTTCGATGCACAACCGTTGAGCGCGCGCGTGCTGCTGGCCGCGCAGGACGGCGAGCTGACCGCGCGCACCCACCTGCTGCTGCGCGTGCGGGTGGACGGTGATGACTGGCTGGTGGATGCCGGGTTCGGCAGCCTGACCCCCACCGTGCCGCTGCGCCTGCACGATGCGCAGCCGCAGTCCACGCCGCACGAGCGTTACCGGCTGCAGCGCCTGCCGGACGAGGGCGACTTCGTGCTGTCGGTCGAATCCAGCAACGAGTGGCGCGCGATGTACCGGTTCGACCTGCAGGCGCCTGCGCCGATCGACAACGTGGTGGGCAACTGGTACGTGTGCACCCATCCTGATTCCAGCTTTCCGGGCCAGCTGCGTGCGTCACTGACCGGGCCGGACTGGCGCCGCACGATCGGCAGCGGCAACTACACCGAGTACCGGCCCGGGCAGGCGCCGGACAAGCGCCCACTGCACGATGTCGGTGACGTGCGCGACGTGCTGCAACAGCGCTTCGGCGTGCAGCTGCCGGACGACCCGCGGCTGGACCCGGCGATCAACGACTGGCTGCAGCGCTCGCGCGCCGCGATGTTGTAGCGTCGAGCTTGCTCGACCGGGGAATGGGCAGAGGAATCGACAGCAGCCGAGCGTGCGCTCGGCTCTACAAGGTAGCGTCGAGCTTGCTCGACTGGGGCGTCGGCGGTGGAATCAACAGCAGTCGAGCAAGCTCGACTCTACGAGAGCGCTCGCGCGCCGCGATGTTGTAGCGTCGAGCTTGCTCGACTGGGGAATGGGCAGGGGAATCAACAGCCGTCGAGCAAGCTCGACGCTACGGAACGGCGGGCGACTGCAGCGCGATGCGGTTGCCTTCGCTGTCGCGGATCTCGGCCACGCGCCAGTCGCCGGCGTCGGCCGGGCCGAAGCGCAGTTCGGCGCCGGCCAGCAATGCGCGCTCAAGGCTGGCATCCACATCGCCCACGCCAACGTAGATGCGCGCGCCCAGCTCGGAGGGCCGGTAGTCCGCGCCCTGCACCAGCGCCATGCTGGCACCCCCTGCGTCATCCGAAAACGGCAGGTACGCCATGCGGCAGTCATGCAGCAGGATCGGCGCATCCACGTCCACCTGCAGCCATCGCTGGTAGAACGCGATGGCCCGTTCCAGGTCAATGGTGGGTATTTCAACGTGCAGGATCGGGTTCATGCGTCGCCTTCTGCCTTCCACTCAGATGATGCGCAGGGTAATCGCCTTCAGTACCGCGCGGGTGCGGTCGCGGGTGCCCAGCTTGTCGAGGATGGCCGAGACATAGTTCTTCACTGTGCCTTCGGCCAGGAACAGACTGCGCGCGATCTCCTTGTTGCTGTAGCCTCCGGCCAGCAGCCGCAGGATCGCCACTTCGCGCTCGCCGAAGGTGTCGGTGGGCGGCGCTTCATCGTGGAAACGATAGCGGGCGCGTACCGGTTCGGTACTGACCGGCAGCAGCAGCGTCTCACCGGCGGCAACGCGCTCGATCGCCTCACGCAGGTCGGCCGGAGCCGCGTCCTTGAGCAGGAATCCCTGCGCACCGGCTTCGCTGGCCCGCAGCAGCAGATCGCTTTCGTCAAAGGTGGTCAACAGCAGCAACGGCGTGGTGTCACCGCGCGCACGCAGTTGGCGCAGGGCCTGGATGCCATCCATGCCGGGCATGCGGATGTCGCTGAGCACCACATCAACCGTCTGCGCCGCCAGTGCATCGAGCAGTGCCTGGCCGTCTTCAGCCTCCAGCACCACCTCCACGCCCAACCCTTGCAGCAACGCGCGCAAGCCGGCACGGACCAGCGCCTGGTCATCGGCCAGGGCAACACGGATCGCGCCACCGCTCATGCTGGCAACCACGCGGTCAGGTGCATGCCGCCCTGCGCGGTGCGGGCCAGTTCCAGCTGGCCGCGCACCGCGGCCAGACGCTCGCGCATGCCGGCGATGCCGTTGCCTTCACGGATGCGCTCGGCGCGTTGGCCGTCATCACGGATATCGATACGCAACTGCGCGTTCTCCTGGTTGATCGTCAGCCATACCGTGCCTGCGTTGCCATGCCGGGCGGCATTGGTCAGCGCTTCCTGCGCCAGCCTCAACACGGTCTCGGCGGTCAGCGGGTCGGTCACGCGCACGCCCTCGCCGATGTGCAGTTGCAGCGCCGGGCGTGGGAATGGCGCGGCCAGCGCATGCAGTGCGGTGGCCAGGTCGAGGCCGCGATCATCGCGCATCGATTGCACCACCTGGCGGATATCGCCGAGCAGTTCGCCCGACAGCTGCTCGGCCAGCACCAGTCCTTCGCGCCCGGCCAGTGCCGGATCCGCCGCCAGTGCGCGCAGGTTCAAGCGCATCGCGGTGAGTTTGTGGCCGGCCACATCGTGCAGCTCACGCGCCAGGCGCAGGCGCTCGGCATCGCGGGCACTGTCGGCCAGCAGCGCGCGGGTCGCCAGCAGATCGGCATTGACCCGGGCCAGCGCGTCGCGGGCCAGTGCGCTACGACGCGCGTAGTGGGCGGTCAACGCGGCAAAGGCCTGGAAGCCGGCATACAGCAGCACCACCAGCAGCGGCTGGGTGAAACCGCTGTGGCGAAGCACCGCGTACAACGCCAGGTTGGCCAACACCGCAACAACCAGCATGAAGCGCGCCGGCCAATGCTCGGCCAGCTGCGCGACCAGCACTACCAGCAGCACCGGCGCCGTGCCGGTACGCGGCTGCAGCGCGACCAGGGCGACCGCCAGTACGGCCTGCAGCAGTGCGGCGAACGCACGCGCGCCGGTCGGCATGGCGGCCCAACCATGCACCACGAACAGCAGCAGGAACGCGGCAAGCAACGCCTGGCTGAGGCCGGTGGCGGGGCCCTGCACGCCGAACGACAGGCCCACCACCAGCACGGTGGCCAGACCGGCGAGGCTGAGCGGACGCAACAGGTGGCGGAACAGGCTGGGCATGGCCCGATGCTGACGGGCGCGCCCGCAACCGGCAATGGGTCCGGCGCAGAAAGTGACTTCTGGCACGTCGAATCGATGACCACTGGCCCTGAACCCGGCACCACGCCCCGCGCAGACTGGCTCCACACCGCAGCACACCACCCACTTCCGGAGCCACTGCCATGATCCGCACCGCCCTGCTCAGCACCGCCCTGACTGCCCTGGCCCTGGCCGGCAGTGCCCATGCCGCCGATCTGGCAGTGACCGTGCACGATGTCCGTGCGCAGACCGGCACCCTGCGCGTCGCCCTGGTCGACAGCGCCAGCGCGTGGGACGGCAAGGCCGCACCGGTGCAGGCGCAGCAGGCCAGGCCCAGCGGCGACAGCGCCCACTTCCTGTTCAAGAACCTGCCAGCCGGCAGCTACGCGGTGCTGCTCAGCCACGACGAGAACGACAACGGCAAGCTCGACACCAACCTGGTCGGCATGCCGGTGGAAGGCTATGGCTTCAGCAACAACCCGCAGGTGATGCGCAAGCCGTCCTTCGACGAAGCGCGCGTGACCGTGCCGGCTGCCGGCGCTGCCATCGACATCACTCTGCGCTGATTCCTGCATCCAGACCCGAGGCCACCATGGACCGTCGCCGCTTCCTCCGTACCCTGCTCAGCAGCAGCGCCTGCCTGGCCCTGGGCGCCACCGCACTGCGCAGCGCGCCCGCCTTCGCCGGTAACCCGGCCCGTTTCGCGCAGGGCCTGCAGGAACACCCGTGGCTGCTCGGCTGGCGCAGCGTCACCGGCGAGAGCCTCGGCCCGGCCACCGTGCAACTGCAGGGCCGGCTGCCGGCTGGCCTCGCGGGCACGCTGTACCGCAATGGCCCGGCCTGGACCGAGCGCGATGGCTTCCGTTACGACCACTGGTTCGATGGCGATGGCATGGTGCATGGCTGGCGCTTCAACGGCGATGGCAGCCTGACCCATCAGGGGCGCATGGTCGCTACGCCGAAGTTCAGCCGTGAACAGAAGGCCGGCCGCTTTCAGTACCCGGCGGCCGGCACCCACGTTCCCGGTGCCCTGGCGGTGCGCAACAACGATGACGTCAACGTGGCCAACACCTCGGTGACGATGATCAATGGCCGCCTGTTCGCGCTGTGCGAATCCGGCTCGGCGTTCGAAGTGGACCCCGATTCGCTGCAGACCCTTGGCCCGGTCACCTGGCGCCCGGATCTGGCGGCGTTGCCATTCTCGGCGCATCCGCTGCCGGACCGCGATGGCAGCGTGTGGAACTTCGGTTCGATCAGTCTGATGGGAGGCCACGGCCTGCTGATCTGGCACATCGGCAAGGACGGCCAGCTGCGCAGTGCCAATGTGATTGAAACGCCGGAACATGGCTACCTGCATGCCTTTGCGATGACCGAGCAGCACCTGGTGTTCGTGCTGATGCCGTTCGACTTCACCGGCACCGGCGGCAGCTTCTTCGAGCGCATGCAGTTCGCGCCGCAGCGCCCGGCACGCATCGCGGTGGTGGCCAAGGATGCGCCGGACAAGGCGCAGTGGCTCGAGGCGCCGTTCGCCGCGATCTATCACTTCGGCGATGCCTTCACCCGCGAGGGTGGCATCGTGCTGCGCGCGGTGCGCCACGACGACATCAACGAAGCGCGCTCGCCGATGAAGGAGGCGATGGCCGGGGACGGCGCGCATGCGGCCAACAGTGGTGCCAGCCTGGTCGAGCTGCACCTGGACCTGCGCCGTGGGCAGGCGCGCTGGGAATCGCTGGGCATCAGCGCGGTGGAGTTCCCGCTGTTCGACCCGCGTTCGGCCAACACGCGGGGTGCGCGGCTGTACGCACCTACCATCGACGGCCCGGCCACCGCGCCGTACTTCAACGCGGTGGCGGCGTTCGACATCGAGCGTGGACGCCGCCAGCTGTGGCACTACGGGCCGGACATCATGGCCGAGGAACACGTGTTCGTGCCGCGCCCGGGCAGCCGCAATGCCGACGACGGCTGGCTGATCGGCACCCTGCTCGATCCGGTGAACCAGCGCAGCGGTCTGGCGGTACTCGACGCGCGCCACCTGGACGATGGCCCCCTGGCACAGGCCTGGCTGCCCTACGCGGTGCCACTGGGCTTCCACGGCACGTTCGCTGCACGCGGTTGAGTCGACGCCGCGCGGACACCGGCGCTGGCATGCTGGAGCTCCCCTTCCCGCGGAGCCCTGCATGTCCCTGGCCGACCATCGAAGCGCGCTGGCGCCGCAGGGATTCCTGCGCGTGGCGATCAATCTCGGTAATCCCGTGCTCGCGCAGGGTGATGCGCGTTCACCACGCGGGCCATCACTGGAACTGGCGACGGCGCTGGCACAGCGCATGGGCGTGCAGGCACGTTTCACCTGCCATGACGCCGCGGCTTCGGTGGTCGCCGCAGCCGCGCAGGGCGGCTGGGATCTGGCCTTCCTGGCGATCGATCCGGCACGCGCCGACCACATCGCCTTCAGTGCGCCGTATGTGGAGATTGAAGGCACCTACCTGGTGCGCGAAGACAGCCCGGCACAGCGGGTGACCGATCTTGACCGCGACGGCCTGCGCATCGCAGTCGGCTGCGGCGCGGCCTACGACCTGTTCCTCAGCCGCGAGCTGCGCCACGCCGCGATCGAGCGCGCGGAGACTTCGGCCGCGGCCATCACCCTGTTCGACCAGCAGCACCTGGATGCCGCCGCCGGGGTGCGCCAGCCGCTGGCGGCCTGGGCGCAGGCGCATCCCGGCCACCGCGTGCTGGCCGATCGTTTCACCGCGATCCAGCAGGCGGTTGCGGCACCGGCCTCGCGCCCGGCCGAGGCGTTGCGCGCCTTGTTCGACGAGGTGGAAGCGATCAAGGCCGGCCCGTTGCTGGGCGAAGCCTTCGCGCGTGCGGGGCAAGCGGTCACCCTGGTGCGGTGAATCCGTGGCATCGAGCGTGCTCGACTACCGGCCCGTAGAGTCGAGTTTGCTCGACAGCTGTGCACGAAGACAGTCGAGCAAGCTCGACTCTACAGATGCACGCCGGCCATATGCCGCACGTGCTCGGCCGCCTGCGCGTGCAGCCAGTCGCGGAAGGCAAGGAAACCACGGTGATGGGCCGAGCGTGGCGGGTACACCAGCCAGTGCGGCCAGTCGGTCTTCAGGCGCTGCTGGGACAGCGCGACCAGCTGGCCGGAGTCGAGCAGCAGGCGCGCACGCGTGACCCGGCCCAGGGCGACACCCACGCCGTCCAGCGCGGCCCGATGATGCGCTTCGGAATCATCCAGCACCGCTACGAAGCGGGGCGGCGGGCTCTGCCCACTCAAGGCGAACCAGGCGCCCCACGCCCCGTCGGGATCACCCAGCAACGGCCATTGCGTGAGCGGGACACGGTCGATGCCGCCCATGCGCTCGATCAGTGCCGGGCTGGCCATCGGCAGCAGCCACTCATCGAACAGCGGCTCCACCACCAGCCCTGGCCAGTGGCCACCGCCCAGCCGCAGCGCAGCGTCGAACTGGCGCTGGCGTTCGAAATCCACCAGCCGTTCGCTGGACTGCAGATTGATCTCGATCTGCGGATGGGCAGCCACGAAATGCCCCAGCCGTGGCACCAGCCACGCACTGGCCATCGACGGCACCGCGCTGATCGTCAGCACGTGCTCGGCACGCGCCGCATACGGCTGGAAGGCTTCGTTGATCGCATCCAGATGTGGGCCGACCTGGTCCAGCAGGCGCTGACCTTCCAGGGTGAGGGCGACGCCGCGCGCCTGGCGGACCAAAAGCGGCTGGCCCAGGCGCTCTTCCAGCTGCCGCATCTGGTGGCTGAGCGCGCTGACCGTGAGGTTCATCGACGCCGCCGCGCGCGACAGGTTGCCGAGCCGGGCGGCAGCGACGAAGCCCTGCAGGGCATGCAAGGGTGGACGGGTCACAAGGCTTGAACCTCTTTCAAGTCAGGCTTGCGGAAATGTCGCTTTTTGCCCCTCCATCCTGCCCGTATCGTGCAATCCACTCAAGTGGAGGCACGCTCATGAACATCTTCGGCAGCCTGTTGTTCCTGCATGGCCACATCGCCAGCGCCGAGCTGGCGCGGCAGCTGGCCGCTCTGCCTGCAACGCCGTCCACCTGCACTCCCGGTAGTGCCGGCCGCCGGCCGGCAACCTCCGAATGCCGGGACCACAAGGCTGCCGGCCAGCGGCCGGCACTCCCCTAGCGTTGCAGCGCTTCCTGCACGGCGGCCGCCACATCGGTGTTGTCGATGTAACGGCCGTCGTTCCAGCGCACATGCTGGCGGTAGCCGGCATCCACACCCCGCACGCGCTGGCCCAGCAGCTCCGCGCCGGCGCCCTTGGCCCACAGCGGCACCAGCGCGTTGGAGTGGTTGCCGGTGGGGCGGAAGCTCATCCCCGGCATGCGGCCACGGCCGTTGTTGCGCACCGGTTCGAACGCGATGTTCTGCGCATCCGGCCCCATCGGCATGCTGTTGTCATGGTCGGTGGTGACGATCAGCAGGCTGCGTTCCCAACCGCCGTTGTGCTCGATCCATTCGACCACCGCCGCCACCGCGTCGTTGAACTCCACCGTTTCCTCGATCAGCCGCCCGTACTGCGGCTGGTCGCTGCATGAGCCGTAGTGCCATTCGGTGCCACAGGCGCTGGTGTGCGCGGCCCAGTCGGTGGCGCCGCCTTCCACCATCAGGAACAGGCCCTTGGCCGAACGCTGCTGCAGGAACCGCAGGGCGCCACGGGTCATGGTCGCCAGATCGGGCACGCTGTCGATCCTGCGCACGCCCGAAGGCGTGCTCGCATCCTGGCCCAGCACCTGCCGCTGGCGTGCCTGCTGCAGCGTATTGGCCACGCGCGGCACGCCGATCAACGGACGGTCTGCCGGCAGCCGGCCCTGCGCCAGCGCGAGGAAGTCCTCCTTGCTGCGGATCAGTCGCCACGGCCCGGCCGGGTTGCCGCCGATGGTGCTGCCCGCTTCCAGCTGCTGCCAGTCCTGCTGCGAGACCCACTCCCACGGATTGGCGCAGCCTTCGGCCGGCGCAGCCGCCGTGCCCTGGCCACAGGCGCGTCCATCGACGCTGTAACCCGGGCCGCCGGTGCCCATCACCAGGTCCATATGACCCTGCGCCAGCATCTGGTGCGCGATCGCGTGATAGTTGTTGCGCGATGGGTTCTGCGCGGCGAACGCGGCCGGCGTGGCGTGCGCGAAGGGCACGGAGGTGACCACGCCGGTGGCCATGCCCAGGCGCTTGGCGCGCAGGGTGTTGAAGTCGACCGCCCTGCCCTCGTTGTCCACGTTGATGGCGTTGTTGTAGGTCTTGATGCCCGCGGACAACGCGGTACCTGCCGCCGCGCTGTCGGTCGCCACCGCGGCCAGGTACTGGTAGCCGGCGAACGGCAGGTCCAGCGCGGGAACCGCCTCGGTATTCCACGCCCTGGCCGCGTCGTAGCCAAGGGTCTGCGCAGTGTCGCCGGTCGGCTGGCTGCTGGAATTCAGAGGGAAGGTGGTCACGGCCAGGCGCTGCGGGAACGCCGCATAGGGCGCACCCTCGCGGCTGCCGTACTGCCAGTAGGCGGCCGCATCCCAGGTGCCCCAACCGGCGCCGTCATTGATCATCACGATCACGTTGTACGGTTGGACCGCAGCCGGCGCCGATGGACCGGCGCGCAGGTTCGGCTGGCAGCCGCCGACTGCGGCCAGTGCAGCCAGCAGCAGGGCATGGCGCCCGCGGCGTGGAAGGAATGGGCTCATTGTGGGTCCTGTCGGGCCACCTGCGGCCCGTGATGACCACCTGTTATAAAGTTTCAATGTTGCAGCTTCATGCAGCCGCTGCGCGCTACCCTGCGCAGCTACCGTTGCCATCGCTGCCCCATGCCGACTTCTTCTCCGGCGCGCGCGCCGCTCTCTGCGATCACCATTGACGCTGCAACCCGCGCGGTGATCCACCAGCACAACGCCGACACCGTGCGACCGCCCGCATCGCTGACCAAGCTGATGACCGCCTACGCGGTGTATGCGTGCATCGCAGAGACCGGGCGTTCGTGGGACGAAACGGTCACCATCGCCGGCGACGACGTGCACGCGGTCGCGGCTGATGAAACGCGGATGGGCCTGGCACCCGGCGAAACGGTCACCCTGGCGCGCCTGCTGGAGGGGATGATGATCGTCTCCGGCAATGACGCCGCACTGGCGATCGCGCGCCACCTGGATGGATCGCAGGGTGCATTTCTGCAGCGCATGAACCACCACGCACGCCGGCTTGGCCTGCGCGATAGCGGGTTCGCCAGCGTATCGGGCATCACCACGCCACAGCATGCGTCCAGCGCGCGCGACATGGCGGTGCTCGCGGCTCATCTGCTGTCCGACCATCCACAGATCCTGGCCATCACCGCGCAGCGTGCGTTCGCGCATGGTCGCTTCAGCCGCTCCAACCAGAACGCGCTGCTGGGCGATGAAGGCGTGGATGGATTGAAGACCGGCTACACCCAGGCCGCCGGCTTCTGCCTGGCCGCCACCGCCTGCCGGGTGCTGCCCGGGCAGGCGCAGCCGGTGCGCCTGATCACGGTGGTGCTCGGTTCGGACAGCCGCCAGGCGCGCGACGCGATGGTGCGCGAACAGCTGGCCACCGGCTTCACCACGCTGGCCGGCGCCGTCATCGAGGCCTGAGCCCGGTCAGCGTCGTTTGACCGTCGCCACGATCAGGCGTTGCAGCTCGGCTTCGGCCACGCCCTGGTCCAGTGCGCCGGCGGCCACCGCCTCGGACAGACTTTCGGCCGCGCCCAGGATGGCCCAGCGGCCGGCCAGCGGCACCGTGCCGTCCGCGGCAAACGGGCCCAGCCATACCTCGCAGTTGTCGATGAAGTCCTGCTGGTAGCAGCGCCGCACCTCCTGCAGTTCCGGCGCGCCGACCAGCGCCGACAGGATGCCCTGCACCTCGCTGCCCTGGCTGAGGATGCAGTCGATGTAGCCCGAGGCGATGGCAGCGGCGCGATCGCCCAGCCGCGCCCGGGCGCGATCGATGCGCTCGTGGAATACCTGCGTCTGTCGTGCGTCGTAGTCGTGGTACAGCGCCGCCAGCAGGCCATGACGGGTCACGAAGTGATCGTAGGCCACCGGCTTGGTCACGCCCGCCGCTTCGGCCAGCCGCCCCAGCGTCAACGCATCGGTGCCTTCTTCACCGACCAGCGCCCAGGCCACATCCAGCAGCTGGCGGGCACGTTGCTCGCGGGTCAGGCGGCGGCGCGTGGGGACGGCGTTGGCAGGCATCGGCGGAACACGGCGATCAGTGCATCGGAGTACCGATTTTACGGCCGATTTCCACTGCGGTCTGCAGATGCGCGGCGGCCGCACCGCTATCGGCATCGAGCAGCAGTTCGGACGACAACACGCGCGCGCCGCAGTAGTCGAAGATGCCCATGTCGATCTGGGTCTTCATCGCCGCGCCATAGCCGCGCCGCTCGATCATCGCCGCGCCGGCGCCGCCGACGCCGACCAGGTGCACGCGCAGGCGCTGCAGCTTCTTCTGTACCTTGCCGTCGGCGCCGTCCTGGTAGGCCCAGCCCTGGGTGAACACGCGGTCGACCCACCCTTTCAACAAGGCGGGGAACGACCACCAGTACAGCGGATAGACCAGCACCAGCGTATCGGCCAGGTCCAGCCGTGCGTGCTCGGCGGCAACATCGGCCGGTACCGCACCGGTGCCGCGGAACAGCGCCTGGTCTTCGCGGTTGAATCGCGGATCGAAGCCTTCGGCGACCAGGTCGGCATGGGTGACGGTATTGCCAGCGTCGGTGGCCCGGATGGCATCGCCGATGCGCTGGGCGATGGCATGGGTGAGCGATCCGGTTTCCGGGTGGGTGGTGACGATGAGGCTGTGCATGGGTAAATCTCCAGGAATCATTACCTACCAATAGTAAGTAGCATTGCCCGGATCACCAGCGCCATCGATGGGACGCTGTTTTTGCGTTCGCCGTATAGTGCGCCCCATCCCGTGGAGATCGCCGACGATGCGCCGACGCCTGTTTGCCCCGATGCTGGCCGTGTTGCTGGCCATGGTCGTGTTTCCCGCCGCAGCCGGAGAATTGAGTCCCGGCGATTCGGCCGCACTGCGCCAGGATGTGCAGGCAATGCTGGCGGCGTTCGCCAAGGGCGATGCCGAACTGATCATCGAGCGCACCCATCCCAGCCTGAAGCGGCTCGCAGGTGGCGATGAGGTCTATGCCAGTTCCACCCGCGACACCATCAAGGCGTTGCGCGAAGCGGGCGTCGTCATCATCAGCGACGAAGCGGGAGTACCTGGCCGCACCTATGCGGCCGATGACGAGGAAGTCTGCTTCGTACCGCGGCAGTCACTGCTGCGCGTGCGCGAAACCGCTATCCGCAGCACCTCGTTCATGGTTGCCGTGCGCCAGGTCGGCACTTCGCAGTGGCGCTACCTTGATGGCGCCGGGCTGATCGACAATCCCGCGATGCTCCGGCAGCTGTTGCCGGCACTGGAACCGGGCGTGATCCTGCCCAAGGGCGGAGTGGAAACGCTGTAGCGCACTTGCGGGGCGTCGGTACGTTCCGGCGCATCCATCCACGCATGGCGTGGATCTACCGGCATGCGGGCGCCGCTCCTCGGTGGGTGCGTAGCTTGCTGTGCACCGGACATCCTGCATCCACGCATGGCATGGATCTACTGGCTGTCCGCTACTGGAACAGCGCGTTCAGTGCCGCGCCCGGGGCCGCCTGTTGCAGACCGTCGAAGCGACCGTCCTGAACGATCGGCCAGGTGGCCTGCATCAAACCTCCCCACGCCGCGCGGGCCAGTGCACCGCCCAGGCTGACCCGGCGCACGCCGAGTGCGGCGATGTCCTGCAGGTTGAGCGGCGTGGGCCCACCGACCAGCAGGTTCACCGGTGTGGATCCTGCCGCGGAAACCACCGCGCGGATCTGTTCCGGCGTACTGATGCCCGGCGCATACAGCACATCGGCACCGGCCTCGGCATAGGCGCGCAGGCGCTGCAGCGTGTCGTGCAGATCCGGTACGCCGACGAAGAAGTTCTCGGCACGTCCCACCAGCAGTACCTCGCCCCCAGCCTGATCGATGGCGGCGCGCGCCGCACGCAGGCGCGCCACCGCGTCATCGATCGGGCGCAGCGGCGCGTCGGTCACGCCACTGGCATCCTCGATCGACAGCGCGGCGATGCCGGTGTCGATGGCCGCCGCCACCGCCTCGGCCACCTGGGGCGGGGACATACCGAAGCCATCTCCGAAATCGGCATTCAAGGGCAGCGGCGTCGCCGCGGCCATCAGCCGCAGGTGCTCCAGCGTGGCCTGCAGCGAAACCGCGCCGTCGGGCCGGCCTTCGCTCCAGGCGCAGCCGGCGCTGGTGGTGGCCAGGGCCAGGAAGCCCTGCCGCTGCAGATAGCGTGCACTGCCAACGTCCCAGGGATTGGGCAGCACGAAGCAGCCTTCGGCGTGCAGCTGGCGGAAGGTCGCGCGCTTGCGCCGGGTGTCGGCATCGGACAGGGACATGGCGGGCTCCGGGGCGGTATCCCTGCACCCTAGCCCGGCCCGTGCCCAGGCTCAATGGCACCGGCGGGAACCTGCATGAGGTGATGCCGCCTGCTTATTGGACGCCACCGGCCGGCCTGCCCGAGCGTGCCTTGTCGCCCCCGCGCTGTCGCCACGGAACCCCGCATGCACGCTGACCTGCCTCCCCCGACCGACGTCGCCATCGACGCTGGTGACGAAGACGCCCAGTGGGCCGACCTGCTTTCGCCCAGCCGGCGGCGCCTGATCGCCTCGGCCGGGTTGGCCGCCGGCGGCCTGGCCAGTGCATCAACGGCGGCGGCAACGCCCCATGGCGTCGCCGCCGTAAACACCACCGAGCCGGGCCGTCCCGGCTTCCGCGCCATCGTGCCGCCGGCGCCCAAGGGCCGCAGCCCCTGGGGCGAGGCGACCGCGGGCGAACCCACCCCGCGCCCGGCCAGTGTGCGCCCCGGCGAAGCCACGTTGCCCCGCACGCCGCGCCCCTACACCGACATCAAGAGCTATCACGCGCACATCTACTTCGATGAGGACAGCTTCGAGAAGGCCGCGCTGCTGCGGCGCTGGGCGGTCGAGCGCTTCCCGGTGGAGCTGGGCAACTGGAACCTCGAACCACGCGGGCCGCACGTCACCCCCTCGTTCTACTTCGGCTTCACCAACGATCTGCTGCCGGTGCTGGTGCCGTGGCTGCAGCTCAACAGCCTGGGGTTGACCATCCTGATCCACCCGAACACCGGTGATGGCCGCGCCGATCACCTGTACTACGCGTTGTGGGTGAACCGGGCCCAGCCGGTGAACGCCTACAACTGGCCGGCGCCGGCGCCGGGCGAGCGGGAGCCGCTGGAAGAGGTGTTCCCGAACGTGGTGCCCACGCTGCCGCTGGAGACCTGACCCGCGCTTCTGGTGGGGTGCATGGCACCCTTCCGGTGGGTGCGCAGCCCCCCTCCGGTGGGTGCGTAGCTTGCTGCGCACCGAGCTTCTTCATCCACGCATGGCATGGATCAACCGACCTGCCGCCATCATCGGTCTACGTGCACATATCCCCCGCCCACATGGCGTTCAGCACGCCTTGATCTGGCGCGCCGCATACGGCCACAAGCGCTTCGGCGAATTTCAAACGCACGATTGAAACGCGCCAAACTTCGCCGAACTGGACAGCATCCACCGCTTCCGCCAGACTGCCGCCCTTTCCCGTCTTCCGGATCCCATGGCGAAGCTGCTGGTCCTGCACGGCCCCAACCTCAACCTGCTCGGCACCCGCGAGCCGGAGGTCTACGGCCACACCACGCTGGCCGACATCGACCAGGCCCTGGCCGCCCAGGCATCGGCCGCCGGGCATGTCGTGGACAGCCTGCAGTCCAACGCCGAGCATGTGCTGGTGGACCGCGTGCAGGCCGCGCGCAACGACGGAACCGCTTTCATCCTGATCAACCCCGCCGCCTTCACCCACACCTCGGTTGCCCTGCGCGATGCGCTGGCGGCGGTGGCGGTGCCGTTCATCGAGATCCACCTGTCCAACCCGCATACCCGCGAACCGTTCCGCCAGCACAGCTACTTCAGTGACAAGGCGGTGGGCGTGGTCTGCGGCTTCGGCGCCGACAGCTACCGCTACGCAATGGATGCGGCGCTGCTGCGGGTGTCCGCCACCTGATTGTCGACCCGGGCGCCACACGGCGCTCTCCTCACCTAGATAGATATCAAAGAGGCCCTCATGGATCTGCGCAAAATCAAGAAGCTGATCGACCTGCTGGAAGAGTCGAACCTGGCGGAAATCGAAATCAAGGAAGGCGAAGAGTCGGTGCGCCTGTCGCGCGCCCCGGTGGCCGGCTATGCCGCCCCGGTCGCCGCGCCGGTGTATGCCGCGCCGGCCGCCCCGGCGCCGCAGGCGATGCCGATGCAGTCGCCGACCGAAGCCTCCACCGGCGGCACCGCCAAGCCGGGCCCGGCGCTGCCGGAAGGCCACGTGCTGCGCTCGCCGATGGTCGGCACCTTCTACGCTTCGGCGGCCCCGGACAAGCCGGCCTTCGTCACCGTTGGCCAGCAGGTCAAGGAAGGCGAAACCCTGGCCATCATCGAAGCGATGAAGATGTTCAACCCGATCGAAGCCGACAAGTCCGGCACCATCGTCGCCATCCTCGGCGAGAACGGCCAGCCGGTGGAGTTCGACCAGCCGCTGTTCGTGATCGGCTAAGGGGCGGACGCCATGCTCGACAAAGTCGTCATTGCCAACCGAGGGGAGATCGCGCTGCGCATCCTGCGCGCGTGCCACACCCTGGGCATCCGCACGGTGGCCGTGCACTCCACGGTCGACCGCAACCTCAAGCACGTGGCCATGGCCGACGAGTCGGTCTGCATCGGCCCGGCACCGTCGCCGCAGAGCTACCTCAACATTCCGGCACTGATCGCCGCCGCTGAAGTCACCGACGCGCAGGCCATCCACCCGGGCTACGGCTTCCTGTCGGAAAACGCCGATTTCGCCGAGCGCGTGGAAGAGTCCGGCTTCATCTTCATCGGCCCCAAGGCCGACACCATCCGCATGATGGGTGACAAGGTCGAAGCCATCCGCGCGATGAAGTCCGCCGGCGTGCCGTGCGTACCCGGCTCGGGCGGCCCGCTGGGCGAAGACATCGTGGCCAACACCAAGATCGCCCGTGAGATCGGCTACCCGGTCATCATCAAGGCAGCTGGCGGCGGTGGCGGCCGCGGCATGCGCGTGGTGCACGCCGAAGCCTCGCTGAAGACCTCGATCGAAACCACCAAGAGCGAGGCCAAGGCCGCGTTCGGCAATGGCGAGGTCTACATGGAGAAGTTCCTGGAAAATCCGCGCCATGTGGAAATCCAGGTGCTGGCCGACGGCCAGGGCAACGCCATCCACCTGGGTGAGCGCGACTGCTCGATGCAGCGCCGCCACCAGAAGGTGGTGGAAGAAGCGCCGGCGCCGGGCATCAGCGCCGAACAGCGCGAGCAGATCGGCAAGGTGTGCACCGAAGCCTGCGTGCGCATCGGCTACCGTGGCGCCGGCACCTTCGAGTTCCTGTACGAGGACGGCCGCTTCTACTTCATCGAAATGAACACCCGCATCCAGGTGGAACATCCGGTCACCGAAATGGTCACCGGCATCGACCTGGTGGCCGAGCAGCTGAAGATCGCCGCCGGCCAGAAGCTGTCGATCAAGCAGAGCGACGTGGTGCTCACCGGCCATGCCATCGAGTGCCGCATCAATGCCGAAGACGCTGAAACCTTCGTGCCGAGCCCGGGCACCATCACCGGCTTCCATCCGCCGGGCGGCCCCGGCGTGCGCGTGGACACCCACATCTACAGTGGCTACCGCGTGCCGTCGAACTACGACTCGATGATCGGCAAGCTGATCGTGCACGGCCCGGACCGCGAAACCGCCATCGCCCGCATGCGGGTGGCGCTGAGCGAGATGGTGGTCGATGGCATCAAGACCAACATCGCCCTGCAGCAGCGGATCATGCGTGACAAGGGCTTCCAGGCCGGTGGCCAGAACATCCACTACCTGGAAAAGCGCCTGGCCGAACGCAAGAACAAGCCGATCGCGCTGACCTGATCGGCAGCAGATGCTGGACATGAAAAGGGCGGGGATTTCCCCGCCCTTTTTCTATTCTCGTGGAGCCGAGCATGGCTCGGCTCTACAAAGACAGGGTCAGCGCTTGTCGGCCGCCGTCGCCGGAATCTGCGACTTCGCCAGCGGGCGTACGCCGTTGGGCGAGCTCGGATCGACGATCACCATGGTCTCGGTCGAGCCATCCGGCCACACCACCTGGAAGGTGCTGCCCGCCGGAAGCGAGGTGAACGGCATGCCGGTCTGCGCACGATAGACCGCGGCCACCTGGCTGGCACCGGCGCGGCGTACGTCTTCTGGCGTCTTGACCGTGGTCAGCTCCACCTTCGACAGATGCCGGTAGCGGTCCTCATAGGTATCGATCATCAACAGGCCAACGGCACCGGCCGAGTAGGCCACAAACAGCGCCACCCAGAACCAGAACTTGGCCCCGTGCAGGAATCGACGGTAGTTCATCGCCCGTCCCTCTTTCCAATCAATCGCTTGATCCATTCCTTCATCTTCCCAGCACCTTGCGGTGATACCGCAGCGTCATATACGAAATCCCGGAAATCCTGCGTCCCATCCTGCGAACAGATCCCTCCGTTCGCACAAAAACTGTTGACCAGCACACTGTCGGCCCCACACGGTAGACCGAGTTCGCAGGCGGCAAGCCGCCAGGCCAGTTCGCTCAGCTGCTCGCCGGCCACCAGGCCGTCCAGCGCGCTGTCGCCGGCCGCCCGCACGCCCATGCCCGGGGCGATGGCCATGTAGGCCTCCGGGTCACGCGAGGTACGCACGCGCTCGACCAGGTCACGACGGTACTCAGGCGTGTCATGCAGCGGTTCGCCTTCTGCGAACAGCGACGCCTCGGCGGCCAGGTTGCCCTGGGCGGCGGCCTTGCGACGTTCGGACAACACCAGCGCCGCACCCAGCTTGTCGCCCGGCACGAAGCCACCGCATCGCTGCGCGACGCGCTCGCGTGCCTCGACCATGGCCGGCGCGGCGGTCAACCCCAGTCCACTCAACACGTTGTTGTCCAGGCGGTAGCCGCCGGGGTCGAGAGCGTACTGCGCGCAGTAGTCGTACACCCGGCTGAGCATCCAGCGCGCCTCGTGATTGCCGCCATCGGCCTGGGCCCGCAGGCGCTGCGCGTAGGCGTACAGGTCGTTGGCATCTTCGATGTCGGCCCGGAGGTCCAGCGGCAGGCCCGACGGCAACGCATCGCTGCGCTCGAAGGTGGCCAGCCGGCGCGCCAGCGCCTCGGGCACCACGGGCAACGTGGCGGTGGTGTCCACGGCCGGGACCACACCCGGTGCGTCCGCCCGCACGGCGGACGGCGCCACCGCGTGGCCGCTGGCCCGATACCCGGCCACGCCCAGCACGGCCACCGCCGGCAGCACGAGCAACCAGGTTTTGAGGGTCGGAGCCAAGGCCATCAGCAGCGGTGATCGTTCACGGCGCACAGGAAAGCGCCGAGTTTAGCAAGGCCCGGCAGGCCTGTCTGAACCGGCCCCGTTCATCCGGCAGCGGCATCTCAGGCAATACGGAGACGCCCCGATGGTCTAGCATGGCCCCCTTTCCCGCCATTGCCCCCCACCGCCATGCCGTTCCTGGAACTGACCCTGCGTTGCACCGAAGCCACCCAGCCCCGCTATGAGAACGCGCTGGAGGACGTGGGCGCGCTGGCGGTCACGCTGCTCGATGCCGAGGCGGACACCAGCAACGAACAGGCCATCCTCGAGCCGGGCGTGGGTGAGACGCCGCTGTGGGACACCCTGGTGCTGAGCGCGCTGTTCCCCGCCGACAGCAATGCGCTGTTGCTGCTGGCCGCCCTGGAAGCCTTCGATCCGGAGCTGGACTGGAGCGGCGGCAGCTTCCGTGCCGTCGAGGACGAAGACTGGGAACGCGCCTGGCTGGACCAGTTCCAGCCGATGGATTTCGGCAGCCGTACCTGGATCGTGCCGTGGAACCATGAACTGCCGGACGCCGCGCAGACCGCCGACGCCGCCGTGGTGCGGCTGGATCCGGGCCTGGCCTTCGGCTCGGGCACCCACCCGACCACCGCGCTGTGCCTGCGCTGGCTGGACCAGCTGGCCGTGGACGGCCTGCTGCAGGGCCAGCGCGTGCTCGACTTCGGCTGTGGCTCGGGCATCCTGGCGCTGGCCGCGCTGAAGCTGGGCGCGGCTGAAGCGATCGGCGTGGACAACGATCCGCAGGCCCTGGTCGCCACCGCCGACAACGCCGAACGCAACGGCGAGCAGGCACGCATGCACGTCTACCTGCCGCAGGACGAACCGGTCACCACCTATCCGATCGTGGTTGCCAACATCCTCGCCTCGGCCCTGGACGCGCTGGCCGAACTGCTGGCCGCGCGCGTGACCCCGGCGGGCCGCATCGCGCTGTCCGGCATCCTGCACGGCCAGGAAGGCGAACTGCTGCAGCGGTATGCCGCCTGGTTCGACGATCTGCAGGCCACCCAGGATGGCGACTGGATGCGTATCACCGGCGTGCGCCGCGCCTGATCGTGGTTGAATGACCGCTGGATCCGAGCCCGCGCCCTGAGCATGTCCGAGCCGAACCCGCCGCGCCGCCCCCTGGCCACGTTCCTGCACGCCACGCCGGAGCGTGCCGCCGCACCTGCAGGTGATGCACACGCACCGGACCCGGTGGCCAATGACACGCCGGCCAGCCCCCCCGAGGCGTCGCCTGAGGCGTCGCTGCAGGTGGCGGCACCGCAGGTAACCGACGCGCTGCACGCCGATGCGGCGGTCATCGAAGACGATGCGACGCTGGACCCGCCCGATGTCGCGGCGACACCGGTACCGGCAGCCGTGCGCGACACCCCGAGCTTCCTCGGCACCGCGCGCGCCCGTACCCTACCGACGCCGCGCTGGCACTGGGCACTGGTGGCCGGTCTGGCGCTGCTGCTGTTGCTGCAGAGCGTACTGGCCGATCGCGCGCGGCTGGCCGCCGACGCCGGCAACCGCGGCTGGTTGAGCGCATTGTGCGGCGTGCTGCGTTGTGACCTGCCGGCCTGGCACGAGCCTGCTGCGTTCACCATGACCAGTCGCGAGATCCGCCCGCTGCCCGGGCAGCCCGGCGTGCTGCAGGTGCAGGCCAGCATCCGCAACGATGCACGCTGGGCACAGGCGTGGCCGGACCTGCGCCTGTCGCTGTCCGATGCCGATGGACGGGTGATCGGCAGTGGCGTGTTCGCTCCCGCGCAGTATCTGGGCGAGAGCCCAGGCGCGGCCCTGTTGGAGCCCGGCCAGAGCGCACGCATCGCCTTCCGCGTGCAGGAACCGGCCGCGTCCACCGTCGCATTCACCTTCGACTTCCTGTGACAGGTCAGAGACGACCAGCCGTGGCAGGTCGGGCACGCTCGCGCTAGACTGGCCGCCACCACCTCGTCCGGCCGCGCGCCCCGCGCGCACGGGCAACACAGATCGGGAACCCCCTTGAACGCTGTCCTCTCTCGTCCTGACAACAGTCGTGGCGCTCCCCGGCCACCGCTGCGTGAACACGTCGCCCAGTCCGTGCGCCGTTACCTGCGTGACCTTGATGGCTGCGACGCGGACGATGTCTACGAGATCGTGCTGCGCGAGATGGAGATTCCCCTGTTCGTGGAGGTGCTCAACCACTGCGAAGGCAACCAGAGCCGCGCCGCGGCGATGCTGGGCATCCACCGTGCCACCCTGCGCAAGAAGCTGAAGGAATACGGCATCAGCGCCTGAGCGCCGCCCGCCGGGCATGGCCCGGCGCTACCGATGCCGGGTCCACCGGGTTCCGGTAGATCCACGCCATGCGTGGATCAAACCCCGGCCGAATCACCCGCGGCCGCCCGCCTTCCGGCAATACCGCACCACGTGTAAGAACACCGGCGCATAGGCGCGCGCCCGGGTAGTGCCGGCCGCTGGCCGGCAACCCCATCAGCGATTGCAGGATGTTGCCGTTGCCGTTGCCGGCCAGCGGCCGGCACTACCGGCTCCAGAGAATCACCCGCCGCCGCCCGCCTTCCAGTAGTACCGCACCACGTGGAAGAACACCGGCGCGT